>DATAYG010000187.1:0-8907 GCA_036272695.1 Rhizomicrobium sp. | reverse complement strand
CTGGCGAAGAAGCACGAGCTTTCCAACAAAGCTGCGGGCGCGTTTCTCGATGATTTCGTCGGCGTAATTACCAAGCAGCTTAAGAAGGGATCGCGCATCCGTCTTACCGGGCTCGGCATCCTTTCCGTGCGCAAACGCGCCGCACGCATGGGCCGCAATCCCGCCACCGGCGAGCAGATCAAGATCAAGGCGAGCAAGAAGGTTTCGTTCCGCGCCTCGAAGGACCTGAAGGAAGCCGTCTGACGGCGCAGGAGGAAAAGAGCGCAGCGGGACCGCTGCGCTCTTTCCTGTCAGTGCGGGTCGCGCTGCCGGGCGCTGCCGCGTTTGGGTTTCGGTTTCTTTTCCGGGCCTGCGAGCGCGATCGCGATCCAGTTCAATCCGTCGATATGCCGGCAGACGATCGCGAATGCGCCCGTGATCGGGACAGCGAGAAACAGGCCGGCCACGCCCCAGATCAGGCCCCAGAAGCTCAGTGCCAGGATGATGCCAAATGGGCTGAGATCGAGCGTCCGCCCAAGCAGGATCGTGCTCACAATGTTGGCGAGCACGAAGTGCAACGCGCCGAGAATTATGACGATAATCAGGAAATGCGCGAAGGTGCCGAATTGCAGGAGCGCCATCAGCGCCGGGAGCAGAACGGCCGCCGCGCCGATCGTCGGAATATAGGTCGCAAGAAACAACACCAGCGCCCAGAATGCCGCGAAGCTGACACCCATCAGGAGAAGCAGCACATAGGTGCCAAGCGCCATGACGGCGCTTAGAAACGTGCACACGCCAAGATAGGCCTGAACCTGGCGGGCGATCGTCTGAATGACCTTCCCGGTCTCGTCGCGCCGGCTTTGGTCCGTCTGCAGCCGCGCGAGCTTGTCGGGAAGCTGCGCCTGTTCCGCCAGCAGGAAGCCGACATAGACGATCACGATCAGCAGGGTGAAAAGAAACGAGCCGGCGGAGGTGGCGATCTGGCCCACCATGCCTGCAATATTCGAGGGGCTGATCACATCGGTGAATTTGGTGTGGCCGAGGTGTAGAAAGCTCTCGGCAGACCTCTCCAGGTGGTCGAGTTTGGCGAAATATTGCGGCGCCTCCGCCGCAACCGCATCCGCCTGGGTCCCCAATATGCGTATGAAGAGATAAAGCCCGCCCGCGATCAGGAACAGCGATCCAGCCCAGGCAAGCACGGGCGGCAGATGAATGCGCCGCAGCGCCTCTGTCAGCGCATTCAAGATCGCCCAGATCAGCACGGCAAAGGCGAGGGGGGCGAGAAGCGGGCGGCCGAGAACGAGAATGGCAAGGATGGCGAGCGCGCTTACGAGCCAGCTCGCCACGTACCGGCCGTCAACGCTCACGGTCCTGCTCCAGGAACCGATGTCATCGCCGCTCCCCGAACTACAAAATTGTGAAGTCGATTGCGCCGTTCAGGTCAAGCCGCCGTTCGGCTGGCGGCAAGGGATATTTGAGCCCGGATGCGCAATTGAAGAGCACAACTCTGTCCTGCGCGCCGATCCGGCCCTCGCGAAGCGATTTGCGCCATGCCGCATGTGTTGCCGCCCCCTCCGGGCAAAGAAGCAGGCCGTCCTCATGGGCAACTTCGCCCAGACTCTCTTCGATCTCGGCATCGTCGACCGCCATTGCGTAACCGCCGCTGTCGCGCACGGCGGCCAGAATGAGGAAATCGCCGATTGCAGACGGCACTCTGATCCCGGAGGCGATGGTCTGCGCGTTTTCCCACCGCGCGGCATGTGTAGCCCCGTTCTCGAAGGCCCGCACGATCGGCGCGCAGCCGGATGCCTGGACGGCCACCATGCGCGGCCGCTTGGCGCCGATGAAGCCGATTGCCTCGAGTTCGGCAAAGGCCTTCCACATGCCGATCAGGCCCGTGCCGCCGCCGGTGGGATAGAAGATGACGTCGGGCACGTCCCAGCCGAGCTGTTCGGCGAGTTCGAGCCCCATCGTCTTCTTGCCCTCGATCCGATAGGGCTCCTTCAGGGTCGACATGTCGAACCAGCCGAGCTTTTCACGGCCGGCGGCAACGAGCCTGCCGCATTGGTCGATCAGGCCGTTGACGCGCCAGACTTTTGCGCCTTGTGCCGCAATCTCGCGGACATTGATTTCCGGCGTATCTTCCGGACAGAAAACGGTGGTGCGCATTCCCGCACGGCTGCCATAGGCGGCGAGCGCCGCGCCCGCATTGCCGTTTGTCGGCATGGCGACATGGGTGATGCCGAATTCCTTCGCCATCGAGACGGCGAGCGCGATGCCGCGCGCCTTGAAGGAGCCGGTCGGCAAACGGCCTTCATCCTTGACAAGCAGTTCTCCGCCTCTGCCGCCACGGATGCGGATAAGCGGCGTCATATTTTCTCCCAGGCTGACGATGTTCTCCGCGCTGCGGACCGGAAGAAGTTCGCGGTAGCGCCACAAATCCGGTGGGCGCGCGGCCAGCACGTCTTTCGTCAGCGCGGTTCTGACGCCGTCAAGCACATAGCGCACGAGCAGCGGTTTTCCCGCACGCGACAGCCCCTGAACCTTCCCGGCTTCATGGCGCTCCGCCGTAGCCGAACATTCGAGATGGCTGACGAAATGCGGCCGGTCTTCGTCCAGATTCCGGAATGTCATGCATGCCTCGCCAGTGTCGTATCGGATATTCATGCTTCCAGGGGCGGTTCGGGAATGCCGAGAGCCGCGCGGGCACGCACATAATGCTGTTCCTTGAGGTGCTTGCGGATCATGCGCACCGCGATCGCGGTAACGGCAATCTCATTCGTGAAACCCAGGATGACGACGAATTCCGGCACCACCGCGGCCGGCAGCACGAACCACGCAAGCGCCGCGAGCAGGACACCGCGCACGCGCCCCGGGGTTGCCGGATCGATAACGCAGAAATACGCAGCCGCGAGATCCTCGGCGAAGGGAATTCGTCCGGCCATCTTCAGAAGCTTGCTCCAGAAGCCCTCTTCGACGATCCGTGCATGCCGCGCGATCGTCGCGGGCAAATGGAAAGAGTTCCGGTCCGGCCTCCACATGACCCGAATATCGGGCCGCAGGGCGTTGAGGAAAAGGGTGTACCGCGCATCTTATCGGCAATAAGGACAAGCGCCATGCTCCCGGCTTTGTGATCCTCCATGGGTCGGAATCCCTGCCCGATTCGCAGCCTCTGGCACGCCGGAGCGGGGGCGGCCCGTTGACTCCGGAGAGGGCGGGTGATTTCATTCCGGTAATTTCATTTCAACCTGCGGGGAGAACACAGAATGCGCAATTCATTGTTGACTGCGGTGGCAGCAGCCAGTCTGCTGATGGCTGCATCGCCGGCGCTTGCCAAGGGCGGCACCTGGGTGCCGGTCAATAACATCCAGAACAGTACGGCGATGACGCTCTTCGGCATCGACGACTCGAACAACATCAGCGGACAGTACACGGACACGAGCGGTGCCGTGCATGGATTCGTCGGAGACTTTGCCGGAGACAAGTACGCGAGCTTCGATGATCCCGATGGTGACACGCAGCCGCGCGCCATGAACGACAAGGGCTACGTCACGGGGTTCGATGCGGGCGCATTTGCGCCGTGGGAGCGCAATCCCAAGGGCACGCTGTCGCCGGTCACGAGGGCCGGACATGATATCGACCAAGTTGCCCAGGGCATAAACAGTGCGGGTAATTTCGTGGGCGATTTCACGGACGTAAAGACCAGCTTGTTCGAGGGTTATATCGGCAAGAACGCGAAAGTCACGAAAGTATTCACGCTCAAGGCCAAAAATGGGGGTTATGCAGGCCGCGCGATCGATACAGCCGGAGATATCGGCGGCTGGTATTACGATCCGACCACTGGTTTGCAGCGGGGCTTCTTGAACATGGCCGGGTCAAAGAAACCAACGCTTATCGATTATCCCAGCGCCCAATACACGGTCGTCGAAGGGATGAACGACAACGGCATTGTGGTTGGCCAGTGGCAAGATGCGAGTGGCACCATTCATGGCTTCTACTATACGGTCAACACCGGCAAGTACACGAACCTCGACCCGCCGGGATCCACGCAAACGCAGGTCTGGAACATCAACAACAGCAACGTGATCACAGCTTCGGGCAGCGCCGGCAATTTCGTCTACTGCATGCAGAAGACGGGATGCCCGGGCAACGGCGCCGGTGTCGTGAATTCGCGGCCGGCCAAATTCACGCCTGCCAGACCGTAGGGGTCGAAACAAGTCAGAATTTCAAAGCCCCCATGCCGAAAGGTGTGGGGGCTTTTTTTATCCGGTCCGGACGACTTGCGTTTTCTGCGACCGGCGGCAGCCCGGCCTTGCGGCCGGGCTGCCGGGATAATTCGGCTGCGATTGCTATCAATCCACGATCTGCACGATTTTTCGGGAGTCGGGATCGACGAACACGACACGACCGTCCCAGTCGAACATTTCGTAGCGCCGGGCTTCCGGCACGCGGGTATAGATCTCCTCCGGCACCGGCTGCAGTTCGACATCCGCCGGCACCGCAGCCCCGACCGTCACTTCTTCGCGGATGGGCGCGGGCCTGACCTTCTCCTTTACAACGTAATCGTGGATGACGGTCCGCTCTTCGGGCTTCACCGTCCAGGTGGTGGTGGTTGTGGTTTCCTGCGACATGCCCGGCGGTGGAGCCTCGTCCTGGGCCATGGCCTGGAAGCCGGCAAGGATACCCGCTGCTGCAACTCCTGCGATCCAAAGGTGCTTCATTGCTATCTCCTTCGTGACAGCCCCGCGACCGGA
This sequence comes from Rhizomicrobium sp., assembly GCA_036272695.1. Lineage (GTDB taxonomy): Bacteria > Pseudomonadota > Alphaproteobacteria > Micropepsales > Micropepsaceae > Rhizomicrobium. Next base: position 4,174 of record DATAYG010000187.1, on the reverse strand, counting down.
AATAAAATGAGATGCGGCGGCCTTGGGTTCCCGCCGCATGGGTGGCAGGATTCACATAGGATCGGTTGGAGGAGGGTCGTCAGGCAGAGGAATGAATTCCTGATCGTCGCCAGGCGGCAATTTCATCCGTCCTGCACGCCAGTCGGCCTTGGCCGCTTCCATCCGCTCACGGCTCGAAGAGACCAGATTCCACCAGATGTGCCGCGGGCCGACGCTCGCGCCGCCAAGCAGCATCACGCGCACGGGCGATTCGGCGGCAATAGTCGGTCCATTACTTCCCGCGAATACAAGCAAATTTCCCGCTTCGTAAGCCCGGCCACCCGTCTCCAGGCACCCGCCGACGACGTAGGCGGCACGCTCGTCATGCTCCGGCGGAAGATCGATTCGCGCACCGGGCGCCAGATCGAGATAAACATAGAACATTGGTGAAAACGTCGTGATCTTGCTTTTCAGGCCATAAGCCGTCCCCGCGATCAGCGTGCCATGCACCCCTTGGGCTTCAAATTTGGGCAGATCTCCGGCCGCATAATGCGAGAATGAGGGTTCGGTTTCCTCCGCTTCGAGCGGCAACGCCACCCAGCTTTGCATTCCGTGAATCCGGTTCGGCTTGCTGCGCAGGGCGGCGTCGGTGCGCTCCGAATGCACGATGCCTCGTCCGGCCGTCATCCAGTTCACCTCGCCGGGCCGGATTGGCTGCGCGGAACCCAGGCTGTCGCGATGCAGGATTTCGCCGTCGAAGAGATAGGTGACGGTCGCGAGCCCGATATGGGGATGCGGGCGGACATCGATGCCGTGTCCCGCTGCGAAATCCGCCGGGCCCATGTGGTCGAGAAATATGAAGGGTCCGACCATCCGCCGCTGCGGAAATGGCAGCACGCGACCGACCTCGAATCGGCCGAGATCCTTTTTGCGCGCGGGAATGACAAGCTCGATCATTTCAGCTCCTGGCGCTCGCCTGTCGCTTGGGCGGCTCCCCTCGGCAGCACGATATGGCATCCTCATCGTGGCACAACCGGCTGCCCTTGCCGGAACGAAGCCGAACCGCAGGCATTCCGAATTTACGCAGGATTCCCGAGGTGCCTCTCATGGCCGGCGAAGACCACAAGGACGAGACGGTGCATTATGAGGGCCCGGCTGGTGGCTGGGGATCGCTGCGCGGGATCGGACGGATATTCGGCGCGGAACTCGATACGCCTGAGGTGCTCGGCACGCTCATGCGACAGAATAAGCCGGGGGGCTTCATGTGCGTGTCCTGCGCCTGGACGAAGCCCGCCGAACATCATCCGTTCGAGTTCTGCGAAAACGGCGCCAAGGCCACGCTGTGGGAGCTGACGACGCGCCGCTGCGCGCCGGACTTCTTTGCAAAGCATACCGTCAGTGACTTGCGTGGCTGGAAGGATTACGATCTCGAGCAGCAGGGCCGGCTCACACATCCGCTCCGCTATGACCCGGAAAGCGACAAGTATGTTGTTTGTTCCTGGGAGGAGGCGTTTGCTGCGATCGGCACCGAACTGACGCGGCTCGATCCGAAGAGCACTGTTTTCTATGCCTCGGGCCGCGCCAGCCTCGAGACTTCGTATCTCTATGCGCTCTTCGCGCGACTCTATGGCCACAACAATCTCCCCGACAGCTCCAACATGTGCCACGAGACGACCTCGGTCGCGCTCAGGAAATTGATCGGCGCGTCGGTCGGTACCGTCGTCGTGAGCGATTTCAAACTTTGCGACGCAATATTCTTTTTCGGGCAGAATACGGGCTCGAACAGCCCGCGTTTCCTGCACGATCTGCAGGATTGCGTGCGCCGCGGCGTGAAGATCGTCACCTTCAATCCCGTGCGCGAAAAGGGATTGGAAGTATTCGTCAATCCGCAGCATCCGGTTGAAATGCTCACCGGCCGCGAAACGCAGATCTCCTGCCAGTATCACCAGGTAAAGGCGGGCGGCGATATCGCGGCGCTGATGGGCCTGTGCAAATGCGTGCTTGAAGCCGAAGACGCGCTCGTCGCGGGACAGAACAAGCACGTGCTCGACCGCGATTTCATCGGAAGCCACACCACCGGCTTCGAAGAATTTGCAGCCAAGGTCCGCGCGATTTCCTGGGAGGAAATCGAACGGGAATCTGGGCTCGCGCGTGCAGCGCTGCACGACGCGGCACGGGTTTATGTCGATGCGCAGCGCGTGATCGGCATCTATGGCATGGGGCTGACGCAGCATGTGCACGGTTTCGAGAACATCGGAATGTTCGTCAATCTGTTGTTCATGAAGGGCAATATCGGCCGCGAGGGTGCCGGCATTTCTCCGGTGCGCGGCCACTCCAACGTCCAGGGTCAGCGCACCGTCGGTATCAGCGAAAAGCCCGAACTCGTGCCGCTCGACCGGCTCAAGGATATGTTCGGCTTCGAGCCGCCGCGCGAAAAGGGCATGAACACGGTGGAGGTCTGCGAGGCGCTGCGCGCGGGCAAGGTGAAAGCCTTTATCGGTCTCGGCGGTAATTTCGTGCGCGCGATTCCCGAGCGGGCAGCGATGGAGGAGGCGTGGACAAAGATGCGCCTCACCGTCCAGATCGCAACGAAGCTCAACCGCAGCCATCTGGTGAATGGCGAGGTTGCTTACCTCCTGCCCTGCCTTGGCCGCTCGGAACAGGATGTACAAGCAGGCGGCCCGCAGACCGTGACGGTGGAAGATAGTCTCAGCTGCATCCATGGCTCGGTCGGCACGCACAAGCCAGCCAGCGAGCATTTGTTATCGGAACTCGCTATCGTCGCCGGTCTCGCAAAAGCAACGCTGGCGCCCAACCCGCATGTAAAATGGGATGAATGGGTGGGCGACTATGGCAAGGTCCGCGACTTGATAGAGCAAACCTATCCGGAGATGTTCCGCGATTTCAACAAACATCTGTTCACGCCGGGCGGCTTTTATCGTGGCAATTCCGCGCGCGAGCGCATCTGGAAGACCGAAAGCGGCAAGGCGCAGTTTACCACGCCCGCGATGTTATCCGCGATAGGAGTGGCGGAGGCGCGAGGACGCTATCGGCTGATCACTTTGCGCAGCAACGACCAGTTCAATACCACGATCTATGGCTACAGCGACCGCCTGCGCGGCATCGAGGGCACGCGCGATGTGCTGCTGATCAATCCTGAAGAAATCCGCCGTGCGGGACTACAGGAAGGACAGATCGTTTCGCTGGTGGGCGACGCGGACGACGGCGTGCACCGCGAAGTGGACGGATTGACGGTCACGCCTTTCGCGCTTCCCGACGGCTGTGTCGGCGCCTACTATCCCGAGATGAATCCGCTTGTGCCGCTCTGGTACCATGACCAGCAATCGAAGACGCCCGCCAGCAAGGCAGTCCCCGTCCGAATCCGCGCCTGAGCGCTGCTGCCGAGATCACCAGGAATAGTCTCGCAACGGGAATTGGTACCAGGCACGCCCCCTAACGATGCGATTTCCGCGCCGTCTTGCGGCTTGGCGTGGATTTCTGGCGGTGCGCGGCAGTTTTCCGGCCGCGCTTGGTCGTGCGCGTCGCGTTCTTTCCACCCACGGCCCGGCTGCTCTCGGCCCGTCCGCGCGCGCCGACATGCGACTTTCCTTCCGAGCGCTGCTGATAGGTCCGGCCTTGCGATTCCTTCCGCCGCGATTTGCTCGCCGCCTTGCGCTTCTTTGATTCGCTCTGGGATTTCGAGGCGCCGCCCTCGTGCAGCGCGATGGCGATGGCTTGCTTGCGGCTCTTGACCTTGCCGCCCTTGCCGCCGCGGCTCCGCTTCAGCTCGCCATGCTTGTACTCATGCATCACACGGCCGATGGATTTTCTCTGTCGCGGGCTGGTCTTCGCCATTTGCGTAGTCTCCTGTCCTTGACGGGCAACGCGTCCGCCGCCGGACAGTTCCGTCAAGGGAAGACCGAGGAATAGACCCATGAGTGCAAAACCGGGGAGGACCACCGAAATCCTCATGCGGTTAAACTAGTGAGGTTGCGCTAATTTGGCCTGGAATCCTGTTTGGTGACGCCATGAAGATCACACCAGCCTCCGTTGTTCTTTGTGCGATTCTTGTATCTGCTCCGGCCCGGGCGCAGAGCGTTGTATCCGTTCCGCATTTCGATTCGGTCGAACTCGAGGGTGGCGGCCATGTCGTCGTCCGCTACGGCGATGTGCAGCAGGTGCGGCTGATCAGCGG
>DATAYG010000186.1:0-8910 GCA_036272695.1 Rhizomicrobium sp. | reverse complement strand
ACCGTCGGTCTCCGCCATGGAGAGCGTATTGTCGAGCACGAGAGAAACCCACAGTTTCGTCTGCCCCCAGGTGACTTTCGAGGAATATGCCACATTTATCGAGTGGATCCCTGCCAGGCTCATGAGCGTGGTGGGCATCGCCACATTGTCGGCAACCGTTACCGTGTTGATTGCACTGCCGGAGCCGGTGGTACTTGTGACCACGGTGACGGCGCTCGGTACTCCGAATCCCGAATTCACTTTGTAGTTGGCGCTGAAATATTGCTGTGCGAGCGTCTGCATCTGGCCTTGCGTCAGTCCGGGCGTGGCGCCGACTGCGAGACCCGCCGCGTCAAGCGCATTGGCCAGATCGGAGCGAACCACCATCGATCGCGCCAGATCGACGCCCCCGCCTGCAGCAATTGCGATAGGAATCGCACACAAAGCGAAAACCATGGCCACATTGGCGCGGCACGAGCGTCGCAGCGCGGCAAGCAGTCCCGCCAAATTACGTAAAGCATCGCCAGACATGCGTGAAGCCTCAGAGCACGCAGCCTATCATGACGACAATGTCCCGCGTTTCACCCAAACATTGCGGAGACGGTTGACGCGTAGCTTACACACCAAAATCAATCGGTCGGAATGCGTTAAGCGGCGCTTCAACAGTTGAGATATATGTAATTGGCGATGTCCGGCAGATGCCCTACGGCAGGAGGACGGTTTGCCGGAGCCTCCGTGAATGGACCGGGTGATTACAATGCTAGGATTTCTGCAGCGGCGAGCTGCCCGCCTTCGGGCGACATCGAGTTCCGGTTCCGCTGCGATTGAATTTGCGATCGTGGCGCCGGTACTGGCGCTATTCCTGTTCGGGATTATCGAGACGGGTGTCATTTATTATGCCAATTCCGCATTGACCAATGCCGCCGACGATACGGCACGCCTGGTTCGCACCGGGCAGGTGCAAAGTCAGAATTTGACGAAAAGCCAATATATTGCGCAGATCTGCAGCGAAATGACGGGCATGATCTCCGCAATGACCTGCAATTCCAACCTGCAGGTTGACATGGAATCGTTCAACAGCTTCACAAATGCAAACTACACAAATGTAATCAATTCCGATGGCAGCCTCAACGTCGGCGCGATGCAGTTCACCACGGGCAATGCCTGCGACACGGTTCTGGTTCGCGCCTTCTATCCCTGGTCGATCATGACGCCGTTCATGAAGTCTCTGATGCAAAACATGCCCAACGGGAAATTCCTTATTACCTCGGCATCCGCTTTCCGCAACGAGCCGTATACAGCGGGGGCGTCATGCTGAGTTCCGCACACCGCATCCGAAGATCGGTCTCGGGCGTAGCGAGTATCGAGTTTGCCTTCATCGCCCCGTTGTTGGCAGTGTTGTTCCTGGGCACGATTCAGGTCTGCAGCGTGCTCGCCTGCTACCAGAAGCTTTCCAATCTGGCGGCAAACGTCTCCGACGTCATAGCGATGGCGTCCTCCGTCAACAGCACGGACATTTCGAATGCGTACAACGCCGGCAATGCAATCCTCTATCCCTTCCCGAGCACGACGGCGACGATTGTCATATCCAGCGTCACCTATTCGTCAGCGACGGGGCTGGATACGGTCGCCTGGAGCCGCGCGCAAAATGGCACCCCCCTGCAGCAGGGTGCCGTCGTCAACATACCCACTGGCGTGATCGCCAATACCAATGGTGCGAGCGCAATTCTGGTTACGGTCAGCTACAGCTACACTCCGCCGATCGGGAATTTCTTCATGGGCGGCATCCAGATGAGCGACATTTCCTATTCGCGCCCCCGCCAATCGCTCTCGGTCGCCTGTAACGGCTGTTGACGGCGCCACGGGCGTGGCCGTGACTGTTTCAGCCCTCCAGACCCTCCTCCGGGCCGGGACGACGTCGCCGGCGGGAGCCGGGCGAGGGAATCGGAAACGGTCTCCTTAAGCAGTTCCGGACCCGGCCGGCGGCGTCACTCGCCACGCCGACGCGGGCCATGAGGACAAGTCGCCCGCGCGAAGGAACATGGGCTCGAATTGTCCGGCCGCGGTTGAACTCCTGGAACTGCGGCCGTCCCCCAACTAATTTTATGCGACTCCCTTAAGAGATATTTTACTCTCCTTTTATTGCCCGCGTCGTAAGGCGGATGAAGCGGCCCTCCTGGACCGCACCTTGCATCAAATGCCCTGCAAGCGGGACGTGCCCCTGATTTGTTTCGAGACGAAACGGATCGGCCGCGTTTCAGGAAACCGGATGGGAGCAAGGCGATGAAAAAGTCCCGGTCCAGGAATTTCTGGTCGAACGTCGCCGGCACGGCGGCGATCGAGTTTGCCGTCCTTGCCGTGCCGTTTCTCGGGGTCACGACGTCGGCGTTTGAAGCCGGCCGCGCCGTCTGGACTCTCGAGGCGTTGCAGGACAGCGCGACACAGGGTGCGCGATGCATCGGCGTGCAGTCGAGTCCCTGCTACGCGTCAGGCGCCTACAGCGCGGCCTCGGTGGTCGCCCACATCCAGAAAGTGGCGAGTGCCTGGGGCGTGGACGTTCCCAGCAACGCCATAACGGCCACCGAGGAAACGAACTGCGGCAATGTCGCGGGCTTCTCGGCTGTCCGGATTTCGTACACATTCTCGTCCGTGGCGGGAAAACTCATCCCCGCGCTGGACCGAGTTCCGCTGTCGGCGTCGTCCTGCTTTCCACACAATTCATGAGCCGGTCGTCGCCATGTTGAAACATCGCTTCGTGGCCGCCAACCGGACTTACCCGGGCCGGCCGGCAATCGAATCGGTTTTACTGGGCTACGCGCAACTGCGTGATCTGAGTACCGATCTGATTGAGAGTCGTCACAATCTGGCCGGCCGTTGTGAGATCGAAGTACTTGGCTGGATCCGACGCGCAGGCCTGCAGCACCGCCGAATTGCCCTGCGTCCCGTTGAGGTCGACATAGACCGTGTAAATCGTAACGCCGTCGGCCTTCACGGCGTTGCAAACCGCCGTCATGCGGGCATCCACGCTCGTCTGCTCCGCCAGGTATTCCGGCGGAGGCTCTACACCGCCAGTGTACCACCGGTCCTGCGTGTTCAAGCCGTCGCTCACGAGTATGATGATCCTGCTGGTATAGGTGGGCAGCGGCCCCGGATTGAACGGCGCGCCCTGGCTCATCGCCTGCCAGCCCCAGACCAGACCGATCGGCTGATTCGTCGTGCCATTCGGGGTCATCGCATTGACTTCGCTGGTCAGGTTCGACCAGTTATAGTTCAGCCCCATCAACGCGGCGGACGGACACGAGTAATTGTTTTCAGCAGGATATTCGCTGGCGATTCCTGTCGGCGCACTATTGCTGATATCGTAGTTCTGGGCGCGATCCATTACGCAGTTGTCCCATGTCGACACGTTATTGGCATGCCAGGTATGGCTGTACTGCCCGGAACCGATGCTGACGCTATCGTAACAGCCATTATAAAAATGGAATAAGGGGCCGACATAATTGGCGCCGCTCACCCCCATATCCATGCTCGGACAGATGCAGCCGCTGTAGCCGACGCCGTTGACGGTACATGTGGCCGGGATCGTGGTGGCCACTGTGCTGCCGTTTGTTGCCCCGGTGGTGCACTCATATCCGACGGTATTCAACACATACGGGCAAGCCGATCCGGCATGAACCGTGCTTCCGGGCGTGGAGCCCGGCGGCGCGGACTGAAAATCGGTAAAATCGACCATATTTGCCTGTCCGGAAATCGACGCCGGCAGATTGACGTCCTTGGTGAACGGGACGAGCGCAACCTGGACATCGCCGGGATTGTTCGAGGCAGTCTTCAGCATATATAGCAGTCCGTTGGAGTCGCTCTTCCCGTCCGTCCCGGTGATAGCCGAAATGAGGGCGCCGATCTTGCTGTTCGAGCTGCAGGCGGGTGCCGTGTCCGGTTCGCACATGGAGAGCGTGTTGTCCAGCACGAGCGACACCCAAAGTTTTGTCTGTCCCCAGGTGATCTTCGACGTGTAACCGACGTTGACGGTATTGATGCCGATGAGTTTCATCAGTGTGGTCGGCATCTGCACGTTTGTGCTGACGGTTACCGTATTTATGGCACTGCCGCTGCCGCTGGTACCGGCCAAGACGCTGACGGAATTGGGCACTCCGAACGCTGTGCCGGTCGAATAGTTCGCAGTAAAATATTGCTGCGCGAGGGTCTGCATCTGTGCGTGGGTGAGCCCCGGGGTGGCGCCGATGGCGAGACCGGCAGCATCAAGCGCACTTGCCAGGTTTGAACGTACGACCATCGAGCGCGCCAGGTCCACCCCGCCGCCCGCTGCGATGGCAACCGGGATCAGGCAGAATGCGGTGATCATCGCGATATTGGCGCGGCCGGACTGCAAAAATGCCGTCAGCACTGCCTTCGCACGACGTACGCTCTCACCAATGTACATTTACCGGTACCTGTCAAATGCAATGTACCCTGACAGACCCGGCAGGAATTAGCTTCACAATTTTACCAACGCGGTTTCCGATCCATTAAGGCACGCGCGAGCACGCGCCGGTCGCTTAACGGGGTATTTAGCACAAGAAAAGCATTTGCTTTGCAGGATTAACGTCAGATGGCATCGTGATGCCGCTAATGCCTGAACATCGCACGGATTGCATGTCAAGCCCGATACGAACGATTGCGCGAGTCCTGAGGCAGCGAGCTGGCAGCTTCGGCGCCGGCGCGCGCGCCGGCTCTGCCGCCATCGAGTTCGCGCTCGTAACACCGATTCTCGCGCTGTTCCTGTTCGGACTGGTCGAGACCGGAGTGATATATTATTTCAACTCCACGCTGACCAACGCGGCCAACGACACCGCCCGCATGGTGCGTACCGGTCAGGTCCAGACGCAAAATCTGACAAAGGCGCAATACATAGCCCAGGTATGCAGCGAAATGACCGGAATGCTCAGTTCGGCCAGCTGCAACGCCAACCTGCAGGTGGACATGGAGGCATACAGCAGTTTCACCACAGCGAACTATACCAACGTTGTGAATGCAAACGGGAGCCTCAACACGGCTGTAATGCAATTCGTGACCGGCAATCCCTGCGACACTGTGCTCGTGCGGGCATTCTATCCCTGGAACATCATGACACCGTTCATGAGCGTGTTGCTCGCAAATATGCCGAACGGACAATTTCTGATGACTTCGGCGACCGCGTTCCGTAACGAACCTTTTGTGGCGGGATCATCGTGCTGAGGCCGGTGTCTCGCATGTGGAAATCCGTCTCGGGGCTGGCCGGTATCGAGTTCGGCTTCATCGCGCCGGTGTTGGCCCTCATGCTCCTGGGAACGATCGACATCTGCAATGTCATGGCATGTCGCGAGAAAGTCATCAGTCTGGCATCCAGCGTCTCCGATCTGATAGCCATGACGACCTCGGTTTCCAGCACCGACATCTCGAATGCCTACAACTCCGGTAACGCGATCATGTATCCATTTGCGGATACCAGCACGGGGATCGTGATATCGAGTATCACATATTCGGCAACCACCCACCTGGACACGGTCGCCTGGAGCCGCGCGCAAAACGGGACTCCGTTGGTAACGGGTAGTACGGTTGTCGTGCCGACGGGAGTTATCGCCGCAACGGACGGCGCCAGCGCCATCCTGGTTTCGGTGAATTATAATTACACACCCCCCTTTGCGGGTTTCATGGGCAACATTCCCATGGCCTTCAGCTTCTATTCGCGGCCGCGCGAATCGCTTTCCGTTGCCTGCAATGGCTGTTGAGGCTTGGGAACGGCGATCGTCATTCGCCGCCGTGCGGCGCCCGCCAATAAAAGTGTTGCGGAAAACGGCGCTTCCGGCAAACCCCGGCTACCCTCCGAGTGCCTGCTCCAGATCGGCGATCAGATCGTCGGCGTCCTCGATGCCGCAGGAGAGGCGAACGAGAGAATCGGAGATGCCGGATTTCTCACGTAGCTCTGCCGGCAAGGACGCGTGGGTCATAATTGCGGGATGCTCGATCAGGCTTTCCACGCCGCCGAGGCTTTCGGCAAGCGTAAAGAGCCGGCAGCGTTCGAGAAACCGCCGCGTGCCGGCGAGATCGCGTTTCAGCACGACCGTTACGATGCCGCCGGACGCCCTCATCTGTTGCCTCGCCAGCGCATGTTGCGGGTGGCTTTCCAAGCCCGGATAGATCACGCGCGCGACATCGCCGCGCGCCTCCAGCCAGCGGGCAATTTCCAGTGCGTTCGCGCAGTGGCGTTCCATGCGCAGCGCCAGCGTTTTCACGCCGCGCAGCGCCAGGAAACTGTCGAACGGTCCCTGAATGGCGCCCACCGCGTTCTGAAGAAATTTCAGACGCTCGGCGAGTTCGGGATTCTCGCCCACTACGGCAACGCCGCCCACGATGTCGGAATGGCCGTTCAGATATTTGGTCGTCGAATGAACGACGATATCGAAACCGAGTTCGAGCGGCCGCTGTACATACGGGCTCGCAAACGTATTATCCGCGGCGGCGAGAATATCTCTGCGCCGTGTGAGGCGCGCAATCGCTTCGAGATCTGCGAGCCGCAGCAGAGGATTGGTCGGTGTTTCCACCCAGACCAATTTGGTGCTCGGCAGCAGCGCGGTTTCGATCGCCGAGGGATCGCTCATATCGACGAAGCTGAAGCTCAGCCCCGCGGAGCGCCGGCGCACGCGCTCGAACAAACGGAACGAGCCGCCATAGAGATCGTCGCTCGCCACCACATGGCTGCCCGTTTCGAGCAGGTCGAGCACAGTGGCGATGGCGGCGAGTCCGGACGCGAAGGCGAAACCGGTGGTACCGGTTTCCAGATCGGCGATGCAGCGCTCGAAGGCTGCGCGCGTGGGATTCTCGCTGCGCGCATAGTCATAGCCCTTATGCACACCCGGACTTTCCTGCGCATAAGTGGAGGTCGCGTAGATCGGCACCATCACGGCGCCCGTCGTCGGATCGTGATGCTGCCCGCCATGGATCGTGCGCGTGGAGAAGGCTAGCCGGTTGCGTCTTGCCGTCATGGACTCCGCCGCAGATGATTGAGGAGATCGACCCGGGTGATGAGCCCGACGAATTTCGGCCCGTCGAGTACGATAGCCACTTCGTTGCGCTCAAACAGGCGCCGCAACGCATCGAGCCTTTCCGATACCTGCATCGTATGAAGATCGCGCGTCATCGCCGCATCGACACGCGCACGGAAGCGCTCGGCGCGATCGGCATCTTCGCCTTCGACAAACGCCAGAATGTCGCTCTCGTCCAGGATGCCTACGACAGTGTTGTGTTCGATCACCGGCAATTGCGACACATCGGCATCGCGCATGCGGTTATACGCGATGAGCAATGTGTCCGACGGGCCGACGGTCACCGTGCCGCCGCGGTCGAAGCGCCGCGCGATGAGGTCGCGCAGATCGCCATGCAGTTCGCGGTCGGCAAGCCCCTGCTCCAGAACCCAGATATCATTGTAAATCTTGGACAAATATTTGTTGCCGCTGTCGGGGATAAGCGTGACCACCCGTTGCGGCGTCGTCTGCTCGCGGCAATATTTCAGCGCCGCGGCCAGCAGCGTGCCCGAGGACGAACCGGCGAGAATGCCTTCCTTTGCGAGCAGCATGCGGGCCGCTTCGACTGCCTCACGGTCCGAGATGGAATAGGCGCGGGAAACAAGAGACATGTCGGCGTTCGAGGGTATGAAATCCTCGCCGATGCCTTCCGCTGCCCAACTTCCCGCCTGCACGATTTCTCCGGTGCGCACATAGGGCGCGAGAATTGATCCTTCGGGATCTGCGAGCACGATCTGAATATCGGGCGCTACGCTGCGCAGGAAGCGGCCGATGCCCGTCAGCGTACCGCCCGAGCCGACGCCGATGACGATGGCCTGCAGATCGTGATCCATCTGTTCCCAGATTTCGGGACCGGTTGTTTCCTCATGCGCCCTGGGATTGGCGGGATTGGCGAACTGGTTGACGTACCAGGCGCCAGTTTCGCCGGCGAGGCGCTCCGCCACGTCCTGGTAATAGTCGGGATGCCCCTTCCCCACGTCGGAACGCGTCATTCGGACTTCCGCGCCGAGCGCGCGCAGATGCTGGATTTTCTCGCGCGCCATCTTGTCGGGCACGACGAGAAGCACGTGATAGCCCTTAAGCACACCCGCCTGCGCGAGGCCGAGACCGGTATTGCCGGCCGTCGCTTCGATGATCGTGTCACCCGGTTTGATCCGGCCCTCGCGCTCGGCCGCCTCGATCATGGAAAGCCCGATGCGGTCCTTGATTGAGCCGCCGGGATTCTGGTTTTCGAGCTTCGCGAACAGCCGGCACGGGCCGGTGTCGAACCGCGTCAGCTCAACCATGGGCGTGTTGCCGATCAACTCGAGCGCGGAGCGCGCGGGCTGCCTGCGGGTGATCTCCGCCATCGGGAATTCCTGCCGTATTGCTTACCGGCGCCAGTCTAGCCGAAAACCCCCGCGCCCGCGGAAGTGGTAATGCGGGCCGTCAGGGAAGTCACGGGATGAATTTTACGAGCGACAATGTCTGGGGCGCGGCTCCGGAAATGCTGGAGGCGTTTCGGGCAACGAATGTCGACGCCGTGCCGTCCTACGGCGACGACGCGCTGACCGCCCGGCTTTCCGTGGAGATGAGCCGCGTCTTCGAGCGGCCGCTTGCGGTCTTTCCCGTCCTCAGCGGCACGGCTGCCAATGCCCTGGCTCTGGCCACGATCGTGCCATCGCATGGCGCGATCCTCTGTCATGCGGCGGCACATATCGTCACCGACGAATGCGGAGCGCCGGAATTCTTCACCCATGGCGCGAAACTTACGCCACTTCCCGGTCGCGACGGAAAGCTCGAGCCCGAAGTCATCGAGCAGGCGCTCACCCAATTCGTCAGAGGTTCCGTGCATAGTTCGCAGCCGGCGGCCGTGAGCATCACCGAGGCC
>DATAYG010000185.1:0-1916 GCA_036272695.1 Rhizomicrobium sp. | reverse complement strand
GGCGTGAGTTCTTCCAGGGCGAGTTCCTGATCTTCAGCGGTTCCAGGTAAGTAAATGGCCATGTTTGCCGGCCTCCTTTGGGCCGGCGTGCGGCTGCGCCGGTTATGGATGCTGGCCGTGCAGCTCTTCGATGGTGATCTGGTCGTTGGTATAAATGCAGATTTGTCCGGCGATGCGCAGGGACTTTTCGGCGATCTCGCGGGCGGACAAGTCGGTGTTCTGGAGCAGAGCGCGGGCGGCGGCGAGCGCGAAGGAGCCTCCGCTGCCGATGGCGGCGATGCCCTCGTCGGGTTCGATGACGTCGCCGGAGCCGCTCAATAAAAAGGTCGATTGGGGGTCGGAGACGATGAGTAGCGCTTCGAGATTGCGGAGCATCTTGTCGGTTCGCCACTCTTTGGCGAGCTCAACGGCGGAGCGGCCGAGGTTCCCGGCATACTGCTCCAGTTTGCCTTCGAAGCGGCTGAAGAGGGAAAAGGCGTCGGCGGTAGAACCGGCGAATCCGGCGAGGATTTTGTCCTGGTAAAGGCGGCGGATTTTGCGCGCGGAGTGCTTAATAACCGATTCGCCAAGCGTGACCTGGCCGTCGGCGGCCATGACCACGCTGTTATTGCGGCGGACGCAGACCACAGTGGTGGAGCGGATGCGTTTGTGAGATTCGGAAAGAGAAAGGCCGCCAGAGGCGGCGTCCAGAGGAGTCTTACGCTTCGACATTCTTTCTCAAGTATATCGCGTACGAATGGACATGGACGGGCTGGGGCCCGTCCCTGGATCGATCGCGAGCCCGAGTCTGCTGCCTTTCAAGGAATCTTCTAGACGTTTGATTGTTTTTCGGCGAAGTTTCCGATGATGGGCAGTTTGAAAAATTCCCCTTTGCTGGCCTTGATGATCGCCATCAGCCAGGCAACGAAGAACCCGACCGCGACCAGCATATCGACTAACAGAAAGAGGATTCCGATGAACGGAATGAAGTGCAAGGCGATGTGGATGATCATGAGCGCGATCCAGACAGCCACCCAGACGACGGCCAGGGCGATGTTCTGGATCGAGTGGAAGCGGACCAGCCGTATCCTCTTATAGGGATCGAGGACGAGGAAGATGATGGAGGGGATGATGGTGAGGTAGGCGATGGCGGCAGCGGCATTGTCGGACAGTCCGCTGCCGGCGTTCGTCACTGGGATTGAGGGAGCGCCAGCACCGGCGGGTGCGGCGGCGAGCGTGGCTCCGCAAAAGCTGCAGAATGCGCCAGAGGTTTCCTGGCGGCAGGATGGGCATTGCATGGGATTTCTCCTCTCGGGGTGGGTTTTTTCCGGGTGAGCATGAGAGGGCGGCTCGGAATGCACACCAGAATACGCCTGCGGACGGGGTTGTGGAAAATATCGGGAAAGGCCCGAAAAGAGCGGCGAATTTCGTTAGCGAAATTGGAACAGGAATAGCGTATGCTGCAACTATCCCTCAGGCCTTAATTAGGTGAAAGAATGAACGGCTTCTCGTTGCGCGAACCTCAAGTGCTCGGAGCTCTGGCTGCCGCCGGTCTATGTGTTGGCGGGGTGATTGCGTGGTCCAAGATGCGGAAAAAGCCCACGGAAGAGGAGCTGGAGCGACTGCGGCGGCAGTACCTGGTCAAGTCGGGGCGAATTATGGATGGGACCATTCTGGACGTCTCGGATTTGACGGCGCATGAGTGCGGGCGAGCGGACGGGATGCAGCTTATCCTTTACAAATATGAGATTTCCGGCGTGGTTTACGAGTGCTCGCAGGATGTGACACACCTGAAGGACAGCGTGAACATCTATGAGTGCCGGCTTTCGTTTCCCTGCTCGGTGCGGTACGACCCGCGGCGGCCGACGAACAGCATTGTGATTGCCGAGAACTGGACCGGATTGCGGGACACGGCGAACTCGGTGCCGGTGCGCGCA
>DATAYG010000184.1:0-3025 GCA_036272695.1 Rhizomicrobium sp. | reverse complement strand
CCGCGAAGCTCGGCTGGTCGGCCAATGCGCTGACGCTGGATGCATATCAGTCTATCTCCGTCACCGCGTCGGTCACGGTAAGAGGCGCAAGCGGCCTCTCCATCCTCACCAATGACGGCGGCAGCGGCGGCGAACTCTCCTTCTCCACCATAGGGCATGTGACGTTCAAGAAGCTCTCCGACAGCCTATCGATCAACGGCGCCGCCTACACCATGGTCAATAGTGTCAAATCACTCGCTGGTGTCATTGCCGCAAATCCATCTGGTCGTTACGCGTTGGCCAATAACTACGATGCATCACAAGATGGTACTTACCATCAGTCACCTATCACGACGCCATTGAAGGGAGATATCCAGGGTCTTGGGAACTCGATTTCAAACCTTTCCATAGACTATTTTGGTGGTCGAGCTAGTATTGGACTGCTCGTCGAAATCAGTACCACCGGCACCGTCGCAGGGTTGAGAATGGAAGGCGTGAATTACTCCGTGACCGGCTCTTCCGAGGTCGGCGGAATTGTTGGTACGAATTTTGGAACATTGTTGCAGGATTCGGTATCAGGTGTTATTTCGTCAAAACATACGGGAGCTGGCGGTCTCGTCGGATTAAATGGCGGCGTGATTTCGTTGTCCTCCGCAACCGCGCGCGTCGTGGGAGCGTCGTCCGGAGGGCTTGCAGGAAGCAACAGCGGGGGAAATATTTCAAATTCACACGCTACAGGTGAGGTTGCCGGCGTGGGCCATGCGGGGGAGGCCGGCGGGCTGGCTGGATTCAATGATGGCACCATTTCGAATTCATACGCGACGGGCAAGACAAAGGGATCCTTTAGTGCGGGAGGTCTGGTGGGTACTAACGACGGAGAGGAGGGAGGCGGCGTTGTCCAGGAATCCTTTGCCACTGGTGAGGTCATTGGCGGCCAAGCTGGCGGGCTCGTAGGGTTCAATGAATATGGTGTAGCAATTAATACTTATGCATTGGGTAAAACAACAAGCAACTCTGCGGCGAGGGGGGTATTCCGCAGCCGGAGGATTGGTTGGCACTGATGATTATGGTGGCGTTTCAACTTCCTATTCGATAGGAGCTGTCAAAGGTGGTGGAAATCCATTTGGAGGGTTCGTGGGATACTATAATGCCGTAAACGGAGCCGCAAATTGCTATTGGGATACCACAACCAGCGGAACGGACGAGGGAACCGGCGAAGGAAATGTTTCCGGCATCGACGGTGTGACGACAAAGCAGCTCAAGTCCGGTCTGCCTGCAGGATTCGATCCATCGATGTGGGGCGAGAACCCCAATATAAACAACGGTCTTCCCTATCTGCTCGCCAATCCGCCGAAGTGATGTAACTAACCCTCCCTCAAGGGGATGGTATTAGCAGCAGCAGTGGCTGCCCACGCCAGTGGCGTCTTGGCCGGGCCGTTGTCCCGGCCATCCATGAACACGGAATTCTCCGGAGGGGCTCGTGTTCATGGGTCGCCGGGACAAGCCCGGCGATGACGTGTGTGTTTGTTTGGGTACTATTTCTTTCGCGTTCCGGGTTCCGGCTTCTGCTCCCCCAGCTCCGCCTTCCACAGTTTCGCCGGTATCTCATCGACATTCCCCGGCTCCAGCTGGCCGAGATGGAACGGGCCGAAGCGGACGCGGATGAGGCGGGCGACTCTGAGGCCCAGATATTCCATCAGCCGCTTCACCTCGCGGTTCTTGCCTTCCTTGATCTGCACCATCGCCCAGGCATACATGCCCTTGCTGCGTTCGAGATCGGCGATCACCGGGCCGTAATTCACGCCCTCGATCCGCACACCTTCGGCGAGGCGGTCGAGATCGGCTTGCGACACCTTCCCGAACAGGCGCACGCGGTATGCTCTCGTCCAGCCGGCGGCGGGCAGTTCGAGCTTGCGGGCGAGAGCGCCGTCATTGGTGAGCAGCAGCAGGCCCTCGGAATTCACGTCGAGGCGCCCGACCGAAACCACGCGCGGCATGGATTTGGGCAGTTTCTCGAAGACCGTCGGCCGGCCTTCGGGATCGCGATGCGTCGTCACGAGCCCGGTGGGCTTGTGATAGCGCCAAAGCCGCGTCCGCTCGGGCTCGCCGAGCGGTTTGCCGTCCACGGAAATGACCTGATGCGGGCCGACGCGCGTGCCGGGCTCTTTGACCTTTTCGCCGTCGAGCGCGACGCGGCCCTCGGCGATCAGCTTCTCCGCGTCGCGTCGCGAACAGATTCCCGCCCGCGCGATCAGCTTGGCGATGCGCTCGCCTTCGGGAGCATTTTCAGGCACGGCATCGACCCGTTGTGAGGAAGGTGGCGGCAAACGCCGCGCCGGACTTGCCAGCTGGCAACGCGAGTAGCACAGGGATTGCGATGAGCGAAACCGATCCCATGGCGCTGGCTCTCGCGGAGGCGCGGGCGGCCGGCGAGCGCGGCGAGGTGCCGGTCGGTGCCGCGCTTGTGGGAGCGGACGGGCAGGTACTGGCGCAGGACGGCAATCGCATCGTCGAGCGGCGCGATCCGACCGCCCATGCGGAGATGCTGGTGCTGCGCGCCGGCGCTGCGAAGCTTGCCAATGAAAGGCTGACGGGCACGAGCCTCTATGTGACGCTCGAGCCCTGCGCGATGTGCGCCGGTGCCGCGAGCCTTGCGCGCGTGGCGCGCCTCGTGTTCGCGGCCTCCGATCCCAAAGGCGGGGCGGTGCTGCACGGCCCCCGTTTCTTCGACCAGCCCACCTGCCATCACCGCCCGCTTGTCGGCTCGGGCGATCGCGCCGAGGAAAGCGCGGGCCTGCTGAGAGCGTTCTTCGCCGCCCGGCGGGCTTGACGCGCAAAATATATTTGTCACCCCCGCGAAAGCAGGGACCCGGAGCGCTACTCTCTTCGGATAGACTGCACGGCTGGGTCCCCGCTTTCCAGGCTGTGAGGAAAGCCAACTGTTTGTGGTCTGACACGAGAGGCGCGGCAACGGATGTGGATGACGACGGCTCAGGCTGGCGTGGCGTGGAACGCTGCGAGGATGGAATGCACACCCATGATGCTG
>DATAYG010000183.1:0-26948 GCA_036272695.1 Rhizomicrobium sp. | reverse complement strand
CAACAAATCCGATGATCCGCTCTCGCAAATCCAGGGAGTACGGCTTGCCCATGGTCCACCTCCGACAACGGTGAATCATGATTTGCCACCCCAAGGGAATCCCCCCCGGGATTCCTAATGACAGTCCGATGCTCTAGAGCGTCAGTTTGGCAGGAACCTGCAACAGGAAAAGACTGAGGCAAACCGATGAACGATTTTCCGAGTCACATCTCGCCGCCATATACGGAAGAGGCATGCGAAGACGCACTATTCCATTACACGACGGCGGCAGGTTTGATTGGCATATTGCGGTCTAAAAAACTGTGGGCAACAGCATATTACTGTTCTAACGATTCATCGGAACTGTCCGTTGGACAGGGCGTGCTAAAGCCTTTGTTCCGGCGGGTTACAGCGCAGATGATTAAAGACAATGCGCCACTGATGCACTTGTTCGCTAGTCGCGGAGTCCATCCTATGCACTACGCAGACGGGTAGACCCCCAAATCTATGAAGTTGTGATGGTCCAACGCACACGCGGCGGCACGCTCACGCGGGGCGTTGTCACCCATCCAATTCATCCAAGCCATAGGGATGACCCACAGGCTGAAATAAGGATAGTGTGGGGCTTGACGGATATTATATCTCCCGAACCATTTTTGCGCGGCACCGAAGTGTGGAAAACGGAACTAGCAGAGTTGGAGAAAAAAGCCGCAGAAAAACGGAAGTCTGCAATTGCTCGCACTCCGGGCACCCTAATTCGAGTGGAATGAAAAAATGTTGAGTCGGCCCTTAGCGGACCTGAGTGAAGAGGATTTTGCATCACTTGTAGCAAACAGCGTCAGTGAGAGGCGCGATTTAGAATTCAAGCGCGACTTACCCGGCGGCACCGATGACGCTAAGAAAGAATTCCTTGCCGATGTGACTTCGCTGGCGAATGCGCAAGGCGGTGATCTGATCTATGGCGTTGAGGATAGGGGTGGAGTCGCGAGTGGTGTACCGGGCATTGAGCTAACCGACGCGGATGCCACACAACTGCGGCTTGAGAATATAGTTCGCGACGGAGCCGAACCACGCCTTGTCGTGAGAATGCGGGCAGTTCCATTGGCCAACGGTCGGAGTGGACTCGTACTGCGAGTTCCGGCGAGTCTGGTCGCTCCTCATCGGGTTCGATTCGGGAAAAGTGGAAAGTTCTATACCCGGAATAGTAAGGGAAAATACGAAATGGATGTTCAGGAATTGCGGCAAGCCTTCACAGAATCAGAGGCTTTGCCACTGCGCTTGCGTCAATTCCATGAAGAGGCTGTAGCGAGCGCAAATGGCGGTGATTTACCGTTCGTCATGGAGCGTTTCCCTACTGCCGTCCTTTCAATAATGCCTTTGACTCTACTTCGCGAACGTCGCGCCCTCTCGCTGGCGCGAGAAAACACGATCCTACCGGTACGCGTGACTGCCGGATTTTTTGGGTTTCCAACTTTAGAAGGATTTCTATTCCATACATCGATGAATGAGCAAAGCATGGTCTCCAGCTACACTCTAACTCATCGCACTGGACGCATTGACGCCGTTTGGACAATAGGAGGCGTCATGAACGTTCAAGGCAATGACAGGTTGGTTGTCTGGTCAGGCGAATTCGAAGACGGGGTTGGCGAGATGGGGGTCAACGGAATGACGCGGCTCAAGGAATATGGTCTAGAAGAGCCGTGGGTTGTGTTCGTCACCCTTCTGCGAATGAAGGGGGCGTTCGTTCCGAGTGAATATGGCACCGCCACTCGACCGGCTTGGCGCGACCGAGCGCGCTTGCCGGAATTGGTTCTGGAACACGTCAGCAAGGAAACTCTAAAGCCGCTGTATGAGGCTTTTTGGCTTATGTTCGGGACGACGCGACCCGTCAAGCGCCGGGGTATCTAGACCGCAACGGCAGACGCCGCCGGCCGCCGGGTCCCATTGAGGGATTAGCGAACCTCACAGCCTGTTCATGCCCGCGGCGAGCCAATCGATGCGATCAAAGCGTTCGCGATTGCTCTCGCGGAAGCGCAGGAGTTCGAGCCGTCTGCGCGAGAAAAATAGACAGACTCTACGCCGAAGCTCGCCAGCGCCCTTCGGGCGCCAGGAGAGAAGATAGAAGCTGAGGGAACGGCGAAACGGGCGCGTCGGTCAGCCGTCATCCCGGTTTACCGCTTTCAACCTCGGCCAAAATCGCCTCGGCCCTCGGCACCTCTATATCCACGCTAATCGTCTTCGTCCCCAACGCCCGCAGACACGCCAAAAAATAGGCCATCGAGAACTTTCCCCGCGCCACTTTATTTCGCACGTTTGGCTCGTTCTCCGGCATTCCCATTTTGACGAGGCGCTCGGCGAGGCCGGCGTAGCTTACCCCGGCTCGCTTCATTTCCATTCGCAGGATCGTTTTTCCAATTTCTTGCATGGCAAGCTCTGCTGGTGTGGTTCTCGGCGGCTCGGGGCCGCCCTGGGGCCGCATGAAAATCTCGCCCCCGGCTTCCTCCAGCGCCTCCGAGGGGAACGACGCCACTGGCGAAATCTTCACCCGGCGTTCCGGGTTCGGGAGGTTTTTTCGGCCCATTCAGGGGCTCCGAGGATTGCGTATACCACCTATTGCGTCTACTCGGCCGCGAGTCTGCACTCGTTTCAGGCGGCGTTAGCCATCATATTTGGCTACAAAACCACTTGACAGCCGTTGTTACAGAGGCTATTTGCCGCCACTACTGGATGCGTGAACTGTGTTTCCCACGGTTCGATTGAGGCGGAAGAGCGGTTTTGGACCGGGCGAAGGCGAGAAATCCAAGCGTTGAACAGATCGCTGGCGTTTACGTGCTCCGGCGCTCTTCGACCCGTCCTGCCCATCAAGGGTTCGTAACGCACGCGGTGTCAGACCGATGACAAGGGGCATCGCGACAGTACCCCAGAGGAAACCCCTGCCGGTTTACTGGGGGGACGAGCCAGGCAATGGCGGCAAGCGCCCCCAAAGCCCATTACGCTCAAAATGCACGCATACGCTCGACATCCGAGAAATCGCAGCCATGAACGAAGACCAAGCGTTCCAGCGCTTCACGGAACTGAGCTATGCGGATACAGGCGGAAAGCCTGTGTGTCCCGGATGCAATTGCGACGCGGTCTACATATTTAAACGTTGGAATGCGGACCGTTCGATCTGCCGGACCATTTTCAAGTGCAAGCGGTGCGACAAGCAGTTCACCCCCACCTCAAGCACGGCATTCCGTTATCGAAAATTGCCTTACCGCGACCTTCTGTTGGGTATAGCCCTCTTCGCACTTGCCAATAAAGGAAGGTCCGCTCTCGAAATCTTCAGTTGGCTCAAATGTGACTATACGTCGGCGATGATGATGAACCGAAAGCTGCGCGACGTTATGGAGATGCATCTGGATCGACCAGATGCGCGGTTCGAAGGAGAGGTAGAAGCTGACACTTGTTGGATAGGTGGTTACAAGCGGCCTAAAAACCTCCGTGTCGAGCTAGATTCATCTAACCCAAACAGACTCAAAAGGAACCCCTGGGAATACAAGGAACTTGGTCCCTCCAAGAAAAGCGTTACCGTCGTAATACAACGCGGCCGTGGTGGACGAGTGTTCGCAGCTGTTGCGGACGCTGAAATCGATTCGCTCGCCTTCATACAATCTAACACCAGCAGGGACACCATTCTTTTCACAGATAAGTCAAGCATTTACGATGGTATCGCGTGGGACGTAAAAGACCATCTCGTCGTCAACCATACATTGTGTTTCGCAACAGGCGAGGCAAATACCAACACGGCAGAATCGTTCTTCTCCGGACTAAAACGCACGTCACGGGGCATTTATCATCGAACCAGTCATCCCACCCTAGCCGAGTCGTTCGTTAAGGAACGCGCTTGGAGAACTCAACATAGCCACCTTACGACAGGCGAAAGATTCAACGCATTGATGCGGGCAATCAGGTCGTCTAGGCGGTCCAGACACGCAGGGGCATGGCAAAGGAGGCCGTCAGGTGAATTACGACGATCTGAATGACGATGCGAAGCACTGGTTGCGACGCGAGAGGTTTAAGTTTTTCACGGCCGGTAGCTTCCTCGGTGCGGCCACGCAGGTCCGCAACACGGTCGGAGTGTACGTCATTTTCTTGCGAAACATTAGCACATTACTATCACGGGCTCAGCTCCCAGACACCCACGAGCTACGTAAGTGGAGCTTAAGAGATTGTCAGCACGTTTATACGGGCCTGAGCGTTGCGATGCGTTCCCGCGCCGTCACCCATCTGTGCGGCGACGTGAGGGATTCCGGGGTGCGACAAAATCTACTGGCTCTTCAATTCTGCGATTCGCTTCTGTGGGATAAAGATGATCTGAACCTTCCCGTATGGGAGGGTCGACTTTCCGAATGGTTAGTCATCAACGCCCTGGTGGGCTTTCGCATATGCGAAGCTGTCGGCGAGGTCCAGAAGATTGAAGCCGAGCTGATTCAAAAACTTCCCAGTCCATTTAATACCGAGGGCAATCGGACGAGTTCTCTGGTGGCCAGCTTATCTCAAAAGCGGGAATCCTTCCGTCAGCACCTCATAACCACCCAAATGCTTCATCGTCGTCGGCCTAAACGTCCCCTTCAGTGGCTTCTCGGCGCCACGGCGAACCATTTAGCTGGCGAGCAGTCCGAACATTCGACATGACCTTTCTTGTGGCTGCTCCGGAGAGCATTGTAAGCCATGTTCCAGACTCTCTGTCGTTGATCGCGGCGATGCATGGGCAAATCGAGATTGCGCGCGATGAGTGCCGTGATCTCGCGAACCGTTAGTGGTTCTTTGGCTGCCCGCATAACCTTGACGAGGGCTATCTTGAATGCATTTCTTGGCAGCAGACGACTGGTCCTTTTGACCCTCGGCGCCATTAGGCGTTTTCGCGTCCAATCCGGATCAAACATGCGGATTGAGTTTTCGAGCATCAACAAGTCTGAATTAACCCGTGTGAGAAGTTCCGCATAGCGCTTTTCGGCAAGCTCGAAGCCGTCAAATCCCTGCCACTCGTATTCGGCTTCTTGCAGCTGTTTTTTCTTTCCCAAGGTCTCCTGATATTTTCGTTCGAGGCCGCCGAGGACAGGCGAACCAGCGCGAGGCAGACTCTTGCGTTGGTGCTCGTGAGGAGCTGGAAAGGCACGTAACGGCGCGTATTTATGAGCATCGTCGTAACACGAAGAATTAGCCACAATCATTGTAATGCGAATCTCTTATCGTTGTACCATGAGCGTCTGTAGATCGGATAGGTAGCCTCCTCAAGGAATCAAAGGTGCGTTTACCCTACAATCCCGGAAGCGTTGGAAATTTCCATGGTTCAATCGCTTGCCGGCGAATTGCGCGACGGCGCCATCTCGCGGCGCCGACCATTCCGTTCGCCGCATCATTCGGCATCCATGCCTGCTTTGGTTGGTGGCGGCATTCGCGTGAAACCCGGGGAAGTCTCGCTTGCCCACACCGGCGTGTTATTTCTGGATGAGCTGCCGGAATTCCAACGCGGCGTATTGGATTCGCTCCGTCAACCGCTCGAGTCGGGTGAAGCCATTGTCGCGCGTGCCAATGCTCATGTGCGATATCCGGCGCGATTCCAACTTGTAGCGGCGATGAACCCATGCCGCTGTGGATATTTGAGCGATCCGGGGCAGGCTTGCGGCCGCGCGCCGAAATGCGGCGCGGACTATCAGGCGCGGCTTTCGGGTCCGCTGCTCGACCGCATCGACCTTCATGTCGAGGTGGCGGGGGTGAGCGCGCAGGACCTTGCATTGCCGCCGCCTGCCGAAGGAACAAACACCGTGGCGGACCGCGTGGCCAGGGCCCGTGAATTACAGCACGCGCGTTACGACGGCTTCAATCTTCGCACCAACGCCGAAGTGGAAGGCGAGATGCTCGACCGCGTGGCGGCACCCGACTCCGCGGGCACGAATCTTCTGTCCGACGCCGCCTCCGCGCTGCGCCCGACCGCGCGCGGCTATCACCGCGTCCTCAAGGTCGCCCGCACCATCGCCGATCTTGCCGGCAGCCAGACCGTCAACCGCATCCACATCGCCGAAGCGCTGTCGTACCGACGGATGTTGCATGTGCGATGATCCGTGAGACAGATTGTATCCATTTCGACAGAGCAGCCACCGCATGAGCAACTACGCGCTGCAGGGGCGATACAGCTCTGGTTCACGCCTGCGGATTTGTTGGCGAATAGCCGTCGAGCAATCCCCAATCGGAGAACAGATAACTGGCGCCGTGAATCCGTCCTGCGCCCTCGGCGATGGACTTCTTGCGGTTCAGCACGTCTGCACTGTAGGTGGGCGACGACGTATCAGCCACGACCTGTGCAACAATGCTTCGCCGCGCTTCGGCCGTGGCGGGCTTCTGCGTTGCAAATGCGTCTTTGACGCGTTGAAGCCGCCCTTTGGACCCCAGGCCCCCGTTTTGGACCGCCGTGTCGAACAGCAACAGGAAATCCAGTTCTTCGGTCATCCCGAGTGCCGAACTGTCCCGGAGTGCAATGCTCCAATAGGTTGAACGCGCCTTATCGATCTCGATCTGCTGGACCGCGGCGATCTCACCCAGAGCGATAAAATAGCCGTTCCACGGCTCGGCGATCCCATCTTTCGTTCGTCCGACCGATATGGAGTTTGCCCATTCGAGTTTCTGCACCGACGACGTTGCGGGAGCGCAAATTTGCATGACTGTCGCTTCGTCTTTGCCAAACACCCGTTCGAGGAGGCCCGGATCTGCTTTCGCGACGAGGCCGAGAACACTGCCAAGTTCGCCGTTCAGCAGCGTAAATCCGATAATTCCCCAGGTGATGCCCGCTCCATCGAAATTGCCGACAACGTGCGAGAAGCCGGTTCCCTCGAAAGACGCGGTGACCTGGAGACACCGGGTAAAGATTGCCGGTTCGGGCACGCCCATCAGCCTGGTCCAGGTGTCATCGTTGACCGTACCCGTAGCCGGAAGCCCGCAGGAATTCTGGAAAGCGTTCAATGCCGATTGGGTTTGTCCGCCGAACACGCCGTCGGGGGCGAGGTCATTTGCGCCCGCTTTGCGAAGCGCCACCTGGATAGCCGTTATGACGCTTCCCGAGGCGGAAATCCGGTCGGCAGCCGCTCTGCAGAAAAAATCGCGTGGCATCGACTCATCCCCTGCTCTTCATGTCCCCCGGCGGCGCTCACTGGCCCGGCAGACATTCGCCGCGAACTGCCGGCGCACCGGAATGCAATCGAACACAACCAGAATTCGGGTGACGACGGCGTGACGGCCGTCACGGACGGCCATTTTTGTTTGGGCACAATTGTGAATTCCGATCGCGCCCTCCCGCATGCAATTCGTCGGTGCGTCGCGCCATCCCGCCATTCGGTGGCCGTCATGGATTTGAACCGCATTTCAGCCTTCCTTTCCCGCCTTCCTCAACGGATAAGCGGGTTTGCAGGAAACGTTGTCGGGGCAAGCTGGCTGATCTTCTGGTTCGCGGTGTGTTTTGCCGGCATTTTTTTCACGATGGCGGCGCAACAATTCCAGACAAGAATGAGTGGCGCCACGGCCGACACGACCTACACGGTTGGCTACGTTCTCGATCAGGTGAATTTGCTGAGCGCGCGCCGCACTTTCGCGACGGACCGGCGCAACTATCTCAAATCGGTAGAATCCGATCTCACTGTCTCGCTCGGCCAGGTCGATAAAGCCCGAAACAAGGCCGGGCAGGCGCGCATTCGGCTGGTTACCGATCTCGAACGGTTCGCTCTGGCCGCCGGCGAGCTTCAGGACATCCAAATCCTTACGAAACGGGCCGACAGCCCCGACGATTATCTGAATTCGCTTGATACGGCACGCCACGTTTACCTGACGGTCAAAACGTCGCTGGCAGCTTCAAATAAACCGCTGCAGACCCTCTCGGACGACCTGAACAATTTCGAGCAGGCTTCCGAAGATTACTCGGAGGCAAACAGCCACGCACAGCAGGAACAAACCATCGTCACGCGGGCGGAGGACTCATACGAAAAGGCCCACAAGTCGGGCGATCACCCGTCCTCGCCGCCGTTCGACAAGGACTCATTCGTGCAGCTTTCCGACGATCTCGCCCGGTATCACGATCTGCTGGGAGGCATTCCGTTCGATTTCGTCGCGTGGCCGAACATCATTTTGACTCTGGTACTTACAATACTGATGGGAATACTTGGCAGCCTCATCGCGCTCACGCGGGAACTTGTATTCGAGTGCGCGGAGCATCCTCTGGGCCAGTACATGTTCCGGATCGGCCTGGGGGCATCGGTGGCGCTCGCGGTCTTTCTGTTTGCCGGAGCCGGAGCCCTGACGCTCGCGCAGACTTCGGCAGGTGCGCATGGCGGCGTCGAGCTGAGCCCATACCTGGTATCGTTCCTGGGAATTATTTCCGGATATCTTTCGAGACGTGTCACGCTCTGGATAAGAGAGACGGGCGGAAAGGTTTTCCCGGTGAGGGAGGAGGCCGACCGCTGGGCTATCGATCTGAAGCAGGCACTTGCCGCGGGTGGTGGAGACGTCGACAGCCTGTCTCAGGCAATCGCGGTTCCCGTCGATACGATCAACCAGTGGATAGACAGAAAGGCGGCGATTCCAAATTCCGCCCAGGCACTGATCGCGGCCTTTCTCCGCAGACCCGCCTACCAGCTGTTCTCCGACATCTCTCCGCCGCCGTGATCAAACTGCATGTATGGCCGGAGAGCGGTACGCGGCGCCTCGCGAACGCGTCAGACCAAGCGAATGCCGCGAGGGTTTGCCCCGTCAGATGCGGTGCAGCAGCATCAGCACGAGGATGATGATCAGGATCGTTCCGATACATCCGATGCCCTGGTGGCCGTAGCCATAGCCGTAGCCGCCGAACCGTCCGCTGAATCCGCCGACCAGAAAGACGATAACGACGATGATAAGGAGCAGTCCGAGCATGGCCGGGCCTCCCGCCGGTTTCCGCAGCGCAGGATGTCATCCGCTGCGTGGCCTGGCAATGCGATTCATCCCAAGCGCTGCGGGGGAAATCGTCGCCATGACAGAGCACCGTTTTTGCGATAAAGAATAACGCGTCCTCGCCGCGGGTTGTTCAAGCCCGACGCTGTCCCACAATCACAAGCCCGACCCCGGCTATCAGAATGGCGATGCCGGCGATCAGCGGGATATCGACGCTGTGCTGTTCGGTGGCGTTCACCTGCAGCGGTCCGGCCCTGAGCACGGGCTTCGTGTCCGAATATTCGAAATGCCCGAACAGCAGCGCACCGGCGCCGACAACGATCAGCAAAACGCCGATGAGCATAATGGGCCGCATGGAATTCTTTCCTCGGATATCGCCGCCGGCCCGGCAAGTACAAATGAAACGCGCCGGGATTTTATCCCGGCGCGCGGCACCAGCACCCGGCTGCGGCTAGTGATGCTTGGACGAGTCGTGGAACGCGTCGGACGCCTTGTCGATGCCGTCTCGCGCAGCGTCCGCGGCCTTGCCGGCTGCGTCCTTCACGGCGCCTTTTGCCTTGTCGGCCGCGCCTTCCGCGCGCAGGCGGTCATTCCCGGTCAGCTTTCCCGCAGTTTCCTTGATGTCGCCCTTTGCCTTGTCCATGTTGCCTTCGATTCTGTTCTTGTCCATGAAACTCATCTCCTGACTGGATTGCCAAATGAAAACGACAAGGCCGGGACATCAGTTCCCGGCCGTGCTTGCTTCTAAACAAATGAGTACCGCGAGCGACGCCCACTTTCTCTCAGGCCTGACCGTACCCTTATCGATACGAAGAGCGGGGCGCCGTCTCGGCGGTTACCAATCGGAAACGAGCGACCTGCGTCTCTGTTCCCGCGCCACGGCCCGGAGTTCATGAACGAACCCCCAATCTCTTTTCGCCGCCGCGAACCTTCGCGGGCGCCGCGGTCGCAACCTGTGGAGAGGCGAAAGGGCACCGAACGCGCGTCGGCGGGTGGAGTTCCGGCCGGGAACCGAACGAGACTCCGAAGGCTTAGTTCTGGTTCGCACCGCGAGACGAAGGGACCATGCCAAAACCTCGCTCCGAGGATCAGGACTTGCCCGGCCAAGTAGACGATACCGTACAGGCGATCGCCAAGCTGCATGCGGCCCATGCCCGCTCGGCGACACGGGCGGAGCGCATTTTTGAAATTATAATGGCACAGCTCGGCCGTCCCGCGATGGCCGGTGTTCTAACGTTGGTCGTTGTCGTTTGGACCGGCGGCAATCTCCTGCTGGGGAAGAAGGCATTCGACGTACTCCCCTTCCCCGTGCTCGAAGCGCTGCTGACGCTGTTCGCCGTCTACATGACCGTGGTCATTCTCATCGTGCAGCGCCGCGCGCAGAAGCTCGGCGACCATCGCGAGCAGCTGATGCTGCAACTGGCGCTCCTGAGCGACCAGAAAACGGCCAAGCTGATCGCGCTCATCGAGGAATTGCGTCGCGACGATCCGTTGATCCGCAACCGCCCCGACCGCCAGGCCGAGGAACTCACAAGAACTGTGGATCCGGAGACGGTGCTGGAAGCCATCCGCGAAGTCCACGAGCAGCAGCTGCCGACGGAAGAAAGCGGCCCAGGCCGGTAACCCCCGTGGCGCCGCCGGCCTTCTGCCGGGATCGCGTGACAGCGGCGCACGCAACCGTGATAATCAGTCCAACCATGGAGGGGAACGCCATGCAGAAAATTGCCGCCATTTTTCTTGCGGTCGCGACTTTGCTCTTTGCTCCGGCTGCTGTCGCCGCCGGCAAGATTACGATCTATGCGGCGGCGAGTCTCACCAATGCGCTCCAGGATGTCGACGCCGCCTACACGCAGCGCGCAGGCGTTGCGGTTGCAGAGTCCTTTGCCTCTTCATCCACGCTGGCACGCCAGATCGAGGCCGGCGCGCCGGCACAGATTTTCATCTCGGCCGATACCAAATGGATGGATTACCTAGTCCGGAAGCACCTGATTGCCACGCAGGTGGTGCTGCTCGGCAATGCGCTGGCACTGATTGCGCCGGCGGAGGCGGCGGTCTCGGCGCAGGGCATCGATTCCGGTTTCGACTGGCCAAAATTTCTGGGCGCCGATGGCCGCCTCGCCGTTGGCGATCCCGACCACGTGCCGGCCGGCATCTATGCAAAGGAAGCGCTTCAGCACCTCGGCGCCTGGAAATTGATCGAGCCGCGGCTCGCCCGCGCCGAGGACGTCCGCGGCGCGCTGGCGCTCGTCGAACGCGGCGACGCCCCGCTCGGAATCGTCTATGTCACCGATGCGCGGGTGAGTGCGAAGGTGAAGATCGTCGGCGTGTTTCCGGAATCAACACATGCCCCAATTGTCTATCCCGCCGCGATCGTGAAGGGCGCAGACACGCCTCCCGTGGAAGATTACTATCATTTCCTTCGCAGCCCGGACGCGCACACAATCTTCGCGCGCTACGGTTTCGCGACGCCGTGAATCGCATTGCTCACCCCCGCCGAAAGCGAAGCCCTTCTCCTTAGCCTGCGGGTTTCGGCGGTGGCGGTCCTTTGCGGGCTTCCTTTCGCGTTGGCAGCCGCACTCCTTCTCGCACGATATAATTTTTTCGGGCGGTCGCTGGTCGAAGGCGTACTCCACCTGCCTTTGGCACTCCCCCCGGTGGTGGTTGGTTATCTGCTCCTTGTCATTCTTGGTCCGCGCGAACCGCTGGGCGCGTGGCTCGAATCCCATTTCCATATTCGTTTCGCCTTCAGCTGGACGGGTGCGGCGCTCGCCGCGGGTCTCATCACCTTCCCGTTCCAGTACCGCGCCATCCGGCTTGGCCTTCAGGCGCAGGATGCGGGGCTTGCGGAAGCGGCGGCGACGCTTGGCGCCGGTCCGCTCGATCGTTTCATCAATCTCACTTTGCCGCTCGCGCTTCCGGGAATCATCGCAGGCGCGATTACCGCCTTCGCCGCGAGCCTGGGTGAATTCGGCGCGATCATCACTTTCGTTTCCAACATTCCCGGCGAGACGCGCACCTTACCGCTCGCGATCTACAGCGCCCTGCAGCAACCGGGCGGGGAGGACGAAGCAGCGCGGCTGGCGGTGCTCTCCATCCTTTTGGCGCTTCTCGGCGTGATACTGGCCGGAATCGCCGACCGACGCCTGCGCGCGGCGCTTGCCCAATGAGTCTCGAAGTCGCTCTGCGCCACCGCCTCGGCACGTTCCGGCTTGACGTGGACTTTCACGTCGAACGGCCTGGCATCACGGCGTTGTTTGGTCCGTCGGGCGCGGGCAAGACGATGATCGTCAACGCCATGGCCGGGCTGCTGCGGCCCGAGGACGGACGCATCGTCCTTGACGGCGAGAAATTGCTGGAAACGACGGCACAAATATTTGTTCCGGCGCGCCGCCGGCGCATCGGCTATGTATTCCAGGATGCGCGGCTGTTTCCGCATCTGAGCGTCGCGGACAATCTCCGCTTCGGCTGGCGCCGCACGGGACGGCGTGGAGGCCACGCCGGATTCAACGAGATTGTCGATCTTCTGGGGCTCGAACCCCTGCTCCCGCGCAAGCCGGCCAGACTTTCGGGTGGCGAGAAGAGCCGGGTGGCGCTCGGCCGGGCTCTCCTGGCCGCCCCCCAGCTGCTGTTGCTCGACGAGCCGCTGGCCGCGCTCGATGCGGCGCGGAAAGCCGAAATCCTTCCCTGGCTCGAACGCCTGCACGACCGCGCGCGCCTGCCGATGATCTATGTCACCCATTCGGTCGACGAAGTTTCGCGCCTGGCCGATGAAATGATCGTGCTCAACCATGGACGTGTGGCGGCGCAGGGCAGCGTGTTCGATCTTCTTTCCGATCCGGAACTCGGCGCGCTGGTTCCCACGCATGGGGTGGTCCTTTCCGCCCGGGTCGCGGAGCAACGCCCCGATGGCCTCACTGCCCTCGCCTTCGATGGCGGTGTCCTGCTTGTTCCGCGCCTGGCGCTGCCGCTTGGCGCGGCGCTTCGCCTGCGGTTGCGGGCCGACGATGTAATGCTGGCGCTCGTGCCGCCGCAGACCATCAGCGCCAACAATGTCCTGCCGGTGGAAGTGATCGCGATCCATACTGCCGGCGATGCAAATGCGGATGTGGGCCTTCTGTGTGGGAACGTGAAAATCGTATCCCGCATCACGCGCGCCTCGCTGGCGCGGCTGTCTCTGGAACCGGGCGCGCGGATATTTGCTATTGTTAAGTCGGTGACCGTCGATCCGCTGCTGGGCGCGGAGAACCAGGGGAACTGAACGGAATGCCGCGTTGCGTAAGGCGGCGCATCGCGTCATCCTGCGGAAACAGAACTGGCTGGGAGCGTTCGATGCCCCTCATTCCTTATGCCGACCTGGCTCATTCCCCCCAGGAAGTCCGCGAAGCCTTTGCGCGCCTGCCGCGCAAGCTCAACATCATGAAGATGCTCGCCAATGCCGCCTGCGATTTCGTTCCCTGCATGCGGCTCGGCGGTTCCATTCTCGGGCGCCAGAAGCTCAAGCCCGTTCATCGCGAACTGGTGATCCTGCTCGTGTCGCAGATGGAGGGCGGCGTCTATGAATGGGTGCAGCACGTATCGGTCGCAGAATCGATCGGGTGCGGCAAAGAGCAAATCGCGGCGATCGAGGCCGGACGGCTCGACGATCCTTGCTTCAACGATGTCGAAAAGATTCTGTTGCGGTTCGCGCAGGAAGTGATCGAGAAGGTCCGCGCCGACGAAGAAACGGTGAAAAGCGCGGCCCGCTACTTCTCGCCGCGGGAGATCGTGGAGATCATCGTCACCTGCGGCTTTTACATGATGCTCACACGCCTCACCGAAACCACCCGCACCGACATGGACGCGCCCTCCGGCACCTCGGTTGTCGAAGAGCTGGTGCGGTTGAGATAAAAGGCGAATAGTGAGTAGCGAACGGCGAATGGCTACTCGCCATTCGCTACGATTTTCGACAGTTCAAATCACTTACCCGGCGCGCGGAAGATGAAGCGGGACGAGACGGTGAAGTTGAACATTAGTCCGACGATGGTGCCTGCCACGATGGCGAGGAGCGGATTGCCGAAGGGTCGAGGCGCGAATGTTACCAGCAGGAAATAAACGCAGAAGTTTCCGGCGGCGCCGAGGCTGTTGCCCACCAGAAAGGCGAACCATTCGCGCAGCAGACCGCGGGTCGCCGCCCGGTCGGGGAAGGTGAGCGTGCGGTTGCCCCACCAGGTGAAGGTCACGGCCACAAAAAACGCCGCAAACCAGCCGCTGTATTTGTCCAGTCGCGCCAGTTGCAGCGCGAGATAGAGCGCGACCCAGTTCACCAGGAAGCCGCACGTGCCGATGAAGGCGAAGCGCAGGAAGAGGATTTCGTGGACGCGCCTTGCGCGCTCCGCCAGCGCCTTCATGGCAGTTCGAGATCGTGCGGCCCGGGCATGCGCAAATAAGCGGTGCGCTTCAGCTCCCAGCGTCCGCGCGTCACCGTGTCGAGAATGAGCCCGCTCGCGAGCGACAGAAAGCCGAGCGACATCAGCGCGGTCGCGAGCACGGCACTCGGCAGTCGCGGCACGAGACCGGTGCGCAAATACTCCACGATCACCGGCGTGCCAATGGTGAGCGAGACGATCGCGAGTATCAGAAACAGGCCGGTGAAAAACACCAGCGGCCGTTCCTCGCGCACGAGGCCGACGATGGTGAACAGGATGCGGAATCCGTCGCCCCAGGTGCTGAGCTTGCTGACCGAGCCCGCCGGCCGTTCCTTGTAGCGCGTGTCGATCTCGACAATCGGCATCAGCAGGCGCACCGCATGCACGGTGAGTTCGGTCTCGATGCCGAACCCCTCGGCGGTGAAGGGAAAGGACTTCACGAAGCGGCGCGACATGACGCGATAGCCGGTCAGCAGATCGCCGAGCTTCACATGGAACATGGTGGCGGTGAGCCCGGTGAGCAACCGGTTGCCGAGAACATGGCCGGCCCGATAGGCATGCTCGCCGACCGCCACGCGGCGGCCCGACACGATGTCATAGCCGCCTTCCACCAGCGCGCGCGCGAGCCTCGGTGCCGCCGCCGCATCGTAAGTATCATCGCCGTCGACCAATACGTAGATGTCGGCCTCGACATCGGCGAACATGCGGCGGACGACATTGCCTTTGCCGCGCCGATCCTCGTAGCGCACGATCGCGCCCGCTTCGCGCGCGCGCTCCGCCGTCAAATCGGAAGAATTGTTGTCGTAGACATAGATCATCGCCGTCGGCAGCGTGGCGCGGAAATCGCGCACCACCTGGCCGATGGCGGCTTCCTCGTTGTAACAGGGAACAAGGACGGCGATGCGCGCCGGGCTGCTGTTCATGGGCGTGGCGTTTCGATGTGCAAAAGAGGACAGAAACGGTAGGGTCCCGCGAGATTCGTTTCGATATTTCGGCATTCTGCGTCGCGCATGGCAAGGCCATAGACCGCCAGTGCATTGCGGCTGCGCGGAATCTCGCCCGCATCGGCGATGACATAGAGATCGCCCCGGAACGCCTGGACGCGCCTCTTGGTCTCGGCGGTCAGATGCGACCCGTCCTGCGGCTGGATCAGCCAGCCATCCATGCGCAGAACGGGGATTTCCGGCGGCAGCGAGGGCACGAGATAGCCAAGCGGGGCCTCGCCCGTCATCAGGATCATGGTGCGATCCGGATGCCGGATGGGCGGCAGCGAAACCTGCACATAAGGATCGGTGACGGGCGCGCGCGGCGGTGCGAGCGCCTTGGTGGAGCCCTGTATCCACAGAAGAATGAGCGTGGCCACCAGCACGCGTGCGCGCACCGAAACCGGCCATAGTCCCACGACGCCGGCGATCAGGAGCGGTGCCAGCATTTCGAGCAGCAGGATATAGCGATAGATTGCGAACATCCTGAGCCAGGCGATGTAGGACACGGCCGCAAATACGATGAGCCCAGCCGCGACCTCGGGCGCCACGAGCGGGTTCTCGCGACGGCGCGCGATCAGCAGGAACGGGGCGCTTGCGATCACGAGCACATAGGCGACGCCGACGCGGATGTCGTGGAACGGCAGATCGTCGGCGACGCGCCAGTCGAAGGAGAAGAGCAGCGGGAACAGCAGCTGGTGTTCGAATGTGCGCGGGATGAAGCGCAGATCGCGATAAGAGGCGGCGAGCGCAAGCGGGGAATGAAAGAACTGGTTGAAATAGGGGAAGATGGGATTGCCGGTGAGGCGCGCCATCTCGGCCATCCAGTAGCCATCGAACAGTACAAATCCGGCGACGCCGCCGAGCGCGCCCGCGAGAAGCCGGGTCGTGCGATGGCGCGCATCGCCGGGAAGAATGGCGAGCGTCGCCGCGAAGCCGAGTGCGAAAGGCGCTTCGGGCAGTTTCAATCCCACGGCGCCGCCCGTGAGCAGGGCAGCGAGAAATGCAATCGGTGCGCCGCGCGCGAGGCTCCCCGTCGCCAGCTCCCCGCGCCTGGTGATGACGAGCGCGAGACCCGAGAGCACGAACAGGCTCATCACGTTGTCGTAATAGGTCGAGCCCGCGAGATAGAGGGTGAGGCTTCCGAGCATCGAAACGAGCGCGAGGATCGCGGCCGCGACCCGGCGCGGTTCGACGCGCAGGAGCGAGCGGCAAAGAAAATATATCGGAATTACGCTTGCGCCCTGTACTGCGCCGAGGGTGCCGAGCGCGAGCCAGGCCTGGACATGGGTGGCAAGCAGAAAGAACGGCGTGTCGAGGAACGGGTTGTAATAGGTCGCCTGATGGGCGACGGCGATATCGAAGCCGAGGCGGTGATTGAGAAACGCGTAGGGGATGTACCAATGATAGTTGCGGAAATCCCAGGACGTATCCTTGCCCCGCGCGACCACCATCACCGCCCAGCCGAGCACGACCGCGGCAAGGAAGAAATATTCGGGAAGAGAAGCTTCAGCCGCTCGCGCGGTAGTGAAGCCTCTTTCCTCCCTCTGAACAGGCGAGGTGCCTCAACCCATTTCTCTGCGCTCTGAACTGATGACATTCCGAATCCGGTCCAGCGTCCCTCCCTCTCCCCGCGAAGTGGGGGAGAGGGCTGGGTTGAGGGGTGCAGACATGCGACGGATGTTGAAAGGTCGCTTCGCCGTGAAAGCTGATATTCGAGGTTTGAGCGGCGGCCAAGCCCCCTCGCCCTAACCCTCTCCGCCGCATGCGTGGGCGAGAGGAAGACTACTACGACACCGCGCGCAAGGGCCCCGGCGTTTGGACAGATGTTTCCGCTTCCAGTGGAGCGGCGGCCGGTTCGGGAATGTAGACCTTGACCGGAAGGTTGGAGAGGAACTGTTCGGTACAGGTGCGCCAGGAGCGGGTGAGCGCGAACGTCCGCGCGGCTCCGCGGGGGATATCGAGCGCCTTGAGGCAGGCGTTGCGGAGATCGGTATCCAGCACGGCCACGGGCGCATCGCCGACCACATCGCGCGGACCCTGTACGGGGAAGGCCGCAACCGGCACGCCGCAGGCCAGCGCTTCCAGCATCACCAGGCCGAACGTGTCGGTCAGGCTCGGGAATACAAAGACGTCGCTCGCCGCATAGTGCCGGATGAGTTCTTCACCGGATTTGGGTCCGAGAAATTGCACGTTGGGATAGGCGCGGGCGAGGGTCGCGCGCGCGGGACCATCGCCGATGACCACCTTGGTGCCCGGAAGATCGAGACCGAGGAAGGCTTCGACATTCTTCTCGACGGCGATGCGGCCGACATAGAGCCAGATCGGCCGCGGCCAGGGCAGCGAGGCGTCCGGCATCGGCCGGAACTGGGCGATATCGACGCCGCGCGTCCAGATGCGCACATTGCGAAAGCCGTTCGCTTCGAGCTCCTCCTTCAGTGAAGGCGTCGCCACCATCACCGATGATGCCGGAGCGTGGAACCAGCGCAGGAAGCGATAGACGAGCACCCTGGAAATGAACGGAAAGCGCGCATGCACATAGTCCGGAAAGCGCGTGTGAAACGAAGTGGTGAAGGGCAGCCCGCGGGCCCGGCAGATGGCACGCGCGGAAAGGCCGATCGTGCCTTCCGTTGCGATATGGATGGCGTCGGGCACGAAGTCGTCGATCAGCTTGGCGAGACTGCGGCGCGGGAACAGCGCCATGCGGATTTCGGGATAGGTGGGAAGAGGGACGGTCAGCTGCCCTTCCGGCGTGGCGTAGCGGACTTCGCAGCCGAGCGATTCAAGGTCGCGGCCGAGCGTTTCAAGGGTGCGGACGACGCCGTTGACCTGAGGCGCCCAGGCATCGGTGAAAATCAGAATCCGATGCGCGCCCGCCGCGACACGCTGAGGGCCGGGCACCGGCAACCCGGTCACGGAATCCGCCTCAGGCGGGAACGGCCTCGACAAGTTCGTCCCGGACGGCGCCCAAGGCGACCGGATCGTGCGCGGCGGCGGCAGAGGCCCAGTGAAGGATCTCCAGATTTCCGCGCATATCTTCAACGAGCGCGGTGCAGCTTTCAACCCAGTCGCCGTCATTGATGTAGAGCACGCCTTCCAGTGTTTTGATCGCCGCGTGATGGATATGGCCGCAGACCACGCCATCGAAGCCGCGTGCCTTCACGTCGCGCGCCACGGCCGCTTCGAACCGGCAGATATATTCGAGCGCGTTCTTGACCTTCTGCTTGAGATAGGACGAAAGCGACCAGTATTCGAGGCCCAGGCGGCGGCGGATTGTGTGGCAGACCTCGTTCAAATGAAGCGCAAGCGTGTAGGCTCCGTCGCCCAGATGGGCGAGCCATTTGGCATAGGCGATCACCGCATCGAAGCGGTCGCCATGGAGGACGAGGAGGCGCCGGCCGTCGGCCGTTTCGTGGACCGCCTCTTCCATCAGCTCCACGCCGGCGATCACCCGGCCGCAATAGGCGCGCAAAACTTCGTCGTGGTTGCCGGGGACGTAGATGACCCGCGTGCCGGTATCGATCTTGTGCAGCAATTCCTCGAGAACGCGGTTATGTGCTTCGGGCCAGAACCAGCGGCGCTTTAGCCGCCAGCCGTCGACAATGTCGCCGACCAGAAACAGCGTGTCGCAGCTGTTGCGGGCGAGGAAGTCGGCCAGCAGCTCGGCCTTGCAGCCGCGGGTGCCGAGATGGATATCGGAAATGAAGATGGTCCGGTGCCGGGTCATACCCTGCTGCGGCGCGTGGGGCGCGCCGCGCGCAGGATGGCGGCGTGGTGCGGTGCGCAACCACGCCTCGGGCAGGCGGGACGGGCGTCCTTGCGACCAGGCGATTTCGGCCATCGCAACCTCTTGACCAACCGGCACGAATCGCTTTGGCCGGTTCCCGATCCTGCCTGCCCGGCTTTCGCGACACCCATGTTGCGGCGCCGTTATGGTTTCATGAATCTTGGCGGCGGCCCGGTGGGCCGATTGTGCGCCGCATACAAGATGTAGGTCAATAAATACCGAACTTTGGCTATATCTATTAAGTGTTGTTATCGCAGGTGCAGCGAAATTTCTGTTGCGTCGCAACATACGGCGCGCCATTATCCCACCGAGCGGTGTTGCGGAGCTTTCTGCGGTACCGCCGCCCTTCCTGGGCGTTTCCTCCCTGAACTTGGCCGCACCGCTTTCGGTGCGGCCTTTTTTATTCGGCCGCCAGCTTCGCCGCCACGTCCTGCGTCTGGGGCCCCCGAAACGCAACGAGGTCGCGCAAGGCGCCCGCCACGCGCCGGCGTATTTCTCCGAACCGGATGCCGCGTTCCACCCGCTCTTCGTCGAGATAGAGCGCGCGGTTGATCTCGATCTGCAGGGCATGCACCGCGCCGCCGGGCCGGCCGTAAAGCTGCGTGGTATGACCGCCGGCATAGGGCGTGTTGCGCGCCACCGTGAAACCCTGCCCCGCAAATGCGCATTCGGCGGCATAGGTGAGCTGGGGAGCGGCGGCGAGGCCCAGGCGATCGCCCAAGACGATATCGGGCGCCGCGGCGGCCGAGGGCATGGAATGACAATCCACCACGACGGCCAGTCCGAAACGCGCC
Organism: Rhizomicrobium sp.; assembly: GCA_036272695.1. GTDB lineage: Bacteria > Pseudomonadota > Alphaproteobacteria > Micropepsales > Micropepsaceae > Rhizomicrobium. Next base: position 7,042 of record DATAYG010000183.1, on the reverse strand, counting down.
CGCGTGTCGAGCACCAGCCTTTCGAGCTGGGCGTGATAGGGGCGGTAGAAATGAAAGATGCGCTCTTCGGCATCCTGTGCCGTGAGCTTTTCCCGATAGATCTCCACGCCTTCGCGCACCACACGCGGAATAATGCCGAGACCCGCATGTACGCGCGGGCTTGCCTTGTCGACCGCAAAGGGCAGCGCGCCTTCGAACATCGCCGCATCAAGCTCGGCCGGCGCGCGGTTCGCATCGAGATAGGCGCGCGGGAAACGCGCGAGCAGAAGCGGCGCACCAAGATCGACCGCGGGCGCGAACAACTCGTCGACGAAGGCATCTTCCGAACGCCGGAGTGCAACAGGGCCGAGACGGCTGCGCTCCAGGAAACGCGCTGGATAGAGCCGGCCGGAATGCGGCGAGGCGAAAACGTACGGCAGGGTCTGCCGCGCCGGCCGCAGCAAACGTACCGGCTCGGCGCAAAGGCTTTCGAGCACGGGATCGTGTTGGCTGCGGGACGCGGAGTTCAGTCTCATGCGCCGGTCAGTGTCCTTTGACGGCGAACTCGATCATCAAAACGTCCCCATGGGCAAGTCCTGTCCTCATCGGACGCGGACAGCCGTGATTCGCGTGATATAGTCGCTGTCCGTCGAAGGAAAAATCATGGCACGCATATTACTGGCCGAGGACGACGAGTCGCTCCGGCGCTTCCTCGCCGGCGCGCTTGCCAAGGCCGGCCATGAGGTGACCGATTTCGGCGATGGCGAGCAGGCCTTTGCGTGTCTGCAAAGCGGCTGCTTCGATCTCCTGGTGACCGATATCGTCATGCCCGGGCTCGACGGCATCGAACTCGCCAAACGCGCGGCCGAGATGGACGAGCAGCTCAAGATCATGTTCATCACCGGTTTTGCCGCGGTGGCGCTCCACCCTTCGGCCAATGCGCCGAAGCGCGCCAAGATACTCTCCAAGCCCTTCCACCTCAGAGAACTGGTGCAGGAAATCGAACGCCTGACTGCGGCGTAGTGTGCCGGAGGGCAGGCCCCCGCGCGTTCGGAAGGTCTCCTCCGCGTTGCGCGCAGGGCACGAAAAGCCCGTCCCGTCTGCCATTTGCCGCGGAACATGCTAAGCCTCACCGCAACGTGATGGCCGCGCACGTTGAATGACGGGTGCGGGTCCGGTTTTTTCCGCGCTTCGGCTGGGACGGCGTCAAGGGAGTATTTCCAATGAAACTGAATGGTCTTGCGCAGCGCGCCGCGCTGTTCGGTGCGCCCCTGGCGGTCGTGCTTGCTGCAATGGTCGCCTGGGGCGCCGACAAGCCTCCCGCCGACAACGCCGCAAAACCCGACTTCTCCGGAAAGTTCTTCAAGTCGGAGGAAACGGTCACGCAGGGCTCGGTGAACGGTATTTCCTACCAGGCGACCGCGGGCACCATTGTCGTGCATCCCGAGGACTGGAACGATTCCGCGCAGAATGGCGGATCGAAAAATCCCGATGCCAAGGCCGACGAATCCTCCGCCGAGGCCTCGATGTTCTTCGTCTACTATGCGAAGCGCGGCGCGAGCCCGGCGGATCGTCCCATTACCTTTCTCTACAATGGCGGCCCCGGCTCCTCGACCGTCTGGCTGCATATGGGCGCCTTCGGCCCCAAGCGCGTGGTGACCGCCGACGACACGCACACCCCGGCCGCGCCCTATCAGATCGTCGACAATGACCAGACGCTGCTCGACGCGAGCGATCTCGTCTTCGTCGATGCGCCGGGAACCGGCTTCAGCCGCATCGCCGGCAAGGACAAGGAAAAGGCCTTTTACGGCGTCGACGAGGACGCGAAGGCCTTCACGAATTTCATCCAGGAGTTCCTGTCGAAGTACAACCGCTGGAACTCGCCCAAATATCTGTTCGGCGAAAGCTACGGCACGCCGCGCTCGGCGGTGGTCGCCAACGATCTCGCGGGCGACAGCGTCGATCTGAACGGCGTGATCCTGCTGTCGCAGATTCTGAACTTCGATCTTTCGGACGATGGCGCCGAAGGCAATCCCGGCATGGACCTGCCTTATGCGATCGCGTTGCCGACCTATGCGGCGACGGCCTGGTATCATCACAAGCTGCCGGGCAAGCCACCGGCCGATCTGGTGTCCTTCGTGCATTCGGTCGAACATTTCGCGATGACGGATTATCTGCAGGCCCTGACCGCGGGCTCGGAGCTGCCGGCGCCGCGCCGCGCCCAGATCGCCGAGCGGCTGCACGAAGTGACAGGTCTTCCGGTCTGGTACATCCTGAAAGCCAATCTCCGCATCGAAGGCGGCGAGTTCGAAAAGAATTTGCAGGACGCAAACGGGCTGACCACGGGCCGCCTCGACACGCGCTTCTCCGGTCCCTCGCTCGATCCTCTGAGCAAGGAATCCGACTACGATCCGCAATCCTCCGCAATCAGCTCGGCCTATGTGTCGGCATTCAATACCTATGTGCGCGACACGCTGAATTACGGCCAGGGCAGGCGCTACAATCCCGAGATCAACGTCTTCAAATGGTGGGACTTCAAGCACAAGCAGCCGGGGCAGGAATTCTCCTTCGGCGCGACGCCCAATGTGATGCCCGACATCGCCGCGGCGATGAAACAGAACCCCAATCTCAAGGTGATGGTGAATGGCGGTTATTACGACCTCGCCACGCCCTATTACGAGGGCTGGTATGAGATGCATCACCTGCCCATCCCGGCTTCGCTCGCGGGCAACATCTCCTATCACTATTATAACTCGGGTCACATGGTCTACGCGCACCAGCAGTCGCTGAAGGAGATCCACGACGCCGTTGCCGGCTTCATCCAGAAGACGCATGCCGAGCCGCGGTCGTAACGCGCGGGCCTTCCCGGGCGCCATGGCTGTGTTATGAGCAAGAATTATTGTTGAACCACAAAGAGCACGAAGAGTAAGAAGCAACACAAAGGGAATGACCGCGCGAAGGCGCGCAACTTTTCTTTCTTCTTTGTGCTCTTTGTGTTCTTTGCGGTAAAACATTCCTGCGCAGGCTGATCCGAACTTCCCCGGTCGGTTATGACTCCACGATCCGGCCCCCGATGCGGATGCTGCCGGCATGGGGGTCTCGCGGCGGGGCCGAATTCCCTGAGATCGGCGCCGCCTGTGATGCACCCGGAATATTCCCTGAGAATGCGTCGGCGCGAGCGCCCGGAAAAGTCCCTGAGAATTGCGCGCCCTCGGCGGTGTGTCTCTCCGCGATCGCGTTTCGCCCTTCCCGCTCCATCTCGAGCCGGACGTTGCGCTCCGTATTGATGCGCTCGGCTTCGACCCGGCGCTCGATCATCCCCTTCAGCTCGTCCCGCAGCGCCTCGGTCTTCGCCTCTTTCGCTTCGTCTTCGCGCCGCTGGTCCTCATCGGGCGTTTCGCGCCCCGAAGAATCCCAGGCGCCGTTTTCGTCCCAGTCCAATTCGGGCTCCGGAAGCGACAGCGGCGCGGAATCTCCCTGAGAATCGTCCATCGCCGCCTGCTCGGCCGCGACCCCGCGCCGCTCCGCCTCGTCGAGGAAGAAAACGACCAGCCGGACGGCGTCGCAGCGCCCCTCGCCGGCGCGGCACACCAGATTGCGCACCATCAGGCCCAGCATGTTGCGCGGCCGGGTGGCCACAACCACCCCCGGCTCGCCCTTCACCGCCGCCTCGATCCCGTCGCAGAAATGGTGGCGGAGGGATTTCCGCCTGCGCCGCGGTGGGGGAACGCGAACCGGTTCGGTATCGGGGATCTCTCCGTGAATTCTTTTAGGTGCGCGGCTCACCGGTTTCTCCTGCAAGGATGACAGGAGACATATATAGACCAATACGGTCATCTTGTCAACCAAAATGGATTAGCCGCTCTACTGGCGGAGCGCACCCTTGCCAGCCCCGATCCGCGGGCGCTATAGCACTCGCCCCCACGGGACGGGCGCGTAGCTCAGCGGGAGAGCACTACGTTGACATCGTAGGGGTCACAGGTTCGATCCCTGTCGCGCCCACCATCTGCACCGCCGGTCTGCCTATCTTATTAGTTGAACACGCACGGCGACCTTCAGGCCGCTCCAGGAGCGATCCGCGGTCATGGCCGGGATTCCTTGCTTCAGCGCCGTCGCGAGGCAGGCGCGATCGCCGAATGAGAGGCCAGAGGATTTTGTTGATGCGATCATGAAACCGGCGGCCTCGGCTGCCTCAGTGTCGAACGGCGCAATATCGAGAAGAATGCTCGACAGCGTGGCGCGAATGTCTGCCGCGCTCGCGCCACGCCGCGTCATAACGGCGGCGACTTCGGAGTAATTGACGGCCGAAATTCTCGCATCGCCGGTGTTGACCGGAACCTTGTCACCGCCGGGTTCGCCATTGAGCCAGGCAAGCAGCGCGGATGCGTCGAGCATGACCGCGCTCAAATTTTTGCGTCCCTCTCTTCGCGCTCGACCTCGTGCCGCCGCTCCTCGCGCAATTCATCGACGAGGCTTACGCCTGCGGGAACGTATTTCCGGACCCAGGCATGGATTTTCCGGGTCGTGGCTTCCGGTGTGACGAGTTTGATTTCGTCGTCGTCAAAGCGCACCAACAGATGGCGCCCCGGGCCTATCCCGGCAGCATCCAGAATATGCCTCGGCAGCCGGACCTTACCGTCGGGGCCGATGTCCACGCGAACGGCGCGATGCGGGTCGGGCGCTGAAGCATTCGTGCCGGATTGTATCGCCTTCCGCCCGCCCGGGGGCGCGCCGCCGCTGGACTTGGCTCGCCGCTCCTCGTCGATCAGCACATTGCGCACGTGCTGATAGCGTATACCCAGGAAATCCGCGATCTGTTGACGGCTGTATCCGGCCCCGCCAAGCCGGCGGATCTTCTCGGACTTCGTCCCAACCCCGGCGGTCAGGGCGTCCATTTCCTGATTCGAAGTGTGTCGATTCTCCATCTGGCTACCCTCACTCGAGCATCCACAGAGTAGTTTAGGCAGTTATGAACTGACTGTCAAGATTGGCAGTATTGAACTACCAATCTATCTACCAGCTATGGGCGGCCTAATAGGCGGGAATCAACGAATTTGGCGGAGGGTGGATTGGCCAGCATCAGCGGGACGGCTTGGAACAACGACGAATACCACAACAGCGGACCGGTTCCCCGTGGCGACGGTCGTTGGCACGGCCGCCGACGATGCCAGAAGCCGAGATACTGGCCGCTCACCCGGACCTTGAGCGCGACGATATCCACGAGGTCCTTTCACTACGCCGCCGCTGCCGTCGCGAGCGTGAATTGCCGCTCGCCATTCCTTGACAATTATCGCGACCTCGACAGCTCACAAATCCAGTTCACTTCCCAGCTCTTGCCGCCGTCGGGCGAGAAGGATTGTTCCATCCGCGCGGCGTGGGGCGAGAGGTCGAGCCAGACATAGCGCACGAGGATGGCGCGGCCCTTCCAGACTTCCTGGTCGTAGAACTCGCCGCGTCTGCCGGTGAACTGGCCCGTGACCGGCGGAATATCGAGCACGCCATCGTCCAGATGGACGAGATAGATGGACCATTGGTGCGAGACGGGATTGTAGAGCCTGAGCGTCTGCGCCTTGATGTGCTGCGTCCGGTCGGCGCTCCAGACTTCGAACTGCTCGAAATTCGCATTGCTGTCGAGGAGCTTGTGATGATTGGAGATGCCGTCATATTCGATCCATTTGTTCGAGCCGACCAGCCGGTCCGGCAGGCGGCGCAGATGCGCCTTCCAGTCGCCGATCAGGAAATCGAAATCATGGGCGCCGTCATGGGTGGGATCGATCGTAGCCGCAACATCGCCGGCGAATGGCGCGGCCGCGGCGGGCGCTGTGGCCGCGAGGCTCGTGACAAGCCCGGCGGCGATCAGATGCGTTTTGCTGTGATGAATCCCGTCCATGAAAACCTCCCGTTTGTGGTGGCGGCTTTATAAGGAGCGAAACATGACATCGAATGTCATGTTTTAGTGCGGGACGTTTTTTTTTGCGCTCGCGTCCGAACTTGAATTGATTGCCCGCGCCCGCCTTGACCTCCCATTTACCTCCCGGGCGTAGAGTTCCGCCTGTCGTCGGTCCGGCGACGTTCTGCATCGGGGAGATGGGCGATGCTGAAAATTACATCATTGATGTTTGCCATTGGCGCGGTGGCTGCGGGCGCGATGCCCTGGGCGGCGCTGGCGCAGAGTGACTCCGCCGCCGAAGCTTACGCAGCCGGCGTGAAGCTCGGACGCACCTTGCAGGATGCCAGCCAGTGCACGGGCAGCGGCGAGTTTCGCGGCGGTTGCTTCGACGGTATCCAGGAGAGCCAGTTCGACCGGCAGGCCGATCAGGCGATGGACCGGGTCACCGACGACACCAGGCCGGCCGAGCGCACGCCGCTGCTCTCTCCGCCGCCCGATCTGTTTCATCAACCCTTCAGCAAGCCGGACGACGGCAGGCCGCCAAACAACTAGGCGCCCCGGACGGCCTCGCCATTGGCGGTACGAGACGAGATCGGGTATCCTTGGCCGCATGGCAGAATTGTTGTCCCGCATAACGATACGACCGGACCAGTGTCACGGTCGGCCGTGTGTTCGCGGCATGCGCATTCGCGTCTCCGACGTGCTGGAAATGCTGGCGGCAGGAACGAGCGAGAAAGAGATCCTGACGGATTTCCCCGACCTCGAAGCGGAGGATATTCGCGCCTGCCTTGCCTACGCGGCCAGCTTGACGGGCCATCCGGTTGTCGTCGCAGCCGAGTAGTCCGCGCTGAATGAAATTCGTGGTCGATGCCCAACTTCCACCCGCGCTTGCGGTGTGGCTGCGGGAAAGGGGGCCATGATGCGGTCGCGGTACGCGAAGTCGGGCTTCGCGAGGCCGACGACGGGGCTATCTGGTCCTACGCGTGCGCGGAGGGCGCTGTCATCGTCACAAAGGACGAATTGTGGAGCTGCGCTAGAGCATCGGACTTTCATGTGAAGTCGGTTGTGTAACCGTCATGGCGAAAATAGTTCCAACACTCCTTGGGAGTGAAGAGATCGCATATGTTGCCGATGGCCTGCCAAAGGGTTTCGATCGTTCTTGCTCCGTGTTTG
>DATAYG010000182.1:0-35338 GCA_036272695.1 Rhizomicrobium sp. | reverse complement strand
GAATTGGCCGACAGATATTCGTTCCCGACCTGGAATTCGAGCTGGTCGACCCAGTTGTAGCTCGTGTTCTTGTCCGTTTCCTGAATCTGGTAGGTGTTGATTCCCTGCACCACGACGCTGTCATTGGTGCCCGCGACCGTGCGCAAGGGATCGGCAGTGGGATTGCCGTCCGAGCCGGCAAGATCGGCGCCGGCAATGAGCTGGTAGGACGTGGACGGGACGTAATGGGTTCCGCTCGCATTGGTCACGAGCGGGAACACCTGCATGCTGCCCAGCACGTCGCCCTCACCGCCGGCGGAAGGCGAATTGGCTTCCGGATTGTAGGGCACCGGATTGTCGATCAGCGACTGGTCGGCAAATCCGAACGCGCCCTGGGGAAGCGCGAGATCCACATATTCCTGCGCGAGATCACCGCTTACCCAGTCTTCGAGTCCTGCGCAGCTGGAACTGTTTCCCCCGCAATTCGCCACGAGGTAGGGAATATAATACCTGTTTCCGCCGCCCAATGCCACGTTCAGATAATTCTGATCGCTCTGGTCGCCGAACTGGAAGAAGCCGTCGGTGATGCTGCCGTCGATGTCGAGATTGCCGCCGGCGCGCAGCGTCAGCACCGCCGGTTCGCCGAGCACCGAGCCGCCGACGCGGTAAGTGAGCGAGGTGAATTTCGCGAACACTTCGCTCTCGTCGCCCGGAATAATGTAGAACTGGCAGGCGGGCACGGACGTGCAGGTCGGATCGACCGGCAGCATCAGACCGGCATTCACGGCGGCCTGAACCTTGACGGTGCCCGCGCCGAGATTCCAGTTCGAGTTAAGAACGATGTCGCCCGCGTAATCGAGCTCCACGCCGGGACGCGCGTTGAAATTTGCCTGCGAGGCGAGGCCGCCCAGATTCTTGTAATCGGCCGAGATGTTGAAGTTCTGAATGAAGTTGACGAGCGTGCCGGCCCCATTGTCCGCAAAGAAATTCTGTTGCCCCTGCCCCGCCTGGGCGGCGATATCGATAACCGCCTGCTGCTGGCCGTTGACAGTCTGGACGGTCACGCCGACGTAGTTCTGGTCCTCGGCGATATCCTGAAGATTCCAGCGCTCGAACCCCACGAGATCGATCGCGCTCGCGCCTTCGATATCGCCGGCATAATCCATACGGACCGTTTCGACGCCATTCTGCTCCACGACCGGCAGCCGGAAATTTACCGTGCCGCCGACATCGCCGGGCACGTACGTATAATAGGTCGTGCCGTTCATCGTCATGGGCACGAGACGCGCCATGGTCTGCAGCGCTGCGACATCGATCACGGCACCGCTTTTCACATCGATCGCGCCGTTCTGGTCGGTGCCGATATTGACTGTGCCGCCATTGGCCTGGCGTGGATCGAGCCTGCCATAGCCGTTCGCATGTGCATCGATCCGCGCCGTGCTTTCGAGCGTGACGCCCTTGATGCCGTAGAGATCGACGGCGCCGCCATTGATTCCCGACACATCGATCGTGCCGGCGATATCCACCAGGCCTGCTTCATCATCGAGCAGCACGCTCCGGGCCTTTATGTCGTCTGCTTCCGTGAGCACAAGATTGGCATCGCATTTGGTACCTGGCGGGCAATAGCTCGACTTATAAATCGCAATTGAGCCGGTGAAGCTTTTTCCCCACCCGGTCGTGAACGATGAGAGGTTGAAGTCTTCGCCAGTTTCGAGCGTGAGCGACCCGCCCCCGTCCGGACTGGAGGAATCAACTGCGCCACCTACATCCACAGTGCCATTTGCTGCATCAAGTTGGAGTGTGCCCGCCGTGCCGGCGCTCCCGCCGATTGACAAGGTCGTAGACTCGGCGGTCTTGATATCGCCGTTCTGCGCGATAAGGCTGAGCGTGCCGCCGGGCGCGGAGACCGAGACCGGATCGGCGGGATCGCCAAACGTCCTGGCGTAGGACGGCGTTTCGATCACGGCATCGCCGGTAATATCGATGCCGGTCTGCGAATTAAGCGTGAGATCGCCGGCTGTGGCGCGCAACTCGGTGTTGTTGACGGAAATATCGTAACCCGTGATCGAAAGCGATGCGCCGGGAGCGCCCACCACGTCGGGGACTTTCGCGCCGGACGGATTGTTGATCGCCACCGCACCGGCCGTCGTCAGCGTCAGACTTGGAATGATCTCATCGTCGCCCGGCGCCGGCGTGGAGCCGAGATCGCCGAGGTACGGGGTCTGCAGCGTCAGTGCGGCGGGACCGAAATCGAAGCTGCCTTTGCCGACAGTGAACATGCCGTCCGCCGCCGCCAGCGTGACGCTGTGACCGAAGCCATAGGTGTCGAACGGACCCCAGCCGAAATCGATCTGCGTGGCATTGATGTCGAGACTGCCGCTGCCGCACGCGGCCGCACCGGTCTGACTGCATTCCACGCTGCCATTGCCGCCGTTCAACGTCAGCGTATCGGCGTTCAAGGTCACGGAACTGCCGTCGAGCAGCGAGAGTCCCTGCGAGTTGAATGCGACATTGCCGAAATTGTAGGTGCCGGAAGCAAAGGCGATGGTGTCTTGCGCCAGGATGGTCAGCTGATCGGCCTTGCTGAACAGCGCCTGCAATTGGGGCGTGATGACGAGGCCGGATCCCTCTCCGTCCGATGCGAACGTCACCTGTCCGGCGCCGACTGCCAGATATTTCGCTGCAATATCCGCGTCGGAGGCGATCGTGAGATCGCCACTCGAATCGAAAAGCGTGGAATTACCTACGGTATCGACGCCGCCAACCGTGAAGGCCGCTGGAGTTGCCTCTGGATTGACATTATCGAACGTAGCGAGGCGCTGCGGACCGTTGGAAACGCGCAGCAACGCGCTCTGTCCTGCGCTGTCGATGACGTAATTGCCGATGAGTGGATTGTCGGGATTGCCCTTGGCGATGATCGTCGCACCGTCGTCGAGCGTGATGCTTGGCGTGGTCGAGGAATCCTGACCCGTCGCATTGACGGCCAGAATGATTTCCGGTGCGGACAGCGGATGGGCGGAATCATTGGCCACCGTGATCGACTGGGCAGTCACGGCGACGGATGTCGTGCCGTCCGGATTGTCGGTGCGAACGCCACCGATCAGCAGGCTGGAGGCATTGAGATCGTCCAGCGTGCCGGCCGTGATCTGGATTTCACCGGGCGGCGGCGCGTCGCCGAGAGTCGACACGATGTCGAAACCCTCGCCACTGATGTCGGCTTCCGAGCCGCGGCCGCCCTGCGCCGGCGCCGTCAGGAAGGCGGCGCTGGCAAGGAGATCGACCGCGGGAGCGAGCACCAGCCGTCCGGCATCGAGCGGCAGGCGCGGTGTAATTTCATTATCCTTGGCGGCAAGCTGGGCGAAGAACGTATCCGCCGAAGTCAGCGCGATCTGGGAATACTGCTCGAAGACGCTTTGCGATTGCACCTCGAAGGCGACGGGCGTTGCGCTGCGTGTGCCGGTTCCGGCGGCACCGTAATAGCCGGACATGAGCAGCGTTCCGTCCGTCAGTCGGTCGCTCGTCCCCGGCGCGATCTGCGTATCGTTTTCGTCTTCGACGATGCGCATGCCACCCGGCAGCATCGCATATTGCGCGGGGAGCAGCGTATACCAGCCAGCCGCAATGCCATGCCCGCCAGCCAGATAGACACTTTGGCCGGCGGCCGATGCCGAATAGAGGCTGCCGTAATTCGCAGAATAGATCGGATCGTAGGGCGCAACAACTCCTGACGAAAGCCCGGGCACGATCGCGTAGACCTGTTCGGCACCCGGATAGAGATATCCGCCGTTGCCGCTGAACTCGTTCGGATTGTTGAAATTCAGCACATCGCGCGAGCCGCCCGTGCCGGGGATGAATTCATAGGCGTAGAGATCGCCGCCCCCGCTCAGATCGACGGTGGCGCCCGCATTGAGCGTCACCGAATTGCCGCCGAAATTCAGGACCGCTGCGGGCGGCGCGGTCAGTTCCGATAGATTGGTCGGCCCGAAGAACCATTCCGCCTGGTCGGTGGTTATTCCATAGGGAATGCTGAGACCGTCCGCCGATACGGAAGTAATGCTTCCGGAGAGTGCGGCAACCGAGTTCGTCTGCGGAGCCAGATCCGTCGCCTGGTCCGAGCCGATCGTCAGTGTGCCGATGGGAACGCGAATCACGCCGCCGAGAACGATGTTCGCGGCCTGGATGGTCAGGTCGGCACCCGCGGAATAGGGCATATCGGGCGTCGCCTTGGTGGTGCGACCGAAAGCGATCGTTCCGTTAAGCGAGGTAACATCGAAAGTCGAACCGGTCGTGGGATAGACCTGCGCCGCATCGACGGTGAGATTGTCATAGACCGACAGCTGGCCCTGCAGCGTATCGGCAACATCCGATGTACCGGCCACATTATCGGTGATGTTTGCAGGCTGCACGCCGATCAGGCGCACATTGCCGGTCGCATCAAGCGTCACATTGGCGGCAGTGTCGTCGAACAGCACTGCGCCCTCGACGTCGATGTCATCGGCGCGGAGGATGACGCTGTTGTTCTGCGGATTCTCGTCTGCGGGCGCGACACTCGATTGTTCGACGCTGTCGAGCCCGATATAGGGCGCCTTGATCGTGAGCACGCCCCCGGAGCCCACGGTCGGCACGTAGGATTGATCACCGTCGATGCTGCCGCCGACGCCGTTGTAAGGGATCGATGTGAGAAAGAATGCACGACTCAGATTGATCGTGGCATCGCCCGAGGATGTGATGCTGCCCTCGGCGACGAGGGTGGAAAATCCGCCGGCAGCTATTTGCTGCGCTGAAACGGCATCGAGCGCCGGGGTGGACGGATCGTCCTGATAAAAGACCGGGTCGAGCACTTCCAATGTACCACCAAGCGCCTGTGACGCACCACCCTCGGCCAGGATGGTGGCTCCCGTGATCGTTCCGCCGTTCCCGAGATCGAGCGTGCCGCCATTGCTCCACACGCGCGTTGGAACAAATGTGCCGTCCGGTCCGGGTTCGTCATAGATGTCGGACGCGCCGGACAGATTGAGCTTCGACCCCCGATCCGCAGTGACCTGCTCCGCCATGCGCAAGCCGACCGGATCGTTGAAGCTCGACGCCGACTGCCAATACGAGCCGTAAACGCCGAAACCGATCGTCTGCGCGAACAGCGGCGTGCTTTCCAGGAAGCTGGGCGGGGATTCCAGCGTGCCGCCGCCGTAAAGCGTTCCCGAGATGAAATGCGGCATCCCGGGCGCCTCGGCTCGGGGATTGCGAGCGCTGGCGCCCGAGAGATCGGTTACGCTGCCGGCGCCAAGATGGACGCCGACATTGGCCGACAACGTGCCGAGCAGATAGATATCGTAATTTACTGCAACGTAGTCGTTGGTGCAGAGTACCGCATTGTCATCGCACATCAGTCCGGCGGTGTTATAACCATTTTCATCAATCGTGCCGTCCGGATTGGTCGAAAATACATCTGACAGGCTGTGGACGCCGAGGCCCTGGGTGCCGAACGCGAAAGGCAGGGTTTCCACCTGGTCGATCGTGCCGCCCGGAATCCGTATCGTACCTTCGTTGTCCAGCTGCGCGACCGTGAGAACGCCGCCCGGGGCGTCGAGCAATTTTCCACCCTTGTCGATATGGAGATCGATGAGGCCGCCCAGTGTCAGGTTCACGGCCTTCTGGTCCCAGGCGTCGGACGGAATGTTTGGTCTGATGATCGATTCGATATTCCCGCCTGTCGGCAGGCTTTGCAGCGCCGCCATCTGCGCATCGGCACGCGCCGGATTGTTCAGATCGAGCGCCAGATAGGACTGCGTCAGGTTGAGCGTCTGCCCCGCCCCGATCGTCAGCACGTCCGTGGCCAGCACGGCATTATAACCGCCATAGCCGTTGGTGAACTCATTGGCGATCAGGTCGGTCTTGTATGTAGTAATATCGTAGTTCGCGAAACCGGCCTGTGAGAAGAAATCGAGCGGCAGTTCGGTGCCCGACGCGGCCGTCCCGTCACCGAAGCTGATCGCCGGCGTATCGAGACTGAAGGTGCCGCCGCCGGCGAAACCATAGGCCACAATCGAGCCGGGTGCGATCGAAATCCTGGCATTGATGGAATCGGGGTTGCTGGGAAGATAGTCGCCGCCCTGGCCGCCGATCTGGATGCCATTGACGCGAAACCCGGGGATCGCGCTCTGTTGGACCTGTTCGGTCCCGTCGACGCCGGCCGTCTGGAAATAACTTGTCTCGTCGATCAGGCTGACATTTCCGCCCCTCGCGGAGAGATCGACAACGCCGAGCGGCGAGACATACCCCCCGCCCGAAACGTCCAGAAGCGAGCCCTTGTTGATCAGGATGCTGCCGCTGATGTCCTCGTTGACCTGCGGACCGGTTTCGCCTTCGTTGACCTCCTGATACAGAAGAACGCTCGGGGCGGCATTGAGCGTGATGCTGCCGCCATTCGTGTATGCGCTGCCGAGAACCTGCCCCGGAGCCGCACCATAATCGTTGGTCCAAAGACCGCGCGCCGAAAGCGTGCCGTTGATGTTGATGTCGAACGATCCGAGCTCAGCCGTCTCGGAAACAAAGACGGAGCCGAAATTGTTCGAGCCGCTCTGATAGACATCGACGGTTTGCAGATTGATATTGCCGGATGGCACGTAGACACCGCCGTCCACCGTGATGGCGCGTCCGGCCACGACGTTGAATTCTCCGCCGGGCGCGAGCGTGACATTGGCGCCCTGCTCCATGTTGACCTCACCGCTGGTGGCCAGCGCGAGATCATCCAGTCCCATGTTCGACAACGCGTTTGCGGAAAGGGTGATGTAATCGAGCCTGCTGGTCGGCAGATAGGAAGCCGGGTCGCGGCTGGCCGGAATGACCAACTGCCCGTTGACGATCGCAATCGACTGCCCGTAATCGAGACTGCCGGATACGGGCTGATAATCGGACTGGTCGAGGATGTCGATGTCGCCCCCCCCATCCATTGTATTGCTCTGCTGGCTATCCTCCGCCAGCGCCTGGACGAAGAGCAAACCGCCGACGGGAAGCTGCGAAGGCGCCGCCTGCACGTTGCGCGCATCGCCATAGACGGTCGATTTGCCGGTGCCGGGCTGGGCGTCCTGAAGCTGCATGGGACCAGGAAAGGCATGCGCATAGACGGTGCCGTCGAGAACAACGACGGAGGATTTGAGCGTCAGCGATCCGGCATCGCGGCCCTCGGTGTATGCCGGTTCATACTGTCCCCTCGTCAATAACGGATCGCTGAATGTCTGCGCCACGCCCCAGCGCGGCTGCATCGACGTGAAGCCGTTATAGATTCCGATATAGGTATCGTTCGGGTCGGCATCGGCGATATTGACGATGTTGCCCGACGCATCGATCAGTTCGCTGGTCTGCACCCAGCCGGCCTGGTAGTTGACCCAGCCGCCGTCGAGATCGATGACGGCACCTGGCTTTATCGTGACGTCACTCGCCAGGTCGGTGTTGCTGTTGGCGTAACTGCGCACGCCCAGTGTCACATTGCCGCCCGCAGTCATAAGCTGCCTGACACTTATTCCGACCTGTTGATAGTAACTCGCTGCCGGCACCAGCGGCGAACCGACCCAGGCCACGCCATCGGAGCGCACGCCCGACAGCCGCGGATCGACATATACGGTGGCGCCGTTCAGGAAGCTGTCCTTGAGGGCGTTGCTGTCGTCCTGGAGCGTGTTCTGGGTGACCGGGTGAATGGCAATGCTGTTATAAGACGCCGGTATCTCCACGCCGGGCAGGCCGGCAACATCGATCACCGCGCCATTATCGATGAAAATGCGCGAGTCGTTCTCGGTCTCGCCCGCATCGTTATTCGTCTCCGATCCCGCGCTGATGCCGATCGTCACGTCGCCGCCGGGCGCGTAGATCATCGAATTCGTCTGAACTTCGACCCGGGATTGACTTCCGCCGATGACGACCTTGGACGGCTTGAAATCCTCGAGCGAAACAGGGTCTTGCGGTATGGTCTCGGCCGTGGGGTCGGGGCCGATCGCGATGGTGCTGCCGGCGCCGAGCTGTATGTCTCCGGCATAAAGCTGGACAAAGCCGTTGCGCGAGACGCTGGTGGTCGCTTCCAGGATGCCGTCGTTGATCACGCCGCCAAAATCCGTGCTTTCGAGCGAAACATAGCCTTGCGGTGCGGAAACGATCCCGTCGGCGGCGTTTTCCACATAGTACAGATTTCCGATGGATTGGTCCGCAGTTGATAGCGAAAAGCCACGGATATCGGGCGTCGCGCTCCCCAATGCGCCTGTCGAACGTGAAAGCGTAATCAGCTGTGCGGCTGCGAGGCTCACCTGTCCGAGCGGCGCTGAGATTTCGCCGCTGTTTATGACCTGGGGTCCGGTGAGGAGGACGTAGCCGCCGCTGCCGGCGGCAATGTTCGCACCGGCATCGACCTGGATCGCGCCGTCGGTTGGGTCGTAGGTGACGTTTCCCTGATTGCACCCTGTCGGGATCTGGCATGTTGCCGTATCCGAAAACGTATATTTCTCGGATTGCTCGGTCGTGTTCGCCTGGTCCGCATAACCGAGCAGCCCATATTCGAGGAAATAATCATTTCGGTCCTTGATCGTCAGCGGTACGAAGTTGTTGTCCGGATCGAGCGGATGCCCGATTTCGAGCGAACTCGCGATCAGCGCATTGACATTGACCTGGGATGCGCCACCGAAAAGTATGCCATTCTGGTCGATGATGAGGACGGTGCCCTGTGCCTTGATGGAACCGAGGACCTCGGCGGGCGATGTCGAATCGCCCACCACACGGTTGAGCGCGATCCACGATTTCTCGGCGACGCCCTTGAAGGTCTGCTCGAAATCTACCGTGGTGCTCTGACCGACGTTGAAGCTTTCCCAGGACAGGATGGCGCGCTGCTGGGTCTGTTTGATCGTGACCGTTACTGTGTTGCCCGATTTCGCTTCGGTCGGCTGTTCCGCACCCTGCCAGGTGCTCGTTCCGGTCGGATCCCGGGATGCCGGCAGCGGATCGGGCACTTCCTGCAAACCGCCGATGACGAGACCGTTGGGCACGTTGCCCGTGGTGCCGAGCACGGCCTGGCGCGCGGCATTCTGTGCTTGTTGGGCGAGGGCGAGCGCCTGGGCGACCTGCGCCTGATACTTCAGCGCGCGCGCCGCGGCCGCGCTCATGCCGGCCGCTTCGGCGGCCTGCTGGTTGATGTTGGGATTCTTGAGGAGGCGGGCGGTGACTTCGTTGTTCGCTCCGACCACGGCCTTGAGCTGCGAAAGGCTCTGTGCGTGGGCGTGCGATAGCCCGATCGCCGTTACAAGCGCGACTACACTCGAACCCCGCAGCAGCTTTCCCCGGAGCCTGTTGCTGCGCTGTTCCATCACCCGAACCGTCCTGCTCATGACGCTCTCCTCGGTTCCAGCCCTCGTCACTGTTTTCCACCGGCAGGGGCCGCCGCCGGCAGTTTCGCGTTCGGGTCGTATTTGCCCTCGTGCAGGCGATCGTCGAAGCCCTGCGCTTTGTTTTCCAGTTCGACGCGCTTGATGCCGATGAAAGGCTCGTTCGCGCCGATTGCATCCCCGAGATCGTAATTCTGATAGGCGTCGAGGATGTCATTACCCGTCTTGAACAATTTCGCATTCCGGTCTTCGCAGACGCCGAGCTTCTTCTGGACGTCGTCGAGCGCTTTCTGCGCCTTGTCGCGATCGGCCTGCGCCTGCTGCACAGTGCCCGTCGCCTGGGTAGCGGCGTCCTTGTACTGTGTGACCTGCGCTTCGAGCGCTGCTTCTTTCTGAACATCCGCGGCGTTGCGGGTTGCAGGAGCGCGCTGCGCCTTGGCAGCCGCGAGCTGTGCCTTGAGATCGTCGCGCTCCTTTTCCGCCGCCGTTTTCGCCGCCTGCAGCGACGCTTGCTGATCCTGCAGCTGCTGGACCTGGTTCATTTCCGAGCGCAGCTGATCGCGCAGGCGGTCTTCCAGGGACTGGGAATGAGCGGGCGTCGCGAATGCAGCGGCAAGAAGGAAGCTGATAACACCGCTCATCCCCGCGAAAGCGGGGCGGTAGTGCGCGTCCGCGCGCGGAATGACTCTTTTCGCCCGCGGACGCGGGCTCGCTGGGTCCCCGCTTTCGCGGGGATGACAGTTATTTGTTGCGCACAATTTCCTCATCGTCAGAACGCCGTGTAGAGATCGACCTGGAGCACATCGATGGCAAGCGGCGGCCCATCGACCTGATTGGCGCTGAACCAGCGTGCCTGGAGCCAGGTGTTGTGAAACAGACCCATCGACGCCTTCACGAAATAGCCCTTGGCGTTGGTGCCGCCGAGATGAAAATCGTAGTCGGTGAAGGCGTCGAGCATGGAGTCGGGCTGAAGATATTTGTAGCCCGCCACGATGTTCCATTCCCAACGCTCGCGCGGATCCGGCTCGCCGAACAGCACGCGGCCCATGAAGGCGTTCGGACCGCTCTGAAGCGTTCTTGTGCCCGAATCGTAGTTGGTGATCGGAAAGACGCCCTCGGCCGCATAGCGGTTCGCCAGGCTGCCGTCATAGGCCAGATTGCGGACGTAGTCGCCGGTAAAGATCAGATGCTCCTTTGGCGCGAGCGTCAGATCGAATGACGATGTCGCGTCGAGTTCTTCATACTTGAACAGCAGTCCCGCAAATTGCGGCTGCGCATAAGTGAGCGGGTTTTTCGGGTCGGGAATGATGTCGCGCAGCAGGAACAGTGTATTGCCCTTCGCCATGTAGGGCGGAACCATGTCGTCCGTCGAGCACTGCTGGGTGCCGAGGTAGATCGGGCAAGGCGTCGAAAGCTCGCCTTGTGCGTTCAGATAGTAATACATCGACACCGCGGAGCGCCAATCCCACTTCTTCGTTGCCCAGTCCTCGCCGACCTGGCCGCCCAGCATCCATTCGGTATGATCCGGAGTCTTGGTCGGACTGAAGGTGGGGAAATTTGCGTTGATATAGCCGACCGGGAACGCGCCGATCGTCCCAAACGTACCCAGCCCCTCGGCTCCGATCGGTTTGCTCAAGGCAGAAGCTTCGATGCCGTCCATGTTCAAGGTCTCATGGAACACGAGGTCCGTCCGGAAGAACGGATTCTCCATGCGGCCGATGGTTATCGAAGAGCCCGGGAAAGGATCCAATGTCACATAGGCGAGATTCAGATAGATGTTCTTCTTCGTCCAGCCGCCGCCCAGGAGCTGTGTCGTGGAATCCGGACCATTGTCGCCGCCGGATGCGAGTTGAATTCCGGCCTGGACACCATCAGTCACGTTCGCCGTCAGCCCCAGACGCGCGCTGAGGCTCATCTGGTTGATGCGGTTCTGCGTGGTGTTGAGAAACGGAATGGTGTTGAGGATGTTGTAGGGACTGACATTGATCGGCCCGGTGGCGTTGAACGCCTGATAGTTCACATAGCCGTCGACGCCGTCGCTGCCGATATTGTTCGCGCCGTAGAAGTCGGACTCGTCGCGCATCCGCAGAAGGCCGTACCAGTTGAACCGTTTGAGCCAGCTGGGCAGCGCGTTGGGCTGCGCCCAGTTCTCGGCCTTGGCTTCCTTGATCACCTCCGCCTTCACTTCGTCGCGGATCTGGTTCCTGACGATCTGCGGCACATAGGGCACGCGCACCACGCCCGGCGCGGGCGCCGGCAGTTCGGGTCGCTCCGACGGAATTGGAACCGGCACGGCCGCCCCGGGCGCCGACGCTTTCGCTGCCTTGGCCTGCGCGGCCTCGGTCTCGGCTTCCTTGAGCAGCGCGTCGGCGCTCGCCTGCGTAATGACTTTCTGTTTGACGAGCAGGTGGATCAGATTGACCATCGCGCTCTGCGAAGGCCCGCTGTCCGTCTGCGCATCCGCTGGCGCCGCGCCGAAGCACAGCGCCGCTGCTGCAACCCCCGCAGCCAGTCTCCCCCGCAAACTCATCCCCTTCATCACCTGCCCCTGTTGTAATTACCAAAGCCCCCGCATGACTCTCCAGATCACGCGCGGCGGCGCCCCTCGATACGAACACGTTGCGGAAATTGCAGATCTGCTGGCGGCGGTTCGTCCAGCGCCGGCATCTCCTGAAGCGCGGCGACGAGATCCTGATCGATCTTTGAATCGCCGGTCGATTTCAGCACCGCGGCGCGCGTGACATGGCCGTTGGGATCGACCCAGACCTCCATGTCCGCCGTGAAGACAAGATGATTGACACGGTCGTCGTTCTGGATCGACTGCTGCAGCGCCGTTCCGAGATAGCGGGTGTAATTTCCATCGCCGAAGCCACCGCCCGGCCCAACATTGCCGTCGCCACTGCCGGCCTGAATTCCGAACGCATCACTGCCGGCCTGGGCCGGCCCCGCTTCGGTGATCGCCTTCGGTGCCGAATTGACTTCTTTCGGCTGGTTTATCTGCTTGGGCTGCTCCTCCATCTTCTTTTCCGGCTCCGGCTGCTGCTTGGGCGGCGGCGGAGGTGGAGGTGGCGGCAGCGTGGCGACAAGCGTGGGCAGCGGCGGCGCCTCGCGCCGGATCCCCGCGGTATCATGCAGGAAATAGAGAACGGCCCCGGCGATCACGAGCAGGATTACACCGGGGATTGCGAGACCCTTGAGTCTTGAGCCCCAGTCTTCCCTGTATTCTTCTGCAAAATCAGACATGGCTTCAGCCCTGCTCTTGTTTGCCGGTGACCAGACCGACATGGGGGAGATCGATGCGGCGCAGGAGATCGAGAACTTCCATCACCTTCTGGTACTGCACGGTCGCATCGCCTTTCACGATAACGGGGAAATCTGGCGTGAGTGCCTTCTGCGTCCGGAGCCGCGATTCGAGCTCGGGCAGCGTGACGGGATAGGCATCGAGAAACACCTGGCCATTGTTGTTGATGGTGATGGCTTTGGTCTGCGGTTTGGCCAGACTGACGGTCGCGCTCGCCTTGGGCAGATCGACCTTGATTCCCTGCACCGATGCGGTAGTCAGAATAATGAAGATGATGAGCAGCACATAGGCGAGATCGAGCATTGGCGTGATGTTGATGTCGTCATAGGGCTTGTCTTCGTCTTTGACCTGCATGGCGAGGGCGCTCCTATTCCGCCGCGCGTGCGAATTCGCGCGCGCTGTAGATCTCGGACATGCGGGTGATGAACTCGTCCACGAACACCTGCATGTTGGCCGAGACGTTTTTGTTGCGGATGACGAGGTAATTATATCCGAACAGCGCCGGAATCGCGACGGCAAGGCCGGCGACGGTGGCCAGCAACGCCGCCGAAATGCCCGGCGCGATGGCATTGACGTTCACGTCGCCCGAGGCGGCGATTGCGGCGAATGTGATCATCACGCCCACCACCGTGCCCAGGAGGCCGAGGAACGGACCGCCGGAAATCGAAATGGTGAGCAGCACCATGGAACGGGCGAGCCGCTGGTTCTCGCGCACCTGCGCCGCATCCATCAGCGCGCGGATCACTTCAATGGCCTCCGCAGTGAGGACAAGCGTGCCCGTGCGCGCTTTGCGCCGGTGAATTTCCTCGGATGCCTGGTGATAGATGCGCCAGATCGACGAACGCGCGAGCTTGCGCTGTTCGTTCGCACTCATCTTGGATGCATCGATCGCCATGGGATCGCCGCCATGCTTGCGGAACAACTTGACGAAAGTGTCGTTGGCCTTGTCGACGGTGCCTACATAACTCGCCTTGGTGAACATGACGAACCAAGAGATCACGGCCATGACCCCGAGTATGCCGATGACGACCCAGGCATCTATTGTCACCGACTTGACGATGATGCCGAAATAGCCGAAGCCGAAGCCGGCCTGCTTCTCGTCGGCGCCAAAGACAACGAGGCGCGAATCCGGTCCCTGACTCATTACATCGGCGAGAACCAGCGCGGCACTGCGCGCGACTTTCGAGAGTCTGATTTCGTCCAGTTCACCGGTGAACGCCGCCGCGGGTGACGGAAGTTTCTCGGTCTGCGGCACGCCACCGAAGCCAGTGATGCTGTTAAGCGCCGGCAGCGCGCCCGCGGCGGTGGCGACGCTCTTGCCGTTGACATACAGCGTCAATGTCTTGCCGTCGGCCGTGAAGGCGATGTGCGTCCACTGCCCTTTTGCAACGGCCTGTGGCGCCGCGATCCGCACCGCGCCCGCGCCCTGGATTTCCGCGAAAGGCGTTCCCGAATCCAGTCCGATGAGAAGCGCGGAGCCATTGTCAGCCCGGGCGTAGAGCACCTGGCGCGGCCCCGGCGCTTC
This sequence comes from Rhizomicrobium sp., assembly GCA_036272695.1. GTDB lineage: Bacteria > Pseudomonadota > Alphaproteobacteria > Micropepsales > Micropepsaceae > Rhizomicrobium. Next base: position 21,171 of record DATAYG010000182.1, on the reverse strand, counting down.
GGTCTTGACCCAAGCGCTGAAGGTGAAGCTTCCGCCGGGCGAAATTGCCAGCGAGGGGCTGGCCGGTACGGTTATCGGGCCCGCGCCCGCGAAGCGCGCGCCCTTGCCGATGATGGCGCCTGTGTCGATGCCCGCCGGCGCGTTCTGCGCATTGTTGGCATAGGCGGTCTTATCTTTCGGTGGCGCGCCGGCGTCTCCGTCGAAGTGATAGACAAGAGTGTAATCGGCATCGAACGTGCCGGCGGCATCGCCTCCCGGCGGGGCCTTCTTGTTGGCGTAATAAAGCCAGATTTGTTTCACGGAGCCGGCCGGGAAGTCAGGAATGTCGACCCAGATGGCCGCCACGCCAAGCAACGGATCGAACTGCTCGATATGGAACGGCAGCGGCGTCTTGTCGTCGGTGCCGACGAACCGCAGATCGTTGCCGTTGTCTTGGGCGTCGCTGAAGCTGAAATTGCCGGTGTGCAGCCGGACCAGGACAGGCACGCGGCCGACGGCCTGCGAAATATTGGCGCCCTTGGGCGTGGTGTCGATGCTGATCTGTTTGCGGTAGGACCAGTCGGTCTGCCACCAGGCGAGCGCTTGGGTCGGCGCAAGCGCCAGCAGCGCCAGCAAGAGCCAGCCGCGCCGCCAGCCGAAGCGTCGCATCGAAGCGATGAATGCCGGTGTCGTCACGTTACATCTCCGATTTGACGCTGAAGGTGAGACGCGGTTTTCGCGCCGCTGTTGCCGGCCCGCTGCGCAGCGGCAGGCCGACATCGATGACGCCCGTCAGGTGGCCGAGCGCACCGACGCGCATGCCGGCGCCGATGCTTTCCAGTGTGAAGGCGTTTGTCTGGCCCGGCAGCGCGCCGAGGATCCAGACATGCGCGAGATCGGCGAAGCCATAGATACGCCAGTCGTCGATCGCGGACATGTCGAGGTAGGGAGAAAGGAATTGCGTCAGTGACGGGCTGCGCAGTTCGTTGGATTCGAGTAGCCCGTCATCGCCGATCGCTTCGGACTGCAGATAGCCCCGCACCGAGGTGAGACCGCCGGCGGCGAACTGCTCGCTCGAAAGCAGCGGCTGGTCGGCCAGCTGCCCCGCGAAATGGAATACACCCAGCGTGTCGAACGGCAGATGCTGGGTGTAGGTAATGTCTTCGTTGAGATGAATGAAATTTGCAGACGCAAATGCGCGGTTGTTCTCGAACTCCGCCGGCGTGCTGCCGATCCCGCGCGTACCGAGTTCGACGGACGACTGTGACAGCACAGTCGCGTCGGGCGTTGCCCAGCCCAGGTTGTAGGCTGCCGTGATCGGCACGTAATCGACCGTCGCGTTCGTGCCGCTTGTGCCGAAGGTAATGCCTTCGAGAAAATGCTTGAAATCGGGACCGAAACTGAAGGTCTGGGTAAAATCGCCGAAGGACGGCAGCTGCAGGACGCCCCGCGCGCCTACGGTGTAGCCGTCGCCGAGTACGTTGGTGCCGCCCAGCGTGTTCACGTCACTGTTCGACTGGTAACCGTAGACGAGAATGTTCCACGGACTTTCCCAGACCGGCGCGAGGTAGGAGGCGGAAAATACCTGCCCGCTGTGAACGTTTTGCGGCGCCCTGAGCCAGGTGAGCGACAGGCTGTGCCCTTCCTGCCACAGATCGTCGTAATGAACCGTGCCGATGACGCGCAGCGGGTCGGTGTTGGGGCTGTGATCATTGTTGACTTCCGCCGAAGCGTGCAGTGGCAGCGTGTCGGTCACGTGGAGATCGACATCGATCGTTCCCGGCACCTGGCCCGGTTTCAAAACAGGTGTAACGCGCCGGTCGGGCAGGCGGTTGACGTCGTTCAACTGCTCCTGGGCGACCTGGATGTTGGGAACGGTTCCGGGCGCGAGGGCGGGCACCTGCGACTTGATCGCGCTCGGCAGGTAGTAATGCGAGCCGACGACACGCAACCGGCCGATCGGCGCCTCGACCACGTGAAGCTTGACAATGCCGTTGGTCACCGTTTGCGGGGGTATTTCCACCACGACCGATTGGTAGCCGCGCGACTGATAGGCCTGTTCGAGCGCCTTGCGCGCGCCTTCCACGTCATCGCGCGAACGTTCGGGGCCGAGAAAAGGATAAACGGCCGATTCGATGGCTTCCTGGTCGAGGATCGAATTACCGTCGACGTCATAGGCGTCGATATCGACCCGACGCTCGGGTGCCTTGGCGGCCGGTGCAGCCTGCCGGGCGCGAGCGCCGGGCGAAGGCGGCGGGGAACCGGATGGCGCGGACACGACCTCAGAGGTCGAACCAGTTTGCCCGCCCGCGGCCGGTGTGCCCTGCGCATGGACAGCAGATTCCGTAGCCAGCACCGCAAAGATGGCGCAAGCGAAAACCCGCGCGGCAAGGCCGCCAAAGCCCCGAATTAACGACATTGTCCCACTCAACCCGCCCACGCCAAGGTGCTGAGCCCCGTCCGAGCGCGCCCCGCCTACGCCTATAGATGTCGATTAACAGTTTTATGACGCCCTTAACCCAATCAAGCCTTAATCTATCTCTATTCAATACACTATAGAAACATCTAACCCTATCTGTCAAATAGATATTTTCAAGATCAAAACCACTGCCGGGTCCTCGCTTGAGACCGGCCATTGATGGCCGTGCGCTAGGATTTTGCACATTGAGGGTGCCCGCGGCTGTTCCGTACCGCTCATGGCAAAGGGGGCGTTACCAACACCAGCGTCACTGCGTTCATCGCCGCCTCCATTCCGTCGATGCTTCGATCGCGTCGCAAAACGTTCACGCGAGCGTCACGGCAACGTTGAAAAGCCAGAGTAACGCCATGTCGTTTGCGGATCGAACGGAACGGGTGCAATCGGCTCCGCTTCGTGCGATCAGCCGTGAACGCGTTTCTGCGTTAAATGTAGTATTTGCATCATTAAATTGTAACGCAGTAATGAGCACCGGAGCGACTGTATGTTGTACCGGGATTTGCTGTGCTTGTGTTTATGTATGCTTGTGAAGATTTGTTGAATTCTTGCAAGCCGGTATTGCTCATGAAGAAAACTCCGTTATCATTTCACTCGCACCTGCAGAGTTGCGGCAGGCAAAGAGACTTTCGGCTCGCTGTGTCGTGAGTTCGCGGGAATCGTCCGTTGGCGACGGCTGAAGGTAGAGGTGGCAACACAGGCATAACCAGTATCGGGGCGAGTCAGCTACTGCGCATCCGCACGAGCATTCCGCATTTAAATCAACCCAAAGGAGACCGACTGAGATGAACAAACTCCACCGCAATCTGCTGGCGACCGCCTGCCTTGCCCTTCTGGGCACGGCCGGAATGGCCACCGGTGCCCAGGCGCAGACGTGCCAGGGCGACCCCAACTGCAGCCTCGGCACACAGCCCTATACGTTCGGCGCGAATGACGTTTTCGGCGGCGGCTCCTCGCTGGTCGCCCCCTACTGGCGCCAGATCAGCGACTGCTATGGCGAACCGGCCGACCTGATCACCAAGGGCACACCGCCGACCTTCGTCGACGAAAATCTGTTCGACTACACGCTGAGCCCGCAACAGAACTGCGCGACGAAACACATCAACACGTCGGAGACGACGTGGTATATCTCCACAGGTTCAGGCAGCGGCATTCTCGGGCTGTTCGGCCACGATCCGGTCAGCTACTGGGGCGTCGTCAATACCAACGGCAACCAGAACTTCCCCTATGTCAGCTATGCCGCTTCCGATGCCGGCCTCGGCGCGACCGATCTGAACGTCTATAACAATGGCGGCAATGAAACCCAGGGCGGTGTCACCGTCACTGTCAATCCGCCGGGCACCGGGGGCTGCACCAATAATGACGCCAACCCGTATCCCAATCCGGCCTCTTGTTATGGCCCGATGGTCCAGTTCCCGATCTCCATCGATCCGGTCGCCGAGTTCTACACCAATGGCGGCACCTACGAGAAAGTCATCGCTGCGGGCAAGCCGGAAGTCGATTATCACTTCAACGTCCAGAACGGCACAAAGTACGGCGGCCTGCGCCTCAGTGTGACGTCGCTCTGCGGCATCTTCAACGGCGCCATCACCAACTGGAACGATGGCTCGCTGACGGCAGACAATGGTGGCACGTCGCTCGAGGATCCGAAGGATCCCACGGTAAGCGGATGGAGCATTGCCCTGATCCCGGTGGCCCGCAGCGACAGCTCGGGTACGACCTCAATCCAGACCCGCCACCTGGCCAATGTCTGCCAGGGTGTGGTCGTCAATGGCAAAGGCAATCTCTACACGACCGGCGCCACCACGATTTCCGGGGCGGGCGCGGGCTCGATCGTCGGTCAGACCTACAATGTGAACAACCCGAACTATCCGGGCGTCGACACGCCAGGCCTGATCACGCTGGCGCCCAACAGCTCGGGCGTGGCGCAATATGTGGCATTCACCCAGTCGCCAAGCGGATTCGGGCACGCTACGCATTGCGTGGGCGCAACAATGCCGACTGGCTATAACAATGCGGATTGCATTCAGCAGGGCCGCATCGGTTACGTCGGCGCGGATTACGTGCTGCCCTACGTCTCCGAGAGTGAGACCAATACCTTTAGTCTGTTCTCGGCTGCCGTTGAAAATGCGCAGGGCCAGTACATCGCGGTTTCGCCGAAGGCTGCCGCCACTGCGTTCGGCAGCGTGCTGCCGCCGCAGACCAACGCCCAGGGCAAATATTGCGCCACCTGCACGAGCACCGGCATGCGCAATGACCCGACCGCGTGGGTCGAGGGCCTTTCGCCGAACGTACCGCTGGCCAACCCGACCGCTACCGGCTCCTATGCGGTCGTCGGCACGACAAATTATCTTGGCTATACGTGCTACAAGAGCTCGGGCGTACTCGCGAACCTGAGCGGCGAGATCAGCTACCTCGAGACGAGCAAGATCAACACCAATGCGAAGAAGGGCATTCTTGCCAGCGCCGGCCTGTCGCCGCTGCCGAAGGCCTGGTTCGATGCGATCAACGACGCATTCGTCACCAACAAGGACAAGCTGAACCTTCAGCTGAGCATTGCCAGCAACAAGGGAACACCGGTCTGCCAAGCCGTTGCCGGCAATAACGGCGGCGCCTAAGTCCTCACTACATTACGCCTGCCGGGCGGCCCCGTTCATCGGGGCCGCTCTTTTTTGCTCACGCTCCCTTCTTCCGATCCCGGCGCGACGGACGACGCGAAATGCGGATCCGCGGTCGCATAGATCGGGGCCCCTCTCCTTTTTTACCCTGCGTCCGGATGTGCCATCGCGGCGATCAAAGGGTTTGACTCATTAAATCTATCGAGTCAGTATACATTATTGACACGTGGGTATGAACGGGGACGTTCCGTCTCCAGCCGTCCGCACGCGGAAAACAGAGGAGATCGAATTCATGTTGAAACTCAGGAATTTGGCGCTGGCTACAGCCTGCACCTGGATTGCGGGCGCGATGGCGTTTGCGCCGGAGGCGTCTGCGCAGACCTACACCAGATATGACATTTTCGGCGGCGGCGCGTCGGTACCCGCACCCTATGCGCGGCAAACCTTCGATTGTTATGCCAATCCCGCCGATCTCATTATTGCCGGCTCGCCGCCCCAGTTCGACCCGATTGCGCCGTTCGACTATACCGGCAAACCGCCGCAGAACTGCGCTACCCAGCATATCACGAAAAATGGCACCATCTGGTACGTATCGACCAGTGCCGGCCCGGGAATCCTGTCCGTATTCGGCCATGACCCGACGTTCTACGGCTATGTCAATCAGCAGCAGACGCAGTATTTCCCCAGTGTGCAATTTGCCCTGTCGACGACACCGCTCGGCACCACCGATGTCGGCGTTTACAACAATGGCGGCACCGAGACGCAAGGCAAGACGACGATCACCGTCGCCGCGCCGGGCGCGCTTGCGTCATGCGCGGGCATACAGAACGGCGTGTATCCCAATCCGCTGCAATGCTTCGGCCCGTTGATCCAGTTCCCATTCGCAATCACGCCCATCGCGTTCGCCTACAATTCGATCTACGAGAAATGGGTCAATTCGAGCGGTCAGGAAACCGATTATCACTTTAACATCCAGTACAAGCGCCAGGACGGCAGTGGCGGCCTGAGGCTCAGCCCCACCACCTACTGCGAGATTTTCAACGGCGGAATCACCAACTGGAACGACCCGGCCCTCACGGCGGACAATGGCGGCGTGTCGCTGCAGGATCCGAACGACAAGGCGTCTCCCTTCAGCGTTCCGCTCCAGATCGTCGGCCGCTCCGACAGCTCGGGCGCGACCAGCATCTTCACGCGCCATCTGGCGAATGTCTGCGCCGGCATTTCCGGCAACCAGTACACGACCGGCGTATCTACCCTGCCCGCATCGCTTCAGGGACCGACCTATAACGTGAACAACCCCAACTATCCGGCCGTGGCCGGTGAGACGGCCGGCAAGTTCACGCTGGCACCCAACAATTCCGGCGTGGCGCAGTACACGGCGTTCACAGCGGTGCCGAGCACCAGCCTGGCGTCGAACTGTACATATTCGGGTGCAGTGGCCTGCATCCAGCTCGGCCGCATCACCTACAGCGGAACGGATTACGTCCTGCCTTACGTTGCCGACACCCAGCTCAATACCTATAACCTGAACTCCACGACGCTGGAGAACTTCTCGGGGCAATGGGAAGATCCGACCCCCGATACGGCCCAGACGGCTTATTCCGTCATTCAGCCGCCGCAGAGCAACTCGAAGAACGGGAAATACTGCCCGAGCTGCACGAATTTCGGCATGCGCAGCGACCCAACGGCCTGGGTGCAGAGCAACTCGCCGAACGTACCGATCGCCGACCCGACGACCAGCGGCGCCTATCCGGTCGTCGGAACGGCGAACTGGCTGACCTACACCTGCTACGCCAGCAAGAATCAGGAGAAATCGCTGTTCGGCGTGGTGAAGTATGTCAGCAACGCGGCGATCAACTACGACGAAAACAAAGGCATTCTCTCGGCCGCGGGCCTCGCGCCGCTCTCGAAGGTGTGGCGGAACGCGATCAAGAGCTCATTCCTGTCCGACCAGGACAAGCTCGGGCTCGGCTTCGGCATAGCCCAGGTAACGGCCGGCGCCTGCAGTCAGAAGGGCGTGGTTGGCGGATAACACTACTGTCTTCCCTCGACGAAACGGCCCCGGGAAACCGGGGCTGTTTTGTTATGCCAGGAAACGAATCTCAACGACGGGAATCGGACCGGAGCGCGATCAGAACTGATCGAAACGGACTGCCCCGTCGACGGGCTCAAGGTGAGGAGTCATACCAACGGCGCCATGACTCACTCTTTAATTTGTCAGGCCCGCATTTGCGGGCCGTGACAATCTTGGGGAAATTAGTCGGAGACGAGGGCAACCGGTATTATTTGTCGCCCTCCTCCCGACCTTCTCGAAGGATGGCACACGGGCCTGATTACGCCTGAATGGATACTACCTGCTTGGACGCGGAACCTTCCCCATGGCGGCCAGCCTATTCGCCGGGCTTCGCTGCGGATGGTGTGATCGCAGGATCATTGCGCGCCAGGTGTGGCAACTCGGACGTGGTCCAACCGCCGCCGATCGCCTTGACAAGACGTATGGATGCTTCGACCCGGCGCGTGTCGAGATCGAGCGCGGTCTGCTGCGCGTCGAGTGCGGCGGTCTGCGCGGTTACCACTTCCAGATAGTTCACGGCGCCGAGCCGATAGCGCGCCAGCGCCAGATCCTCGGTGCGCCGCGCGGCGGTCACTGCAAGCGTCTGCTCGGCCGAGGCTTGCGCCAGGTGAGTGAGCAGGGCGAGATTGTCCTCTACGTCCTGGAAGGCCTGCAACACCTCGACGCGGTATGTATCCGCCGCAGCGTTCTTCTCCGCTTTCGCCAGATCGAGCTGGGCGTGGCGCTCCCCGCCTTCAAAGAATGTCATCGCTACATTTGGTCCGAGCGACCAGAAAAGGTTTGGCGCGCTGAGCAGGCCGGGGCCGCCCATATTCTGCACGCCCAGGACGCCGGCCAGTGTAATGTTGGGATAGAACGCCGCGCGCGCCACGCCGATTTCCGCATTGGCTGCTGCGACATTGCGCTCGGCCGCGGCGACATCTGGCCGCCGCTCGAGCAGCGTCGATGGCAGCCCAACCGGTACGTCCGGGACCTTCATGACCGCGGGCTCCGCGGCCAGCGAAAAATCCGAGGCCGGCTCGCCAATCAGCGTGGCAATCGCATGTTCGTAAAGCGCGCGCTGCGCCATCACACCGGAAAGCTGCGCCTGCGCATCGTGAAGCTGGGTTGCCGCCCGACCCAAATCGACGCCGGACGCCACGCCGCCCGAATGACGCAGCACGATCAGATTGTAGGCCTTCTGATAAGCGGCCACCGTATCATTCAACAACAGAAGTTGCGAATCGAGACCGCGCAGACTCGCGTAATTATTGGCGAGATCGGTTTCGAGACTGAGCCGCGCCGCGGCAAGAAGCGCAGCTGCGGATTCTGCGCGCGCTTTTCCCGCCGCCACAGAGTTGCGTACCGCGCCCCACAGGTCGAGCTCGTAGTTCACGCTTCCGCCGAGCGTGTCGGAGTAATAGATATCCGGTTCGTTGGCGCCGCGCAGCGGGCGATTGTTCGACTGCCGGTCCCAGGTCGGATTCCACGTCGCGCCGATGGTGGGATACATGCCGGCGTCGGCTTCGGCCACATAGGCGCGCGCCTCGTCGTAACGTTGCAGCTCCGTATCGAGTTCGGGGCTGTCATGCCCGAGCCGCGTCTCCAGATCGTCGAGCGTGGTGTCGCGGTAGATGCTCCACCACGCGCCTTTGGGAAACGAATCCTCCGGTGTCGCCTTCTCCCACATCCCGGCTTCCTTGAACGCGGACGGCGTGACGGTTTCGGGGACATGATAATCCGGCGCCATCGAACAGCCAGCTAGCAGGCCGGCGCAGAGTGCGACGCATGCGCCCCACGCACACTTCATTGCGAAGCCACCGTCTCCGTATCGGGCTTGGCAATGTGCACCAGATCGCCCGAAGCAATCGAATCGGGCGGATTGTCGATGATGTGATCCGTGGAACTGAGACCGGTGCCGATTTCGACTTTCGTGCCGAGATCGACCGCAATCGTCACCGGTTTCATCTGGACACGGTCGTTCGACTTCACTGTGGCGACCTGCAAGCCGCGGTGCCGGAACACAAGCGCGCTCGCGGGAATCTCAAGCTGTCCCTGAACTGCCGGAAGGTTCAGTGTCACCCGCGCATATTCGCCGGGCTTGAGCGCGCCATCGGGATTATTCGCCAGAAGCTCCACCAGGAGCGCATTCGATTTGTTGTTGATGGCCCGGGAGGTGGAATCGAGCGATGCAGTAAATACCTTGCCCGGATATTCCGGCAGGGTCAGCGTCGCCGGCAGTCCAGGACGGATCTGGGCCGAATAATCCTGCGGCACATCCACATAGACACGCATCTGATGGACATCCTGGACCCGGAAGAGCGGCGCCCCGTCTGCCCCGGCGCCGGCATTGATCAGCGCACCCACATCGACGGAACGGCTCGTTACCACGCCATTGAACGGCGCGGTGATGCGCGCGAATGATTTCAGCGCTTCCAGCCGATCGAGATCAGCTTTCGCAGCCGTAACGAGCGCCTGTTTCGCCGCGTAATCACCCGTCTTTTCTTCTTCCTCCTGCTGGGACACTGCATCGAGCTTGAGCAGGCCCACCCAGCGCTGCGCCGTGCTCTGCGACAGCTTCTCGGCCGCCGTGGCGTTGCCGAGTTGTCCCTTTGCCTGTTCGATCTGCTGGTCGAGCTCCGGCGTATCGATCACCGCCAGCACATCGCCTTTATGTACCCTGGCGCCGATGTCCTTGTACCAAACCCGCAGATAGCCCGGCACGCGCGCATAGATCGGCGCGTCGTAGAACGCGTTAAGCGTTCCCGGCAGGGCGAGCGTTTTGGAATTTGCCGCATGCGCCGGGAGCACGACGCTGACGGTCTGTACCGCCTGGTCGTCGGTCCACTTCGTGAGCTCGCGGCTCGCCTGCAGCCGGGTCACAAGTCCGCTCGCGATGATCACCACGGCGACGCCAGCCGCCACGATTCCCGCAATCTTCAACCGCCGGATCCCGCTTGCACTCATGGGCGTGAGGTCAGTGCGCATATGCTTCTCCGCCTTGCGGTGAATCGACCCGGCCTTGCTTTACAGCCGACGGCCCTTTTTTGCCATGTACGATGCTGAACACGACAGGCAGGAAAACAAGCGTCGCGCAGGTCGCAAACAGCAGGCCGCCGATGACGGCCCTGCCGAGCGGAGCATTCTGTTCCCCGCCCTCGCCAAGGCCAAGCGCCATCGGCGCCATGCCGATGATCATGGCGAGCGCAGTCATGATGACGGGACGGAAGCGCGTGGCTCCGGCCTCGAGCGCCGCACGGACGGCGTCACCCGTCGCCGCCAATTGTTCGCGCGCGAAGCTGACAACCAGCACGCTGTTCGCCGTGGCGACCCCCATGCACATGATGGCCCCGGTAAGCGCTGGAACGCTCAGCGAAGTATGTGTTGCAAATAATGCCCAGACCACGCCTGCCAGCGCCGCGGGCAGCGCCGTAACGATGATGAAGGGATCGGACCAGGACTGGAAGTTGACGACGATCAGCAGATAGATAAGCACGATGGCTTCCGCGAGGCCGAAAAACAGGCCGGAAAACGCCGTGTTCATCGTCTCCACCTGGCCGCGCAGCGCAACGCTCGTGCCGCGCGGGCGCTGGTCGGCGACGGATGAAATGACTTTCTGGATATCGTCCGCGACGGCGCCGAGATCGCGCCCCTGGGTCGTCGCATACACGTCGAAAGCCGGTTCGATCGCATAGTGCGAAACGATCGCGTCGGTCGCGTCGCGGCTGATCGTGCCAAGGCCGCCAAGCACTTGCCGATTGTCCGGATTGCTGCCGGTCACCGGGATGTTTTCCATCCGGGACATGGAATCGAGGTGATATTGCGGGGTCTGCGCCACGACCGGATAGGACACGCCGGTCCGCGGGTTCAGCCAGAACACCGGCGCAACCTGGAACGTGCCGCTCAGATTGGCAACGAGACTGGTGGTGACATCGCGCTCGGTGATCCCGACTTCCTGCGCGCGGGTGCGGTCCACATTCACGAACAATTCGGGATAGCGCGACGATTGCTGCAGGCGGACATCGGCCGCGCCCGAAACGCGCGTGATTTTTCGCTCCAGCATGCGCGCATAGCGCTCATTGGCGAGTTTGTCGGGGCCCGTCACCATTACATCGAGCGGCGCTGGCGCGCCAAAATTCACGATCTGGCTGACGATGTCGGCCGGAAGAAACGCAAAGCTCGCGCCGGGAAAGCTTTGCGGCAGAATGCTGCGCAGCGTCTTTACATAGGCCGAGGTCGGAGCGTGGTTCTCGTTCAGGGAAATGAGAATGTCGCCATCTTCCGGTCCCACGCCGCCGTCATTCGAATAGGCGCGATTGATGCCGCTGACCGGCAGCCCGATATTGTCGACGATCGAGCCCAGCTGATCGGGCGGTATGACGGAGTGGATACGGTTCTCGATACGATCGAATAGCGCCGCCGACTCTTCGATGCGCGTGCCGAGCGGCGCACGGACATGCAAATACATTTCGCCCGAATCGACGGTCGGGAAGAAATTGCGGCCGAGGAAGAGGGCCAGCCCGAATGACGCCACTACAAAAATCAGAAATCCCGCGATGAAGGCGGTGCGGTTCTCAAGCGCAAGTGCGAGCACGCCACGATAACCCGCATGTACCCTCTCGAAACCACGCTCAAAAGCATGCTGGAAGACGACGAGCGGATTGCGGCTCTTGTGAATGTCCACTTCCGAATCATGCGTGCGCATCACTTCTACCGCATGATGGCGTAATTTTCCGGTCAGCAGACGGTTGGCCATCACCGGCACGAGCGTGCGCGAAAGCACGAAGGACGAGATCATCGCGAACACGACCGCCATGGCCATCGGCGCGAAGAGATATCCGGCGACGCCCGGCAGGAAGAACATCGGCACGAAAGCGATGCAGATGCACAGGAGCGAGACAAAGGCCGGCGCCACGATCTGTTCCGAACCGTCGAGGATCGCCGCCTGAATTGTTTTTCCGCGCGACAGGTGCCAGTTGATGTTCTCAATGGTGACGGTCGCGTCGTCGACGAGAATGCCGACGGCAAGCGCCAGGCCGCCGAGCGTCATGATGTTCAGCGTCTGTCCGAGCGCGGAAAGCAGTGCAATCGAGGACAGGATCGAAAGCGGAATCGACGTGGCGATTATAACTGTCGATTGCCAGCTTCCCAGGAACAACAGGATCATCAGGCTGGTCAGCGCCGCGGCAATAACGCCTTCCTTGATGACACCGGAGATAGCGGCCTTCACGAACAGCGACTGATCGCCCACGGCAAGGAGATGCAACGATTTGGGCAGCGTCTCTTCGAGCCGCGGCAGCAGCGATTTGACTCCGGCAATGATGTCTAACGTCGAAGCCGAACCGCTTTTCAGGACGGACATGAGAACCGCGCGCCGGCCGTTCATGCGCACAACATTGCGTTGCGGCGGATAACCGTCGCGCACATGCGCGACATCGCGGATATAGATCGTCGTGCCGTCTACCGTTTTGATCGGCAGATCGTTCAACTCGTCGACCGTCACCGGGCTGTTGTTCAGCCGCACATTGTATTCGAACTGGCCGATCTTGGTGGTGCCGGCGGGAATGATCTGGTTCTGGGCGGCAATCGCATTTTCGACGTCTTCCGCCGAGAGCGAATAGGCTTGGAGCTTCTGGGGTTCGAGATCGATCTGGATCTGCCGTTCCTTGCCGCCATAGGGCGACGGAATGGCCGATCCCGCGACGGTAGCAAGCGAGGGCCGGATGAAATTCTGGCCGAGATCGAACAGCTTCTGCTCGGGAAGAACATTGCTCGACAGCGCCAACTGCAGAATGGGCACGGTGGACGCGTTGTAGTTCAGGATGAGCGGAGGCGTGATGCCGGGTGGCAATTGTTTCAGCACGGTCTGGGAAAGCGATGTGACCTGCGCTGTCGCCGTACGGATGTCGACGCCCGGCTGGAAGAATATCTTGACGATGCCAATTCCGGTGAGCGACTGGCTTTCGATGTGCTCGATGTCGTTGACCGAGGAGGAAAGCTGGCGCTCGTAGTAATAGATCACGCGGCCCGCCATGTCGTCCGGCGACATGCCGCGATAGGTCCAGACGACCGCGATCACCGGGATTTTGATGTCGGGAAAAATATCGGTCGCCGTCCTGATGGCCGCCAGCGTCCCGAAGATCAGGATCAGGATCGCCAGCACTATGAAAGTGTACGGGCGCGTCAGCGCCAAGCGTACGATCGCGGCCATCTCTCAGGATCTCCGTGTTTGGCCGGTTTGGCGCGTTTTCCCTTTGGGCGGCGGCTATTGCAAGCTGGCTCTGCAGCGCATGACGGGACTGGCGCGGGGCAGCCTCATCCTCCATGCAGGTGAACCGCCCATATCGAAATGATGAAAAAACGTTCACGTCGCGATTTGGCCACCTGAATCGCCCTTCACACGGGAGAGCTTCTGCCCGGCTCAATCATTTGCGAAGATCGCTCCACAGGCTAGGGGCCGCCTCCCTAGAATGTCAGCCGCGCGGTCAGAATGGCGGCATGATTGTAGGCAGGCGTCTGCTGGGTGGTTTCCACATATTTCGGCGCGACCGCGAACTGGTAACCGCCCCCGATGATCGCCTTTATCCGGTCGTGAATGACAAAGCGGCCGAGGATGAGTCCGGGCGTGAGCAGTACCTGGTCCTTGCCACCGCGTTCCTTTCCATTTGCCCACCAGGTGTTGTTGACCTCGAACTCCGGCCAGAAATATTCGAACAGGTGATATTGAAACGCGATGTTCGACGCGACCGAAGTTCCGAGAGTCGACTGGTTGCGGAACGGAATGGCGACGCCGGTGGTCGCCTGGATGTCGAAATCGCCCCAGCCCATGCCGCCGGCCAGCGTGGGCGTAACGATCCAGGTGTCGTTGGTGAACGCCGAAGAGCCGGTCGGCGCAGTGACGCCGAGAAACGCACTGACGATGTAATTCCCGTTCTGCTCGTCCGCACTCAGCAGCCGTTGCTTGACGATGAGAAACTGATCGTCCAGCCAACCCGATACCGGGCTGGCCACGTGGAGCTTCTCCTGGTACGCGGGAAGATTGAGCAGGACTTCGTTGGTGGTCGTCGGTATCAGTTCCAGCCCCTTGCCGCTGTCGAAGATGTCGAGCTGCGAACCGTTGCCGCGCCTCTCCCAGTACTGGTCGTAGCGGAATTCCTGTTCGAGCCGCGGCGTGACGGTGACGAGCGGCGTCATCCAGTGCGGCTGGGTGCTCTGCGCCTGCTCCACCCGCGCGAACCAGTCGGACAAGAAATCACCGCTCGCAGATTCCGAGCCGCCATTCCTGTCGTCGAGAAGCGCCGGATCGGTTCGCGCTGGTGCGGGAACATCGGTGCTCGCGATGTCGAGCTGCAACGGGACGCCGCCGGAAACCATCGCCCCGGCCGTTCCCGTGCCGATAACAAGCTCGAGAACCGCAGCAATTCCCTGCAATCGGATAGATGTGCGCATGACCTGCCCGTGCTGCTCCAAAGGTGATATCAGATCGGATATCACGATACAACCGGACCGGCCGCTGGACGCGTGGGGCATGCCGGTGCAATCTCACTTCCATGGCGCGCCTGACCATCCGCATCGATCTCGGCGAAAGCGCAGCTTTCGGTCCCGGCAAGGCGCGGTTGCTCGAGTTGGTCGACGAGACGAAATCTATCCGGCAGGCGGCCGCGGCCATGGATATGAGCTACCGGCGCGCCTGGCTGCTCCTGCGCGAAACCGAAGCAATGATGAAAACGCCGGTGACAACCGCGCGGACGGGAGGGAAAGAAGGCGGCGGCACGGTCCTCACGCCGACGGGGCGCGCGGTTGTGGAATGCTATCGCGCGATCGAGGCACAGGCGGAGCGCTCAACTCTCGCACAGATCAACAAGTTCGCCGGAATGACGAAGTCTGCCCACGTCGCTGCCACGCTCCGGAAGAGAGTGACACGACACAAAGCGCGTTGAGGCGAATTCACACAGGCACTCCGCCTCACCCTTCGACGCGCTCAGGGTGAGGCGGTTATTTGTCACTTCGGTTCCCAGAACGGATAGTAACGGAAGCTCGTGAATATCATGTTCTCGTTGGCGATGGGCTTGCCGCCCACGCCGTCGAAGGCTTTCCGTTCGGTATAGGAGTATTGCACGCCGACCCGGAACCTGCCGAAATCTCCGCTGTAGGGATCGCCCCACAGACCGGCGGTGATCTGGTCGATCTGCTGCGTATTGCCGGTGCATTTCGCGGTAAGCGCCGCCGTCAGGCTGAAGCAGCCGGTGTTGACGTAGAGCGGATTGCCGTAGCCGAAGGGCGTCGTGCCGACGTTATAGGATTTGGACTCGTCGTGCTCGCGGCCGGCAAAGACATAGAAATCGAGATGCGGCGTGGAGTGCCATGTGGCGCCCACCATCTCCATGTCCTCCGTAAGCGGCGCGATCTGGCCATCGGGCTTGAAAGTGGCGTCGGGCAACTGGCCGCTGCCGTACCGGCCGATACCGTCACCGAACATTCCGTCTGCCTGGATATCAAACACGCCAGGCAAGACCTTGACGAGAGCGGCTGCGCCAAATCCGCCGCCCGACACGTCATGCGTCGATACATCGCTCAGATCGGGATTGGTGCCGTACCGGTCATAGAAGTCCCGATAAAGTCCGAAAGCCTCAAGATGGACGTTCTTGTCGAACATGGACGGCTCGAACGCAACCTTGCCGATGACGTCGGGAACGTGATTGAGAGAGAGGGTGATGCCCGGATTGAATTCGGCGCCGCCGGAACCCGTGCCGCCGTTGAAGCCGTTGCCGCTGTTATCTAAAAGCCCCGGCACGGAGGGAACGGTTCCGCCGAACGTCGTCTGCGGATTTTCCACCGAAAGGCCGAGCCAGACCTGATCGTCAAAATTCTTGGTCACGCGCAATTGCGGCTGGCGCGTCCAGTCGAAACCGGGAACGTACTGCGCGTCGATCGAGGGCGGCGTAAGCACCGAGTCGCTGCCCTGGTTGCCGCCCTGCGGCGACATCCCGTTCTTGCTCAAAGTGACCAGCGACCAGTCCTGGCCCGCCAGGAACTGAATTCCCGAATCATCCCAGTCGACCGTGCCATACAGTGTGCGAATGCGCGGCTGGTAGGAATTGCTCTCGTTCGAATTCGCGCTCGCCGCTGCGCCCAGGAAATCGAATTCGCCATACATCGAAAGATGCGTGACAGGATCGACGTCGCCCTGGACGAGACCTGAGACGCGGCTTTGCCGCGCGGTCATGCGCCACTCGTCGGCATGGGCCTGCGGACTGTTGGAATAGGGAATGCCGCTATAGCTCGAACCGATATCGGCATACTCCTCGCGTGAGCGATATACCGATTCCGCAGCGAGGAAGCCGCCGAACGTGACCGTGACGCCCTTGAAGCGGATCTTCTTGTCCTTCGGCTTGGTAACGGTCTCGACTTCCGCCTGTTGTTGGTTGACCTGATTTTGCAGCGCCTGAAACTGCTCGGCGCTGACTTCGGGCTGCGGCTGGGGCGGTGGGACTGCGGCGACGGAGCCGGCGCCGCCGCTTGTGCCTCCGTGCCCGCCCAGCTGCGACTTGAGCGAACGGATCTCGCTTTGCTGTTCCTCGATGACCTGTTCGAGCCGGTCGAGCCGCCGTTCGACCGAATTGGCCGCATGATGGCGGTGCTTGGCCGCGGGCGCCATTGTTGCATCCTGTGCGAATGCGTGGCCCGCAAGCAGGGCGGACGCACACGCCCCGGCGAGCAAGAGCTTCGGATTCATATTGTTTCCCCTGTTGATGGGCCGCTGGCGACGATGTGCTGCCCCTCGCACCGCGCCAACCGCTCACTGGGGGCGTCCTAGCCCCCACGCCGCCAAGTTCTTATGACGATTTTATGACGTTTTAGCGACAGTGCATTCTGACCGCTATACTATACCACTATTGATTTAGTGGACTCTATTGACAAAAGCGATATTTGAGGGATTCATGGACCCGTGCGGGCTTAATCATTCCGAGGGGCAAAATGTCGAATTTGATCGGTTACCGGTTGGCACTGATGACGGGTGCGATGGCGTTGACGTTTGCTGGGCCGGCCCACGCCGATTCTGCCGCCGACTCAGCAATTCAGTCGTTGCAGCAGCAGATCAACGATTTGAACGCCCAGCTCCAGACGTTGAAGCAGAAAGAGCAGCAGCAGGAACAACAGCAGCAGACGGCACAGCCGGCGAATCCGGTCGCGCCGCCTCCGGCAAGCTCGGTGTCGAATGCCACGAGCGCGATTGCGATCACCACGCCGACCACGTCGGCGCCAAGGCCGCTCGGCGCCTCGATCGCCAACGGTATCGTGAACGGCAAACCGGTGTTCAGTTCATCGGACGGTAAATTCTCGGCCGCGATTCGCCTGCTCGGCCAGTTCGATACGGCTTATTACATGCAGGGCAAACCGGCGCGCTCCTTCTCCAACGGGGAGGAGCTTTCGAGCGGCGAGAATTTCCGCCGTGCATGGTTCGGCATCTACGGCAAGGCGTTCAGCGACTGGTCCTATGTCGCGAACTTCGATTTCGGCGGCAGCTCCGGCACGGAGAGCCCGGGCCATATCCAATCGCTGTTCGCGGAATATGACGGACTGAAGCCGTTCGCGTTCCGCATCGGCGCATATCCGCCGCCGGCAGGCCTCGAGGACGCTACGCCGTCATCCGACCTGATGTTTCTCGAGCGGACCTCGCCGACCGATCTCGCCCGCACCATGGCAGGGGCCGACGGACGCGATGCCGCGAGCCTGCTCTATATCGGCGACCGCATCTTCGGCGCGTTCTCGCTGACGGGCGGCAAGGTCGGCGACACACCCGTCTATCAGGAGCAGGACGCGCTGCTCGGGCGCATGGCCGGCCTTCTCTATTCGACGCCCGACACCCATATCGTGCTGAGCGCGATGGGCACGGATATCGTGAAACTGCCGGATTCGACGCCGGGACCGGACCCGCTGTCCGGTGTCAGCCTTGGCGATCCTCCGGAACTGACCGTCGACAGCAACGGCACGAAACTTGTCAGCACAGGTACGCTGAGTGCCAAGAGCGCTCAGAACTGGGGCGTGGAAGGCGCGGCGCAATGGCGCAATTTCTACGGCCAGGCGGGTTATTTCGGCTACGACGTGAACCGCGAGCACTACGATTATCCGGATGACAGCTTCAATGGCTGGTATGCGCAGGCGAGCTGGGTGATTACCGGCGAAAACAAACAATACCGGCCTTCGCTCGGCGCTTTCATCGAGCCGGATCCCGCCCAACCTCTCGGCGAGGGTATCGGCGCCTGGGAGCTGGTCGGCCGCTACAGCGGCCTCGATCTGAACCAGGGTATCGGCGTCGCGGGCGCGCCGACGCCCTATGGCGGCGTGCGCGGCGGCGATCAGAAAATCTGGACGCTTGGCGTCAACTGGTATCCGAACTCGCTGTTCCGCTTCATGGTGGACTACCAGAACATCGGCATCTCGCGCCTCTCCTCCTCGGGCGACGATATCGGCCAGACCGTCCAAGCCGTCGCCCTGCGTGCAGAGATTTCGTATTAGGATGGTTTGAATATACTTGTATCGTAATAACTACTTGTCATGGCCCGCAAATGCGGGCCACCCAGATGGGATCGCACCTCCGGATGAACCAAAGACAATATCTGCAAAGACTCCAAACGTTTTCCAAATATCAACTGGGTGGCCCGCATTTGCGGGCCATGACAGCATTTGCTTCTGGGATTTGCGCGCCGCCCTACGCAAACAAATCCCGGTAAATCTCCCGCAATACGTTCTTCTGCACTTTTCCCATCGCGTTGCGGGGAAGTTCGCCGCGAAATACCACACGCTTTGGCAGCTTGTATTTGGCAACGCGCGGGCGCAGAGCCGCAATTACGTCGGCTTCTTCGGCGATGGCATCGCCTTTGCGAATAACAACTGCCATCACACCTTCGCCGAAATCGGGATGCGGGACCCCGATGACGGCGGATTCCAGAACACCCGGAATCGCGTCGATCTCCATTTCGATTTCCCGCGGATAGACGTTGAACCCGCCGCTGATCACAAGGTCCTTCGCGCGGCCGACGATCTGCACGTACCCGTCAGCGTCGATCCGGCCGAGATCGCCGGTAATGAAATAGCCGTCCGGGCCGAACGCCTCCGCCGTCTGCCCGGGCTTGCGCCAATAGCCTTTGCAGACATTGGGGCCGCGCACCTCGATCATGCCGATTCCGCCGTGATGCGAAGCTGTCCCGCTCTCGGAATCGGTGATCCGCACTTCGACACCAGGCAGCGGAAACCCGACCGAGCCGGCGCGCCGCTCGCCTGCATAGGGGTTGGATGTAATCATATTGGTCTCGGTCATGCCGTAGCGTTCGAGAATCACGTGGCCGGTTCGTGCCAGCCATTCGTGATGCGTTTCGGGCAGCAGCGGTGCGGAGCCGGAAATGAAAACGCGCATATGTGCGACGGCTTCGCGCGTAAGTCGTGGATCATTCAGGAGCCGCGTGTAAAAGGTCGGCACGCCCATCATGGCCGTGCTTTCGGACAGATGCGCAAACACAGAATCCACATCGAAGCGCGGCAGGAACACCATCGACGCGCCCGCCATGATGATCGTGTTCGTCGCGGTGAACAGCCCGTGCGTGTGATAGATCGGCAGTGCATGCAGCAGCACATCGCTATCGGTGAAGCGCCACAAATCACGCAGGGTAAGCGCATTGGATACGAGATTGCCGTGCGTGAGCATGGCGCCCTTCGAACGTCCGGTGGTGCCCGACGTGTAGATAATCGCAGCGAGATCATCGGCCGCACGCGGGATGTCCAGAAATTGCTGGGGCATCGCGCGCGATTGTTCCACGAGCGAACCCGCTTGTCCGTCATCGCTCAGGCTGAGAACATTGGCTTTCCCCGCGACCAAAGATTCGACGGGTAATTGCCTCTCGGCCGGAGCGACGACACAGGCCGGTTCCGCGTCGGCGAGGAAATATTCCAGTTCGGCGAGCGTGTGGGCCGGATTGAGCGGCAGATATATCGCCCCGAACCGCATGCAGGCCAAAGGGAGAAGAAGTGCCGTGGCGCTCTTTTCCACCTGCACGGCAAGCCTGTCACCCGGACGAAGGCCGGCTGCCCAAAGACAATTCGCGATCCGCGCGGTAGCGGCAAACATTTCGCTGTAAGTGAGTTGCTGCCCGCCGGCGCTGTGGAGGAAAATCCGCGTCGCGTCCGGCACGGCCCGCCGGACGGCGGCGAAGACGCTCTCGTCACCACCAGGTTCGGGTTTTGAATCGAGCGGCGCCTGCGCCATATTGGTGTCAGTCCTCTTCCGACGCGCCCATGACGGAGCGATTGATGATTGTAGCGCAGCCGATCGAGACTTCGGACAAGCCCGAATTCTACCGCGACCTCGCCCGCCAACTCGAGGCGCTGCTCGCAGGCGAAAGCGATGCGATCGCCAACGCCGCGAACACGGCTGCACTAATCTACCATTCCCTTCCCGATCTCAACTGGGCCGGATTCTATTTCCTGCGCGAGAAGTACGAACTCGTCCTCGGGCCTTTCCAGGGCAAACCCGCCTGTGTCCGCATCGCGGTTGGACAGGGCGTGTGCGGGGCGGCAATCGTGCGCCGCGAGCCCGTGCTGGTCGATGACGTGCTCGCCTTTCCCGGCCACATCGCCTGCGACAGCGCCTCCCGCTCCGAACTCGTCGTGCCGCTCATCGCCGGAGAGAATATTATTGGTGTACTGGATCTCGACAGCCCGCATCCGTCTCGGTTCGATGCGGCGGACCAGCAAGGTATCGAAGCGCTCGCGCGTGTCTACGTCGCCGTCTCCACAACGATCTAAGACACCAACGCTGCTTTCGGATCGAATGAATTCCCTTCGCTACCGTTGTCATTCCGCGAAAGCGGGAACCCAGCAGCGCGATTCTTCGCAAAATTCACCGCTCAGGGTCCCCGCTTTCCAGGCTGTGAGGAAAGCCAACTGTTTGTGGTCTGACACGAGAGGCGCGGCAACGGATGTGGATGACGACGGCTCAGGCTGGCGTGGCGTGGAACGCTGCGAGGATGGAATGCACACCCATGATGCTG
>DATAYG010000181.1:0-56030 GCA_036272695.1 Rhizomicrobium sp. | reverse complement strand
GTCACACGCGACCGCATGATGCGGGCGCTGCACGCCAATTTTCCCGGCTATGGCTGGTTCACCAACAAGGGCTACTCGACCGAAGAGCATCTGGATGCGCTCACCCGGCTCGGCCCCTGCGTCCATCACCGGCGCAGCTTTGCCCCTGTGCACAACATCTTGTATGGTGTGCGAGTCGAAGACTCAATCGTAACACTTTGATTCCAAAGACTCTTGACCTGTGGACTCCGGCGAATCAGTCTCCCTCCTGCGCTAAAGCTGCAGAGGCCATGCCCTCCGTGGCGCGCGAGCGCGAAGAAGGGGAGCGGGATGCCGCAATTATTGCAATTCGAAGACGCACTCGATCGCGTGCTTGAAGGCGACTGCGTCGAGCAGATGAACCGGGTGCCGGAAGGAAGCTGCGACGCAATCTTTGCCGACCCGCCCTACAATCTCCAGCTCGAAGGCGAATTGCGCCGGCCCGACAACTCGCGGGTCGACGCCGTCAACGACCACTGGGACCAGTTTGCCAGTTTCGAGGAGTATGACCGCTTCACGCGCGCCTGGCTTGCCGCCGCACGCCGCGTGCTGAAGGAGACCGGCGCGCTCTGGGTGATCGGCTCCTATCACAACATCTTCCGCGTCGGCACCATTCTCCAGGATCTCGGCTTCTGGATATTGAACGACGTGGTGTGGCGCAAGACCAATCCCATGCCGAACTTCCGCGGGCGCCGGTTCACCAATGCACATGAAACGCTGATCTGGTGCACGAAATCGCGCGACCAGAAGAGCTACACCTTCAACTACGAAGCGATGAAGGCGCTCAACGATGAATTGCAGATGCGCTCGGACTGGACGCTGCCGATCTGCTCCGGCGGCGAACGCCTCAAGGACGATTCCGGCGCGAAGGCCCATTCAACGCAGAAACCGGAATCGCTCCTGCATCGGGTGATCGTGAGTTCGACGCGGCCCGGCGAGGTGGTGCTCGATCCGTTCTTCGGTTCCGGCACAACGGGCGCGGTGGCGCGCCGGCTCGGGCGCCGATTCATCGGCATCGAGCGCGATCCGGCCTACGCACGGCTTGCCCGCACACGCATTGCAGCAGTCACGCCGGCCCCCGACGATGCCGTCGAGGTCACACGATCCAAACGCGCTGAGGCGCGCATCCCCTTCGGCTGGGTCGTGGAACGCGGACTGCTTCCGCCCGGAACAATCCTTACCGGATCCGCGATGCGCCATCGCGCGAAAGTGCGTGCCGACGGCTCGCTGATCTGCGCCGACGCGACCGGTTCGATCCATCGCATTGCCGCGCATGTGCAGGGCCTCGACGCCTGCAACGGCTGGACCTTCTGGCATTACGAGTACAACGGCACCCAGATCCCCATCGACGTGCTGCGCCAGCGCCTGCGCGCCGAACTCACCTAGCTACGCCGCCTCAGGGCACGACTTTGAAAATCGTCCCGTAGCCATTGCCGCCCGCTTGCGTCGTGCCGTATAGCACGTTGTCCTTGCCGAGAGTCAGTCCCCCATAGGGCGCAAATCCGCCGCGTCCTTCCGCGAAGCTGTGGAGCACGCGCTCGGTCCAGCCGTGCCCCGGTTTTCTCGGCGGCTTTAATGCGAACAGAGTTCCGAAGTCGGACTGGCCGCCTTCCTGCGTGGTGCCGTAGAGATCACCGTTCGCGCCAAGGATCGGCCCCACACTGGGCGTATAGCCATCCGCGACCGGGGTGAAGTTATACAACACGCTTTCCGACCACCCGCCACCCAGCCCCGGGCTTAGCTCGAAAACATTCCCGTAATACGAAGCCGTTCCAACACTCATACCGTAAAGATCGCCTTTCGCGTCGAAAATCAGGCCGGGCAGAGGAAAGGCGCCATCGTTGCCGCATTGAAAATCGTAGAGGGACGATGCATCCCATTCGCCTTGCGGTTTGGAGGCCGCCAGGCGGAAAACCTCGCCGCAGTCATACAGGCCGCCGGGCGCCGTGCCATAAAGATCGCCAGTACTGTCCAATACCGGCCCGGCCGGGTTGCCGGTTTCTCCCTTGAAGCGATAGATGACGTTCTCGGTCCACACGCCGCCCGCGAGCGTCAGGCTGAACGCGCCGCCGTTGCAATATGTCCCCGTTTCATCGGTCGTGCAGTGGCCGCCGTCGTAAGCGAGCCCATAAAGATTTCCCGCCTGATCGAACACCAATCCGTTCGGCCAGGCCAGATCTCCGTTTCCTTTGCCGTTGGGATTTCCCAGGAAGCTGTAGAGCAGGGTTTCCGTCCAGGCGTCGCCGGCATGTTGGGGACGCATCAGTTCGAAGACAACACCGCAGCTCGCCGCGTTCGGATTGTTGCAGTCGCCGCCACCAGCCAACGTTGTGCCGTAAAGATTTCCCGATTTGTCCGCGGTCAGGGACGCTGAAGGCGTAGCGCCGTCAGCGCCGCCCTGGAAGCTGTAAAGGACGCTCTCGGTCCATTTTCCGCCTTGCTGTGCAGGTGGAGACAGTTCGAAAACCATGCCGCATCCCGATGTGCAGTTTGTGCTGCCTCCGCCCATGCTGGTCGTACCGTAGAGATTGCCGGCATTGTCGGCGATCATGCTCGCCATCGGCGCATCGCCATCGTTCCCGCCATTAAATCGATAAAGTACCGACTCTTTCGGCGGTGCCGCCAGCACGCCATTCGCGACCAGCGAAAGGCCAACAAACACGGTGCAGGCCGCAATGCCCGGGGCCAGCTCTTTGCCTGTCACGATACCCTCTCCCTTGCGCCCCGCTTACCATAGCACAGGGCACGAGTTGCCCCCAAAGGTCATTTTGGGCAGGCGTTGGTGGCCTCGTTCCCGCTGCCGGGAATTCAACAGACGCCCGGAAAATGCTGCGGGCGATGGCGCTCCCGTCCACGCGGACAGGAGCGTGAGACCATTTGACTGCGCAGGAAAATGACTGCGCGGGCGCCGGCACGTTTGTCCGTAATTACCGCGGCCTTGCAACTCGGCGCGGAGATCTTTGCTTTTTCGTCGGATCATCAAACGCATGGCTGATGATCTTGCGCATGAGCGTGGGAAGTGCCGCGCCGGCGAGTTTGCCTCGCGGCAGCCAAAGACCGTTCGCGTTGCGGCGGGCCGGAACCTCCACGCACCAGACCTGAATTTCCAGTTCGAAATGGGTGAAGCCGTGACGCACAACACCCGTGCGTCTCTGCCAGGGGGCGGCGAACGGAGCCTGGGCAAGCGCCATATCGCGACCGGGAAACGCCGCGGTCCACGGGCCGAGCGGCGGCTGCAACATTCCGCCGAGCAATCCCTCTTCGGGGCGCTTCTCGAGCAACACCGCGCCATTGGCGTCGCGCGCCACGAACGCAGCTCCGCGGCGCAGCGGACGCTCGCGGTCGGCGGATTTGCGCGGCAGCGACTCCGCGATGCCCGTCACACGGCCGCGGCAATCCTCCGTCCACGGACATTTTGGACAGGCCGGGCGCCCCGGCGTGCAGACAAGCGCACCCAGATCCATCAGTGCCTGTGCAAAATCCCCCGCCCGCTCTTGCGGCACAAGCGATTGCGCATGCCGGCGCAGCCCGGGTTTGGCTTTGGGCAGCGGCTCCTCGATCGCGAAATAACGGGCGATCACCCGCTCGGCATTGGCATCGACAGCGGCTTCCGGTGCATCGAATGCGATCGCCGCGATCGCGCCAGCCGTATACGGACCGATGCCGGGCAGTTTTTGCAGCGCTGCCGCCGCGGTGGGGAAGTCTCCGCGATGTTCGTCGGCGATGATCTGCGCGGCGCGATGGAGATTGCGCGCGCGGGAGTAATAGCCGAGGCCGGCCCAGGCGCCGCGCACATCGTCGAGCGAAGCCGCCGCCAGCGCCTGCACGGACGGCCAGCGTGCGAGGAATTTATGATAATAACTCTTTACGGCGGAAACAGTCGTCTGCTGAAGCATGACCTCGCTGAGCCAGACGCGATAGGGATCGGGCGAGACGCCCGGCAGCGCCCGCCAGGGCAACACACGGCGATGCGTGTCGTACCAGGCGAGCAGCCGTGCGGCTGGACCCGTATTCCTTTGGCTTGTTTGCAGGCTTTGGGGCATCGTGGGCGAATCGGAAATCAGCATGGCACGTGCACGGAAACAACCAGCGGACGCTTCGGCAATGGAACCGCCGCCGCGGCGGGCGCGTGCCGCGACAATCGCAATGGACGTCGCGAAGCTTGGCAGCCGCGCCTTCGCGCATGCGGGGTTCGCCGATCCGACGCTGGTGCTGCGCTGGCGCGAGATTGCCGGACCCGAGGTCGCGCGCATCGCGCGGCCTCTGCGCATCAACCAGAGCCCGTCCGGAACGGTCCTGACGCTCAGGGCGGATCCGGCGGCGGCACTGTTTCTGCAACATGAAAGCCGGGCGCTTTGTGCGCGCATCAACGCCTGTCTTGGGTACGGGGTCGTGCAGCGACTGCGCTTCGTGCCGGGCGAGATTGCTCCCGAGCTGCCAGCGCGTCCTCAAAACCATCCACAGGATTTTGCGGCTGACGATCCGGCAAGGAAATTCGCCGGACATGACGGCCTGAAAAGCGCCCTCGTCGCCCTCGCCCGCGCCCGCCGCTCGACGTGAACAGCAGGCCGATTGAACCCGGCGCACGGCTCTGCCAAAACCCTCGCGAGGCGTTGCCGGGAAAGAGGCTGTCATGTCGCGGAAATATCTGCTCGTCGGGCTGGTCGTGGTGGCGTTGGGCGTGCTCGGCGTGGCCGCGTGGTACGTGTTTGTCGGCGCGTCTTCCGAAAGCGCAATTCCAAATGCCACCCAGACCCAGGCGGTCACGGTAACGGCTTCAGATCATACGATGGGCTCGCCCAAGGCGCCGATCCAGATTGTTGAGTACGCAGCGCCGCAATGTCCGCACTGCGCCCATTTCGACATGACGGCATTCCCGCTGCTCAAGCAGAATTTCATCGATCCGGGGAAGGTTTATTACATTCTGCGCATCTATCCTTTGGGACCGGCCGATGTTGCCGTTGGCGCCATGGCGAACTGTCTTCCGCGAAGCCAGTTTTTCGAATTTCTCGACCTTATGTGGCGCAACCAGTCCAAATGGGACCCCGAGTTCCGCGTGCCCGATGTGCATACAGGGCTCGTCGACATGGGCCGTATCGCAGGAATGAGCGCGGACAAGGTGGACAGCTGCATAGCGAATCAGGCTGTATCGCAGCAGATCACGCAGATCGGCCAGGATGCGGTGCAGAAATACGGGATCAGCAGCGTGCCGACCTTTATCGTGAATGGCCAGGTTCGCCAGTTCACAGGCAGTTGGGACGAAATGCAGACTTATCTGAATGGTCTGCTGAAGAAGCAATGATGCGGTAATCGGGCGACAGGACGGCGCACACCAGTTGAAGTTTACCCGGCTCAGGCTTTCCGGATTTAAATCCTTCGTCGAACCCACGGAGCTGCTCATTGAGCCGGGTCTGACGGCCATTGTGGGGCCCAACGGCTGCGGCAAATCCAATCTCTTCGACGCGTTGCGCTGGGTAATGGGTGAAGCACGCCCGACTTCGGTGCGCGGCACCGAAATGGACGACGTGATCTTCGCTGGCAGCGCCGCGCGGCCGGCACGCAATGTCGCGGAAGTCATTCTGTACATCGACAACAATGATCGCAGCGCGCCGGCCGCCTATAATGAATATGACACGATCGAAGTATCGCGCCGCATCGAGCGCGAGGCAGGCTCGGTCTACCGCATCAACGGGCGCGACCTTCGCCAGCGCGATATGCAGATTTTCTTTGCCGATGCATCGTCCGGTGCGGCGTCCACGGCTTTCGTGCGCCAAGGTCAGATCGGACTGCTCATCAGTCAGAAGCCGTTGGCGCGGCGTGCAATCCTCGAGGAGGCGGCGGGAATCGGCGGGTTGCACCAGCGCCGCCACGAGGCTGAACTGAGGCTGCGCGCAGCAGAAACCAACATGGCGCGCGTTGATGATCTCATCCGCGAGATCGATGGCCAGCTCCAGAACCTGAAACGTCAGGCGCGGGCTGCGGCGCGTTATCGCAATCTCTCGGGGCTCGTCCGCAGGGCGGAAGCACTGGCGCATCATCTGCGCTGGACTGCAGCGGATTCGTATTTGCATACGGCGCGCAACGCGCTCGATGCAGCGGGATCGCGCGTCGCCGACTGCACAACGCACGCGGTGGAAGCCACAACCGCGCGGCTCGAAGCCGCCAATAATCTCGAACCGCTGCGTCTCGCCGAGGCCGAACGCGGCGCAGCGCTTCATCGCCTCGCGCTCGAGCGCGAGGCGCTCGATCAGGAAGAAACGCGAGCCCGCGAAGCTGCGCAGCGCCAGCGTCAACGCATAGCGCAGGCCGAACAGGATCTCGCGCGCGAACGCACACTGGATGTGGATGCCGGTCAGTCCCTCGCCGAGCTGGCGTGTGAATCGGATGCGCTCGAAACCGAAAGCATATCTGCAGCCGATGCATTGGCCTCTGCCGGGTCGCGCACGGCTGAATGCGACGACGCGCTGGCTCCGGCCGAACTCGGACTCGAACAGGCCAATGCGGCGCTGGCTGAGTGGAGTGCGAAGACGCAAAGCCACACCCGCTCGCGGGAAATTGCCGAAGCGCTTTTCGAAACGAGCTCAACCCAGCTCGTGGAAGCGGAACAGCGCCGCGACGAAGCTTTGGCCGGAGTGGCGAAACTTCCGGACGTCCAGGCTTGCGAAGCCGAATCGGCACAGGCCCGTTGGGATGCAGTCGGTGCTCGCGACGCTCTGGATCGTGCGCGACAGCTCCTGCAGCTCGCAGAAGCAACCGAAGCCGAGACGCGCTTGCCTCTCGAAGTTGCCGAGCGCGGAACGCAGCGACTTTCTGCCGAGGCAAAAGCCCTCAGCGATCTGCTGAGTCCGGGAAGCGGAGATCTCTGGCCGCATCTCGTCGATTCGGTGAGCGTCGAGCGTGGTTATGAGTCCGCGTTCGCCGCGGCACTGGGTGACGATCTCGAGGCACCGCTTGACGAAGCCGCTCCCAACCACTGGCGCGATCTTGGCCCGCTTGAAACATCCGCCGAGCTTCCGGATGGCGCGCAGCCGCTCACAGATTTTGTAAGCGCGCCGTCCGCGCTCGCGCGGCGCCTCTCGATGACGGGACTTGTGGCGCAGGAAACGGGCGCTGCACTGCAAACTCTGCTTCGGGCCGGCCAGCGGCTCGTCTCGCAACGCGGTGATCTGTGGCGTTGGGACGGCTATGCGATGTCGGCCGACGCGCCGTCGCCTGCCGCACAACGTCTGGCACAGCGCAACCGCCTCGCCGCATTAATCGGAGAACTTGCCCAGGCGAAAGATGTGCGCGCCGCAGCTTTCGCGCATTATTCGGCCGCACGAAGCCAGGCCGATCAGACCCGTGAGACGGCACGCAATGCGGAAGTAACACTCCGTCTCGCAGAGCAGGCGCTTGCCGCGGCCCAGGAAGCTGCCACGAACGCCGCGCGCATCGCAGCCGAGCGAAGCGCGAAACTCGCCACATTCGAATCCGAAATCCGGCGATTGACGGAGGCGCGCGACACGGCAAGGGAGTCGGCGCGTCATGCCGAGCACGCGCTTGCCCAGCTCGGCGACGGAGACATGCTGTCGCAAAACCTCGCGGCAAGCCGCCAGGCCGCCGCGGAAGCGCGCGCCGCGCATCTTGAAGCGCGCGCTGCGCTCGATGCCTTGCGCCGCGAAAGCGAGTTGCGCACGCGCCGGCTTTCGGCCCTCGCAGAAGATCGGAAACGCTGGGAGAGCCGACGCGAGGCGGCGCTCCGCCAGATCGACGAGCTGATGCGGCGAATTGCAGAGCTGCACGCCGAACTCGAAGCTTTCGAAGCCGTGCCCGATGCGCTGGCGGCCAAGCGCGAAACGCTGCTCGATGCAATCGCGCGGGCCGAAGCGGCACGCGCCGAAGCGGCCGATGCACGAACCGAAGCCGAGTCGCTGCTCGCCGCCGCCGACAAGGCGGCGAAATCGGCCGACGCTGCGTTGTCCACCGCGCGCGAGGAGCGGGCGCGTGCCGAAGTGGTCGCACAGTCGGCTGAGGAACGTCGTGCGGAATTACAAATCCGCATTCGCGACGAGCTGGACATGGAACCCGATGCACTCGCGGCCTTTGCAGGTGTCGAAAACCGGGACGAACTGCCTCCGCTCGAACACGCCGAGAAGCGCATCGAGAAACTGAAGGCTGAACGCGAACAGCTGGGCGGCGTCAATCTGCGCGCTGAGGAAGAAGCCGCAGAACATGGTCAGCGCCTCGATGCGCTGACCCGCGACCGCGCCGATCTCGACGGCGCGATCCAGCGTCTCCGACGCGGTATTCAGAGTTTGAACCACGAAGGCCGCGAGCGTCTGCTCGAATCCTTCGAGAAGGTGAACACGAATTTCCAGCTGCTGTTCTCGAAACTGTTCGAAGGCGGCGAAGCGAAGCTCACCCTCACCGAATCGGAGGATCCGCTCGAGGCCGGCCTCGAGATCTACGCGCGTCCGCCCGGAAAGCGCCTGCAATCGCTGTCGCTACTTTCCGGCGGCGAACAGGCATTGACGGCAATGTCGCTCATCCTCGCGGTATTCCTCGTCAATCCCGCGCCTGTCTGTGTGCTGGACGAAGTGGACGCGCCGCTCGACGATGCCAATGTCGAGCGCTTCTGTAATCTTCTCGAAGAGATGACGCGGCTGACCGAGACGCGCTTCATCGTCATCACCCATCACGCGCTGACCATGTCGCGTGTACATCGCCTCTTCGGCGTCACCATGGCGGAGCGCGGCGTCAGCCAGCTCGTCTCCGTCAGCCTCACTGAAGCCGAACACGCGCTGGCGGCGGAGTAGCCTGGGACCGTGGGCCTTTCGTCGCCGGAACGCGCCGCGGAGATGTGTGGGCGAGGACGCCCGAGGTCCCAGGAAAGATGTCTGTGAATCCGGTCGCTTAACCCTCGCGCAATTCCTTGACAGATTGTTGCGCGGGCAATTATGGTCCGGCCGCTTTCGCGAGCCGAAGGCCTGTTTTCGCGCGCCCGTCACGGCCAATCTGGGGAGCCGTTCCGCATGCCTGCTCCCGAACCCGAAGACCTGCGCGCGCTGGGCCGGAAGATCGACGAGGTGCGTAGCGGGGAACCGCAGGCGGGCGGCGGCGGGCCACCGACTGCGGCGGGAATAGCCTTCCGTTTCGCGACCGAATTGGTCGTGGCGATCGGCTTCTGCGCGGGATTGGGGTGGCTGCTCGATCGCTGGCTGCACACAGCGCCCACCTTCCTCGTGATCATGTTCGTTCTGGGTGCTGCCGCCGGCATCCGCAACGTGATGAGTGCGGCGAAGGAATTGAATGCGGAAGCGGCGAAGCATCCGGCTTCCGCGGTGAAAGACGACGACGAGGAGTAACGATTCGATGGTTTTGAATCCGATGGCGCAGTTCGCGGTGAAACCGCTCGTGCCGCTGCACATCGGCGCCTACGACATATCGTTCACGAACGAGTCGCTGCTGATGGTCATCGTTGTGGGCGCGGCTTCGCTCTTTCTGTATTGGGCGGCATTGAGCCGCAGTCTCGTGCCGACCCGCATGCAGTCGATGGCGGAACTTTCCTACGAATTCGTCGCCAACATGATTCAGTCCGCGGCGGGCGAAGACGGGTTGAAGTTCTTCCCGTTCGTGTTCACGATTTTCATGTACGTTTTGCTATCAAATTTCTTTGGCCTCATTCCCGGATCGTTTACGGTTACCAGCCAGATCGCGGTGACATTCGCGCTGGCCGCCGTCGTCATCATCACGGTGATCCTGACCGGACTCCTTCAACACGGCATCGGTTTCCTGAAGCTTTTCGTGCCCAAGGCGCCGATCTATCTGCTCGTCCTGCTGGTCCCGATCGAAATTATTTCCTTCTGCACCCGGCCCGTGAGCCTCTCGGTTCGTCTTTTCGCCAACATGCTGGCCGGCCACACCATGCTGAAGGTATTTGCCGGCTTCGTGATTGCGCTCGGCGCTACACTGGTGTCGCCCAAGCCGTGGTTTGCGCCGCTTTCCGTCGCGCCCATGTTCCTGATCGTCGCCATCACGGCACTCGAGATCCTGGTCGCCTTTCTGCAAGCCTATGTCTTCGCCATTCTCACCTGCATCTATCTCAGCGAAGCCCTGCATCTTCACGACCATCACTGAGGGCCGAGGGGCCTCACAACGCAAAGGAGCTATTCAATGGAACTCGCAGCAGCCAAGATGATCGGCGCGGGCCTCGCCTGTATCGCGCTGGTCGGCGCTGGTATCGGCATCGGCAATGTGTTCGGCTCGTATCTTTCGGGCGCCCTGCGCAATCCCGGCGCCGCCGCCGGCCAGACGACGAACCTGCTGCTCGGCTTCGCGCTCTGTGAGGCGACCGGCCTGTTCGGCCTTGTGATCGCGCTCATCATTCTCTTCACCTGATCATGGCCGGAATGCCGCTGAAGCCGCAGACGACCCAGCCCGTCGCGGGCCAGGGTGGGTTTCCGCCGTTTGCGACGAGCACCTTTCCGGGTCAGATTTTCTGGCTTGGCATAACCTTCGCGGTGCTGCTCGTATTCGTGTGGAAAGTGGTAGTGCCGCGCATCGGCGGCACAATCGCCACGCGCAAACGGCGGATCGCGGAGGAGTTGGCCAAGGCGGAGGAAGACCGGCGCGAAGCCGAAGCGACATGGTCGACCTATCAGAACGCCATCGTCGAAGCGCGCCATCGTGCCCGCACGCTGATCGAAGAGACTCGCACGCATGTGCGCGCGGACGTCGAGCGCGCGGAGAAAGCAGCGGATTCGCGAGCTGAGGAAGCTATTGCACAGGCGGAAGCGCGCCTTGCTGCTCTGCGCGCGCAGGCGCGCGAGCAGATCCGCCGCGCGGCTGGCGATGCGGCCCGGAGTATCGTTTTCCGCCTGATCGGTGAGGCGGTCAGCCTCGAAGACGCGGAGGCCGCCGTCGCTGCGGTGAGCATTCCATGATTGTCGAAATTCTCAACGAACCGGATTTCTGGGAAGCAATTGGACTGGTCGCAGTCATCCTGATCTTCCTGTGGAAAGGCGCGCCGGCCTATATCGCGCGTGCGCTCGACCGCCGCGCGGATGCGATCTCGAAGGAACTCGAGAGCGTCAAGCGCCTGCGCGAGGAAGCCGAGACGGTCCTCATCAACTATCGTGAGCGCGCACAAGGCAGGGAAAGCGAAACCGCGGCCATCTTAAATGAATCGCGCGCCGAAAACGAACGCTTCGCTGCCGAAGCACGGGCTCAGATGCAGGCGCAAATCGAGCGCCGAGCCCGCCAGGCGCAGGAGCGAATCGTACAAGCGGAAGCCAATGCAATGGCGGAAATCCGTACCCTTGCCGCCGATGCCGCAGTCGCCGCGGCGGAAAAGATCATCGCCTCGCGCCTCGGCGACCAGAAGGCCAGCGCGCTTATCGCCCACAGCATCGGCGAGTTGCCGGCAAAGCTGAACTGATTGGTGGCGAATAGCGAATAGAGCCCCTACTCGCCATTCGCCGGTCAAATCGCGATTTCGCGGCCGATTTCTACTACGTGGTCCGCCGGCAAGCGGAAGTAATCGCTTACATGGGCGGAATTGCGCTGCGTGAAGGAGAAGAGCCGCTCGACCCAGCGCGGCACACCCTTGTGATCTTCGCGCGCGATGACCGTCTCGTGGCCGACATAGTAAGTAACATCGTGGAGATCGAGGCCGCAGCCGCAGGCATTCGCCTGGAGCAGCAACTGGGGCATGTCCGGTCTTTCCATGAAGCCGAAGCGGGCGACTCCGCGCCAGAAATTCGGTCCGGCCAGCACCACCGTCAGACGATCTTCTTCGTGAACCCAGGGCACGGACTGCATCTCGATACTTACCACGAGCAACTTTTCGTGCAGCGCGCGATTGTGTTTCACATGCCAGACCATCACAGGCGGCGCGTCGCTCCGTGTGCGGGTCAGAAACACCGCCGTGCCGGGCACGCGCGCAATATGGCATCTCTCGAGCATGGCCATAAAATCGGCGATCGGCATGACGGATTCGCGGACGCGTTTGCCCACCGATACCGCGCCCCAATGCCAGATCATCATCACCAAATAGACAAAGGCGGCGAGCAGCAGCGGCACATAACCGCCATCGGCGATCTTCGCAAGATTGGCCAAAAAGAATGAACCGTCGACGACGAGGAATAGTCCCGCCACCAGACACGACGCGAACAGGCTCCAGCGCCAGAGTTCCCGCATCGCCAGAAACAGCAGCGCAGTCGTCAACAGCATCGTCGCCGACACGGCGATTCCGTAAGCCGAAGCGAGATTGTCCGACTTGCGGAATCCTATGGCCACGCCGAGCGTGGCCAGCATCAGGCACCAGTTCACGACGCCGACATAGATCTGCCCATAGCCCTCCGCCGAGGTCTGGGTGATTGCCATGCGGGGCATCCAGCCGAGCTGGATCGCCTGCCGCGTCATGGAAAAGGTGCCGGTGATGATCGCCTGGCTGGCGATGATCGTGGCCGCAGTCGCGAGTATTACAAGTGGAATGAGCAGCAGCGGCGGACAGAGACGGTAGAAAATATTGTCGGTGACGGGCGCGCCTTCGAGCACGAGCGCCACCTGCCCCGCATAGTTGAGCACGAGGCTCGGAAAGACAAGCAGAATCCAGGCGCGACGGATGGGACGTGCGCCGAAATGGCCCATATCGGCATAAAGCGCTTCCGCGCCGGTGACGCAGAGAAACACCCCACCCAACACAAAAAAGCTGCCCTGCGTGCCCGAGAACAGGTAACGCAACGCATAGCGCGGATCGATAGCAACGAGCACGGCGGGATGGTGCGCGATACCCCAGATCCCGAGCAGCCCGATGGTAACGAACCAGAATGCCATCACCGGCCCGAAGGCACGTCCGATGCGCGCCGTGCCTTGCGGCTGAACAGCGAAAAGAACAAAGAGAACTACAACCGCCGCAGGAAGAACATAAGGGCTTACAGCGGGCGTCGCGATGTTCAGCCCTTCGAGTGCCGAAAGTACGGAGATGGCCGGTGTGATGGCGCCGTCGCCATAAATCAGTGCGGCTCCGAAAAGTCCGATGGCGACGATGGCGGGCCGGTGCGCACGCTTCACGCCAAGAAGCGCGAGCAACGCCAGGATGCCACCCTCGCCGTCATTGTCGACGCGCATCGCGAAGAACACATATTTCACCATCACGATAATGATCAGCGTCCAGACGACAAGCGAGAGAACGCCGAGCGCAACATCCGGGCCCCCATGCGGTCCGGCGAAGGCGAACACCGTCTTCAAGGTATAGAGCGGGCTCGTGCCGAGGTCGCCGAACACAACGCCGAGCGCCGAAAACCCGAGCGCCGCAACACTCCCCGTTACTGCTGGCCGCGCGCTGGCCGGTGCAGCCTGCGCAGCTGTGCTCACCGGTTCGGTTGGCTTGCGACGTTCATCCATGTGCACATTGTTTCACAATTCAGTGCCGCAATCCGGTGGGACGGTGAAGAACCCGGCGAGCAACAAAAAAATGCCGTGCCCGCGAGGAGCCAACAATCGCCGCAATCACCAAGGAACCCGTGACCGACCTCGTGGCGGGAATCTAACGCTTTCGAGACACTGATCCGAGATAACACAGCCGATACTGGCCCCAAGCTTGCCAGCCGCACTGTAGTATTGAGCCCTACGGAGCCGTTGCCATGTCGATTGTGCCATTCAGGGACAGATCGGCAACGAACCACATTGCCGGCTGGATGACGTCGCCGTGGTTTGACCGGCTGATTGCAGCAGTCGCCTGCATCCCTTTCGCGCGTTCGCTTATGCATGAAATGGCGACGTTCGGGCTCAATCCGGCCTGGATCGTCACCAATGCCAACTTCATTCTTCTCGTGCTCGCCATGCTCGCGCGACGGCCGCCGGTCCGGGTGACGCCCCAGCCGCTCTTCTGGCTGCTTGCGTTTGTCGCCACCTACTGGTTGTTCATTATGGGACGGTTCGTAACGGCCGGGACTCCGCTTGCGTCATCCTGGCTGATCTTCGCGCTCAGTGTCGCGAGTTTCGTGATAAGCGTATGGGCGCGCGTGAGTCTGGGACGCTCCATCGGACTCGTGCCGGCGCAACGCGGCCTTGTGACCCGCGGCGCGTATCGTTACATGCGCCACCCGATATATACCGGAATCTACTTCTCCTACATTGCGCTCGCGTTGCAGAACTTCTCGTTGGTCAATGCCGGCATTTTCGTGACGGGCGCCGCTCTATTCGTGATCAAGAGCCTCGTAGAGGAAGATTTCCTGCGCCAGGAACCGGAATACGCTGCCTACATGTCTGAGGTACGCTGGCGCTGGCTGCCGGGGATAATCTGAACCGGACGAACGCGATGGGTCCAAGTTGCGCCGACCGCTCACATATAGGGTCCGACAAGCACCCGCGCCAACTTCCATGAATGGAATTATTACTTCGGCAACGGTTCCAAGTCCCGGCCGGACAACGATCTCCCCGGTCGCCGGCGCGACCATGTGACGAGCCACTTCAGTCAATCCGCCGTCGCCGGTTACCGGACAGTTGCCGGCGGGACCCCGAGACCATGCCGAACGGCGAAGGCAAGCCGCGAGCTGATCCTTTTCCCGCGCCATGCCAAGGCGGATTCCACCGTGGTGCGTTTCCAGCCTATGAGGGAATGTCTTCGTACGCTGCGCGATGCTGCAATCTGGATCGGCCTTGCCGCCTGCATCTGGCTCGTTTGGTTTGTCCGCGTCGCGATCATTCTCGGCTTTGGCGCGGTTATTGTGGCCCTCCTTCTCCACTTGCTCGCGCGCCTCGCCCAAAAGAGGAGTCCGTTTTGCTTCGGCTGGACGCTGGCCCTCGTCACCGGGTCCTTCTGTCTGTTCTTCGCGGGGTGCATCTGGGTGTTCGGAACCCATCTGATTTCGCAGTTCAGCGATGTCTTTCGGGAAATCCAGGCGGGTCAGCGGAACCTGGGCCCGCTCAAGCCATTCCTGCGTGGAACCTCGTCCCTCGTCAGCGGCATGGCGCCCGGTGCGCTTTCATCGGGACTGTCCGTCGCCGAATATGCCATCCTCGTTGCGATTGCCGGCATATATCTTGCCGCCCAGCCGGAACTCTATATGCGCGGCTTGGTCTCCCTTTTTCCGCAGAGACTTCGTCCTGGAGCCCAAGAGGCGCTCGAAACCGTCGGTGTAACACTCACCTACTGGTT
The DNA here is from genome assembly GCA_036272695.1 of Rhizomicrobium sp. Lineage (GTDB taxonomy): Bacteria > Pseudomonadota > Alphaproteobacteria > Micropepsales > Micropepsaceae > Rhizomicrobium. The sequence continues at coordinate 40,870 of DATAYG010000181.1, read as the reverse complement.
GATAGGACAACTGATCGTCATGCTGATCGTGACAATTCTCACCTGGCTTCTCATGATGGCACTTGGCCTTCCCAATCCCGTCGTGCTCGCGCTGATTGCCGGCATGTCTGAAATCGTCCCTTATCTCGGGCCGTTCATTGGGGCCGTTCCGGCCGTGCTCGTTGCTCTGACCAAGAGTTTCGCGCTCGCAGCCTGGACGGTCGGCGGTTATACTGGTATCCACATCATTGAAGGCTATCTGGTCGTTCCGCTGCTGCAGCGTCGGCTGGTGCATATTCCGCCGGCGCTGATTCTGATCAGCATTATCATCAACCAGCTTCTCTTTGGCATCATCGGATTGATCTTTGCGGCGCCGATCGCTGTCGTGACCTTTACCGCGGTGAACCTGCTCTACATGCGCAACGTGCTGGATGAACAGGTCAACCTGCCCGAGGATGCCCCGGTGTGAATGCTGCTAAAGAAAATTATATTCCGTGAACAGGCGGGAGAGATCACCGTTCCACTCGGTTCGCCAGCGGCGGAGTAGTTCCTCGGCGCGCGTATAGCCGCGCTCGACGAGATCGGCGAGCGGTTGCAGGAATCCTTCTTCCGTCGTTCCGCCGGCGTCTTCGCGCGCGCGCGCCCTAAGCCCGGCCTGCGAAATCGCGAGCATCTCGCGCGCCAGATCGAGTACGGTGCCGTTGCGGAACGGCGTGTTGAAGGCAAGAGACGGAACGCTCGCGCGCAGCATCGCGCGCTCCTCGCAACTCCAGTCCTTGACCAGATCCCACGCCGCATCGAGCGCCGCCTGATCGTAGAAAATTCCAACCCAGAGCGCGGGCAATCCGCAGATTCGCCGCCAGGTGCCGCCATCGGCGCCGCGCATCTCGAGAAATCGTTTCATGCGCGCCTCGGGAAAAATGGTGGTGAGATGATCCGCCCAGTCCGAAAGCTGCGGCACCACGCCCTTCAGTTCGGGAATCCGCCCATCGAGAAAATCGCGGAAGCTCTTTCCTGCCACATCGATGTAATGGCCGTCGCGATAAACGAAGTACATCGGGACATCGAGCGCATAATCGACATAGCGTTCGAAGCCGAAGCCGTCCTCGAACACGAAGGGCAGCATGCCCGCCCGTGCATTGTCGACGTCCGTCCAGATCTGGCTGCGGTAGGAGAGAAAACCGTTCGGGCGGCCTTCGCGGAAAGGCGAATTCGCGAACAGCGCCGTCGCGACGGGCTGGAGCGCCAGCGCGACTCGGAATTTCTTCACCATGTCCGCTTCGTCGGCGAAGTCGAGATTTACCTGCACCGTGCAGGTGCGGAACATCATTTCGAGTCCGTAGGCGCCGACCTTCGGCATGTAGCGCCTCATGATGGCGTATCGGCCCTTGGGCATCTGGTCGACGTCATCGAGCCGCCAGCTCGGCGCGAAGCCAAGACCCAGCACGCCAGCGCCGATCTCGCCTGCGACTTCGCGGATCTGCTGCTGATGGGTGTTCACCTCCGCACAGGTCTGGTGCAGCGAACGGAGCGGCGCGCCGGAAAGTTCGAACTGTCCGCCGGGCTCAAGGCTGATCCCGGCTTCGTTCTGGGTGAGGCCGATGATGTTGTCACCCTCCATCACCGGTTCCCAGCCAAAACGGCGCATGCCTTCCAGGAGCACACGAATGCCGGGCCTTCCCGCATAGGTCAGCGGTTTATGCGTGGCGAGGTCGTAGACGAATTTCTCGTGCTCGGTCCCGATGCGCCATTGTGACCGCGGTTTGCCCCCGCTTTCGAGATAGCGCACCAGTTCGTCGCGGGACTGGATCGGTCCGCCCGCGGACTGGGGAATCGACATGGAGCGGCTTCTCCCTTTCGCGGTGCCTTCGACCCTATGGGTGAATTCCAAATCCGGAATTTAGCTTTTGGCTATGTAAGCGCCGCCCGTACCGACGACAAGCGGACGCCCGGCCAGCAGGAAGATGCTAGATGAATGTCAGACCGCGCCCCATTGCCTCGGGACCCGCGGACGTGTTCATATCCCCTTGCTGCTTCGCGGAGATGTATATCATGGGTTCGAGGCTGTTCGTGGGCGTCGCAATGGCGGGCGTTGCACTGTTTCTATCTTCTCTCCCCGGCTTTGCCATCGAGACGGTGACGCTGCCGCAGACCAACCCTGACGGGTCTTCGTCGTATCAGGATCCCGACGCGCAGGCACAGAGCAAATTCTCCACGGATCAGGACGGCAACATGAAGGTGGACGGCCTCGGCGCGTTCCATTTCAGTGTGTCGCAAGGTTCCGGTTTCGCGGGCGACCCGAACAGTCCCGGCTATTACTATCGCCCCGGCACCTCGTCCCAGGCGGGCTATGGCGCCGCGAACACGCCTGGTTCAGAGTTTTACAATTCAGGCTATCCCTTCCCGCACTGAGACTGCCAGATCGCCAGCGCCGCGAGTGCCGCGGTGTCGGCGCGCAGGATGCGTTTGCCGAGCGATGCCGGGACAGTCGCTGGCGATGCGCGGAGCATCTCCCGCTCCGCATCGTCGAATCCACCCTCCGGACCGGTGAGAACGGCCCAGGCGCCTGCCGATTGATTGGAGAGCGCTTGACGCATCGGCGGCGCGCCGGCTTCGTCGCAAAACAGCAGTCTCCGCTCTCCCGGCCATGCCGAAAGAAGTCTTGTAAGCGCAAGCGGTTCGCGAATCTCCGGCACGGTCATTCGTCCCGACTGCTCTGCTGCCTCGATTGCATTCGCTCGCATGCGCCCGGTGTTGACGCGGTGAACGATGGTACGGTGCGTGATCACGGGTTGCAGGACGGAAACACCAAGTTCCGTCGCCTTCTGCGCCAGATAATCCGCCGGCGTTTTCTTGATCGGCGCGAAGACAAGCCAGAGATCGTCGTCCTGGATCTGGCGTGCCGTTTGGCGCTCGCACGTAACGACGCATTCCCGGCGTCCGGCTTCCACTATCTGCGACAGCCATTCACCATCGCACCCGTTGAAGACGCCGATGCCGTCGCCGAGCCGCGCCCGCATGACATGCAGCAGATAATGCGACTGCGCGAGCGAAAGCGGCAGGCGGGCGTCCTGCGCCAGCGGTGCGTCCACGTACACTCGTACCTTCCCGCCTGGGTATGTAAGTTCAGACAAGAGATATCCCTATCCTGGGACCACGGGCGTCCCCGCCCTTCAAAAATCAACAATAGCGGCAGAAAGCCCAATCGGTGAAGATGCGGGCGAGGACGCCGCGGTCCGAGGAATGCCACCGTGACGGATATTCAACAGACGCCTTCCGTCCCCGCCGATGCGCTGCCGCGCAGCTGGGTGGATTCTGCGCCCATCGCAGCGCGACCCTGGCTAAGGCTCATGCGGCTCGACCGGCCGATCGGCGTCGAACTTCTTTTTCTGCCCTGCATCTTCGGCCTAGCGCTGGGCGCCATTGCACAACGCCGCGGCTTCGGCTCACTGGGCGATCTCGAATTGCTGGGTTTGTTTGCTCTCGGTGCCGTCGTGATGCGTGGCGCGGGCTGCACCCATAACGACATCGTTGACCGGGATATCGATGCGAAAGTCGCACGCACGCGCGGCCGGCCGATCCCGTCCGGCGCCGTCAGCCTGCGCGGCGCCTGGATATTCACGGCGCTCCAATGCGCGGCCGGTCTGGCGATTCTGCTGCAGCTCAACAGCTTCTCCATTGCGCTCGGCGCCGGCTCGCTCCTGCTTGTCGCGCTATATCCCTTTATGAAGCGCATCACCTGGTGGCCACAGGCGTGGCTTGGTCTCACCTTCAACTGGGGCGCGCTCCTCGGTTTCTCGGCGCAAACCGGTCATCTCGCCCTACCCGCCATTGTTCTCTACGCAGCCTGTTTCTTCTGGACGCTCGGCTATGACACGATCTACGCCCATCAGGACAGCGATGACGATGCACTGATCGGTGTGAAATCGACCGCCCGTCTGTTCGGGCAGAAGTCGCCCGGCTGGATCGACGCGTTCTACGCGCTCTCGCTTGGCTTTCTTGTTCTTGCGCTGCTCATTCAAACCGCGCATCTGTGGTCGGCGCTGCTTCTCGTTCCGGCGGGCCTCCACTTCCTGTGGCAAACCCGCAAGCTGGACGTGAACGACAATGCATGCTGCCTGAAGATATTCCGCGCCAACCGCGACACCGGCCTCCTCATCGCCGCCGCGATCATTGCCGCAAGTTATGTCGCATGATGGCCGGGACAAACGCCCTGCGTGCTTCGACACCGATTCAATTAAGACTTACCTCACGCTGAGCCTCTCGAAGCACGCATAATGCTGATGCCGGCCCTAGCCGGAAAGGAGTTTCCAATGTCGCAGTTTATCGCGCCCCACTCCATCATCGCGCTCATCTTCTACGCGCTATGGGCCTTGGTACTCGTGCTCATGGTCGCGGCCGACCGTATGCTGCTCGTGATTCGCGGCGACACCAGAGCCAACAGCTTTACGCCCGGCGTACCGCATGGCAGCGAATCCTATTGGCGCATCAATCGCGCCCATCTGAATACGGTGGAGAACCTTCCCATTTTTGCCGCCACCGTCCTGTCAGGTTGGGTGGTCGGCATGGAAACACTTACCTTCAACCGCCTCGCGGTAATCGTTGTTGTCGCGCGCATAATACAATCGGTCATCCACATCGCATCCGGCTCGGTTCCTGCCGTGACCCTTCGCTTCGCGGCCTATGCCGTGCAGATCGTTTGCGAAATCTGGATGGCGGCCCTGGTGCTTCATCAGGGCGGACTATTTTAGCCGAAGGGAGTCTTGAGGACGAAAATTCGCCGAAAGATATACGCGCCCGGGAATAAGCCGGCATTTCAATCCGTCGAAGATCGCATAAGCCAAACGTGTGGCTTGGAGATGTTCGAAGGGCATTCCGCGCAATTCATCCGGGCCAACACCGAGCTGGCTGCTCCGCCGCTGGTGCCGGAAATCGATCTGCATCTTGCCACCGAAGTGGTGCCCCTGTGGCGCAGGACGGAAGAGGAACTCCGTGCCGAAGGCGTTCCGCCGCCCTATTGGGCCTTTGCCTGGGCCGGCGGACAGGCAGTCGCGCGTTTCGTGTTGGATCACCGCAATGTTGTTGCCGCCAAATCGGTGCTCGATTTCGGCACCGGTTCTGGACTTGTGGCGATTGCAGCCGTCAAGTCCGGCGCGCGCGTGGTCGTAGCGGCCGATATCGACGAATTCGCGGCGACCGCCATCGGGCTGAACTGCTGGGCCAACGGCATAAGTTGCATCCTCCGCAGACCCTCGGCGGAAGGATCGCAGATGGGCCGTCGCGGCGAGAAAATCGAGATCGTCACCGAAGATATTATCGGCCGGCCCTGCGGCTGGGATGTCATTCTCGTAGGCGATATGTGTTACGAGCGACCGCTTGCGGAGCGGTTGCTCCTCTGGCTGGAAGATTGTGTCCGGCATGGCGCCGAAGTGCTGCTGGGCGATCCCGGCCGCGCCTATTTTCCCGCGCACAACACGGTCCGGCTCGCGACCTACAAGGTGCACACCACGCGCGAACTCGAAGACCGCGAAATCCGCGAGACCAGCGTCTACCGCCTGGCCTCAACCTGATTGCCGGCGAGCGGTCGGGATATTGCTGCCAGGGCCCGCGTAAGATCTGCCTGGCGATGGAAACCAGTCTTCCCGAGAACGGCGAGAAGTTGTGTTTTGGCCGTAGAGGATTTGACGCCGCGTCGCGCTGCAAATCCGCTCACCGTCTCGCCATTGCCAAGCGCGATTGCGAGCTCCGCCTCTGCCTTTGTCAGCCCGTAAAGAGACGCGAGTTCGGAGGGGTTCAGGCGGACGTGCACGGGATCAGTAAGAACGAGAAGTGCTGCGTGCGCATCTGGCTGCGAAAACGGACTGGTGTCCGGAACAGGCGTCGACCACAGAACCCATGCACCGTGTTGCCCGGAGGGTACACGCAATACGCTCGGCTGCCTTATGCCCGCATGCGCGCGGTCGAGCGCGGCCCGTAGCTCGCCGCCGGTTTTTGTGGAACGCGCCTGAAGCTTTCCCCTCACCAACCGCAATTCACCGCACCTTTCGAGCATGGTCTCCGCGACGCCGTTGGCGAACAGCACCCGGCCATTTCTTCCAAGAACAAGGACAGCCGACGCCAACGCATCGAGCGTGGCCGCCGCGCAATATGCCGACTTTAATTTGTCATTCAGTTGGATAGCGCGGACAAAATGTTTGCTCGCCTGCGTGAAAGCGGTAGCGGCTGCCCCGTCGTACGCACCCTGTTTCGGCGCGCGCATTGCGGCGAGATAAATCTCCTTCTCGCCATCCCTGTGCATCAGCATGTCGAGCGTGTGCCGGGTTCCGATCCACCGCGCGAATTCCTGATAAAATGAATCGTGCGCAACGAACGCCTCGTCGAAATGATCGGCGTCGTTGAACAGATATCCCGGCTTGCGCTGCTCCAGGATACGCATCTTGGTGTCGAGAGCGAGGTAGTGGCGGGAATAGGCATCCCGCATCTCCTGCGTAATTATCCGGCGCGCCGTCTCCTGCGAGAAATGGAGCGTATCGCGATTGAGCACGGTGATGGATGTCTCGCAGGAACCGAGAAGCACCCGAAAACGGTCGAGAGCCGGTCCCCAGCCGCCCTCTGCTGCCGCCGCACCATAAATCGCGTCGACCAGTGCCTCGTCGATCGCTTCCCCGGGCATGCACTGCCTCCCGCTTGGGTCCGTGATTATAGAGGCGCCGCTGTCATCCACCAAACGGTGGATGACCGGACAGCACGAACGCGCCAAAACGCACCAATCGCCGCGCGAGCGTGGAACAAGGAGAAATGCAATGTCACGGGGTACTCAAGGGACTACATGCTTAACGCTGGCCGTTGCAGCCTTCGCCGGGATGGTGCCGGCGCTGGCCGCGCAGAACTGGCCGCAGAGCTACTTCAATGCCGCGCATACCGGCTACAATTCGAACGAGACGACGCTTTCGGCCGCGAACGTTTCGCAGCTGCAGTTGCAATGGGGTTCCAGCGGCCCATCGGACGGAGTGGCGGGTTTCGCGTTGGACAACGGCGTCATTTACGCGGAGGGCTTCGGATCCACCAATAATCTTGCCGCCATCGACGCGGCCACGGGCGCGACGCTTTGGACGGTGACGGCAGGCAATGTCGGTTTCTCCTATAACGCTCCGGTGGCTGTTCACGGTGGGCTCGTTTACGCGCAGTGCAGCTTCGTGGATGGGAGCGGCTACGGTTACGGCGCGGTCTGTGCCTACAAGAAATCCGATGGAAAACTGATCTGGCAATGGTCCAGTCCGTGCAATTGCGCGCCGGAGGGCGCACTGAATTCGCCGATGGTCTATGCGAACGGGAGCATTTATTTCGGCTATAGCGACGGCGGCTGTTGCGGCTCCGAATATTTTGTTGCGGCCGACGCCAGGACAGGAAGCACGCTTTGGACCTACGGCACCGGCGGCCACAATACGGCCGGATACGCAGCTGTCGCGGTTGGCAATGGTCTCGTTTACGTCGGCTGCAACGGAAACAACTTCGCCGGCGTGTGCGCGCTCAACCAGTCCGACGGGACTCTCAGCTGGTCCACCAATATTGGTACGAACAGTCTCGGACTTACGGTCGGCAAGAACCAACTCTACGTCGATGCGAACTTCAATTATGAAATCGTTGCACTGAACGCCACAACAGGTACAACTGCTTGGACGTTCACGACGGACGGCACGGACTATCCCGTCGCGCTTGCGAAGAATGTCGTTTACGCGCGCGGAAGCAATTCCGAACTCAATGCAGTCAACGCGAAGACCGGCGCCAACATCTGGTCCGATACGCCGCAGAACATTTCGTCGTCGCCCTCGGTCGCGAACGGCGTGATCTATGTCGGCCAGTCAGGAAACAACTGGCCCGCGGCAAGCGCGTTCGACGCAACCAATGGATCATTGTTGTGGTCCAGCCCCGGCGGAGCCGGTTACGGCTACGTCGCGCCGGTGGTGGCCAACGGGGTGCTTTACATCGCCAACGCTCCGTGCGGCGCAATCTGCGCCTACCACTTGGCGGACAGCCATCACCGCAATTGAGTTTTGACCGTCACAAAGCGGGGCTGGCAGAGCGCTCTCCATCCGGTTTTCGGACGGAGGGCGCAAGCCTCTTGACCCCTAGGCTGATTGCTGTTTTGTTCGCGAACAAAGAGGGAACGAGACAATGCCAGCGGATGGATCACTGGATTATATCGAGCTGCCGGGACCGGATATTCCGGCCACCAAGCGCTTCTACGGCGCGCTGTTCGGCTGGTCCTTCACGGATTACGGACCGGATTATGTCGCCTTCCAATCGCCGGACGGCCGGGAGGGCGGCTTCAACGCGGAGCGCGAGGTCGCGGATGGAGGGGCGCTTGTTGTAATCTACGCCAATGATTTGGATGCGATGGAGGCGAAAATGGTCGCCGCAGGCGCGGAAATCACGTCCCGCCACGAATTTCCAGGAGGCCGGCGTTTCCATTTCCGCGACCCGAATGGCAACGAAATTGCGGTTTGGATGAAGACCTGATCCGTTCGGCCGCCAATTGCGGCCGCAACGGCAACAAAGCCGTGAGCAGCTCGCCCTGCCCGTTGGCGGCCGGCGAATACCCATGCCAGAGTGATTCCCGGTTTCGAGGGAAGATCACATGGCCGGCGGAACAGACACGCTCGATCCGGGCGACTGTGAATTACAGCGGGCGGTCGCGCTTGGCGTCCGGCCTCGTATCGGTGCGAGATGCGGTGTGGGCTTTAAACAAGGGAGCCACTCCTGATGCTGTTTTCGCGCGTGAAGCCGCTGTCGCGGATTCTGGCGGAGGGCTCCGACGAGGAGCACGGCCTCAAGCGTTCGCTCGGGCCTTGGGCGCTGACGGCGATGGGCATCGGCGCCATCATCGGCACCGGCATTTTCGTGCTGACCGGCGTCGCGTCGGCCACCCGTGCCGGCCCCTCGCTCACGATCTCCTTCGTCGTCGCCGGCATCGTCAGCGCGCTCGCGGCGCTCTGCTACGCCGAAGTGTCGAGCAAGGTTCCGATTTCGGGCAGCGCTTACACCTACACCTATGCGACGCTGGGCGAATTTCCGGCCTGGATCATCGGCTGGAGCCTGGTGCTCGAATACGCGCTCGGCGCCTCCACTGTCAGCGTCGGCTGGTCGGGCTATTTTACCTATATCCTGCACACGCTGCTCGGCTGGGACATCCCGCAGGCCTGGCAGCACAGCCACTGGGACGCAACGCCGGGCATCGCCAATCTCCCGGCGGCAGCCATCATCTTTCTCATCACGGCGCTGCTGGTGCGCGGCACGAAGGAATCCGGCACGGTCAATTCGATCATCGTGGTCATCAAGCTGGCGGTGGTGTTGTTCTTCATCGCCGTCGGCATTGGTCATGTCGACACGGCGAACTACCATCTGCCGCCGGGGCCGCAAACAGGCCAGGGCGGTTTCTTCCCCTTCGGCATCGGCGGCATGTTCGGTGGCGCGGCCTTCATCTTCTTCGCCTATATCGGCTTCGACGCAGTCTCGACCACCGCCGAGGAAGCGAAGAATCCGGCGAAGGACCTGCCGTTCGGCATCATCATGAGCCTCGTTATCTGCACCGTGCTTTACATCGTCGTCGTCGCGATCCTGAATGGCATGGTGCCGTTCTACGAATTGAACGTCTCGTTCCCGGTGGCTTTCGCCGTCAACAGCGTGGGACTCGCCTGGGCGGGGGTGATCGTCTCCTTTGGCGCCATCGCAGGGCTCACCACCGTGCTGCTGGTGATGATGTACGCCCAGACGCGCGTCTTCTACGCGATGTCGCGCGATGGCCTTATTCCGCCGAGCTTCACGCGGCTGCATCCGCGCTGGCGCACGCCGATGTTGTCGCAGATATTTTTCGGAGTGCTGATCGCAGCGGCGGGCGCGCTGTTTCCGATCGGCATTCTGGGCTCGCTCACGAACATGGGGACGCTGGTGGCCTTTGTGCTCGTTTCCGTCGCCGTACCGGCGTTGCGCAAGCTCCATCCGCAACTCACCGGCGCATTCACCGTGCCGTTCGGACCCTATCTGATACCGGTACTCTCCGCGCTTAGCGCGCTCTTCCTCATCTATTTCCTGAAGGAGGGCAATCCACTTGTCTGGAGCTTCTTCCCGCTCGTCTGGCTGGGATTCCTCGTCTGGCTCGCGGTCGGCCTTCTATTTTATTTCTCCTGGGGCCGCCAGCACAGCATCGTGTCGCTTTCCACCAATCGGGTATCGCTCTCGGAGCAGCATTAGATACGAATAGAGGTCGTTTACACGGCCAGGTAACACGCGAAGAGGTAGAGATGGCAACCGACGGAGTGGCGCTTTCGCAGCCGGATGCCGTGGTAGCAGAAGCGCATCAGCTCAAGCGCGCATTGGGACCGACGAATCTCGTGCTTATCGGCATCGGCTCGATCATCGGTTCCGGTATTTTCGTGATCACCGGTCACGCCGCGGCCGAGAATGCCGGACCGAGCGTTCTCCTCTCTTTCGTCATAGCGGGAATAGGCTGTCTGTTTGCCGGTCTTTGCTACGCCGAATTCGCCTCGATGATCCCGGAATCGGGAAGTTCCTATACCTATGCCTATGCCACGATGGGCCGCTTCATGGCCTGGTTCATCGGCTGGAACATGGTGCTGGAATATGGTGTTTCGGCGGCCGGTGTAGCGGCAGGCTGGTCGGGATATTTCGTCAGCCTGCTCCACGATTTCGGGTTCAGTTTTCCCCAGGCGTTTGCGAACGCCCCGATTGCGGGCGCGGATTTTCATTCTCTGCAGTTCACAAAGGCATTCGTGAATGTTCCTGCCGTTGCACTCATTGCAGCATTTACAGCCTTTCTCGTTGTAGGCGTAAGAGAGTCAGCCAACGTCAACGGACTCATGGTCCTTATCAAGACCGCCGTTGTCGTGTTGGTGATTATCTTTGCATTGCCCGTGATTCACCCGGAAAATCTCAGTCCGTTCATCCCGCCCAATGCGGGACAGTGGGGAAAATTCGGGATCAGCGGAGTTCTCGCCGCGTCGGCCAGCATTTTCTTCGCCTATATCGGATTCGAAGCCGTCAGCGTGGCAGCCCAGGAGGCCAGGAACCCGCGGCGCGATCTGCCCATCGGGATCCTCGGTTCGCTGCTGATCTGCACGGTGCTCTACATTCTCATGACCGTCGCGTTGCTCGGCGTATCGGATTGGCGCACGCTCGACGTCGAAAACCCGGTATCCTTTGCGGTCAGCAAGGTCGCAAAACTGCATTGGCTCGTTTTGCCGATCGACATCGGCGCAGTCGTCGGCCTGGCGTCCGTCGTATTCGTCTCGCTCTACGGTCAATCCCGGGTTTTCTATTCCATGGCGCGCGACGGCTTTTTGCCGCCCACATTTTCAGCCGTTCATCCCGTTTTCCGGACGCCGCACCGGGGCACCATCATTACAGGACTTGTGGCCGCGCTGCTCGCCGCGATCTTCCCGTTCGATGTGCTTGCGGAGCTCGTTTCGGTTGGAACTTTGCTTGCTTTCGTGGCGGTCTGCACGGGTATTCTCATTCTGCGCGTGACAGCGCCCCGGGCAGTGCGCCGCTTCCGTATCCCTTACGTATGGTTTGTCGCGCCCATGGGCGTGGTCGTCTGCCTGGTAATGATGGTGAGCAAATTCATCGCCTCCCCGGATACGCTGGACCGCTTGATCTTCTGGACAGGAATCGGGCTCCTGATCTTCTTCACCTACGGCGTCTGGCATGCCGCGCCCTGGAAGTGGAAGGTGGCCAACGAAGGCGGATGAGCGCTCGCATGCATTTGCTCTTTGTCATTCCCGCGAAAGCGGGAACCCAGCAGTGCGATTTGGCCGGAAAGGCCAGCAATCTGGGTCCCCGCTTTTGCGGGGATGACAAGTTTAGTTTGGCAAAGCCAGCGTGACCTATCGTTCTTTGCGCGAGTTCGTTGCGAAGCTCGAAGCAGAGCGCGAACTGGTGCGCGTGCGCGAGCCGGTTTCGACCGTGCACGAGATGACCGAGATCCAGACAAGGCTGATCGCAGAGGGCGGACCGGCCGCGCTTTTCGAAAAAGCGGACAAGACGGACGGCACCCGAAGCGAATTTCCCGTTCTGGTCAACCTGTTCGGCACGGTGAAGCGCGTAGCGATGGGCGTGACCATGGGCGGCGTCGAACGTCGCGACGCCGGATCGCTGCGCGAGGTGGGCGAATTGCTTGCCACGTTGCGCCAACCCGAACCGCCGCGCAGCTTCGGCGAGGCGCTTGACCTGTTGCCGCTTGCCAAGACCGTGATGGCGATGCGGCCGAAGACGGTCGGCACACCCGCGTGCCAGGAAATAGTCCTGCGCGGGGCGGAGATCGATCTTTCGCGGCTGCCTGTCCAGACCTGCTGGCCGGGCGAGCCCGCTCCGCTCATCACCTGGCCGCTCGTCGTGACCAAAGGTCCGGGCAACGCGCGCGAAGACAATTTCAACCTCGGCATTTACCGCATGCAGGTCATGGGCAGGAACCAGACGCTGATGCGCTGGCTGAAGCATCGTGGCGGGGCGCTGCACCACGCGCGCTGGGCAAAGGAGAATATCGCTCCGCTGCCCGTAGCGGCAGTGATCGGCGCCGATCCCGGAATAACGCTGGCCGCAGTCACGCCCGTACCGGACACGCTATCCGAATATCAGTTCGCGGGGCTACTGCGCGGCGCGCGTGTCGAACTGGCAGATTGCGTGAGCCAGCCGCTCAAGGTTCCGGCCGAAGCCGAGATCGTGCTCGAAGGCGAAGTGTCGCTCACGGATTACCGCGACGAGGGTCCTTACGGCGATCATACAGGATATTATAATTCCGTCGAGAAGTTCCCGGTATTCACGGTCACGGCCATCACCATGCGCCGCAACCCGATCTATCTTTCGACGTATACTGGCCGGCCGCCGGACGAACCGTCGGTCCTGGGCGAGGCGCTGAACGAAATCTTCATTCCCTTGCTCCGGCAGCAATTTCCGGAGATCGTCGATTTCTGGCTGCCGCCCGAGGGTTGCTCCTACAGAATCGCTGTCGTCAGCATGCGGAAGGCCTATCCGGGTCACGCAAAACGGGTGATGATGGCGGTGTGGTCGTACCTGCGGCAGTTCATGTACACGAAATGGGTGATCGTGGTGGACGCCGACATCGACGCGCGGAACTGGAAAGACGTGATGTGGGCGATGGCAACGCGCATGGATCCGGCGCGCGACATCACGCTCGTTGAAGGCACGCCGATCGATTATCTCGACTTCGCCTCGCCCGAATCCGGCCTCGGTTCGAAGATCGGCCTCGACGCCACCAACAAGCTTGCGCCCGAGACGAAACGCGAATGGGGCCGGCTCATCCGGATGGATGCAGAGGTCATCCGTACGGTCACGGAAAAGTGGCCACGGTTGGGGCTTCCCGGCACGGGAAAGCCGGTCTGGCGGTGACGATCCGACGGCGCATTTAGCCGCGATCGGCGTTATGATGAAGCATGCATCGCCGGCTTCTTGAGGCAGTTCTGGTTGCGCTGTTGTGCGCGGTTGGCGCCACCGCGCGCGGCGAAACATGCGGGCCGCTGAAGATCATCGCCTCGGTCCAGCTCATGGCCGCGCCCGACGAACGCGAAGTATTCGTTCCGGTCAGCCTGCAGGGGCAAAAGAAATATATGCTGCTCGACACGGGCGGCGCATTGGACCAGATCACGCCGCAAACCGCAGCCACGCTCGGCTTAAAATCCTACCGGACGCCAGCACTGCGCTTTTATGACCTGCGTGGCAACTATGTCGATCATGCGACAATCGTCCCCGATTTCGCCATCGGCAATCTCGTCGGGCATAATGTGAACTTCGTTATCGGTCCGGACTATCTCTTTGCCGGGCAGCCAAACATTGCGGGCATTCTCGGGCCCGGCATCCTGCGCTTCTACGACGTCGCGATCGATTTTGGCGCGAAGACTCTGACTTTGCTGTCGCCGGATCATTGCGAAGGAAAGGTCGTCTATTGGCCCACCCGGACAGTGGCAGTGATCCCGATGCAGGTGCTGAAATCGAGCGGACACATCGTCGTGCCGGTGACGCTCGACGGCCGAACCATCAATGCGATGCTCGATACCGGTGCCTATAACACAGTGCTCAGCCTTGCCGCTGCCCGAAACGACCTCGGTGTTGAACTCCCCGTCATGCTCCGCTTCCAACGTCGCGTAATGCCCTACCGGTACCGGTTTGCATCGTTGGCCTTTGGCGGCGTCGCCGTCGCAAATCCGGTCGTCGACATTCTTCCTGCCCTTGGCCGCGGCCCCAGCGTCCGGTCGCCGACCGGAACCCGGATACCTGACGGCGAAACGGAGCAGCTGCCGGACATGCTTATCGGCATGGATATTTTGCGCCATCTCCACCTCTACATCGCCTATCGCGAGCAGAAGCTGTATGTTACACTCGCGTCCGCTCCGGCATCGGCGCCTCCCCGTTAACGTTTCCGTCGCTCCCCTATTGTCACGTTTGATGCGCTATGACTTAATCGCGTCGGGCGTAAATTGAGCTGGGGGTTATCATGGCCGGTCGATCCGCGGGCGTGCTGTTCGCGTACGCTTTTCTCTTCGCGGCGATTTCTTCGACAGCGAGCGCTGATGGTTGCAAGCTGCAACGCATTGCGTCCTTCGATTTCACCGGAGACGGTTCGATAATCATTCAAACCACGATTGAAGGAGCAAACGTGCCTATGGCGCTTGATACAGGCGCCCCACTAAGTGTTATTGATCCAAACGTTGCGAGTAATCTCAACCTCAATCAACGGAGTATTTCTTGGGACTTGTTTCGTGATATGTCAGGGGAAAAATTCACAAAAATCGCGACCGTGCATGAACTTGGCCTTGGGGATGCTCATGCGAGCGAGGTGCAATTGCTGGTCTGGCCCTCCACTCTGGCAAAAGACGGGCATATCGGCGGGACACTCGGGGCAGATCTCTTGCGTCACTACGACGTTGACATTGACTTCGCAGCGCGAAAGGTCAGCCTATTTTCGAGAGATCACTGTCCAGGCGGAGTTGTCTATTGGACGACCAATAACGTTGCCATTGTTCCAATGCAGGTGGTCAAAACTGGACACATTATGGTCCCGGTGACTTTGGACGGACGACCATTCGATGCGCTGCTCGATACAGGATCGAGCTTAAGCGTTCTTTCACAGCAAACGGCTACTAATGCGTTCAACCTCAAGGCAGGATCGTTGGACACACCACAAGTCACTGACGTCGATGTTTCCAGCGCCCTCCCCGTCTATCGGCACACGTTTAAGATGCTCTCACTTGAAGGGATTACAATCAAAAATCCATCCGTCGAAATCGTATCGTTTCATTCGATGGAACCAGGACTGGGCTCTCGTATCAGCCACGGCGATGAATCGTTCGGCATGACCAACTTCATACTTGGCCTTAATGAGCTGCATAATCTCCACGTCTATATCGCATATTACGAGCAGAAGCTTTACATCTCGCCGGCGACCGTGCCGGCAATCGCCGCCGCGACAGCCCCATCGCCATCGGCGCCGGCAGCCGCCGCCACCCACTGACGCGGCAAATGCCAGTGCCTGCCGCTTGACCGGTTGCGGACCGCACCGGCACATTGCGCGCGGCCGGCCCGCGGGTCATAAGGGACATCATGCTGCTATTCGAATCGTCGATTTACGCGTTCGGCTTCTATGCGGCGCTCAACGCGCTGATTCTGTTGATCCTTTCCATGCGCGTCGTGCAGGCGCGCCTGCGGACCCAGACTGCAACGGGTGATGGCGGCAAGCCGGAGATGGCCGCGCCACTCAGAGCCCATGCTAACAGCGCCGAATATGTGCCGACAGCGCTTATCCTTTTGTGGGCGCTCGCTTCTCCGCTCGGCCGTTCAATCTGGGTCATCCACGGCATGGGTGCGACCCTTACGATCGGCCGCATCCTTCATGCGATAGGTCTTTCCGGCTCGACCGGCCCCTCGTCCCTGCGCTTTGCCGGTATGGTGCTGACCTGGATCGCTTATGTGGTGGGGATCGCCGGGGTGTTCTGGTTTGTCTTCATCCCGCAGCCGACCACCGCTCTACTACCGTGACCGTCAAGCCCGATCTCTACGATGTTCTTGACGATCTCCTCCGCGGCGCGCGGCGCGCGGGGGCCGATGCTGCGGATGCCATTCTTGTCGCCAGCGTCGCGGCCAGCGTGTCCTACCGGCTGGGACGGCTTGAGGAGCTCGAACGTGCCGAATCCTGGGACCTTGGCCTTCGGGTTTTCGCGGGCGAACGGGTCGCTTTCGTTTCCTCGAACGATCTGTCGCCGACAACGCTCAGTGAACTGCCGGTACGCGCGATGGCGATGGCGAAACTGGCGCCCCACGATAAATTCGCCTGCCTCGCGCCGGCTGACCGGTTGGCAAAATCTTGGCCGTCACTGGATCTGGAGGATGCGAACGAACCTTCGGCCGAGGTCCTGATAGAGCGGGCCCGAGCGTTGGAAGGCGCGGCAATGGCGGTGCCGGGAATCACCAACTCCGAAGGCGGCGGTGCCAGCTTTGGCCGGAGTGACATGGCGCTTGCCACGAGCGAGGGTTTCTTCGGACGCTCCGCTGGAACTTCGCACAGTATTGGCGTTGCCGTTCTGGCCGGCGAAGGTACGGCCATGGAACGCGACTATGATAGTGTCAGCGCGCGCCATGCAGACGATCTTGAAAGTGCCGAGAATGTGGGGCGGCGAGCAGGCGAGCGCACCGTCGCACGTCTGAACCCGCGCAGAGCGAAATCACAGGCCGTGCCCGTTATATTCGAGCCGCGGGTCGCCGCGAGTCTCATCGGCAACCTGGCCGGCGCGATCTCGGGCGCGTCAATCGCCCGTGGCGTGAGCTTTCTCAAGGAATCCATGAATAAGGACGTGTTTGCGTCCGGTATTACCATCATCGACGATCCCCACCGTTTGCGCGGCCTGCGCTCGCGGCCGTTCGATGCCGAAGGCGTAAGCACTGGGCGCTTGGCGTTGATCGAAAACGGTGTGCTGAAGACATGGATCCTGGATTGCGCCAGCGCAAAGCAGCTCGGGCTTCAGACGACAGGACGTGCGGCCCGCGGAACCGGCGGACCGCCCTCTCCGTCTACCACCAATCTCTATATGGAGCCGGGCAAGCTCTCGCCGGATGAGCTGATGGCGGATATCTCGCAAGGCCTCGTCGTCACCGAGCTGATGGGTATGGGCGTCAACATGGTGACCGGCGATTACAGCCAGGGCGCCTCGGGATTCTGGATCGAGAATGGCAAAATGGCTTGGCCTGTATCGGGTGTAACGATCGCGGGAAGCCTCAAGGATATGTTCAGACAGATCACGCCGGCAAACGACCTCGTGTTCCGCCGCGGCACTAACGCTCCAACACTACGCGTCGAGGGCATGACCGTTGCGGGCGAATGATGCGCAGGATCTCGCGCTGATCGAAGAGGCAGTTCGCCGGGCGGGTGAAATCGCGCGCCGCTATTACGGCCAGGATTACCGCCGGTGGAGCAAAAGCCGCGGCGAGCCCGTCACCGAAGCCGACCTGGCAATCGATCATTTCCTGCGCGGCCGCCTCGAGGCCGCGCGGCCGGATTATGGTTGGCTCTCGGAGGAGACCGGCCGCGATCCAACGCGCATGGGCGCGAAGCGGTTGTTCATTGTCGATCCGATCGACGGCACCACGGCGTTCCTCAAGGAACGTCCGCATTTCTCGATTTCGGTTGGAATTGCCGAACACGGCCGCGCCATTGTGGGCGTAGTCTATAATCCGATCACCGAGGAATTCTTCAGCGCGTTCGAATATGGCGGCGCTCGCCTCAACGGCGAGCCAATTCATGTCAGCGACTGTGCGGCGCTCGAAGGGTGCCGTGTGCTGGGACAAAAGGACATGTTCGCCCACCCCGCATGGCCGGCGCTTGCCGCCTGGCAAACGGTCCAGATTGAATCGCGGAGCTCGATTGCCTATCGCATGGCTCTCATTGCGGCGGGCAAATTCGATGCGGCGATCGTGCTCACGCCCAAGCATGACTGGGACATGGCGGCGGGCGATGTGGTGGTGCGCGAAGCCGGAGGAATCGTCACATCCAGGGACGGTCATCCATTGCGATTCGGCGGCCCGAATGCCGTGCAGCGTTCCATGATCTGTGCGGGGCCGAGGCTGCACGCGATGTTCATGGACCAATTGCGCCATTCCGGCGCCGGACAGCTCGAAACCCTGGAACAAATACATGCCCGAGCATGAAACACGGCAGCTGCTTCACCTCGTGTTCGGCGGTGAGGTCACGTCGCCGGACAGTGTTATTTTCAAGGATCTCACAAAGCTCGACATCGTCGGCATCTATCCGAACTACAAGGAAGCCCATGCGGCCTGGCGCGCAGCAGCGCAGGCAACGGTCGACAATGCGCAAATGCGCTACTTCGTGGTGCATATCCATCGGCTGCTGGAACCGGACGCAGACTGACCGTTCAATCGGACTTTTTGTGCTTGTTTCCGAGGCTGCACCCATAGCCGGATTGCCGGGAACCTGATCGACATCGGATGACCAACGTTACCAGACATTCACGCGCTGCGTCCCGGCATCGCCCGACCCCGGAGGAGACGAAGCAGCTGGATGACCTGGCTATCATCCGCAGATTGCTGCGCGACTATATGGGCCGCCGCTGGAACCGGCTGGTGCTTGCCGGCTTCTGCATGGTCATCACGGCCACGATGAATGGCGTGCTGGCGTGGCTTCTCGATCCCGCAACGAAGCAGATATTCCTCGACAACAACGCCAGCATGCTCCCCGTCATTTCAGTGGCGATCGTCGGTGTCGTCGCGCTGCGCGCCATAACCAGCTTCGGTGAACAATACACGCTCAACAATATCGCCGAGCGTGTCGTTTCCTATGTACAGCGCGATATGTTCGCAAGCCAGATCCGGCTCGACCTCGCAACACTCAACGATATCCATTCGGGCGAACTCGTCTCCAAGTTTCTCTATGACGCAACGCTGCTGCGTGCTTCCATCACGCGCGGCGTCGCCGGCCTGGGCAAGGAATTCGTCACACTGATCGTTTTGGCCGGCGTCATGGTCTATGAAGACTGGCAGCTCGCCGTCATCTCCGTGCTGCTGCTGCCGCCGGTCGCGCTCGTCACCCAGCGGCTCAGCCGCTCGCTTCGTAAATCATCGACGCGCGGCATGGAAGAAACAGGCACGCTGTCCCGCGCGCTTTCCGAGGCTCTGGCGGGACGGCGCATTGTCAAGGCCTATGGGCTCGAGGCGCTCGCGACGCGTTCGGCGGAAACAAGAATTGCACAGCGGCTGAAGTTCATTCTTCGCGCGGTGCGCGCGCGCGCGGCCGCCGTGCCCTCGACAGATCTTATTGGCGGCATCGCAGCAGCGGTGACCATCGCTTTTGCCGGCTATCAGCACCTGCATGGCCATCTCGGCATCAATCAGTTCTCGGCCTTCATCGCGGCAATGCTAATTGCGCAGCAACCGGTGCGCAATCTGAGCCAACTGTGGACCATATCGACCGAAGGTCTTTCGGCGGCCAACCGAATCTTCGCCCTGATCGATACCAAACCGCGTATTGTCGACCGGCCGAACGCCAGGCCGCTTGTCGTAAACTCTGCTGCGCACGGTGGCGGCATCCGCTTCGACAATATCTCATTCGGCTATCATGCCGACAGCGCCGCAGCGCTCGACCGCGTTTCGCTGGAATTTCCGCGGGGAAAAGCGGTTGCGCTGGTCGGACCCTCAGGTGCTGGCAAGAGCACTATATTTCATCTGTTGCTTCGATTTTATGATGTCGAACGCGGGCGTATTCTGATTGACGGTCAGGACATCGCACAGGTGACCCTCGAATCCCTGCGCGCGAACATCGCGCTGGTGACGCAGGAGCCATTCCTGTTCGACGAAACAATCGCCGAGAACATTGGCTACGGTCGGCACGATGCGACGCGCGAACAGATCGTCGACGCTGCCCGCGCCGCGGCCGCAGACGAGTTCATCACGGCACTCCCCAAGGGCTATGACAGCCGCATCGGCGAAGGTGGACTCAGGCTTTCCGGCGGGCAGCGCCAGCGCATCGCCATCGCGCGCGCGATGCTGCGCGACGCGCCGATTCTGCTGCTCGACGAGGCGACATCCGCGCTTGATACGGAAAACGAGAGAAAAGTTCAGGACGCTCTCGCGCGTCTGATGAAAGGCCGCACGACCATCGTCATCGCGCACCGGTTGTCGACCGTGCTCGACTCGGACCGCATCTATGTGCTCGACCGCGGCCGGCTTGCCGAATGCGGCACGCATCCCGAGCTCCTGGCGCGCGGCGGGCTTTATGCACGCCTCTATCGCCACGATTTCGCAGAGGATACAAACGAAGAAGAAGCGCAAACGCTTCCGGCCGGCGGATGAGCGCGCCGCCGCTTGCCCTTCACGCTTATCGCCTTGCTTCGGCTGCGCTCGCGCCAGCCGCTCCGCTCGTACTGCGCGCCCGTGCACGCAATGGCAAGGAGGAAATGGCACGGCTTTCCGAACGCTTCGGCAAGGCAAGCCTTCTGCGCCCGTCCGGGCAGCTCATCTGGATTCACGGTGCCAGCATCGGCGAATGCCTGTCGGTGTTGCCGCTAATACGCACGTTACTTGAGCAACCCGACCGCTCGATACTTGTAACAAGCGGCACCGTTACATCTGCGGCACTGATGCATGAGCGCCTGCCGGCCCGGGCATTTCATCAATTCGTCCCGATCGACACGCCTGCGGCCGCGCGCCGCTTTCTCGACCATTGGCGGCCCGACATCGCATTATTTGTCGATTCCGAGCTGTGGCCGAATCTTCTCCTAGCCGCGCACCGCCGCGGTACAAAACTTGCGCTCGTGAACGGGCGCATGTCGGCGCGTTCCTTTGCAGGCTGGCGGCGTGCGCCCGGTAGCGCCCGCCGCGTACTTTCATGTTTCGATCTCTGCCTTGCACAGGATGACACGAGCGCCGAACGCCTCATACTTCTGGGCGCAAAGAATGTTCGCATGAGTGGAAATCTCAAAGCGGATGTCCAACCCGAACCACCAGATCCCAACATGTTGGCCGCGTTTTCACGGGCGGTGGGGACACGGCCGGTATTGCTTGCAGCGAGCACCCATCCCGGGGAAGACGAAACGATTCTTCCAGCTCATGATGCGCTGCGCCGGGAATATCCGGACCTTCTCACTATCATCGTCCCGCGCCACCCTGCCCGCGGCGGCGATATTGCGATGTTGTGCGGCACGCGTAATGTGGTTCAGCGCACGCTGGCTGCGCTGCCCGAGCCCGACACTGCAGTCTATGTGGCCGACACGATCGGCGAGCTTTCGCTGTTCTACACCATTGCGCCCTTCGCCTTTATCGGCGGCAGCCTGATTCCGCATGGCGGCCAGAACCCGATGGAAGCGGCGCAGCTCGGGCGCCCCGTCATGGTTGGTCCATATACGGATAATTTTACCGACAGTTACGAGTCGCTGCTTGCCGCCCAGCGTGCTGGCCGTGTGTGTTCGTGCGCGGATATTGTCGCGCTCGCGCGCCGTTGGCTTTCCAATGCCGCGGAGGCGCGCGCAGCAGGTCTCGCCGCAGCACATGCCGCAGCGGCGCTCGGCGGCGCGCTCGAGAAGACGCACCAAGCTGTCGAAGCCCTGTGTTCCCATGCGGCCGCCTGAATTCTGGTCGCGTAACGACCTGATCTCTCGCACGGTTGCGTGCGCACTGTCGCCCGTCGGCCTGCTTTATGGCGCTTCCGTCGCCTGGAAACATCGATGGCAGACATCCTATCGCTCGCGTGCTGCGGTTGTTTGCGTCGGCAATCTAACCGTTGGCGGCAGCGGCAAAACTCCCGTTGCAATCGCAATCGCGCGCATGTTTCGGGCGCAGGGAATTGCCGTCATCTTTATCTTGCGCGGCTATGGACGCCGGTCAACGGAAACAATTCTGGTCGACGCACAGAAACACGCTGCCGCTGCTGTCGGCGACGAGGCGCTGCTGCTTGCGGAGATCGCTCCAACTATTGTGGCGCGCGACCGTGCCGAAGGCGCGCGGCTGGCCGAGCGCGAGGGCGCGGAAGTCATCATAATGGACGACGGCCATCAGAATTTCGCGCTTGCGAAGGACCTGTCGCTGATCGTGGTCGATGGCGAAACCGGTCTCAGCAATGGCAGGCTCATTCCGGCAGGCCCGCTGCGTGAACCCGCGCGGCAGGGGCTCGACCGCGCGGATGCGGTCATTGTGATGGGCGAGGGTTCGCCTCCGTTGCCGGATTTTGCCCGGCCCGTAATCCGTGCCCGCCTTCTGTCCGACAATCGCCTCGATGGAAGGCCGGTTGTCGCCTTTGCCGGCATGGGACGGCCCGACAAGTTCTTCGCGAGTTTGCGGACGCAAGGCGCGAACCTTGTGGAAACACATCGCTTTGCCGATCATCATGCCTATTCGGCTGCGGAAATCGCCACGCTGCGGAGGCGCGCGACGAGCACGGGGGCAGCGTTGATGACAACCGAGAAGGATTTCGTGCGACTGAATGCAAACGATCGCGCCGGCATCGATGTGCTTCCGGTGAAGGCCGTCTTCGGCGATCCGGCGGCAATCGAGCGGCTGTTTGCACCGGTGCTCAAAGGACTGAAATAAGGTCCATGAGCAATACCGTCGGAATCTCGCGCGCTGCGGCTCAAACCCGGTTCATGTTGGAAGCCGCAGTTTTCTTCGCGATTATCGGTTTCTTTCGGATTTTCCCGGTCGATGCCGCCTCGGCAATTGGCGGCCGGTGCGGACGAACGCTTCTGTACCGCACATATCTGAGCAATCGCGCGCGTGAAAATCTTGCGGCCGCGTATCCCGAGAAGAGCGCCGAAGAGCGCGAAGAGATCATCCGCGAGATGTGGGACAATCTCGGGCGCAACATCGCCGAATACGCACATCTCGGAAAAATGTCGATCCGGGGCGATCGTCCGCGCATTGCGCTGGCGGGTTTGCAGAACTACGAGAATGCCGCAGCCAGCGGCCAAGGTATCATCTTCATCTCGGCGCATTTCGCCAATTGGGAAGTTCTGCCTATCGCCGCTGAGCAACTTGGCGTCGGAGGCGCTTCCGTCTACCGGCCCGTCAACAATCCGTTCGTCGACCGCTGGCTCGTGCACCAGCGCCGGATGAACGGGCCGAAGGAGCAAATCTCGAAGGGCGCCCAAGGCACGCGGCGCATTTTTACGCTGCTGCGCGCAAGCAAGAGTATATACATGCTCGTCGATCAGAAAACAAATGAAGGCCTCGCGGTGCCTTTCTTCGGACGTAACGCGATGACGACGCCGGTGCCGGCTGCGCTTGCGCTCAAGCTCGGCGCGGTCCTTGTGCCGATGTCGAACGAGCGTCTTGGAGGCGCCAGATTCCGCATGACAGCACACCCGGCGATCGAATTCGCGCCAAGCGGCGATCATGCGCGCGACGTGCTCGCGCTGACCACAAGGGTCAACGAGGCGATCGAGTCTTGCGTGCGCTACCGCCCCTCGCAATGGCTCTGGATCCATCGCCGCTGGCCCAAACCCGGCGAGAGCCCCCGCTCGCGACGAGGTAAAGAGGCGATGACATTCGCGGAACAGCCAGAATGATGGAATAATGATGCCATCTGCAGCAAAAACCTACGCCTTCGCCGGCGCCGGAGTCCGCGTCGAGCGGGAGGGATCGAGCCGCATCTGGAACCAGTTGAGGCCCCAATGGAGGTGCGGGCCAGTCGCGCGACCGGTCATGCCGACCTCGCCGATGACCTGACCGCGCGCGATCATGTCGCCGGCCTTCACTATCAATTTGCTCTGATGAAGATAACAGGTCGTGACACCGTGACCATGATCGAGAATGGTCAGGCCACCTTCGAGATAGTAATCAGGTCCCACGAGCGCCACGCGTCCAGGTGCGGGCGCGGCGATTGGGGCGCCCGTGGGCGCGGCGATATCGACGCCGAAATGCGGCTCCATGGGTTTGCCATTGAGAATACGCTGGTTGCCGAACGGGCTGCTGATGATTCCGGGTATAGGCCAGTCGAATTTCTCGACGAACCAGTCCGCATCGCTGTCCGCCGCGCGCGCCGCGGTGATCAGCGCGATTTCCTTCTTCCGCCGTTCCAGCACTTCGGGCGGCAACGTCACAAATTTCTCCGGCAAACCTGTGATGCGCTGGATCTCGTATTGCCGCGCGACAGGCTGAAGCGATCGCGTCTCATTCGTTCCGTCGGCGAACAGCGCCGCGATCTGTGCCGGCTTTGTCTGATCATAGGTGAAGCCGAACACGAAACCGCCGCCAGGCGACACGTGCAGCGGAGCGCCATCGAGCGTTACATGAGCGCCTGCCAGCACCTTGCCGACGACAAGGCTTCCTTGCTCCAGCGAACCCGCGAATTCAAGACGCGAAGTATCGGCGAATAAAGCGCGCGGGCAAGCGGCCGCCGCCGCTGCCGCGCCGAGAAACGCCCGCCGCGCTATCATTTCGGCGTAAGGCCCCGTTCCTGGAATCGCCGCAGCGCGATGGCAGGGCTTGCATAGGCTTCCTGCAGATCGACGCTCCAGTAGCGCAGCGCGTCCAGGGGAACCGGCTCGCCGGTCACGGCACAATAGACGAAAGACCCCGGCTTCACGATGCGATATTCCCCGTCGAGATATTCGAGCTCGGCGGGGCCCTCGGGCCGGAAATCGCGTTCCATCTGGTTCATGACTCTATCCTACGCCGCTTTGGCCGCGCGAACAATTCAGCCGTTCACCACCCGCAATGCATCGCGCGCCATTTGCTCCTCTTCCCTGGAAGGAAGCACCAGAACTTTGACCGGGGGGCGATCGGCGCCAGTCGGATTCTGCGCCTGGCGGTCACGCCCCTCGTCGAGTGCGAGACCCATCCAATCCAGCTTTTCGCAGATTTCGTGCCGCGCTCGCGGATCGTTCTCACCGATGCCACCGGTGAAAACAAGCAGATCGACCCCGCCAAGCACGGCCGCCATGGCGGCAATCTCCTTGCGCACCGAATGGGAGAACATCGCAATCGCGAGCCGTGCATCCGCATTGTTCCCGGCCGCTTTTCGCAATGCGCGCATGTCGCCGCTCAGTCCGGAGACCGCATAAAGCCCCGCGCGGTGGTCGATCTCCTGTTCCAGTTGATCCGCATCGAATCTTTTCTGCCGCAACAGATAGACGAGCACGCCCGGATCGAGATCACCGCTGCGCGTTGCCATTACCACCCCGCCGGCCGGCGTCAGCCCCATGCTGGTATCTGCAGATTTCCCGTCCCTGACAGCGGTGATGCTCGCGCCGCTGCCGAGATGCGCAATGATGACGCGCGACGGACAATCGGGACCGATCTGATGGAGGATGGATTCGCACGACAGGCCGTGAAAACCGTAACGGCGCAGGCCCTGCCGTTCGAGATCCCGCGCAATCGGCAGGACGCGAGAGACATCAGGCAGTTCGGCATGAAAAGCTGTGTCGAAGCAGGCTATCTGCGGGAGATCGCGGAACCGGGCTTTCGCATGCCTGATGCCCGTCAGTGCCGACGGCACATGCAGCGGCGCGAACTGAGCCGCTTTTTCGAGCTCGACGACAACATCATCGTCGATCCGACAATGCCGCAGCAATCTGGGGCCGCCATGCACAATGCGATGTGCGATCGCCTGGGGCCAGACCAATGCCACGCGGCCGAATAATGCTGATACCCGGTCGAACGCCTTCTCCTGACCTGATATCGGCTCAGCATCGTGGCATATCAGTGCTCCGCTACCGTCGCGCGCAGAAAAGCTGGTGGCCGGCTCACCTATCGCATCGGCGCTACCCGACAAGAGTGTTTCGACTTTATTCAAGCCGGCGCGGAATAGCCCGAATTTAAGCGAGGATGAACCGGCATTGAGCGCAAGTACGATCAATTCGCCTTGCGTCTGATCTCTGCTCGACACAGCTCACGCGTTCCAGCGCCAGTTACAGATTTCCGGCATGTCGATGCCGTGTTCGCTGATATAGAGCTTGTGACGTTCCATCGATGTCCAATAGCGTGCCGTTTCCTTTTCCACACGGTCGGCATAACGCGGGATGCGGCTGATCGCATCGAGCGCGAGCTGGAAACGGTCGAGATTGTTCAGCACCACCATGTCGAAAGGTGTGGTTGTCGTGCCTTCTTCCTTGTAGCCGCGCACATGGATGTTGTCGTGATTGTGCCGGCGATAGGTCAGCTTGTGGATGATGGGCGGATAGCCGTGAAAGGCGAAGATCACGGGCTTGTCGGTCGTGAACAATTCGTCGAAATCTCTGTCGTCGAGCCCATGGGGATGCTCGGAACGCGGCTGAAGGACCATGAGATCGACGACATTGACGACCCGGATACGGATATCGGGTACATAGCTGCGCAACAGTTTCACCGCCGCCAGCGTTTCGAGCGTCGGCACATCGCCGGCGCAAGCCATCACCACATCGGGATCGCCGGTTTCGTTTCCGGCCCAGTCCCAGACGCTCGCGCCGTCCGCGCAATGGATCACGGCCGCTTCGATATCGAGCCACTGCCACGCCGGCTGCTTTCCCGCAACGATCAGATTGATATAATTTTGGCTGCGCAGGCAATGATCGGCGACCGAAAGCAGGCAATTTGCGTCGGGCGGCAGATAGATGCGGACGATGTCGGCCTTCTTGTTGGCGAGATGATCGATGAATCCCGGATCCTGATGCGAGAAGCCGTTATGGTCCTGACGCCAGACATGCGAGGTCAGCAGATAGTTGAGCGAGGCAATGGGCTTGCGCCAGGGGATGTTGCGCGTGACCTTAAGCCATTTGGCATGCTGATTGACCATCGAATCCACGACATGGATGAACGCCTCATAGCATGAGAAGAATCCATGACGGCCGGTAAGGAGATAACCTTCCAGCCAACCCTCGCACAGGTGCTCGCTTAGTACTTCCATCACCCGGCCGTCGCGGCTGAGGCCTGTGTCGTTCTCGCACAGTTCGGCCATCCATTCCTTGCCTGATACTTCATAGACGGCTTCGAGCCGGTTGGACGCTGTTTCGTCGGGGCCGAACAAGCGGAAATTCCGGCTTTCGAGATTGAACTTCATTATATCGCGCAGGAATCTCCCGAGAACCCGCGTCGCCTCGACTTCGACACAGCCCGGCTCGCTCACGTCGATCGCATGCTCGCGAAAATGCGGCATGGACAGCGGTTTGAGCAGTTCGCCGCCATTGGCGTGGGGATTGGACCCCATGCGGCGATGCCCGGTTGGCGCAAGCCCGGCATATTCCTCGCGGAACTTGCCAGTCTCGTCGAAAAGCTCCTGTGGCCGGTAGCTGCGCATCCAGTCTTCAAGTTGTTTTATGTGCTCCGGCTTTTCCTGAAATCCGCAAAGCGGAACCTGATGGGCGCGCCATGTGCCCTCCACGGGCTTGCCGTCCACGAATTTCGGTCCGGTCCAGCCTTTGGGCGTCCGAAACACGATCATGGGCCAGCGCGGGCGCTTGTCGTTGCTTCCCGAACGGGCGGATAGCTGGATTTGCCGGATATCCGCGAGCACCATGTCGAACGCCGCGGCAAGCGCCTGATGCATCACGACCGGATCGTCGCCCTCGACAAAATAGGGCGCGTAACCATAGCCGCGGAGCAGATCCGCCAGTTCCTCTCGGCCAATGCGCGCCAGTACGGTCGGATTGGCGATCTTGAACCCGTTGAGATGCAATATCGGAAGCACGGCGCCGTCTCGTGCCGGATTGAGAAATTTGTTTGAGTGCCAGCTTGTTGCGAGCGGTCCCGTTTCCGCTTCCCCATCACCGACTATACATGCAACAACCAGATCGGGATTGTCGAATGCCGCGCCATAAGCATGGGCCAGCGAGTAACCAAGCTCGCCGCCTTCGTGAATCGAGCCGGGCACGTCCGCTGATACGTGACTGGGTACGCCATAAGGCCAGGAGAATTGCCGGAACAACCGGTGCAGGCCGTTCCGGTTGCGCTCGATCGCCGGATAGTGCTCGGTGTAAGAGCCTTCGAGATAGGTATTCGCCACCACTCCGGGACCGCCATGTCCGGGACCGATGATATAGATCATGTCCAGATCATTTTCTTTGATCAGCCGGTTCAGATGAACATAGATAAAGTTCAGGCCCGGCGTCGTTCCCCAGTGGCCGAGGAGCCGTGGCTTGATGTCGCCGAGTTCGAGAGGTTTCTCCAGAAGGGGATTCTCCCGAAGATAGATTTGCCCGACCGAGAGATAATTGGCCGCGCGCCAATAGGCATCCATCTTCTGCAACATCTCGGGCGACAAAGGTTCGGCCATTGTGCTCTCCCGGTTGGAACGCCGCCCCGGTATTTTCTATCCGGATTCGAACCGCCACAATCTATTGCGGAACTGTGACGCTTCGGCACGTGTTTTCGATGGGCATGCCTCGCCGAAAAACCAAAATCCGGCCTTCGCCGGCCAGTTCGGAAACGGTGCTGGTCGCCGAGCCGGATGTACTCGCACGCATGGTCCTTGCCGAATATTTGCGCGAATGCGGCTACGAGGTCATGGAAGCCGGATCGGCCGAGGAAGTACTGAGCGTGCTGGGTTGGGGGCGGAAGATCGGAGTGGTTCTGCTCAATTCCCAGATTTCACAGGGAAAGGGCTTTGAGCTGGCGCGGGAAATTCGCGAGAACCATCCTGGAATTGATATCGTTCTGACATTCGGGATCGCGAAGTCCGCGGAAAAGGCCAGCGAAATTTGCGACGGAGGCCCGCAGGAACGCCCCTACCATCCGCAGGAGGTCGTCAGGCGGATTCAGCAGCTGCGCGGTGCCCGCAAAGTGGCCCCCGACTAGGAGCCAAAGAGCGAATCTGCCAAGTTCCTGAGGAGCGATTCGCGGCAAAGGGAGTTCCTTCCCGGGATGTCTGCGATAATTCAGTCCTGTCACGAGCCGAAGGCGGAACTTCGGGCACCGACGGTTCTCGTTGCCGAGGACGAAATCCTGATTCGCGCCATGGTGGCACAACATCTGCGAAGCGCGGGATTTCGGATTATCGAAGCTTCGAACGCGCATGAAGCGATTGATATCCTGACCTCCGGCGAGAGCGTGGACGTGCTGTTCACTGACGTGCGGATGGTGGGCGAGAAGGATGGAATCCGGCTCGCGCAGTGGGTGGAGCGAAATCGTCCGGCGATCCGTATCGTCTTCGGATCCGGCGAGACGAATCTTGTCGACGCCGTCCCTGGCGCAAGGCTCTTTTCCAAACCTTATGACCTTGAGGACGTCGAAAGGTATGTCCGCGGGCTGGTCGCTGGTCCAGCCTAACCGCCGGAATCGGGACGAACTACGCCACGGGCGGGCTGTCGTCGAGAAACTGCGAGAGCTGCCGGTATCGCCGGGCCAAAGCGAGACGCATCGATTCCGTATCAAAAACTACGACGTCTTCTGCGGCCGCCTTGAGTGCGTCGGCACGAGCCCGGCAGTCCGCAGCAGCTTTCCGGCGCTCTTCGGTCGTGATCGGCGGAGCCACGCGACGCAGCTCTGTAACCATAAATTCCCGGGGATCCCGGCGCTTCCATCGCGCCTCGTCCAGCCGCGTGACAGTACCCATGGCCAGGGTCCTGAATCATTCGTATTCATAAATACGTAGCACGAGTCAATTGTTCTCGAGAAAGGGGGGAATCCCCCTGGAACCCGCGGCCCCGACTGTGGCCGACTGATCGTCGACATATGGCCACGCAGGAGGACACGAAATGAGCCATCGGGCCCAAGAGAGCGGTACGGCACCCCGAATAAGCGGAGAGTTGCGCGATCACCGGCGGCTGCTGTTTCTGGAAGGGCTCATCCTGCTTATCCTCGGCCTCGCCGCCGTCGTTCTGCCCGAAATCGCAATCGCGGGCATCGCTGTGGTTCTCGGGTGGTTGTTTCTGGGAGCCGGACTTGCGGGTCTCGCCACAACGCTTATGGATCGTCACGCCCCGGGTTTCGCCTGGGCCGTCGCTTCCGCCGTGATCAGCATCGTCGCCGGCGTGCTCCTGACGATATGGCCGATGCACGGTTTCTATTCGCTGAGCTTCGTGCTCGCCGGGTTTCTCGCCGCCGATGGCCTGCTCATGATCATGTTCGGCATCGAACACCGCCGAAAGCTGTCGCGGCAATGGACCTGGATTTTCCTGAATGGTGTGCTCGATCTGTTGCTCGCGCCGCTGATCCTGGCCGTAACGTTTGCGGCTGCTGCGTTCTGGATTCTGCCGTTGGTGATCGGGATCGACATGCTCTTCGCCGGTGCGTCGTTGATCGCACTTTCGGCTGCGGCCCATCCGGACGGGCGCTGACGCCCCGATATCCATTTCAGGTTCTGCGCAGGCACGGAAGCCAAAGGCCATGCGTGCCGGTTCTATGGGAGGCGGGTCCGGGAAGAGCACTCGCGCCCGGCAGCTCTCACGCGTGCTGGGAGACGGAAAGGGAAATCTCATGCCGAGGAACGGACTGGACCACGGTATCTGGGTTCTGATCTGCGATGGACGAAAGGCTCTCTTGGCCGAGAACGACACCTTGCCGCGCCGAACCTCAAGGTGCGACAAACGTTCGAGCATCCCGATCCTCCCGCGCACGAACTGGGCACCGATAAGCCGGGGCGGGTATTTGCGAGTGTCGGCGCGCGCCGCGCGGCGATGGAGTCCACGGACTTTCACGAGCTCGCCGAGGAAGATTTCCTGAAAGGACTCGCAGCACATCTCAAGCGCGAGGTCACCGAGCACAGAATCGGTGCCCTGGTCCTTGTGGCGCCGCCGCGTGCGCTCGCGACACTCAGGCGTTCACTGAAACCATCGGTGCACAAGATCGTGCTGCATGAGGTCGAGAGGGACTATGTGCACATGCCGATGTATGAAATCGAGCAGCATCTCACAAAGCACCTGGCCGGAGATAAAAAACGCTCCTAGAATTGCTGCACATACAGCCGGTTACGTAATGGAACATTCGCAGGAGGGCGTGATCGCGTTCCTGTGGGAGGCCGCGAGCTATGGCCTGAGCGGCAGAGAAATAGAGCGCCACGAAACGCACGGCGCGATCGTGTTTCTTGCAGGTGACCGCGCTTGGAAGCTGAAGCGCGCAGTCCGCTACCCTTACATGGATTATTCGACCGTCGAAGCCCGCAAGGAAATGTGCTCGCGCGAACTTGCGGTCAATCGCCGAACAGCCCCCGAACTCTACCTCTCGGTGCGGCCCATCGTGCGCGGCGCAATGGGGCAGCTCGAAATCGGCTGCGAAACGGATGCACGAAAGGGGGATGACTGGGTTGTCGAGATGCGGCGCTTCGAACAATCGCACCTCCTCGCAAATATGCTGGACCGCGAAGCGGTCACACGCGCGCTCATGCGCGAGCTCGCCGAAACGATTGCCGATTTTCACCGCAAAGCGGAGACGACACGGGGTTTTCGTGGCGCAGCCGGCGTTCGCGCGATCATCGACGAGAATCCGGCGCTGCTCGGCGAACTTTGTCCCGACGGTTTCCGCGCGCACGTCGAGCTTTTCAATCGCCGCAGTCTGGCCGCGCTCGAAAACCTAGCCATTCTGCTCGACCGCCGCAGGGATGCTGGCCGGGTCCGCCGCTGTCACGGCGATCTTCACCTCAATAACATCTGCATGATCGATGGCCGGCCGGTGTTCTTCGATGCAATCGAATTCAACGACAGCTTCGCATGCATTGACGTTTTGTACGATCTGGCATTTCCGATGATGAATCTCATGCACCGCGGACTCGCGGCCCACGCCAGCACGCTGCTCAACCGTTATCTGGAGCGGACGGGCGATCACAATGGACTGGCGGCGCTGCCGCTGTTTATTGCCGGCCGGGCAGGCATCAGGGCGCATGTGGCGGTTTCACGTGCGCAGGAAATGGCCGGAATCGATGCGATTGCGCCTTCTCAGGCGCAGTTTCGTGCGTATGTGGAGCTTGGCATGGCCAGCCTCGAGCGGGGGCACCCGCGCCTGATTGCCATCGGCGGCGTTTCGGGCGCCGGAAAATCCACACTGGCCTATGGTCTGGCGCCCGGCCTTGCGCCCACGCCGGGCGCCATCGTGCTGCGCAGCGATGTTATCCGCAAGGCGATGATGAACGTTCCCGAAACCCAAAGGCTGCGCGAGAGCGCATACACCAACGAGATGCACGAACGCATATATTTAAGGCTCAACGACAAGGCGGCTTCAATTCTCTCGGCTGGCTATTCCGTAATCGTAGATGCGGTGTTCGGGGATGCAACGCAGCGTGATGCCATGACAGGAATTGCGCGAAAGTCCCGTGTTCCGTTCGCAGGCATCTGGCTCGAAGCGGCATCCGCAATACTCGAACACCGCGTCGCGGCCAGGCGCGGCGATGCGTCCGATGCGACCATTGAAATTCTTCGCCGCCAGCTGACCATATTCCGAGTCCGGACGATTGGAACATATTGGACGCGGCCGGTCCGGCGAACGAGTTGTTGGCCAATGCGCGCAAAGCGCTATCGCCGGTACCGGATGATTACAGAGGGCCAGCCTTGAACGGATGCTGCCCCCTGACGGGGTTACGCGGCGTGCACGGAGGGCGCAGCCGTTGTTTGTTCCGCCGCAACGTCTGGCGTGATATCGGCCAATGGGGCGGCGTCGCCGTAGAGCGCAGCATAACGCGAAGCGCTCGCGGCCCAGCTGAAATCCTGCGACATGCCCTGCAGCTGGAGACGCCGCCACAGCAGCGGTTCGCGATATAGCGCAAGAGCCCGATCGACGCCCTGCATGAAACCATCGATGCCAGCTTCATCGAACACGACGCCCGTTGCGGTGCGATCGAGCAGGCTGGCAGGAGATGCCTCGATGACGGTATCCTTCAAACCGCCCGTCCGCCGCACGACAGGCACGGTTCCGTACCGCATCGCGTAAAGCTGGGTGAGTCCACAGGGCTCGTAGCGCGCGGGCGCGAGGAGAATGTCGCTGCCGCCCTGCAGGCGGTGTGCGAGACCCTCCTCATACCCGATGCGCACGGTCAGATCGGAACGGCCCCGCCCGGCGACCTCCGTGAAACCTGCTTCGAGCGCAGGCTCGCCCTGCCCCAGCACCACCATCTGCGCACCGCTATCGAGAACCCTGGGAAGTGCAGACAAAATAACATCCGCCATTTTCTGATGCGTAAGCCGGCTGACAAACCCGATGAGAGGCTTCTCGGCGTCCCGTTCAAGACCGAGCTCGCGCTGCAGCTCAATCTTGCAGAGCCGTTTGCTGGATAGGTCGGCCGCACAATAAGGGTGCGGCAAATGACTGTCGGATCTCGGATTCCACAATCCAATATCGATGCCGTTCAGGATGCCCGATAGCGCTTGCGCGCGCTCGCGGAGGAGGCCGTCGAGCCCACAGCCGAATTCGGGCGTCAGGATTTCGTCCGCGTAGGTTGGGCTCACCGTTGTGATCCGGTCCGCATAACGGATGCCCGCCTTCAGAAAGGAAAGCTGGCCGTAAAATTCGGCGCCGTCGGGACGGAGAAAATTGTCGGGAATTTCAAGATCGGAATGCAGTTGCGCAGGAAAATTGCCCTGAAACGCCATATTATGGATCGTAAGGACCGTTGCCGGCCTCGGACCGTCGTGCATCGAAAGCAGAAGGGGCAGCAATCCCGCATGCCAGTCATTGGCGTGGACCACATCCGGAATCCAGTTTCGGATCGCTCCCGTCGCAATGGCCCGGCCGACATGAGCCAGGAAGCCGAACCGCAGTGCATTGTCCGGCCAGTCGCGGCCGCCAGCGTCCTGGTACAAGCCTCCATCGCGCAAATAAAGCGCAGGCGCGTGGATGAGCCATGCACGCAAACCCGAGCCCGGAAGCTCGCCCGAGATGAGCGCCGCACCTTCGACCCCGAGAAGTGTCTCCAACCGGGCCTCGAGTCGCGTATTCTTCAGTGCAGCAAGAGCGCGCGGGTATCCGGGCAACAAAATCCGGATATCGACCCCCTGCGCCTTCAGAGCTTCGGGTAAAGCGCTGGAAACATCGGCCAAGCCCCCGGACTTCGCGAGCGGATAAACTTCCGACGTCACAAAAAGTACACGCATCCCGGCACTTCCCTCGCATTCACAAAACCGCCGCGGCGGCAAGCCAAGTTTCAGCTCAACTCACATCGCCCACGTTACGCTCATGGAAATGCCCACATTTCCATGAACTTATTCTCATCGTTTGGACGAAAACGCTCGCACGACGAACCGTGGATTGATTTCACGGGATGTGGGTCGTGGAACGGCCTGCTTCAAGCTGCAATCGACTGATTTCAAAACCGCTATGAGCGCGAAGCAATGCTAATGGCCGGGTGCCTTAGACGCATGCGCTCGACCGGCAGCAAATGCGGGTCGGCTGAAACCCGGCCGGAGCTCTCCGCCGGCCCGCGCCGGCTGGCTCGGCGGCATGCGAAGGACGCGACCCGCGCTCCAGTTTCGGCCCGGAAACGGTGGACGAACAGGCTGGACCGCCGCGTTCTTCCGCACCTGCATTGGAAACCGTCGCACTGCGGATTGTCCAAACGCGCCGACATTCCGCGCATTGCGATACAACAGGCCATCGCGATGTCGCTGATCGTGCTGCCACTGCGCGCTTTTCGGAAGCCGGTCCGGATGGAACTGACTGTACTCGAGACGGCGGATCAGGACGCGATGGTGGTGCCAGTCGAAATAGCCCCAGCCCCAGAACGAAAACGGCCACGCGACTCCGGGGCCAAAGACAACTCCGTAATCCACCGGATCGCAATTGCCGGACCAATTGCTGAAGTAGAATGGTGAACCGACCGGATAAGGCCAGTCGCCGAAGGCACACCAGGGATCATATTCGGGGACGTAGATCAGATCGGATGGCGGCGAGACCGTGATCATGCCGTCCTGGTCCGCCACCGTTTCCTCGCCATTTGACGGAAGATTGCCGGCGCGTTGGGCCCGCGCTCGCATCCGCTGGGCTGCATCCATGACATCGGCGGGCTGTGCAAGGAAAGCCGCGCCGAGTGTTTCCGTCCAGTCGAGATGGGAGTCCATGACCTGAAGCACCTGCGGGAACGGCACGAGGGACTGGACGCTCGGATCCCAGTCGCGGTCGTTGAGCGTGCTCGTCAGATCGTCGCCGCTCAACCCCGAGTTTTCGGAATCGGCCACCCAGCGGTCGGCATCGATCACTTCCAGAGGGTATGTCGATGCGGTCAGAACATCGGCGAGCAGCGGGTCGGGATAAAGCGCAACGGGCGCGACTAGCTGGTCAAGCTGTGCGGACGAGAAATTGGAGTTGCCGGAAGCTGACTGCGGCCCGGAACCCGTGTCCTGGGCGCCTGCGAGGGCAGAGCTTGCAAGCACGGCCAAAAGACACAGAGCACTAAGTCGCAACATGATCACAGCTTATCTCCCGAGCGCGACCCATTCCGGGTTTCCGGTCCTTATATGGTGCGCAGAGCGCGCGGCGCTTGCCGAATATGTCATTCGGCTCCAGCGACGATACTATTGCGACACGTTCCAGTATTTAGTGAAAACGAGTGCGTGACGCGGGGCGCGCGGGCCGGTGGGCGCGGCGGTCGACTTCGTCGTCGACGATGAAATCCTTGATCGCGGCGACATCGAATTTCGAAAGCGAGTCGGAGAAATTACCCATCCCGAATTCGCGGAGCGCACCGCGGTAGACGATGTCTTCGAACGCTTCGGTTACGACGCGCGGCATGTTCCAGAGATCGGGATAGGCGCCGGTTCCTCCACCCTCCTGGTGACACCGCGCGCATTGCTCCTCGAACAGTTTCCGTCCGCGCGCAAGC
Organism: Rhizomicrobium sp.; assembly: GCA_036272695.1. Classification (GTDB taxonomy): domain Bacteria; phylum Pseudomonadota; class Alphaproteobacteria; order Micropepsales; family Micropepsaceae; genus Rhizomicrobium. Next base: position 5,148 of record DATAYG010000181.1, on the reverse strand, counting down.
GTCCGCGCATCCGCGACGATCGCGGCCGGCGTCGGTGCCCGCGGCTGTGGCAGTGCCCGTGGCGGTAACGGCACCCTGCCGCCATTGAGCCTGAAAACAAGCAGGCGTTCGAAATTCTCGTAGTGGGATGCCGCATTGTCGGAGGACCAGGAAACATTCTGCGGTCCCCCGGCGCCAGCCAGCACCGCAATATACTCGACACCGTCCAGCCTGTATGCCATCGGCGCGGCCATGATCGCCGTGCCGGTGAAAATCCGGTTCAGCAGCACTCCGTCATTCGCTCTGTATACGGACAAATTACCGTCCGCCGTTCCCTCAAGAACCAGATTGCCGGCTGTAGACAGCGTGCCGCCTACGAGAAACGGCAGAACCGGCGAAATCCACTGCGCCCTGCCCCTTTGCGGATTCCATGCCTTCAGCCGGCCCTCCATATGCGCAGTGGGCACGACTGTCTTGTCCTGCGTATTGAAAGGCGGATAGATCGCCGCCGCACCGTTGTTGAATCCGCCCGGCAGGAATTTGGGAACGGGAATGGTCTGATATTTCGTGGGCGCGTCGTAGACCGGCAGATAGACAAGGCCTGTCGCTGGATCCCAGGACATCGGCTGCCAGCCATGTCCGCCGGCCGAGCCTGGCCAGACGATCTGCGGGGTTCGCGAATAATCACCATGCGCCGTCAGATGTGGACGTCCCGTCTGCATGTTGACGCCGTCCGTCCAAGTGACCGTCGTGTAGGGCTTCGCGTTCAGGAGTTCGCCCGTCTCACAGTCGAGCACGTAAAATATGCCGTTCTTGGGGGCCTGCATCAGCACACAGCGCCGGCCGCCATTCCAGTCGAGGTCCGCAAGAACCATCGGCGCCGTAGCCGTGTAATCCCAGCTGTCGCCGGGCGTCTCCTGATAATACCATTTCATCCGCCCGGTCTTCGCAGCCACCGCAACGACGGATGAAACAAAGAGATTGTCGCCGCCTCCGGGGCTGCGCAGCCAGCGCGGCAGCGGACCGCCATTGCCCATGCCGAGATAGGCAAGTCCGGTTTGCGGATCGTAGACGATTGAATCCCACGGATTGCCGCCACCGCCGATGTCCCAACGCGTATCCTTCGCCCAGGTTCTGCGGGCGCGAGTCACTTCCGGCGTTTCGTCCGGTCCCTTCTTGGGATCGCCGGGCACCGCCCAGAAACGCCACACAAGTTTTCCCGTGTCCGCATTGTAGGCACTGACGTAGCCGCGCGAGCCCATATCAGCGCCGGAATTCCCGATGAGGATATTGTCGCCGGCTATATGCGGGGCGCCGTCGACGGCAGTGTTGAACTTCCGGTCGACGATCGTATCGGTGCGCCAGACCGGCCGGCCGGTTCGGGCGTCGAGTGCCACGAGCCAGCCGTCGAGAGACGCGACATAGACCTTGCCTTTCCATACCGCCGCGCCGCGATTGACCACGTCGCAACAGGCGTTGCGCGCGTATTGTCCGTCGGCGTCGTTATCATAGGCCCACAGCAGCTTTCCACTGCGCGCGTCCACCGCATAAGCATTCCCCCATGGGCCGGAAAAATAAAGCACGCCGTCCACGAACACCGGGTTGGATTCCATCCCGTGATGAATTCCGCCACGCGAAACAAATCCGCGGAACTCCCAAGCAAATCCAAGTTTCTTCGCGTTGGATTGGTTGATCTGTTCGAGCGGCGAAAAATGCCCGTTTGCGAAGTCGCGCCCGTCGAGCAGCCATTCACCGGGGCTTTCCCGGGCGACACGCACGTAATCGACCATGGCCGGCAGGGATGCCGCAGCTGCCGCCGAAGCACAGAGAAGCGCGATGAGGAACGCGGGACAGCGAATCATCGATCCGAATGATCAGGAGTCAACGCGCGCGATCAGCGCCTGTGCGGCGGCCGGCGCGCGGATCTTCGCGCCGGAGATGAAATAGACGAATGCGTCGCCGCGCTTCGCCCATGCTCGGGCTCGCTTTGCCCAGCCCGTGAGGGCCTTGGCATCATAGCCGGTTTCCGTTTCTTCGCGTGTGCGCATCAGCCGGGCATAGGTGAAATCCGCGGTATGTTCGTCGATGGCGGGAAAATCGTCGCTGTCGGCGAAGACGATCGCGGCGTTGTGGCGGCGCGCGAGCTCATAGAACGCTTTGTGCGCGAAGCTCTCGTGGCGCACCTCGAGTGCGTGGTGGAGCTTCAGGCCATCCAATTCGCGCGGCAGAAGCCGGAGAAACGCTTCCATGTCGTCGGCGTCGAACTTTTTCGTTACCGCAAACTGCCAGTTTATCGGGCCCAGCCGGTCGCGCAGTTCGGCAATTCCCTGCGCGAAGAACTTTGCGATGGATTCGCCTGCATCCGCGAGCTTCTTCCGGTTCGTGCAGAAGCGGGAAGCCTTTACCGAAAACACGAAGCCCGGCGGCGTCGCCTCGCGCCATTTGATCCAGCTCGCCGGCTTGAAACTGGAATAATAGGTGCCGTTGATCTCGATCGAGGTGAGCTTGCGGCTCGCGAATTCGAGTTCGCGCTTCTGGGGCAGATCTTGGGGATAGAATACGCCGCGCCAGGGCTCGTATGTCCAGCCGCCGATGCCAACGCGAATCTTGCCGGTCATGAGGAAAAGTGCCTGTTGCTCCTCCGCGCGATGCGGAGGAGCAACGAGCAGCCATATTATTATTGTACCATTACCGAGACCGCAGAGGACGGAATCCCGTTTGCGATCACCACCAGCGAGCTTGCGCCCGTTTCCATGCCGGAGGGAACGTCGAAATTTGTCGACACGGATTGGCTCCCGGTCGCCACGCCCATCGTGCTGTGGTCGTGCGTGCGCGCATAGAACACATGCTTGCTGGAATTGTTGGTGATCTGCACCAGCGGATAATTGGTCGAGGTCTGATATTCGTCACCCATTCCGCCGCCGGTCTGCGACAAGCCATTAAATTGCGTGCCGGAGATCTGGTAGGTATCGCCACGCGTCACCGAGGACGGAAAAGTCGATATCGTCGGCTGCCAGGCGGCCTGATACGTTCCGGCGCTGTTATAGACTTCCGAACCGCTGATGAGAATTTGCCCGTTAGGAAGGATCATGAGGACGCCATACCCATTCATCTTCGTATCGGTGAGGCTGGTGCCGTCCCATGTGTACAGCCTCCCGCTGTCGCCCTCGACCATTCCTTCACCATTGGTGAGCAGCGTCGAGAAGCTGTCGCCGGCCTGGTCGTTGTTCGGAAAATCGGGACCGGCCGCCCACCCGCTCCCCGGCGTATAGACGGCGGTATGCGCCGTCGACTCGCCGCTATGGGTTGCGCCTGTGGCGAACACCGTTCCGTTGGGCATCAGCACCGCCGGGCCGACTTCTCCCGGCGGATAGTAGCATTTGTTCTTCGGCGGGTAGTTGATGCAGCCGCAGCACGGCGGACCCTGCAGGTTGGCCACTGTACTTCCGAGGCTGAGCCATTTGCCCTCGGACGCAATGTAATCCTCGGATTGCGGATTGTCCTTCACGTCGAAGGTCAAAACCGACCCATCCGGCATCAACGTCCAACCCTCTTCGGCATTGAAGTCGTTCTTGCCCTTCGATTTCACCTCCTTCCATTTCATGTTCTTCGGATTCAGCTCGGCCATTTTCTCGTTCAGCTTGTCGCCGAGCAGGAAATTGCCGTTTGGCAGAACCACCGACGGCGAATCGCCGATATTCTGCCATCCCTTGGGGGGATTTACCGCTGTCCAAGTCTGTTTGATCGGATCGTAGATCGCGCCCTGGTTGGTCAGTGCAAAGTTCCCCGCGGGATTATATTCGCCGCCTTCAAACAGTACGCGCCCGTCGGCGAGCACTTGCGACGCGTTGGCGGAAGGCGAATAACCCGCTTGCAGGCTGCCGACCTGCTTCCACGTGCCGTTGACGTAGCTTCCGGTATTGTCGGGGGTGAGCACCCAGAAGTCGTCGTTGCCGTAACCCTGGGCGAGAACCGTTCCGTCGGTCAGCTGGAAAGTGAGCTCGGCGCCGTCGGGCGGCTGGTTCTTGAGCTGTTGGATGCTCTGCGCCGGCGCAACGCCCGGCAGCGCCGCGAGAATCGCGGCCATCAGGAGACGAGATTTCATGAATGGAACCCTCTTTAGGCGCCCAGGAGCCACGCAGCCGGTACGCTCTCGTCGAGCATAGCGGGGTTCGATGCGCCCGGGAAGCGGCCAACGCGAAATGCATTTGCACGGCCGCGCCGTTCCCCGGCCAAGATAATCATCTTTTGTCCTGCATCGGGGCGCGACTTGACCCTCTCCCCCCGTTTGGGGGGAGAGGGTTCTGCTGCGTTATTGCACCGTTACCGGGACCGGAGTGGAAGGTATCCCGTTCGCTATTACCACCAGCGAGCTTGCGCCTGTTTCCGTGCCCGACGCGACGTCGAAATTGGTCGACACGCTCTGGCTGCCGGTCGCCACCGCCATCGTGCTGTGGTCGTGGGTGCGTGCATAGAACACATGCTTGCTCGAGTTGTTGGTGATCTGGACCAGCGGATAGTTGGTCGAGGACTGATATTCATCGCCCATTCCGCCGCCGGCCTGCGACAGCCCGTTAAACTGAGTGCCGGAAATCTGGTAGGTATCGCCGCGCGTCACCGTTGACGGGAATGTCGAGATCGTCGGCTGCCAGGCGGCCTGGTAGGTTCCGGCGCTGTTGTAAACCTCGGAACCGCCGATCAGGATCTGTCCGTTGGGCAGGACGGTCATGATGCCGTAGCCCTGAAACTTGGTATCGGTCAGGTTCGTGCCGTCCCAAGTATACAGCTCGCCGCTGTTGCCCTCGATCATTCCGTCGCCATTGGTAAGCAGCGTGGAGAAACTGTCGCCGGCCGCATCGTTATCGGGGAAATCGGGACCAGCCGCCCAGCCCTTGCCCGGCGTGTAGACGGCCGTGTGGCCTGCTCCGGTGAATTCGGTAGCGCCGGTGGCGAATACTGTTCCATCGGGCCTCAGGACGCCCGGGCCGACTTCGCCAGGCGGATAGTAGCACTTGTTGCTTGGCGGATACGGGAGACAGCAATTGCCCGAACAGTCCGGAGCCTGGAGATTGACTATGGTGTTCCCGCGACCCAGCCATTTCTGTTTGGTCGGATCATAGGCTTCGGCTTTGGGATGGGCCTTCACATCCCAGGTCAGAACCGTGCCGT
>DATAYG010000180.1:0-3171 GCA_036272695.1 Rhizomicrobium sp. | reverse complement strand
ACCGACTTCGGCCTCGAAGACCACTACGTTGGCGCCATGAAGGGCGCAATTCTGAACCGCTGTCCACAGGCGCATGTCGTTGATATCTCGCACGGGATCCCACCCTTTTCCGTCCTGAGCGGAGCTTACGCGCTATCCCAGGCCGCGCCTTACTTCCCGCGCGGAACTGTCCACGTCGTAGTCGTCGACCCCGGGGTCGGTACCACCCGCCGCGCCATCCTTGTATCCGCCGGCGGCCACACCTTCATCGCTCCCGATAATGGCGTCCTGACACTCGCCCTGGAGCATCTGCGGCCTTCCGTCGTTCGTCAAATTGCCAACGCTGAGCTCTTTCGGCATCCCGTATCCGCGACCTTCCATGGTCGTGACATCTTCGGGCCGGTCGGCGCTGCCATTGCTGCCGGGGTGGATGCCCAAATCGTGGGTCCCGAGATCGTGGATTATGTCACGTTGTCCGACACGGAACCCCAGCAAACGGGCACGGCCTCCTGGCGCGGGATCGCGCTGAGTGTCGATCGTTTCGGGAACATCATCACGAACTTCCCTGCCAGCGAGTTCGCGCGTCCCGGTCTTGTTCTTTCCGTCGCGGGCTCGCAGATTCGGGAAATCTATCCGACCTTTGGCGCTGCCCCCGAAGGCGCTATCTTTCTTTACACCGGCAGTTCTGGCTTTCTCGAAATCGCCGCGAATCGCGCTAGTGCGGCGCAAACGCTTCGCGTCCAGGCAGGCGCGCCACTCGAACTCAGCCTCGACCGATAAACGGCATCTTCGTTGCCATGATGGTCATGAACTGGATGTTTGCCTCTAGCGGCAGACTCGCCATCTGCACGACCGCATCCGCCACCAGCCGCACATCGACTCTCGGCTCCGCTCGCAAGCTGCCATCCGCCTGCGGCACACCGCTTTCCATGCGCGTCGTCATCTCGGTCCCGGCATTTCCGATGTCGATCTGCCCGCAAGCAATGTCGAAGCGACGTCCGTCGAGCGAGATACTTCTGGTCAAACCCGTGATGCCGTGCTTGCTCGCCGCGTACGGAGCCGAATTGGGCCGCGGCACGTGCGCGGAAATCGAACCGTTATTGATGATCCTTCCGCCGCGCGGCGTTTGCGCCTTCATCAAGCGGAAAGCAGCCTGGGCGCACAAAAAAGCGCCCGTAAGGTTCACCCCCACGACTTGCGCCCAGTCTTCATAGGTCAGTTCCTCAAACGGAACGCCTCGCCCATTCATCCCGGCATTGTTGAACAGCACATCCAACCGGCCATGGCGTTTCTTCACTTCGTCGAACAGCTTCGTCACTGCGGCCGCTTGCGTCACGTCCGTTGGAACGACCAGCATGTCCTCGCGCCCCTGCGCCGTCTCCACCAGTTCTGCCTCGCGCCGGCCGGCCAACACGACGCTGAAACCCGCCGCCCCGAGCGCCCGTGCCGCCGCACGTCCGATGCCGCTGCCTGCGCCTGTCACCAGAGCTACTCGCTGTTGTCACATATCGTCAACCCCGCCATCCCACCAACATAGAATGGGTAGCACATGGGGTCTTCGAAATGGGCGATAACTCTCGCCACAAGCTTGTTCTTTAGCGTTTTTGTTTGCAAACTATCCGCTGCCGATCCGCCCATTCGCGTCGATCAGGCCGGCTATTTGCCTGACCTGCCCAAGTTGGCAGTCATTGTGCAGCCGCCAGCCGATCACCCGGCTACGGCTTTCACCGTGCATCGCACAAAAGATCAGTCCGTTGTGCTCAGCGGAGTCTTAACCGCTGCCTCAACCGATCCCGATTCCGGCGATGCGGTTCAATATGCGGACTTCAGCAGCCTCCGCGAAATCGGATCTTTCTATCTGGATGTGCCGGGCCTCGGCCGTAGCTGGGACTTCGCGATCCAATCCAACGTCTACAATCGCGTCTACTATCTGGCGCTGCGCGGCTTCTACGGTCAGCGCTGTGGCACTGCCGTCGATATGGGGCCCGAATTCCCGCAATATAAGCACGGTATCTGTCATACCGACGGCGTCTACGATCCGTCTTCTGGCAAGCAAGGACCGCACGGCTCCGCCAAGGGCTGGCACGATGCGGGCGATTACGGTCGCTATGTCGTCAACAGCGGAATCAGCACCGGCACCTTACTCTGGGCCTGGGAACTCTATCACGACCGCATCAAGAACGTCTCGCTGCACATACCCGAATCCGGAAATGGCACCCCCGACATCCTCAGCGAAGTGCGCTGGAATCTGGATTGGATGCTCAGCATGCAGGACACCGATGGCGGCGTTTTCCACAAACAAACCAGCACTCATTTCTGCGCCTTCATCATGCCCGAAGCTGACAAATTGCCGAGCGCCGTGATCGGCACCGGTCAGGAGCCGTTCAAGAGTTCCTGCGCCACTGCTGATACCGCTGCCGTCGCCGCCATTGCCGCCCGTCTCTTCAAACCATACGATCCCTCCTACTCGGCGCACGTCCTCGCTGCTGCCGAGAATGCCTGGATCTGGGTCGAAAAGAATCCTGGCGTCACCTTCCACAATCCGAAAGGCGTCTCCACGGGCGATTATGGCGATCCCGATTGCAGCGACGAACATTTATGGGCTGCGGCCGAGCTTTGGCGCACCACGCACAAGCCCGTGTACGAACAGTATTTTCTCGCCCACTATCGCGACTTTCTCCAATATCTGCGTCCAGTCGGCCCGCAGTCCTGGGGGCAGGTATCTCCGCTGGCGCTCTGGACGTACGTCCTTGGTAATGGTTCCGACCGCGAGGCCGCCGGCGCTATTCGAAAGGCCTCTATCGCGGCCGCGGACCAGATCGTCGCCCGCACCGCTAGCACCGGCTATCGCGCTTCGCTGACCACGCGCGACTACATTTGGGGCTCGAACGGTGTGGCCGCGAACTACAGTATGCAACTGCTCATCGCCAATCAACTGCAGCCGAATCCGCTCTACTTTCAAACCGCTGTCGACAATCTACACTACATCCTTGGCCGCAACACCTTCTCCCTGTCCTGGGTCACGCATGTCGGTCAGCACGCTTTTCAACATCCGCATCATCGCCCCAGCGGCGCCGACGGCCTTGACCAACCCTGGCCTGGACTGATGTCCGGCGGACCCAATCCGGGGCGGCAGGATAGTGCGATGAAGCGCTTCGTCTCCGCTGACACCAAGCCGGCCCGTGCCTACAT
>DATAYG010000179.1:0-24752 GCA_036272695.1 Rhizomicrobium sp. | reverse complement strand
GATAACCACGGACTGCCTCTTGCCGGATTGATTGGCGGCAAGGCGACGATCCCGGCGATTTTCTTTGAAGTTCGCCGGCCGGACGTATCCGCCAAAGTAAGCGCCATCCACTTCCGCAACCTTGTTTTCTCCGCCAACCTTGCGGCCCTTGAATTCTTCCGCAAGGGCTTCCCGCAACTTGTGCAGCATAACCCAGCACGCCTTGTGCGACATGCCGAGGTCACGGGACAGCGCCAGCGCGTTTTTGCCTTTCACTTCATTGATGAAAACCGCGATGGCCGCGAGATACATCCGGATCGGGGCCTTGCGCGACGAAAACAGCGTGCCGGACGTGAGGGAAAAATTCTTGCCGCATTCCTTGCACCGGAAGCGGAGCAGACCGGTCGGACGGCGATGCTCGTAAGGCTCCAAGCCGCCACATTCCGGGCAAACCGCTTCGCCCTGGGTTTCGGACCAGCGGATTTTCCGGAAAGCGGTTTCGGCGTCAGCATCTGTCATCCGGAACACTTCCGCCAGAGACAGTGTCCGCGCCGCTTTGGATTGGAGGAAGTGGATTGCCATAGCCATTTATCTCATATCCGATATCTCTCAGATATGAGATACGATGGGGCTTGTCAAGCGAAAAATATCGGATATGATACCTCTCGAATGTGAGACAGGAGGTCGCATGCCGACAGCCAAATCCGAGGCCGAATGGGCCGACCGGGCGCGAACGTTTCTAAAGGCAGAAATCAAGAAAGCGGAGGTCGATTACGACGAACTGGTCAAGCGCCTGAAAAAACACGGGTTCAAGGACGAGACCCGCGCCAGCATCACGAACAAGCTGGCGAGAGGGACCTTTACGGCAACCTTTTTCCTAGCCACTCTAGCCGCGCTGGAGTTGGAGGGGATTCGGCTGGAGGATGTTTAGGGCGCTTAACACATTTATCGTGGCAACTGTGCTCGCTGGCGCGCCGCTACATGGCCAGCCACAGGCTGAGCCCAATGCAGCTACACAGGAGGCCGGCAGCGATGCAAGCGCGGGAACGCCCCCGCCCGTTATCGTCAAGGTTTTCCCAACCTTTAAGGCTCAACAAGAAACCACCGATGAAAAGGCAGAGCGCGCCAGCGAATCTAATGCCAATTGGTGGATGGTTCGTCTTACCGGCGTTCTCGCTCTCATTGGGTTGCTTCAAACTTTCGTTTTCGGGTGGCAGGCCAGACGACTCAAACAAACCATAGATAAAATGGACGAGATCGCTGGCGGCCAAACCGGCGACATGCAAGCGTCCATCGGGCAAGCCACGCGCGCCGCTAACGCCATGGCGGATGTCGCAACTGCAATGGGCGAGAACGTTGCGTCTGTCAAAGAAAGTGTTGCGACAAGCAAGGAAATTGCCGGACGACAGAAACAGATGGGCGAATTGCAGTTGCGAGCCTATATCAGCGCCGTGATAGGTGGCGGACTTTGTCAGGACCGCGCGAACGGCATCAAATTCCAAGGCAATATCACGATAGTGAATGACGGTCAGACCCCTGCTCACAAGGTCATTCACCACATAAACGCTGGAATTTTTCCGGTGCCTCTCCCCGAAGGGTTCGAATTCCCTATTTTGGGCGTTGTCGCGAGTGGAGAAAACATGATTGGGCCGCGCCAACACAGAACACTTAGCGGAGTGTTGGACAGTTTCGTCCCCGACGATGAGGTTGAACCTGTTAAACAGCCGACGCCTGGCAGAGGTCTGTACGTGTGGGGAAAGGTAAATTACACGGACGTTTTCGAAAACTTGCGAGAAACCACGTTTTGCCTGCTGGTCACGTGGCTGCCAAACGGAACTGTCTGGGGCTACTACACCCCAAACCGGAACAATGCCACTTAGGATGATCGCGGCAATCGCCGCTCGGACCCACACGGCCCGTCACTCCAAACTCACCTTCCGCCATCTAGTCATGGCGCGCCTCCCGCGCCACTGACGGGCCGGACATGGCCTCGCCGTAACCCATTGATTTTGTGTGATATTCCTTTTGCGCCAACATACCGCTTGCGACGGGTGTCGCAAATGTCTACCGCGAATAAGGATGACCCGGCAGACAAAGAGGCGAACTGATGAGCCATTTCGACATTCGTGCCATATGGGACGCCGAAGCGGGAGTTTGGACTGCCTGCAGCGACGACATTCCCGGATTGGTCACCGAAGCGGAAACATGGGATGCCATGATCGCTCGTGCGACAGCTGCAGCAACTGAGCTTCTCGTCCTCAATAACATACCCCACGATCATGAAGTCGAGTTGCGGTTTTCGGCGCAGCAGACGCAGGCCATCGCGGCTTGAAAGCCTTCCTCATTCGGCCCGGAACTCAAGCGCAAGCCGCGCGAGCACGGCTGCAGTTTCGTCCGTTGCGCCAAAGGCGATCATGAGATTTGGTACACCCCGCACGAAGCGCAATATCACGGTTGATGCCGGCTGCAAATCGCGCTTCACAGCAAATCGGGTCCTGAAAGACGCAGGGATAATCGACAGGTTTTGACATAAACGGCGCTGTTCTCGACTCATTCGTGAGTTGCAGCTGGATGGCTCTTATTCGGCAAAGACAGTCCGCGCCGAAATTTCGCATCTTCTGCTTCTTCAGCCCAAACAGGACATTCACATTTGGGTGACGAACGATGCAGCGGCAAACGCCACGTCGCATTCGCTGATCCACGAGTTGCCCGCGGTGCCAGCTGTCCATGCGTTTCAGGGGGCACGTACGGCATTGGCAAACGGCTCAGTCGCCGCGCTCCCATTCGCCGATTTCTTCCCATTCGTTGCGGTCTGCCGACCTGCCGTGTCCGGACCAGATGCGGGCATAGAGCCCGGTCTTCTTGTGATTCTCGATTTCTTTTTCCAGTTGATCGGGAGTTTCGTAGAACATTTCTTCGGGGGCATCGTTTTCGTGCGTAAAAAGTTGCGCCACGTAGGGTGTTTGCGGCGTCCAGGGCATGTCCTTGTCCTTTCCCGTTGGTTTGTGAGCCTGCTTGGCGACCATATCCGCCGACCTGTTGTCAGGCGGCCCAGGGATCGACGATAGCGACTCCCATCGCAGAAAAATCCGCTAGGTTTCGAGTCACGATTGTCATTCCGTGCACGAGCGCGGTTGCGGCGATCAGTGCGTCGCGCTCGGGGCGGGAATGTGCAGCGCCGCACAACGCAAAGCAACGGCGCTGGCCCATCTCGCCACATTGGGATGGGCCCTTTCGGGCCGGCGCAATTCCGACAGGACGTTGGTGTCGAGGAGAGGCACTATTCGTAATCGGGAATGCGCAGGGAAATCTCAACGCGCGGCGAATTGAATTCGAAGTCCGTTTCCGAGTCGGCTTGAGCCAAGGCATCGCGCAATGACATTCGTCCGCCTGCGAGGCACCGATAGTCCTCTATCGTCAACAGAACATGCGCTGCCCGCCCGCGGTCGGTAATGAACACCGGTCCTTTGCGCGCGGCCTTCTTCGCGCGGCTGGTATCCTGATTGAATTCCCGGCTGGTCAGCGTCGTGATCGACAACATTGTCTCCTGCGTGTAGATACGTTTCTACATTAGAATTGATATATGGTCAATCGTGCAAATTGAATGGATAGGCTGCGCCCATGGCACAGCGCGCGCGCCGCAAATTCGGGCCTTCGCAGAAACACCGCATCTTTCTGGCAGCATTGCCGGATGCGGAAACCGCAGGACGCATCTATGCCTTGGCGGAGGAGCTGAAGGCCAGATACGGCTTCACCGGCAACCTTATCCTGCCCGAACATCTGCACGTCACGCTGTTTCATCTGGGCGATTGGGCCGCGTTGCCGGATGAAATTGTCGTCCTCGCGAGCCTTGCGGCCTCACAGCTCCAGGTGCCGGCGTTTCCTGTTACGTTCAAACGCGCGGAGTCGTTGCGCAATTCCACCGGCGTCCATCCCTTCGTGCTGACGGGAGACAAGAACACGTGGGCCTGGCGGGTATTACATGACGGGCTGCGCATGGCGCTGACCGATGCCGGACTCGGCGGCGCGACGAAGGGCGAGTTCCTTCCGCATATTACGCTCACCTATGACAAGCTGCGCGTGAAACCTCATGCAATCGAGCCCGTCACCTGGCAGGTGAAAGACTTCGTGCTGATCCACAGCGAACTCGGCAGGACGACGCACAATCATCTTGGACGCTGGCCCCTCGGCTGATCGTCCGCTATATATTACATGCCCAGTCGGGACGGACACGCATGGCCGGAGTGATAGAATGATGAACGATGCGGCGGTGCGCAAATGCCCGAAATGCGGCGCGCACCTTGCGGCCGAACGGCTGGACCACGGCCTTACCGGCCAGGAACGGTTGTTCTGCCCGAAGCATGGGGAAGTCGGCAGCCTGCGGCAAGCGCGGGCACACGATTACCCGGACCATGGCCCCGACCCCGGCGAATACGAGTAGGAAACGGGCCGGCGAGATGCGCCTTGCAGTGCGCGCGAAAAGCATGGACTCTGGGCGGGAAACAACGAAGGGGAAATGCCATGAAATTCGTTTCGACGTTGGCGGCACTGGCGATTGCCGGGCTGATGTTTGCTTGCGCCGGCGCGGCCCAGGCGGATGACGCGGGAGTGATCGCGAAGGCGTCTGCGCGTTGCACGGCCAATGGCGGCGTAGTTCAGGAACGCGAACCCTATTACGGGACGAATGGCGATTCGCCGCTTCGGCTCGCGGGCAAGCAGTATTTCTGCCAGTTCACCTCGCAGAAGGACGGCTCGCAGATCAGTCTCCTGCTCAAGACGCTGTGGACGGAAAAACCGACGCTCGCGGCGCTCGCCTATTACGCCGAGGTTGCTTACAACGACAATTGCACCGGCAGCCCGGGCTCGTGCTATTGCTCGCAAATCGGGGGCACCGATCTGTTCGGCGGCGTGAACGCCGCGGGCGGCGGCTGGGTGCTTGTCGGCAACAACAATGACGTGCTCGACACCTGCCTGTTTCCCGACATGTCGTCGATCGACAGCTACGGCCTGTTCTATCATTCCGCCAACATCATACGCGGAAAGAACCTGGCCAAGGTGCTGCGGTACAAGAACCCATACTGAGACACGGGCCTGTCTCGCGGCATTCCGACGACCCGGGCCGGTAGTAGCCGGGCAAATGTGCTGACGTGATGGACGCCATTCTGACCCTTCGATCGGCCAACGCCGCGCTCGAAGCAGGAATTATTTCGTGCGTGGAGATCATTGGGACGGCACTCGCGCGCGCGAAGGATCCGCGCGGCGAGGGCCGCCGGACATTTCGTGCATTGCGGGAAGAGGCGGCGCGTAGCGAAGCGGAGACGCAGGACCGTCTGCGTGCCGGGGGTGCGGTCGCATCGCCGCTCGCCGGCCTGCCGATCTCGATCAAGGACAACATCGACCTCGCCGGCGAACGCACGCGAGGCGGTTCGAGGCTTCTGCAAGATGCCGAGCCTGCCTGCATCGATGCCGCCGTCGTCGCGCGTCTCCGAGCCGCCGGCGCCGTGATTGTGGGCCGCACAAACATGTCGGAGCTGGCTTTTTCCGGCCTCGGTACCAATCCCTTTTATGGTACGCCGGCCAATCCTTTCGACCGCGCGTCGCCGCGAATTCCTGGCGGCTCCTCTTCCGGCGCGGCGATTTCGGTAACCGATGGCATGGCGGTCGCGGCGCTCGGGACCGACACGGGCGGCTCGGTCCGCATTCCCGCGGCACTCACCGGTCTTGCCGGTTTCAAGCCGACCCAGGCGCGGGTGCCGCGCGACGGCGTGCTCCCGCTCTCCACTGTGCTCGATTGTGTGGGGCCGCTTGCCGCGACCGTTGCCGATTGCGTGGCCGTCGACGCAATTCTCGCAGCCGAACCCGCGCCCCTTTCAAGGTTCAGCGGAGTGCTCCGGTTCTGCACCGCCGACGATTATATGTTGGTGGGAGCCGACGAGACCGTTCTGGCCGTTTACGAGGAGGCGAAGCATGTTCTTGGACACACGGGCGCGCAGATTACGCCATTGCCGCCCGGCGCGTTCAACGAAATCCGGGACTACAACCGGCGCGGCACTTTCTCAAATGTCGAAGCCTGGGAACGGTTTGGCGAACTGATTCGCCAAAGGCCCGGCGACATCGATCCCCGTATCGCCGAACGCATATTGCGCGGCGCAGACGTCACGCCGGCAGATATCGAAGCGAATATGCGCGACCGTGTCCGCATGATGGCGCGCTTCGAACATGTGATGCTGTCTTTCGATGCGCTGATCGCGCCCACCGTGCCCGTCATCGCGCCCAGGATCATCGAGGTCGAATCCGATGATGGCTTCCGCCGCGCCAACGCGCTCATCCTGCGCAATCCCACGACCGCGAATCTTCTCGATTCCCCCTCGCTTACCATTCCCTGCCATGCACCGGGCGCGGCGCCCATAGGGCTGATGCTGATCGGCACGCGAATGTCCGACCGCAGATTGCTGGCCATTGGAATCGAGCTGGAACGCCTGCTGGCAGCGCGGTGATTTTTGGGTTCGCAGTCGCCGCGCTTTAACGCCACGGCCCATCGTGAATTGCGGTTAACACGATTTTTACGCTGTCCGACGAAGATTGCTCGAATATTGCCGCGTCCCTGCTTGGAACATGCGGCGTTTGCGCGCGAGGGCGAAATGGGCCTGGAATCTGCTTCCTGGAGTCTTGTTGACATCCCCCTGGACGCGCGGGATGCCGCCCAGACTGCTGCGCGCCGCGAGGGCCTTCCACTTGGAGAATGGCTCACCCGGCGCATTCTGAAGCGCTATTCCGAGCTGAATTCGCAGGAACGCGACGACGCCTTCAACCAGCTGGGCAACCGCATCACCGAGCTGGCCGATCGTCTCGACCAGTTCGAAGGCCGGTTCCGTGCCGAACCATTGCGCGAGGCCGTCAAACATCTGCACCGGGGGCTGGAGCGGCTGACGCAGGATCTGGTGCAGACCGCCGGCCATTCGGCGATCCAGGTTTCCGCCGTGACGCGCAATCTGGAAGAGGTGATCGGACGGCTGGACGAACTCCGTACGCAGATGGCGCACACCTGCGGCGGCTTCGACGAGCGAATCTCGGCCACGCAGGACGACCTGGATCAGCTGAAGTCGCGCCAGATCGAGACCGCGGATGTATTTCATGCGCGGCTGGAAGACGTCACCCAGACGGTCAGCGATGTCTGGAACCGCACGTCGGGGAATGCCGCAGCTCTCGAGCTGCACAAGGCGCATTTCGAACAGGGGCTTCAGTCACTGGAAGAACGGCTGGAGCAATCCGGCCGGAGCCTCGGCATAGGACTTGAGAATTTCAGCGGCCGTCTCGACGAAGTTCGTATGGAATCCGCCGGGGCCGTTACCGTGATCAACGGACGCGTGGCCGAGTTGCAGCAGGGCCTTGACAGGCTGCACATGAGCCAGAGCGATCATGCGCGCTCGATCGGTGGAAAGTTCGAAACGCTGCGCGGAAAGCTCGACGAAGCTCGCAGTGACACAAGCGACATGTGCGGCGCACTCGACGAGCGATTGCTGGTCGTGCAGCAGCGTGTACACGCGCTCGATGCACATCAGGCCGATGCTGCAAAGGCGCATGAGGACAATGTGGAGATACTGGCCGAAAGGCTGGAGCGGGTCCACGCCGAAGCTCAGCAACGGGCGCAGGCGCTCGATGCGCACCAGGCGGAATTCGCAAAGACACATGCGGGCGATGTTCAGTCCCTGACCGAAAAGCTGGAGCACGTCCGCACCGAAACGCAGCAGCATGTGCAGGCGCTCGATGCGCATCAGGCGGAAATCGCAAAGGCACAGGCGGCCGATGTTCAGTCCCTGACCGAAAACCTGGAACACCTCCGCTCCGAAACGCACCAGCATGTGCAGGCACTCGATGCCCATCAGGCCGAGTTGGCGCAGGCGCAGGCCGACAGCGCGGAATTGCTGACCGGAAGGCTGGAACAGGTCAACGTGGACACGCAACAGCGTTTGCAGGCGCTCGATGCGCATCAGGCAGAGTTGGCGAAGGCGCAGGCCGACAGTGCGGAATCGCTAACCGGAAGGCTGGAGCAGGTCCGCACAGACACGCAGCAGCGTTTGCAGGCGATGGACGCACGCTATGGTGGAACCGCGCGGGCGCTCGCGGCCGATATCGAGTCGCTGACCGGCAAGCTGGGAGAAACCCGCGCCGAATCGTCCACGGCGTGCGCTGCGCTCGAGCAGCGGATCGCTGCAACGCAACAGACGATGGAACAGATCGAGCAGCAGCGGGCCGAGGCAGCGCAGTACCTTGCCGAAGCACGTCAGCGCGAAGAAGCAACATCATCTGCCGTACTGGATCTCCAGGGCAATTACTCGGAACTGAAAACGCGCTTTGCGGAGCTCGCGGCGGATAATCGTTATGTGGCGCTGGAGCGCAGCCTTTCGGAACTGGCAGGACGGACGGAGGCGGCGGAGAGCGGTCTCGCTTCGCTCCAGACAAAGACCGGTGCCGTCGATGATCTGCTCAAGAGCCTCAGCGAGCGGCTCGACATAAATGCACGCAAACAGGACGACACGCTCGCGGAACTGAAGACAAGCCTGCTCGGCCAGACTTCGCAGGCACTCGGCGAACAATTCGATGCGGAAAGCCGCAAACAGCAGGATGCGCTTGCCGAACTCAAGGCGAGCCTGCTCGGCCAGACTTCGCAGGCACTCGGCGAACAATTCGATGCGGAAAGCCGCAAACAGCAGGACGCGCTGGCGGAGCTGAAAGCGAGCCTGCTCGATCAGCTGTCGCGTACGCTCGACGACAGGCTCGATGCCGACGACAGGAAGCAGACGGAAACGCTTCAGCAGCTGCATGCCAATCTCGTCGCCGAGGCGCTGAAAAGCTTCGGCGAGAAGCTGGAGGCCGAAAGCGGCAAGCAGCAGCAGGCAATCGCCGAGCTGCGGGCCTCGCTCGCACCGCATCCTGCCGCAGTGCCCGAGGCGCCGCTAACCGCGACCGTCGAGCACGACGCGCCGGCGCCGGAAGCATCCCTTTATGTCACATCCGCGCATGACACGCCCATGCACGAGGCGACGGCCCATGAAAGCGAAGAGACGCTTCCGCCCGTCGTCGCCTCTCAGCCACGGCATGACATTCTCGAGCTCGATGCGCCAGTGGAACTGGTCCCATCGGAGGCAGTGCTGCCGCATGACGGAATCCACGTCCCGGAAGAAACGCCGCCCGCACTGGCCGAGCCTGTCTTTGCAGCGAGCGCAGCGCCGGCAATGGCATTTGCGCGCGACGAGGCGGCCGTGCAGGCTGCAGCCAACCCGGCAACTTTCCTGTCCGCAGCACGGCAATCGCTGCAGGCGGCATCCCAGAAATCGGATACCGAAGGTAAAACCAAAGAATTTTTCGCTCTGCCTTTCATGCGGTCCGGCGCGACGCACGAAAAAGGCAAGGGCGAGACCACGAGTTATGCGCTTCTTGCCGGAGTTGTTCTCGTCGCCATTCTTGCCGTTGCGGTGACGGCCGGAGAATTGATCAGCCGCTCGGGGCCGGCCCCCGACGTGCATACCGTGCCTCCTGCCACGTCCAGCGCAAAATCAGCACCCGTTGTTCGCGCGACGCCGACGGCAGTATCGGCCACGGCCGCGAAGGCGGTGCCTGCAGCAGCCGGCAAGCCGCCCCCCCAGGCAAATGCCGGCGATGCGAAGCGCCAGCTGGCGGTACTCGCCAACGCCGGCGACGCGCAGGCCCAGATGCTTCTGGGCCTCCAGCAATTGAACGGCCCCGACAAGGCCGAGGCAGTGACGTTGCTGCAGCATGCAGCGGTTTCAGGCGAACCCGTTGCGCAGTACCGGCTGGGGACGCTCTATGGTGAGGGGCGTGGCGTAGCCAAGGATCCCATCAAGGCATTTCACTGGTATTTTGCTGCCGCGCAGCACGGTAACCGCAAGGCGATGTCCAATCTCGCTCTGGCCTATGCGCAGGGAGCGGGTGTCGCGAAAAACCCGATAGAAGCGGCGCGGTGGTTCTCGAAAGCGTCCCAACTCGGCCTGGTGGACGCGCAGTTCGACCTCGCCGTGCTGTATGAGCGCGGTCTCGGCGTGCCGCAGAGCCTGATGGATGCCTATCGCTGGTATCTCATTGCCGCGAAGTCAGGCGACAAGGAATCGAAGGATCGCATCGAGGCGCTCGCCTCCCAGCTTTCGCCGGAGGACCGCTCGGCGGCCGAAACCGCCGCCGCGCAATTCAAACCGCAGCCCACGAACGGGCGCGCCAACGAACCGCAGTAGCGCGGACGAACCCTCGCGCTGCTGACAAATAAAGCGGGCACCGAACATTCTCGGTACGCGCTGCGATACGCGGCAGCATACGTCCCCCAGACGACGTCGCCCGCTTCATGCGGGCGATTCGTTTTCTTGCTCAGCGGAAAATGGATTGCCCGGACGAGCCGGGCAATGACGACGCGAGGAAGTAACCGCGCCACGGGGTTTCGCGCGCCAGGGCCTGATCGCCGGACGCAGTGGTCACGGCTGCACAAAAAGCAGCATTCCGGGCCTAATCAGCGTCGAGGCCTCCAAAGCTTCCGGTGCTACGGGCTGCCCCGTCCATTGCGGAATGCCGGCGTCTCGCCATATTGAGACTAGCACAAGCTTGCCCGGAAATAGGCAGTTTGTGTCCGGATCCGATTGGCCCGCGAGCGGCCAGATGAAGGAGCAATCCCATGACCGATGAAACTGCAAAGGGCCGGCGCACCGCACCCCTGCAAACGCCGAACGATCTCGGCACCAATGCAATGAAAGATCTTTCGGGCGCGCTGAATGCCCTGCTCGCCGATACCTTCGCGCTTTATGTCAAGACCAAGAACTATCATTGGCACATGTCGGGGCCGCATTTCCGCGATTATCACCTTCTGCTCGACGAGCATGGCGACCAGATTTTCGCGATGACCGATCCCATTGCCGAGCGCGTGCGCAAGCTTGGCGGAATGACCATTCACTCCATCGGCCACATCGCGCGTCTGCAACGCATCAAGGACAATGATGCAGACTATGTCACACCCGAGGACATGCTGGCGGAACTGCGGGAAGATAACAAACAGCTTACGGGGAGTCTCCGGGAGACGCACGATTTGTGCGACGAGCACAACGACGTCGCGACGGCGAGCCTGATCGAAGTATGGATCGACGAAACCGAACGGCGCGTCTGGTTCCTCTACGAGGCGGGGCGGAGGGGTTAACCCTTCCGCCTATTCCGCGGCGGCGCGCAGCGCTGCGGTGCGCGACCGGGTCGCCGCGGTTTCAGCCTCGTCGCCATTGGCATCGAGGCTTTTCAGCCAATCGGGCTCCTTGCCTGTCCTTTGATCGAGTATCCGCTGGATGTTGGGATGAAGGCGCGCCACCTGGGCCGGCTTCTGCTCCAACTGGGGCTCGACCGTCTCGACACGGGTGAACAGCGGCTGCGGCCAGGATTCGGCGTTCCGCGCCGGTATCTGTTCGGCCCATTTCGCGCGCCGTTCCTGGCTGCGGGCGGCCTGTTCCTGCTCGCGCCACATCCAGACGAACTCGACATAAAGCCGGTCGCCAAGCATCTCATGCAAATCTGTCAATGTCGGGAGAAATGTCAGTTTCATGACCCCGCTCCGTTAGCCGTTAGGCCCATTATGCCAAACCAATCTGAACCCACGATGAAACGCACGAACTGTGGCAGGGTGTCGTAGTACCCATCCCTGCGTCAGGAAGTCCAACCAGCGGCACCAAAATGCAACACTCATGTGGTTGCGATTTCGAACATTGCAATCGCCGCGCCATATTTGCGCGACCGTTATGCGTTTAACCATGGCCTTACAGCGTTTCGACGTTGCGGTTCTGGGCCTGGGAGCGCTCGGAAGTGCGGCGCTGTTTCAACTTTCCCGGCGCGGCGCCCGGGTTCTGGGACTCGACCAATTCGCACCCCCGCACAAATTCGGTTCCACCCATGGCGGCACGCGCATCACCCGCGAAGCAATTGGCGAAGGCGCACATCTCACACCGCTCGTACGGCGCTCGCACACATTGTGGCGGGAAATCGAGCAGGAAACCGGCACACAGCTCTTCATCGCCAGTGGTGTCCTCGTCATCTCCGCCACTACAAAGACCAGCCGCACCCATGTGGCAAATTTCTTCGACACGACGGTGACGGCGGCGCGCGATCACAGAATTCTGCACGAAATCTGGGGCGCGGAAACGATCCGCCGCCGCTTCCCCCAGTTTCGGGTCGGCGATCGTGAAATCGCTTACTACGAACCGGGCGGCGGTTTCCTGCGCCCGGAGGGCTGCATCGCGGCCCAGCTTGAACTGGCGGCGCGGAACCGGGCCGATATTCGCCTGAACGAACGCGTCACGGGTTTTGAATGCCGCACCGCCAATGTGCTGATCACGACAGACAAGGGTAATTATGTCGCAGACCGGCTCCTAATCGCGGCCGGCCCATGGCTGCCCCGGCTCCTGGACTACGATCTGGCCCAGCTGTTCCAGGTCTTTCCGCAGAAGCAATTCTGGTTCACGCCGCGTGACGATTCGTTTCAAATGGACCGGTTCCCCGTGTTCATCTGGGAATTGAGCGGGCCGAAGCAGGCAATCTACGGTTTTCCGGATATCGACGGTACCGGGGCAAAGGTCGCAACCGAGCAATATGAGGTGACGGCGATTCCGACCGGCGTTGCGGAAGAGGTGGCTCCCTCGGTGTGCCGGTCAATGTGTGAATCCTATGTGGCGCCGTTCCTTCCGGGATTGATTGGAACCTGCGCGCAGGTTTCGACCTGCTTCTACACCGTCACGCCCGATTTCGGTTTTGTGCTCGATCATCATCCGGCGAGCGAACGCGTGATCCTTGCTTCATGCTGTTCCGGTCATGGCTTCAAACATTCACCGGCGCTCGGTGAAGCCATCGCCGAACTGATTCTTGACGGACGAAGCCGTACCGACCTTTCACCCTTCTCACTCGCACGCTTTCAGGCAGATTAGGCGTCAGGTGCCTCCCTTCTGAGCCAGGGCACGTGCGGCTTCGACAAATTCCGACGGCATCATGATAATTGTCATGCTGTTCTGTTCAGCGCCTACTTCCGTCAACATCTGCATGCGGCGCAACTCCAGCGAAGCCGGAGTCTTCATGATCTCGTCGGCGGCTTCGCGCAGCTTACGCGCGGCCTCGAGTTCGGCTTCGGCCTTGATGATGCGCGCCCGCTTCTCGCGGAGGGCCTCGGCCTCCTGCGCCATCGCCCGCTGCATGCTGGCGGGTATTTCCACATTGCGCATCTCGACGGCCTGGATTTCCACGCCCCACGGCTCGGTGACCTGATCGGCGCGGTCCTTGAGCACCAGGCTGAGTTTGTCCCGCTCCTTCAACACATCGTCGAGCGTATATTGGCCGATGCCGTTGCGCAGCGTGGTGAGAGCGACCTGCACCACCGCAGCGCGGAAATTCTGAACCTCGATGATGGCGCGCTCCGGTTTGACAACGCGATACCAGATGACCGCGTTCACATGGATCGGCACATTGTCTTTTGTCATTGTCTCCTGTTGCTCGACGCTGTCGGTCAACACGCGCATGTCGACCTTGACGACATTTTCGATCCCGAGCGGAACGATCCAGAATAACCCTGGCCCGCGCACTCCCGCATAACGGCCGAAACGGAAGACGATGCCGCGCTCATATTGTTGAGCGACACGGAACCCGGAAAGGAGAACGAAGAGAACCACGACGAGCGCGATGAGAATCCATTGCATGCGGAGTGCCCCTGCGGCGATTTGCGCGGGCAAGCTTAGCCCAGGCGCGCGGGCTTCGCTCGGTCATGATCAAATCGCAGGTAAGACGCAGTCGGGATCCCGGGCCACAATTTCGTTATATCCCCTTGTGCCCGGCGGAATGAATGGCGACATTCGCGCGTCAGGAGGTCGAAGGGGCGCGCTGCTGGAGAAGACGCGCGATGCTTGAGCTTTATTTCTGGCCCACGCCCAACGGGAAAAAAGTCACCATCCTTCTTGAAGAGCTTGGGCTTTCGTACACCCTCAGGCCCACGCATATCGGCCGCGGCGACCAGTTCCATCCCGATTTCCTGAGGCTATCCCCCAACAATCGCATGCCCGCACTGTTGGACACCGAACCCAGGAACGGCGGCGCGCCGATCACGATCTTCGAATCCGGCGCGATCATGATGTATCTCGCCGAAACCGGCGGCCGCTTCTGGCCGCAGGAACCCCACAAGAAATACGATGTCGTGCAGTGGGTCATGTGGCAGATGGCCAATCAGGGACCGAAATTCGGCGAACAGGGACATTTCATGCGCGCCTCGCAGACGCCGGCCAACGGCGATCTCTCCTACCCGATGCGCCGCTTCGGCGACGAAGTGCATAGGCTCTACGGCGTCATGAACCTCGGATTGTTCCAGAAACGTTTTCTCGCAGCCGGCGAATACACGATTGCCGACATGATTTGTTATCCCTGGGCGGCGGGCTGGAAGATGCGCGGCATCGATCTTGATGAGTTTCCCAATGTGAAGCGGTGGTTGGCGGAAATCGGAGAACGTCCCGCAGTTCGACGCGGCATGGCCATCGGTGCGGAATTGCAGGAAGATCCCGAGACGCTGTCGGACGAGGAAAAGGCCCGGCGCCAGAAACTCCTCACCAACCAGCGTGCGACGCCGATTCCAAAGGAATGGATAAAAGCGGGGTGAGGGTGCCCATCGAGGTTTTGATCTATCCACCATTGTCATGGCCCGCATTCGCGGGCCATGACAAGTAATTTGCTACTCCAGATCCGGATACGGTCCCTTGCCGCCCTCGGCGATGAAGCGATCAATGCGCGCGGTCAGCACCGGAAGCGGCACCGAGCCCATCTGCAGCACCGTATCGTGGAAGGCGCGGAGCCTGAATTTGGGACCAAGCGCATCCTCCGCCTTCTTCCGCGCTTTGAGAATCGCCATTTCACCGAGGTAATAAGACAGCGCCTGGCCGGGCCATGAAATATAGCGGTCGACCTCGGTGCCGATCTCGCGCTCGGGCAGCGCGGTATTGTCTCGCATGTAATCAATCGCCTGCTGGCGCGTCCAATCCTCGGAATGAATTCCCGTGTCGACGACAAGGCGCGCCGCGCGCCAGATTTGATAGCCCCACATGCCGAACATGTCGTAGGGCGTCTTGTACATGTCCATCTCGAGCCCGAGACGTTCGCAATAAACCGCCCACCCCTCGCCATAGGCCGAGATATAGGTCATGCGCCGGAAATCCGGCATGTCCTTGCGCTCATTGGCGAGCGGAATCTGGAAGGCATGACCGGGTGCGGATTCATGCAGGGTGAGCGCCGTCAGGTTGTAGAGCGGGCGCGATTTGAGCTCGTAGGTGTTCAGAAGGTAGACGCCGGGGCCGCCGCGGCCCGCCGTATAGAACGGCGCAATATCCGCCGGCACCGGCTTGATCGCGAAACGCGACCGCGGCAGCAGGCCGAAATAGGTGGAGGCCTTGCCGTCGAATTCCTTGGCGATCCAGGCCGCGCGCCGCAGCAACTCGTCGGGCGTGTCCACATAGAATTTCGGATCGGTCCGCAGATATTTCAGAAAGGCAGCGAAATCACCCTCGAACCCCGCCTCGTGCATCTCGTCGACCATCTTCTGATGAATGGTCGCGACTTCGGCGAGCCCGATTTTATGGATATCGGAAGGATCCATGTCGAGCGTAGTGAACTCGAGGATCTTGGATTTGTAATAAGCCTTGCCGTCCGGCAGGGCTTCTGCCGCGAGCGTGGCGCGCGCGCCGGGAATATATTCGTCGCGCATGAATTTCAGCAGGTTGCCATAAGCGGGAATAACGGCACCCTGAACTGATTTCAGCGCATCGGCGCGCAACGACTCCCACTCCGCCGCCGGAATGTTGAGTGCGTTCTTCTTGAACGGCTCCAGGAAAACACTGTCCTCGGGCCTGGAATCCGCCACCGCTTCAATCGCCTTGTCGCGACCCGTCATCGTCACTTTGGGCGGCGTGAAACCACGCTTGAGGCCCGCGCGCATCTCACCGATTTCTTCGCGAAAAAACCGCGGAATGTCACCCAGCCATTTCACGTAGTTGCGGTAATCGGCGACGGTGCGGAAATTCCCGCGCGCCGTCTCCGTGAGATCGGAATAGAAGGACGAATCGGAATTGACCGGCATTTCATAATCGCGGAAGTGCTCGGAGGCGATCAACGCGGATATCTGCGGCCGGTAGACGTCATAATCGATCTGCACTTCGGGCGAGAGCTGGCCGCGCGGGATGGCGTCGACGTCCTTGAGCACCTTGGTCCAGTAATCGAGCCGCGCGGCCTCGGAGGCAGGATCGGCCCTGGGCAGATGGTCCGGGAGCGGCTCGCGCGTGTTTTCTTCGTCCCGGATCCCGAACTGATCCTTCCGCCACGCCCATTCCTTTGTGTAGATCGCTTTGAATCGCGCGTCCGCCCCGGGGGCTGCGGCGTGCGCTGTGTGCCCTGCCATGATCAGCGCCCCCGCCGCTACAATTGTCATTCCCGCGAAAGCCGGAACCCAGTTAGCACGCGTCTGCGCGCGCAGAAAGTCTGTTCGCCGCGCAGACGCGCGGCGGCCGGGTCCCCGCTTGCGCGGGGATGACAAATCGGGAGCTAGCGACATCTCTCAGCCCATGCCCGAGAATGTTGCCGGGGTGATCTCATACATGACCCGCACTTCCCCCGGCTGCCGGAACGGATACTTGTCCTGACCGAGATATTTCTTGGCGAGCGAGTCGATATGCGCGTCGGCGCCTTCCTCGGTAATGCGGCTCACCGTGCCGCGCACCTGGACATAGCGATATGCATTGTCGGGATCCATGATCGCGAGCGCGACATGGGAGCCCTCCTTCATGTTGCGGGCCTTGACACGCCCCTTCGCCGTGTTGACCCGGAACTTCCCGTCCTTGCGGTCGAACCAGACCGGCGTCACCTGCGGCGAGCCGTCGGGCATGAGCGTCGCCAGATTGGCAAACGCCTTCTTGTCGTCGAACAAATCGTGGTAGTTTTCAGGATCGGTTGCCATGGCCTCATCGTCCTCTTGCAAGCCCAGGCGCATTCAAGCGGCCGCCCCTGCACCTGTCCAGCGGAACTAGCTTGCTGCAGCTCGATTCGCTAGATTTCCCTTTGCGGTCGCTGCCGTATTGTGTTACATTTCTGGCAAATGGGTCACACACTTACAGTTCGCCTTACAGGCGATTTGGCGCGCTGGCTGGAAGAGACGGCGCGACGATCCGGCTTATCACAAGGCGAGATCGTTCGGACGCAACTCGAACGCGCCCGGTCGGAAAAGAAAACCCGCGCGTTTCTGCGCCTCGCAGGATGCATGGACGGACCCAGCGATCTCTCCGCGCGCAAGGGTTTTTCGAAGTAGTGAAGGCAATCGCCGACACCGGGCTACTGGTCGCGTTCGCCAATCGCAATGACCGCTTCCATGACTGGGCAGTTGGAATTGCGGAACAGATTTCGACGCCGCTCCTTTCCTGCGAAGCCGTCATTGCGGAGACCGCCTTTCATCTGCGAGACTGTTCAATCACATTCGAAATGCTCCGCAGCGGTCTTGTGACGCTCGCATTCTCATGCAGCGAGCACCTCGCCCAACTTGAATCCCTCGCGAAACGCTATGCCGACCGAAACCCGGACCTTGCCGATCTATGCCTTATCCGGATGAGCGAACTTCATCCGAAGCTGCCGGTCGTCACCGTGGACCGCGAGGATTTCCGCATCTACCGTCGCAACAAGCGCGAAGCCATAGCGCTCATCTGTCCGCCTTAGGCAATGTATCAATCTCAGCTGTTCAGTGCGGAGCTGAGGTTCCCGGCATGTCCGGCTTCTCGTTGGTATGCCTTAAGCCTTCACGCAAGCGACCTCTAACTCAGGCATGCGCAGCGATATTCAGGAATGCGAGCACATTACGCGCAACGCGCTCATAATCGCCAAGGGTGGTCATAAGGGTGTTTGCAATCTGGGTCCGCAGATCAAACTGTTCCGCCAGAGCGACATCGCGCTCATCGAGAATGAAGCCATCGAGCAGCCCGCAATAGTGCGCCGCAACCGAAAGTGGTGAGACGGCAACTCCAAGTTCTCCCATGATTTTCGTTGTCGGACCCTTCACGGCCTTGCCGGCAATGATGGGCGTCACGGCGATACGAGGGCATTTGGCGGTTTCGAGGGCGCGGCGCAGTTCGGGGATCGCCAGCAGCGGGTCGATGCTCAGCCAGGGATTGGACGGTGCGATGATGATTGCTTCGAGGTCGGGCGAGGCGAAGGCGGCGCGGGCGCTTTCCGTCAGTTGCGCCTCTTCCGCACCCACAAAACGCAAGCCACGCAAAACAGGTTCGCAGCGCCGGCGGACGAAATAATCCTGGAAGGCGAGTTCGCCCTTGTCTGTCAGCACGCGCGTGGCAACGGGGTCGTCGCTCATTGGAATGATTTGGGCACTGATGCCGAAGCTCCGCGCGAAATGGGCAATGACGCTGCTGAGCGGCTCGCCCGCCTTGAGCCGCCGCGTGCGTTCCACATGCAGCGCAAGATCGGCGTCGCCGAGCCGGAACCAGCTTTCGCCGCCGACGGCTTCCAGCGCGCTCATGAAGTTCCAGGTTTCCTCGCGCCGTCCCCAGCCCTGCTCGGGATGCGCGAGCCCGCCCAGCGTGTATAGCGCCGTATCGATGTCCGGGGAAATATGCAGGCCGAGATGTTCGAAATCGTCACCCGTGTTGACGATCGCAGCGAGCGTGTCGGGCGGGAGCACGGCGTAAAGGCCGCGCAGCAATTTCGCGCCACCCACACCGCCGGACAATGCAATGACTTTGATGTTGCTCATACGCGCTTCTCCTGGGACCGCGGGCGTCCCGTCCGCAACCGCGGCCGGGGCGGCCGCGGTCCCAGGGAAGATGATTGATCCGGAGCGCGATTCCGCAGAGCATACCCACTGCCGCAATCAAAGGAATTCATCGCATGACTGTCACGATTGGCGTTTCGATGCCGCCGCAGCATGGCGACATGCCGCAGCTCCGCAAGGCCTGGGAAGAGGCCGACCGGCTGGGCGCGGACCGCATCTACACCTTCGATCATTTCTTCACACTCGTCGTCAACAATCCCAATCCCACGTTCGAAGAAACGCACGGCAAGAGCTTCGAAGCGACAGCGATTCAGGCGGCGATGGCCGTCACCACCACGCGCGCGGAAATTTCCTGTCTGGTGCATTGCACGGCCTACCGCAATCCGAACCTGATGGCCGACATCGCGCGCACCATCGACCATCTCTCCGGCGGGCGCTTCGTCCTCGGCATCGGCTCGGGCTGGTTCCAGCTCGATTTCGACGAATATGGCTATGAGTTTGGCACGGTGGCGAGCCGGCTCAAACAGCTCGAACGTGACCTCGAGACCATCAAGGATCGCTGGACGAAGCTCAATCCACCGCCGCTGCGGCGCATTCCCATTCTCATCGGCGGCGCCGGCGAGAAGATGACGCTGCGCATCTGCGCCAAACATGCCGACACCTGGCATTCCTTCGGCGATGTCGAAACCATGAAGCGCAAATCCGACATTCTCGATGATTGGTGTGTGAAGGTCGGGCGCGATCCGAAGGAAATCGTGCGCTCCGTTTCGGTCGGAATGATGCGCGGTGGGAAAGTCGATCCCGAGCCCTATCTCGCGGCCGGCTTCACGCATTTTGTGGTGCATGCGCGCGGCCCCGAATGGGACTTGAGCGGCCTGCGCGAAATCCTGGCGTGGCGAAAATCGCTCGGTTGAGCGGGCTTGCTTTCGGTCTCATGAGTGGAAAAGAACATACTGATAAATCCTGAGCACCCGGAATTTTCCCGGATCACCACGAGCCTTCATCAGCCCGCGTGGTGGGATGCGCGCCTGTTCGCGCCCTGACAGTCAGCGCAAGCTCGCCTCGATGTTGCCTCCGTCGACGGTGACGATGGCAGCCGTGGTCTTGTTGGCGGTGGCGAGCCAGACGAAAGCGTCGGCGACGTCATCGGCGGTGACTTCGCGGCCGAGCAGGTTCGCGCTCATGTAATCATTCTCCGAGACGCCCCGCGCCGTGCTGCGCGCGGCGATCATGGAATCGGTCAGCAATCCGCTGCGGATGCGGTCGGCGTTGACGGCGTTGGCGCGAATGCCGGCGCTGCCGTGGTCGAGCGCGTATTGTTTCATAAGAAACAAGGTCGTGGCCTTGGGAAGGCC
The DNA here is from genome assembly GCA_036272695.1 of Rhizomicrobium sp. Classification (GTDB taxonomy): domain Bacteria; phylum Pseudomonadota; class Alphaproteobacteria; order Micropepsales; family Micropepsaceae; genus Rhizomicrobium. The sequence goes on along the minus strand of DATAYG010000179.1, from coordinate 4,589 downwards.
GTAAGGACCGAAATCGCGGCCTGGATTGACCGACTGCTTTGACGCATTGAACAGCAGGCAGCCGCCCGTCCCTTGCGCTTTCATGACGCGAACCGCGTTCTGCGCCACGTGTTGATGCGCGAAGAAATTCAATTCGAAAGACTCGCGCAGAACCGAATCTTCGACAGTTCCTATTGTGCCCTGCCAGGCCGCGCCAGCATTGGACACCACGATATCCACGCCGCCGAACGTTCTTGCGACCTCGTCGAAGGCGCCCCTGACGCTTTCATGTTGCGTCACATTGCAGGCGATCGCGATGGCTGTCTTGCCGCAATCGCGCGCCACGGCCTGGGCAGCGGCGTGATCGCGGTCAAGCACCGCGACTTCGGCGCCGGCCCGCGCCATGGCTTTGGCTGTGGCCGCACCGATTCCCGAACCGCCGCCGGTAATGACAGCCACCTGCCGGGCCAGCTTCTTCTCGGCGGCTTTGCCGAGCTTTGCCTGTTCGAGCGACCAGTATTCGACGTCGAACATATCGGCTTCGGAAATCGGCTGGTAACGGCCGACCATCTCGGCGTCGGTAATGACTTCGATCGTGTTCTCGGCAATGTCGGCAGCAATCGCCGCGTCCTTCGCTGAAGCGCCGAGCCCGAAGAGCCCAACGCCAGGCACGAGAATCACACGCGGCAGCGGATCGAGCTCGGATTTCTTCGGCTCGGCGCGCCCGTTGTTGCGGTCAAAGTAGTCGTGATAATGCGCCACGAAGCCGGAGACCGCCTCCTGTACCGACTGCGTCCATCGGTCCAACTGATCTGTTGCCGGTGCCGGCACGAGAAGCGGCCAGTTCTTGGTGCGAATGGTGTGATCCGGCGTGACGACGCCTTCCTGCGAGTAGCGTGCGAGCTCCGCGCCGTTCACATAATCGAGGATGGCGGGCGAGTTGCGGAAACATAAGATCTGCCGTTTCACCGTGCCGGCATCTTCGTCGCGCGAAATCGCGCAGGCGCCGCGCAGGATCGGCGCGATCCCGGCTGTATCTGCGAGTTTTTCCGGTAGCCGGACAGCGGCCAGGCTCTTGCGTCCGCGCGCGAGGCGTTCCTCCGCCAGGCTGACGAAGGCAATCATTCGTTCATAGGCTTCACGCGCCGTCTCTCCGAAGGTGAAAATGCCGTGCTGCAGGAGAACCAGCCCCTCGACCTGACGATCACGGTCGAACACCTGAGCCACGCTCTTCGCGAGCGCAAAGCCTGGGATGGTATAAGGCACATAGGCGAGGCGGGTGCCGAACACTTCGCGCGCGAGATTTTCTCCGTCGGGTTGGTCGGTCAGCGCCAGAACGGCAGTCGAGTGTGTATGGTCGACAAATTTGTGCGGCAGGAAGGCGTGCAGCAGCGTCTCAACGGAGGGGTTCGGCGCAGACGCGTCGAGCAGATTCACGCGCTGATAATTGACCATGTCTTCGTCGGAGAGCTGCTCGAGCGTGCGCAGGCGGCGCAACGGCGCGAGCTTCACCGCAGGCAATCCCGCCGGCTCGATGCTCGCCATGTCCCAGCCCGAACCCTTGACGCAAATCACGTCGATGGTATCCCCAAGCAGGTCCGTCATTTGCGTCTTGACGGAGGTATTGCCGCCGCCATGCAGCACAAGGCGCGGATCGCTGCCGAGCAACCTCGTCGTATAAACCCGCAAGGCGAGATCTTCGCCGGTTTTTCCGGGCGAGTAGCGGGCCACAAATTGCTGCGCTTCCGAATCGGACCAACCGCTTTTCATTTTTTGTCCTGTTGTTGGATGCGGCGCTCGGGAAAGAGCGAGAGAAGAGCTTCGTTTGTAGCGGGGCAGATACCGCGCTCGGTGATGAGGCCGGTAACGAGATGCGCCGGTGTGACATCGAAGGCGGGATTGGCGCCGCCGCTTCCAGGCGCCGCGATTTCCACCGTAACGATTTCTCCGTCCGGTTTGCGCCCGGTCATTTTCAGCAATTCGTCGGACGAACGTTCCTCGATCGGAATCTCTCGGCCGCTCGCGATCGTCCAATCGATTGTCGAGCCGGGAAGCGCGACGTAGAAGGGCACGCTATTGTCGCGCGCAGCGAGCGCCTTCAGATAGGTGCCGATCTTGTTCGCCACATCGCCATTGGCGGCAACGCGGTCCGTGCCCACGATACAGAGATCGACCGCGCCGCTCTGCATATAATGACCGCCGGCATTGTCGGCGATGATCGTATGCGGCACGCCATGCGCGCCGAGTTCGAAAGCCGTGAGCGAAGCGCCCTGGTTGCGGGGACGCGTTTCATCGACCCAGACATGAACCGGAATCCCCGCATCATGCGCCATGTAGATCGGCGCCAGCGCCGTCCCCCAATCCACACAGGCAAGCCAGCCGGCATTGCAATGCGTCAGCACATTGAAGCGTTCGCCGTCCTTCCGGGCCGCGGCGTCCTCCAGGACTGCAAGGCCGTGTTCGCCGATGCGCCGGCAGGTCACGACATCCTCGTCGCAGATCGCCGCCGCTTCGGCCCAGGCAAGAGCCGCGCGTTCGGCGCGCGGCCGGTTGCGCAATGCCGCTCGCATGCGGTCGAGCGCCCAGCGGAGATTGACGGCGGTAGGCCGTGCCGCAAGGAGCAGCGTGTAGGCACGGTCGAGATTTTCGTCCGAGGGATCGCTCCGCATGGCGAGCGCCATGCCGTAAGCTGCGGTCGCCCCGATCAGGGGCGCGCCGCGCACGATCATCTCACGAATCGCACGGGCCGCATCCACCATGCTTTCGAGCCGGAGGGTGGAAAGCGCAAAAGGCAGTTTCGTCTGATCGATGACTTCGACCGCCGCCTCTCCGGCAGGCCAGATCGTGCGATAGGCGCGGCCTGCGATCTTCATGCTCGAATAACGCTCATGCTGCGCACTTAGGGTGGCGACGGCCTGCCCTCAATGCCCCGGAAAGGTGACAAGCGTTTTTACTTCCTTGCCGAGGGCACGGAGTTTTTCGGAACCGCCAAGATCGGGAAGATCGATGACGAATGAACAGCCGATCACCTTTGCGCCGGCGCGCTCAAGCAGCCGGATCGCCGCAAAGCAGGTGCCCCCGGTGGCGATAAGGTCGTCGACGACGACGATGTGATCCCCGTGCTGCACCGCGTCGGTGTGGATCTCCACGCGGTCGGTGCCGTATTCGAGCGTGTAATCCTCGCTCAGCACCTGCCAGGGCAGTTTGCCCTTCTTGCGCACGGGAACGAAACCGACCGACAGCTGATGCGCCACCGCACCGCCAAGGATGAATCCGCGTGCCTCGATTCCCGCGACCCTGTCGATACGCACGCCGCGATAGGGCCGCACCAGTTCGTCGACGGCGCGCCGGAACGCGCGGGCATGGCCGAGGAGCGTCGTGATATCGCGAAAAATGATGCCGGGTTTGGGATAGTCCGGAATCGAACGGATCACCGATTTGAAATCCACCTGGGTCAGCCCTTCCGCAACACCCGGCCGGCGACGGCATCGAGTTTGGCGAACATTTCCGGATCGCAATTTTCCGGCGCCGTGATGAAAGCGGTGTCGAGGGTGTGTTCGATGCCGAGGGGCGACGGCGTCCGGGCCGGCCCGAGCTTTGGCGCGACACGCGCGATCAGGCGCCGCGCCTTTTCAGCGTTTGCGTTCAGCACCCTGATCACCTGTTCCACCGTCACGTGATCATGGTCGGTATGCCAGCAATCGTAATCCGTCACCATTGCGGCGATCGCATAGGGAAGTTCGGCCTCGCGTGCGAGGCGTGCTTCCGGCATTGCCGTCATTCCGATCACCGCGCAGCCCCAGGAGCGGTACAGATTTGATTCCGCAAGCGTCGAGAATTGCGGCCCCTCCATGGCGAGATAGGTTCCGCCTTCCGCATGCGGGATACCCTCTTCCGCGCAAGCCTCCGCCAGCGCGTCGGCGAGCCGCGGACAGACGGGACGGGCGAGCGAGACATGGGCGACGAAGCCGCGCCCGAAGAAACTTTTCTCGCGCGCATGCGTGCAGTCTATGAACTGGTCGGCCATAACAAACATCCCCGGCGGCAGGTCTTCGCGCAGCGAGCCGCAGGCAGATACGGAAATCACATCCGTCGCGCCGGCGCGTTTCAGAGCATCGATATTGGCGCGATAGTTGATCGACGTCGGCGAATGGACATGCCCACGGCCGTGACGCGGCAGGAACAGCATGTCCACGCCGTTGAGCCGGCCCGTGAGGAGCGAATCCGAGGGTTCGCCCCACGGCGTGGAAATCTTCTCCCAACGCGCGGTTTCGAGCCCCGCGACGTCATAGATTCCGCTGCCGCCGATTACGCCCAGCACGGTATTGCTCATGGCCCGCTCATCAAAAGGCGGGCCGTTCTATCACGCGAACCCGCGCGATCAATGCTTGTCGCGCCAGACCCGGCGATAGGAGAGGAACAGCAGGCCCGAGAACGCTACCAGGAATGCCATCACGTCGAGGCCAATCCTCTTGCGCTCTTCCATCTTGGGGTCGGACGCCCAGGACAGGAAGGTAACCACGTCATGCGCCTCCTGTTCGAGGGTCGCGGGTGTGCCGTCCGAATATGTCACCGAGCCCTTGGTCAACGGCGGCGGCATGGAGATATTC
>DATAYG010000178.1:0-12423 GCA_036272695.1 Rhizomicrobium sp. | reverse complement strand
TACTTCATCGGGCCGGGTCGGCGGCGTTCAGTCCCAGCTTCTGGCCGAGATAGACATAGGACAGCGCCCACATCTGGGCTTCCTCCTGATGGGTGGCGCCGGGGCCGTGGCCGCCTTCGAGGCTTTCGTAGAACGACACGTTCTGATGCATCGCCTCCATCTTCGCCGCCATCATGCGCGCGAAAACGGGCGTCACGCGGTCGTCGCTGGTTTCGGTGATGAACAGCACCGGCGGATATTTCACGTCCGCCTTGAGATTCTCGTACGGCGAATATTTCAGGATCGCCGCGCGCATGGCGGCATCGGCCGGATCGCCATATTCGCCGATCCACGACGCGCCGGCGCCGTAATGGGTGTAGCGCAGCATGTCGATCAGCGGGCGCTGACAGACAACCGCGCCGAAGAGGTCGGGCCGCTGCACCATGGTGGTGGAAACCAGCAATCCGCCATTCGAAGCGCCGACGCTGCCGATCTGCTTGGCCGTGGCGAGACCGCGATGCACGAGATCAGCCGCCACCGCCTCGAAATCGTCGAAAGCGCGCTGGCGATTTGTTTTCAGCGCCGCCTGATGCCAGGCGGGACCGAACTCTCCTCCGCCGCGGATATTTGCGACCGCCAGCGCGCCGCCTTTGGTCAGCCAGGTCTGGCCGGCATCGAGCGGCCGGTGGCCGTCATTCCAGTACCACGGCTCGAGCGAAAGCTCGAAGCCGCCATAAGAATAAAGAATTGTCGGCACCGCCCCATGCTGATCCTTCGCGTGTACCAGGAAGTACGGAATTTCTGTGCCGTCCGCGGACTTCGCTTCGAACTGGTCGGCGACAAGCCCGTGCGCATCGAAGCGCGCGGGTTCGGATTTGATTTGGTGCGGCTCGCCCTTGCCGTCATAGGAATAGAGCGTCACCGGCTTGAGGAAACTTTCGAAGGTGAAATAGGCCTGCGGCGTCCAGGCATCCGCGTCCATGATATGGGTCGAACCGCCTTTCGGCAGATCAAGCGTTCTGTCTGCCCACGCGCCCGATTTGTTCAAACGGAATTCGTGGATCGCGCCGGTGACGTTGTCGAAGATCGCGGCATAGACCGCGTCGCGGCCGGGCGACACGTCCTCGACGGTGGCACGCGGTCCCGGCGTGTAGAGCACGTCATATCGCGGCACCACATTGTTGTCGGCAAAGGCGAGCACGTTGAAGGCGACGAGCGAGCCCTGCGGAATCGCCTTGCCCGAGGGCGTCGTCCAGGCGTCGCGCGAGGTGAACAACAATTCGCCGTCCGTGACGCCCCGGAGATTCGAACCGGGCGGCAGCGGCAGCTTCAGCGTCTTGCCGTCGGGTTGCACGAAGTAGAATTCCGACGTGAAGAAGCTCAGACCGTGATCGATGAGCGGTACGGTTCCGTAGGGCCCACGGAATACCACCGGCCGGACGGCCACATCGCTTGTCTTGCCCTCGAACACCATCTTCGCGGCCGAGAGCGGCTCGCCGCGATGCCAGAGCTTCACGATGCGGGGATAACTCGATTGCGTCATCGAGCCCGGCCCGAAATCGGTGCCGAACAAGATTGTGTTCTTGTCCACCCAGGCCGCATCGGATTTCGCGACCGGGAGCGAAAAGCCACCCGAAACGAACGACTTCGTGTGCGCATCGAATTCGCGCACGGTCGAGGCGTCGCTGCCGCCCGGGGAGAGACGCACGAGACAGTTCTTCATCCCGGAGATGCAACTCGCGCCCTGCCACACCCAATCGTTATGCTCGCGCTTGTCGAGCGCATCGACGTCGAGCAGCACGTCCCAGGCCGGATTGGCGTCCGCATAACCCGCAACATCGACCCGCCGCCACAGCCCACGCACATGACCGGCGTCCTGCCAGAAATTCAGTACCTGACCCCGCTCGACACTGCCCATGGGAATGCGGTCATTCGCATTCAGCACGGCGAGCATGGCGTCGTAATCCTTGCGGTATTGCGGATCGGCTTTCAGGACGGCAAGCGTCTTCCCGTTCTGCGCCTTCACCCAGTCGAGCGGCCTGGCGCCGTGGATATCGGCCAGCCACAGGAACGGATCGGGCGAGTTCGGCGTCAGCTCCTGCCCGTCCTGCGCCAGCGACAGCCCGATCAGGGCCCCCGCCAGCGCAATGCCCAAGATCATGTCGACACGTTTCATGGACCAATTCCCGCCCTTTGCCGCCGCGTCGCGGCCGCGGAAGTCTCAATTCAGGATCATAGCAAAAAAAGGGCAGGAAAAGGCACAGGAAGGTGAGGCGAATGACTTCGGCGTAATCTTTGGATGCCCGGCTTCGGTCCGAAATTCTGGACGGACGACGCAAAGATCAACGACGGCCTGCCCTATCTGATCAACAATCCGACGGAGAAAAAATTGGGCGCTTCTCCCCCTCCCCCGATTCGGGGGGAGAGGGAAATGTGTTTGTTACTTCTCCGGGATCGCCACGAAGGCCCAGGTTTTGCCGGCGCCATCAAGGGCCGAGCCGGTGATGTCGCCTTCGTTGTTGATGTCCTGTGCGTCGGTGATGGTGTAGCCGGAGTTGGGGGGGATGAGATTGTTGAGGTCCGTCATCTTGCCCTTCTCCCAGATGAATCCGTGGCCGGTGGGATAGGACACGCCGACGATCTGCCCGCTGTCGTTGATGCCGAGGCCTTCGCTCACGCTGTCGTTCGCAAGCGCACCGAGATCCTGCGTGCCGCCCTTCTTCGTCCAGAGAAAGGTGGTGAAGTTCGGGGCGGCGACGCTGTCGCCCGCGTGATCGGAAAAGCCGGTCACGTCGCCATTGTCGTTGATGTCCATCGGCGTGTTCCAGTACTGGCCGCCAAGCGTCGGCAGGCTCGTCACCGTGCCGTTCTGCCAGAGCAGCATGTGCTCGGCGCTCGCCCCGCCCACAGCGTTACCGCACTGGCCGGAAATGCCGACCGCCTGGCCGGCGCTGTTGATGGCAGTGGCGGCACCATCGGGATCGCCGGAATAGGGCTGCAATTCCTCGATCTTGTTGTCCCTGGTCCAGAGTGCGGCTTCGAACTGCAGCACCTGCGGCGCAACACAGGTGGAATCGTGGGTCGTCGTTTCCGCCCAGCCCACGACATCGCCGCGATTGTTGTTGCCGGTGGCGAAACCGTCATAGCCGCCAAAGGTCGGCAGTGCCGTCATCGTGCCGTTCGCGTAGCGGAAGCCGAGACAGATATCGCCCGTGGGCGGCCCGAAGTAGAACACGGCGGCGGCGCAGCTCCATGTTTCGCCCAGCGGATTCAACTCGTCTGTCTCGGCGATGCCCGCGGCCTCGCCATGTTCGTTCCGGTTCGGCCAGGCGATCGCGCTGTTCGGGCCGCCGAGCGTGCCCAGATCCTGCGCCGCCCCCTTCCTCGGCCACAGCACCGCATGCATCACCGTGTTACCGGGAAGAGTCGCGAAGCCGCCGACGAGACGATGGTTGTTGATGCTGGAGCCCTGCGCATAAGTCCCGCCGAGCGGTTCCGACAGTATAATCAGCTTGTATTCGCCGGATTTCCTTGCGGCGTTTGCCGATGCCGGGGCGCCGGACGCCAGCGCCGCCGCCACGATCGCAGTGGTACAAATGAGTTGTGCACGGTTCATCGATATCTCCCTCGTTCGAGTCCGCGAAATCTAGGCACAATCGCGAACGGACATCGGACGCAAACGGACATCGCTCTTGACGGGGCAAGGTCCGAAAACGTCCAATGCGGGGTGGACAAAACGGCTAATGTGATGCCGTGAAGGAATCCGAGCTCGACTGGCGAATCTGCTCGCGCGCGCGGCTGTCCCGCGATCCGCGCTTCGACGGCAAATTCTTCATCGGCGTGCGCGGCAGCGGCGTCTATTGCCGCTCAATCTGCCCGGCGCCGACCGCCAAGGAGAAGAACTGCCGCTATTTCGCGACCGCCGCGGCAGCCGCGGAAGCGGGCTACCGGCCCTGCCTGCGCTGCCGGCCGGAAAGTTCGCCGGGAACGCCCGCCTGGCTCGGCACTTCGACGACGGTTTCGCGCGCGCTGCGGCTGATCGGGGAGAGCGATCCCGAAGACATCGGCATGGAGCAACTGGCGGAACGGCTTGGCGTAGGCACGCGCCATCTGCGGCGGCTGTTTCTTCGCCATCTGGGCGCGACGCCCAATGCCGTCATCCAGACGCGCCGCGTGCATTTCGCCAAGAAGCTGATCGACGAAACAAATTTGCCGATGACGGATCTTGCGATCGCCGCGGGCTATGGTTCGGTGCGCCGCTTCAATGCCGCGATCCGCACCACCTATCACCGCACGCCAACACAGATCCGCGCCATTGCGCGCCAGAAGACCGCGCTGCCGGAAAATCATTATATGTTCCGGCTGCGCTACCGCCCACCTTATGACTGGAAGGGAATGCTGTCCCGGCTCGCGGCATCGGCGGTCCCCGGCGTCGAAGGCGTCGATGAAATCGCGTACCGGCGTACGATTTCGCTGAACGGAAGCGACGGCAGCCTCGAGGTCACCCGCGACAGTGCCCAGCCGGCGCTTTGCGCGCGAATCCGGTTCGGCGATCCGCGTGCGCTGTTTGTGGTCGTCGAGCGCATTCGCGCACTGTTCGACCTCAACGCGGACTGGCTGGCGATCGAAAAAATACTTTCCGGCGATTCCCTGCTCGCTGCCGGACTCAAATCCGCGCCGGGACGCCGCGTGCCGGGCTGCTGGAACGGTTTTGAACTTGGTGTGCGCGCCGTCCTCGCGCGGCACACTGGCGGCAATGCTGCAAAGATCGCGGGCCGGATGGCGATGTCGTTCGGCCGCCCGCTCCTTGCCGGCCGCGGGCTTACACATCTGTTCCCCGAACCGGCGGCGCTGGCAGAGGCGGATGTTACGTCTGCAGGCGCGCCGCTTGTTGCGGCCCAAGGAATTCGTACGCTCGCCCGCGCCGTGTGCGACGGCAGCATCCGCTTCGAGGCCGTCGCGGAAACGCGGGCCTTTCTCGAGGCGCTGTGCGACGTGACACGAATCGACGAATGGACGGCGCAATACATCGCCATGCATGCGCTTGGCGAGCCCGATGCATTTTCCTCCGAAGACAACACGCTTGTGCAGCGAAGCGAAGCCTGGCGCCCATGGCGCGCCTATGCGGCGATGTATCTTTCGGAAGACTTCGTCACATCCCGGCGGGAAAGCCTGTAAGGGCCTGCCGGCGTCTTATGGCTGAACGGGCCTGGCATGAGGTTTTCTCATGCCGGGCCCGTCAGGCGTCGTTGCCCCCGCGATAATCGAGAGCGGCTGTTATGTGCCGAAATGCTCGGCCTGCGGCAATGCGAACTGGCCGGTCAGTCCGGCGGAATCGTGCCCCGGCAGCGAGAAGAGTTGCGAGTGATATGGTGCATCATTCACACCGCCGGCGTGGTTGACCGGGAGGCCGGCAGTGTCGTGACCCTCATGGGTGGAGAGGGGTGAGAAGTTTGCTCCGACATGCGGCATGTTGTGTTGCATGACATGGTGCGGAAGACTGGCCCGAGGCGCCGCGTGACCCTTACCGCCGCCATTGCCGTTCCATTTCACCGACAGATTGTCCATCGCCAGGATATATCCGTAGGTCGGCGTTCCGTAGCTGCAGGTATTGCCGCCCTGCCCGACGCCGGAAACGAAGTTGACCGCCGCTATATTCTTGAAGTCGCTGCCAAACCTCGCGAAGTTGAGCGTCTTGGCGTCCTGGCCGAGGAGAACCTCATCCGAAGCCTTGAGCGTAAGGCCCTGGCCGGGCGTGTAGACATAGGAGTTGATATAAACGGGCTGCTTGCTCTCCCACGCCGAGGCGAAGGTGCCGCTTTCGAGGTTGAACGTGCGGTACAGATCGGCGGATTCGAACCCGCCGCTTCCCAGCGTGATGGCCTCGCCCTGGCCGCTCAGCACGTTGTTATAGCCCGTATCGCACCAGTTGTGCTGGTTGATGAACGCGCTCTGGACTTCATACATGTCGTTCCAGACCATCCCACCATAGCCGCTGTAATAATACATATTGTTCAGATAACCGCTGAAATTCTCGAATTTGATATGCTTGACGTGCATTGGCACCACCGTTTCGTCGCGGAGGATTCCGCCCCGCGCGCACACTGTGCGCGACGGAGCGTTGCGTCAAATGATAGTTGATTTTTTGGTTTCAAAAATCGTAACAAACAGAACGGAACTTGAATGACCCTGACCCCGCACTTCTCATGCCGGCAATTCGGTCCGCATCAGCCGGCCGGGGTATCGGGATAGCAGGAGGTCAGCGTGAGGGTTTTTCCGGCCGAGCCCGTAGGAATTATCTTATTGACGACACTGGCGAACACATAGTTGATCTGCACCTGCGAAAACCCGGATACGCCGCCGCAGGTCGTACCGTTGGTGGCCGTGATATCGCCAGCGGGAACGGTCAGCCCCCAGCCGGCGGCGACGGTCTGAACGTAGCTCGCGGTGCTGCTCGCGCTGAAGGCGCCGCTCGATTCGCAGGCCGCCTGTCCGATGGCGGCGCAGCGCGCACCGCGCGACGCGGCCTCCTGCAGTGCTTCGAGGCTCCACGCCCAACGGCCGAACTCGTAGACTCCGAAGGATGTCATCATCAGTACCGGCGCGAGCGCGCCGAATTCGATGGCGGCGGAACCGGCGGCGGCGGTGAGGAATGCCAGGATCCGGAGATGTTTCATTGGGTTTCCACCACTGCGCTTTGCCGAAGGGTTCCACTGTTGATGAAGTGATAGATAGTGAGAAACGGCGTATAGGAAGCGGTAGCCGTAATGGCTACGAATTTTCCCGCCGTGCCACCGCCCGCGCAGCTTGCTCCGCAGGTCATGGAGCTTCCCCAGGTCCAGCTTGGCGGCGAGCCGGTCGGGCAGTAACAGCTGTCGGCATTAGATGCCGTGCCGCCGGACGACGCCGTGCCATTCGTCATGGTCACCGACGGGCCGTCGTTCACAATCACGGAGTCGTTTGCCCAGGCGTTGCCGTTTGCGTTCTCCACCGCCGTCGCAATGTTGCTGGCGAGTGTGGCTCCGTTGGTCGAATTGACGCTGGAGGCATTGATCGAAGCATATTCCTCGCCCGCAGCAACGGCCTGATCGAGCCTGTAGTCCTCCACCAGCATCATTCCGATGTCCACGATTCCGGCGAACAGGATCAGGAATACCGGCATGAGAAATGCGAACTCGATTGCCGCTACGGCGCTGCGCGAACGCCACAGCTCCGCCAATACGGAGTGCAGGTGCCGCCGACGACCAGATGGAATTTGTTTGTTCGAATTCATGCCCATGACCGCCTCCTCCATCATTGCACCAACGCTACGGCACCGCCGCTTCCATTGCCGCTGTAGCCCGGAATGTTGCAGGTGGACGCAACCGCCGACCCGCCGCTCAGCGTGACCTGCGAGCCGATCAGCATCAGACATTGGCTGGGGCCATTGCCCAAAGTCGCCGCACCGCTCAGCGTGATGGCGCCATAGGGAAAGTAGAAGGCGCCCGAGACCGACGTTGCGCTTGCGCCCTCCCCGAAGGATGCAGGCGATGTGTTGCTGGACGTGGTCGGACCGATGACGACGAGGCCCTGCGTGCCGTTGCCGGATCCGGGCGCCGTGAGCGTTACGTGATTATACCCGGCCGCGACGCAGAAGGCGGTGCCCGACACGCCCGCGCAGCTGCTCGAATCGGTGCCCGTGCCGCCGACGACAAAGGTCACTCCCGACCCATTCATGCCGACCGTCGAGCCGCCGCAGGTCACATCGCCGCCGCCACTGCCGCCCAGTGCGACATACTTTGTGACGGTATAGACCCCGGAACCGAGTGTGTTGCCGCCCGCGGTGGCGAGGAAGCCCTTGATATCGTGCTCCGAGGAGGCGCCGAGCCATAGACAGCTTCCGCCGCCGCTCGAGACATTCAGATTGCCGACAAGCTGGAACGTCTGTCCGGTGGCATCGCCCAGATAGGTCGCAGCACCGCCGCCCATGTCGAGTGCATCGCCATTGGAAGCCGCACCGATGTTGAAGCTGTTCCCGGTTGCGGAGGTAAACGTATTGCTGCTGCTGGTGCCGGTGCAGGCGCCGCTGCCATTGGTGCAGCTCGCGCCGAGAACAAGAGTCTCGCCGCCGCTGTTATCGACGGCGCCAGCCAGCGTGAACGAGCTTGCATTGGTCGAACTGCCGAACGTCATGATACTGCCGGTGTTGTAGATGCTGTAGCTCGTGGTCGCGCCACAGGGATTGTTTGCGCTGCTGATCGCGCCGATATTGAACGTGCCATAACCAAAGGTCGTGGTGGACCCGCCGCCGGACGCGATGCCGCTTGACACATTGAAGGTGCCGTTCCCGAAATGCAGCGCGGTCCCGCTGTCACAGATCTGCCCATTGACGTTATAGGTGTTGAGCGCGCTTCCGTTGAGATTGAAATTTACGGTGATGCCGCCGGACAACGAAATCGATCCGAATTTGTAGGAGTTCGACCCCACGCAGGTGACTGTCCATGTGTTGCCAGACATCGTTCCGGAGCAGCCATCAGCTGTAAGCTGGCTTTGCGTGGTGCTCACTGAATAGCCGAAGCTCACGGCCGTTCCGCCGGTGACGCTCGGCCCGGCGGGCGATGTGAGCGCCGCAACGGTGGTCAGACGGGGCGTCGCGCCGGTTACGCCCGACGTGCCGGCCAATGGATCCGTCGAAATGCCCTTCGTGATCGTCAGCGTTCCGCCGGTCGGAGCCGTTATACCGCTGCAACCCTGGGTGATGGTTGTATCGTACATCACCTGCTTGGTGGTGATGTAGGTTCCGCAGGGCACCGAAACCGTAGTGTTGGACGTCACGGCGCATTGCGCGGCCGTAACCGATGTGCCGCCGCTCAGCGTCACGCCGCTGCCGCTCGAGCTCAGCGCCATGATGCAGCCGGGTGCGCCGGCTTGGAGCTCCGCATAGGAGGAAACATTGATCGGCAGCGTACTCTGCGACCAGAGCACACGCGAAAGCGCCAGCGGCACGCTTGTCGAAACGGTGACCTGCACAGCCTGATTGCCGTCGCCGGAGGGAGACGTCACGACCTGGGCCGAGATCGCACTGGTCGGAATGCCGTTCAGCGTCGCGATATTGTTTACGGCGGCGGTCATGGCGGTGACGGACGCGGTCGAACCGTAGACCGTGCCGCCGCCCAGGGCTGCCGCATCGGCGGTGCGCTGGTCCTGCATGCGGTTCAGCAGACCGTTGCCGAACTCGGCCACCAGACCCGAGACACCCACCAGCGACGTGATCATAACCGTGGAGAGTATGGCGATATTGCCGCGCCGGTCGCGGATGAAATCACCAAGAAATCTGACAAGCATGTGCGCACCCTGCAGTCTGCGGGGCGAGTGTATGCGTCAAAGCCTTCTAACGGCAGGTTGCGTGCGAGCCAGAAATTCTATGCAGTTGCACGGCCAAATTTAACTAAAATTTGCCGGTTCGCCTCGCCGCACGGCTTTGGGCCGCGGTTGTTTCATTTTGAAATATGAAGCTGGGTGATTTGGGTGCCGATCTGCTGGAACGCGGTGACGATCTCGCCGGATGTGGTGAGATCGAAATAATCGCCCGGCCCGCTGGCGCAATTCTGCAGCGGTGCCGAATTCCCCTGGGTGCCGTTGAGATCGACGTAAACCGCGTAGATGATTATGCCCGCGGCTTTCATGTTGGTACAGACGAGCGCTTCGCGCTGATCCGCCGCATTGTCCTGGTTGCTGCCATCGCCGGTCCAACGATCCTGCGTGTTTAACCCGTCGCTGACGATGATGACGATCGGCGTCGTATCGGAAGGCATGGCGCCGGGGTTGAACGGGGGGCTGTTGGTGAGCGTCATCCATCCCATGGCGAATCCGATCGGCTGATCGGTGGTGCCGTTCGCCACCATTCCAGTGATCTCGCCGGTAAGCGTCGAGTAACCATTCTGCGAAGAAATGTCCATGAGGGGCACCATCTGTTCGGGGCAGGCAAGCTTCCAACTGTTTGCCGGCGTGTGGCCGTAGAGATGGGGCGGCGCTGCGGGAAATAACGTGTTGACGTCGGCCGGGTTGGGGGCCGTGTTCTCGACGTCATTGTCCTGGTTGCGGTCCATCACACAGCCTGTCCAGCTTGTGTGGATGGGATCGAAGGGTACCCAGCTGCAGCCCTGCGTGCCCGGCTGGCAATCGACCCCAAGCATGTTTCTGTAGGCGCCATCGCCGGCGCCCACCGCATCCCAGGGCGCGAAAGTCAGCCAGCTGGCGTTGTTGTTGGATTTCCCGATGTTGACGCCGGTCGTGAAGGGCACGATCGACACCATGATATCGCCCGGGTTCTGGGCCACGCCCTGCAACGTAGAGAGCAACTGCGTGGCAGCCGTCTGCAACGCCGAGATCTTGCTGATGCCGTTGGAATCCGTCTGGGTCATCGAGCCCGTATTGTCGAGCACCAGCGAAACCCAGAGCTTGGTCTCCCCCCAGGTCACCTGCGACGTGTAGCCAACATTGACCGTATCGAGGCCGACGACCTTCATCAGCACGGTGGGCATCGGAACGGTGTCGGAAACCGTGACGGTGTTGGTACCAGTCGCCACGGTGACCGGCCCCGGTATTCCGAACGATCCGCCCACATTGTAATTGGCGCTGAAGTAACTTTGCGCCAGCGCCTGCATCTGTTGCTGGCTGAGATCCTTGGCGGCGCCGACGGCGAGACCCGCGGCATCGAGCGCCTCGGCCAGCCTGGTGCGCACCACCATGGCTCGTCCGAGGTCGACGCCGGTGCCCGCCGCAAGCAGGACCGGCACGAGCGCAAGGGCGATAACCGTCGCGGTGCTGGCGCGCGCGCAGCCAAGGAAATGCGAAAGCTGCGATAATCCTGTGGAGAGTAGGTTGCGCGGTAGCATGGAAATATCCCCTGACGGCCTTCCGCTGACTTGCCTCAAATTTCGTTTAAATGCCGTCGAATGTTGTGCGAATGGTTATGATTTTGTTAAGCGATGCCCGCGCAATCGCATGCAATCCCGAATTGATACATTCGCGGCCCACGCCCGGAATTTCGTCGAATTCCGCGGGTCGAAATTAACGGCTCGTTTACGAAACCGCGCAAATTGCCTTCGCGAAACCGTTACTCCCGGGTTAATGCGTTCCCTGCAATTCGAGGTTCCGGCAAATGATTATGGAAACTATTCAGGGCAGGAATTGCGCCCGGCGGTCGTGGGGGGGGCGCCTGCGCGGCTGTTCCGGATCGGTCGCCATCGAGTTCGCGCTCATCGCACCGGTCCTCGCCCTGTTCCTGTTCGGCATCATCGAGACCGGCGTGATTTTCTTCGCGCAATCCACGCTGCAGAACGCGTCCGACGATGCCGCGCGGCTGGTGCGCACGGGTCAGGCCCAGAACAACGGGATGACACAGGCCCAGTATGTGCAGCAGATCTGCGGCGAAATGTCGGGCCTTGTCAGCAGCTCAAAGTGCGCCTCCAACCTGCAGGTCGACATGCAGTCGTTCACCGACTTCGCGGACGCGAACTACAACAATGTGACGAACCAGAACGGCAGCCTGAACAACAAGCAGATGCAATATCTGACGGGCGGTCCCTGCGACGTGGTTCTGGTGCGCGCCTTTTACCCGTGGAGCATCATGACGCCGCTGCTCGCGCCGCTCCTCGCGAACATGCCGAACGGCCAGTACCTGCTCGCCGCGGCGGCGGCTTTCCGCAACGAACCCTATGCGAGTGGCTCCTCATGCTGAGACTCCCGAACCTGCTGCGCGCCAAAGAGGGCCTTGCCGCCGTCGAATTCGCGCTGCTCGCGCCCGTCCTCGCCACGCTGCTCATGGGCACGATCGAATTGTGCAATGCGCTCGAGTGCCGCCAGAAAGTTTCGAGCGAAACCTCGAGCGTTGCCGATCTCGTGGCTCAGACCTCCTCGGTTTCCGACGCCGACCTCAGCAACATTTTCAGTGCCGGGAATTCGATCCTTTATCCCTTTGCATCCGGTGGTGTGACGGTCGTGGTTTCGAGCATCGTGAATCAGCCGACGGGTGCGAATGTCGTGGACTGGAGCAAACCCTACAATGGCGGGACGGAACTTCAGAAGGGTACCCAGGTCACGGTGCCGGCGGGCATCATAGCTCCGGGCGGGAGCGCCATTTTCGTGCAGGTCTCGTATAATTACACATCGCCCATCGGCCAGCTCATATTCGGGTCGATCGAGATGGGCGATTCGTTCTACGCCCGTCCCAGGGATTCCGCGAAGGTCACTTATACGGACTAAATCGCGCCGGCCGGTGTCCTGTTGCGCATCCGGATCAATCCCTCCTGGGCCACGGACGCGACAAGGCGTCTCTCGATGTCGTAGACCAGGCCGCGGCTGAACCCGCGCGAGCCCGACGTGCTCGGGCTGTCCTGCACATAAAGCAGCCACTCGTCGGCGCGGAACGGGCGGTGGAACCACATCGCGTGATCCAGGCTG
>DATAYG010000177.1:0-3583 GCA_036272695.1 Rhizomicrobium sp. | reverse complement strand
TGCAACTCGCCGTCCTCGTCCAGGCTTACCACCGAGTCTTTCCCCTCGATGCTGGTTCCTTGCCGCACCATCTTCGACCAGGGCGAAAGATAAATCTTGTGTTCTCGTTCCCGGTACAGCAGTTCGCCCGCCTCAATGTGCATTGCGTTCGCGGCCGGTCCATTGCCAATCCAGTCCAGTGCGACATGCGACTTTAAGCGCAGTTCGCGCGTGCTCGGGTCGTAGGCAACGCCCGTAGCCGATCCCGATCCCGCCGGAAAATGGAAGGAGGCCGGCTGGTCGGTCTGCGCGCTCCCGCTTTGCGTGTTGTACGCCACCCCCGAGGTCTGTACCTGCAAGAATTTAGCGACGTCCGCCGGGTTATCCGCATTCTTGTCCGAGGGTACGTTCATCACCAGATGAACGGCTCCCTGCGATCTCATCAAATTGCTTCCTTCGTCGAACGAGGCCGACTCGCTGTGGACGAAAGTGTATTGCGTGCCCGCTTTGTCGTACAACTTGATCCGCACATCGCGCAGCCCCATGGCCGAAGGCTCGTGCGCCGCTTCGAACGCTTTGGCCGTAATCTGCACGACCGGCAGGTTCGTCTGCGGATCGAATTTGTCGTACTTCCAGCCGCGATTCGCGATGGCATCTAGAGACGGCCGGATCTGTGGCGTCGGACGGACTCCGTGTGCCCGGACGGCCGCCAGCCTCGACTTGTAAGTGAAGCCCACGAACACGATGAGAACGATAGCGGCGGCGGCTAGCAGGACGGAAATGCGGCGCATGGACATGAGCGCAGGGGATCGCATGTCCATAATACCAGTGGGTTTTCTACGCCAGGGCGGCCCGGAACCAGAGTGCTCGAAAATGATAAAATCTGAGTCAAGCACGCTAATACCCATCACTGCTAGAACTGTATTCTGTTTGCTTTCAGTAGCTTGAAAGATTATCTTGTCACTCTCAAGCGGACTGTGCTAAAACTACAGAGGGCGGCTGGAAGCTGCTCTAATCCAATCCAAATCCTAGGCATAGGTTCGTTAGCAACTGGAGGTTTTAGTATGGACATTCGACCGCTTCACGACCGCGTCGTGGTTAAGCGCATCGATGAAGGGGAGAGCATGCAAGGCGGTCTCTACATCCCCGATTCTGCAAAGGAAAAGCCGCAACAAGGCGAAGTGGTTGCCATCGGCAAAGGCAAGCGCACCGAAGACGGAAAAATTCTTACGCTCGATGTTCAAGTCGGCGACCGGATTCTATTCGGCAAATACTCGGGCAGCGATATCAAGCTCGACGGCAACGAATATCTGATCATGCGTGAGGATGAAATCCTCGGCGTCATCAGCAACGGCGCAAATGGCGCTTCTGCCGGCAAAAAGTAACCAGGGAGATTCAAAAACATATGGCAGCAAAACAGATTGTTTATAGCGAAAATTCGCGTCAGGCGATCCTGCGCGGAGTCAATCAGTTGGCCGATGCAGTCAAGGTGACGCTCGGACCGAAGGGCCGCAACGTAGTACTCGAGAAGAAGTTCGGCGGACCCACCATCACCAAAGACGGCGTGACCGTCGCCAAAGAGATCGAACTCAAGGATCCGCTGGAAAATATGGGCGCGCAGATGGTGCGTGAGGTTGCTTCGAAAACCTCCGACATCGCTGGCGACGGTACCACCACCGCCACCATCCTGGCGCAAGCGATTTTCCGCGAAGGCGTGAAGTCCGTAGCCGCGGGTGCGAATCCCATGGCCCTGAAGCGCGGCATCGAGAAGGCTGTGGACGCCGTTGTCAACGAAGTGAAGGCTCAGTCCAAGCCCGTTTCCGGCGATATGATCGCGCAGGTCGGCACCATCTCCGCGAACGGCGATTCCACCATCGGCAACATCATTGCCGAAGCGATGAAGAAGGTTGGCAAGGACGGCGTCATCACGGTCGAGGAATCGAAGACCATGGTCACCGAGCTCCAGACCGTTGACGGTATGCAGTTCGACCGCGGTTATCTCTCCCCTTACTTCGTCAGCGATCCCGACCGCATGGAAGCCGTGCTCGAAGATCCCTACATCCTGATCCACGAAAAGAAGATCAGCAACATGAAGGATCTGCTGCCCCTGCTCGAGCAGATTGCTCGCTCCGGCAAGCCGCTCCTGATCATCGCCGAAGAAGTCGAAGGCGAAGCGCTCGCGACTCTCGTGGTCAACAAACTGCGCGGCACCCTCAACGCCTGCGCCGTAAAGGCTCCTGGCTTCGGTGATCGCCGCAAAGCCATGCTCGACGACATCGCCGTTCTGACCGGTGGCAAGTCCATCATGGAAGAAACCGGCATCAAGCTGGAAGGTGTTCGCCTCGAAGACCTCGGCCGCGCCAAGCGCGTCACCGTTGATAAGGACAACACCACCATCGTTGACGGCGCCGGCACCCAGAAGGCCATCGAAGGCCGCATCAAGCAGCTCCGCGCGCAGATCGACGAAACCACTTCCGACTATGATCGCGAGAAGTTGCAGGAACGCCTCGCCAAGCTCGCTGGCGGCGTGGCTGTCATCAAGGTTGGTGCTGCCACCGAAACCGAAATGAAGGAAAAGAAGGCCCGTGTCGAAGACGCTCTGCATGCCACCCGTGCGGCCGTCGAAGAGGGCATCGTTCCGGGCGGCGGCGTTGCGCTTCTGCGCGCCGGCAAGGTTCTGCAAAACCTCAAGGCGGAAGGCGATGAACAGATCGGTATCGACATCATCCGCCGCGCCACCGAAGAGCCGGTTCGTCAGATCACTGGCAACGCAGGCTTCGAAGGCGCCATCGTCCTTGAGAAGATCCGCTCCAACGACACTCCCAACTACGGCTTCAACGCCCAGACAGGCGTCTATGAGGACCTGGTCGCGTCCGGTGTCATCGATCCGACCAAGGTTACGCGCTCAGCCCTGCAGCATGCTTCTTCCATCAGCGCTTTGATGCTGACCACCGAAGCCATGATCTGCGAAATCCCCGAGAAGAAGTCGGCTGCTCCCGCGGGTCCCGGCGGCCACGGCCCCGACATGGACTACTAAGAAGCAGCTTTTAGCCAACAAACTCCGTGCCCGCCTGCGTCCCATAAACGGGGCCAGGCGGGCTCTTTTTGTTAGCCCCTTTTGGCCGCTGTTTTCTTCGCGCCCCTTTTCTTAGTGGCAGTCTTCTTGCCTGCAGTCTTCTTGCTCGCCGTGTTTTTCCCGGTCGTCTTTTTGGCAGGCGTCTTTTTCTTAGCTGCCTTCGTCCCGCCGGCCTTTCTCGGACTCTCTGGAATATTCGCGCCGGAACGCCTCGCCTCACTCAGGCCGATGGCGATCGCCTGCTTCGGATTGCTCACCTTCTTGCCGCTGCGGCCTGACTTCAGATCGTGATGCTTGTACTCGTGCATCACCGTTTCCATCTTCTTCTTAACGACTCGCTTCGATTTCGGATCCGAACCCGAAGACGATTTCTTTTTAGTAGCCATTTTCGATTTCCCTCAAACGTAAGCTTCGGAAAATGTTTCCGAGCGCGATTATTTGAGGAATACCACGTTTGCATCGCCAGAAGCATTTCGCTACGGCGAACAAAAGGTGAAACGGCCAGCCGCCATCCGCTCATCCAATGCA
>DATAYG010000176.1:0-40063 GCA_036272695.1 Rhizomicrobium sp. | reverse complement strand
CGCCATCATGACCCGGTTGGCGTCGCGTCGCAGGTCCAATCCGTCTGCGTCCTGCCCGATGGGGTAGACGGCGCAGGCGGCAAGGGTTGCGTAGGCCAGCGCGGCGACGAGCAGCATCCGCATCAGTTCAGCGCCTTGGCGAGGCAGGGCAGACTCTTGTCCATCCGGTAGTCGACCGAGCTGTGGTCGTCGGGGAATTCTTCAAAGTGATGTCTGATCCCGAGGCGGTCGAGAATGCGGTGCAGGCGCCGCGCACCGTAGACGAGATCGTACTGATCGATATCGCCGCAATCGACCCAGAGCGCTTTGAGTTTCGCAAGGCCGACGCCGCGCGTCTCCGCCATCACGACCGGATCCCAGGCGCGCCATTTGTTCCAACGCTCGGGAATTACTTCGCAGGTTTCGGGATCGACCGGCAGCCGGACGCCGAAAGGTGCAGCCGGATCGGGATCGTAGGTCGCGCACATGGCAAGCGTCATCAGGTCGTGCAGCTCGCTGTCCTTGATCTTCGGCGCCGCATGCAGTTCGCTGATCCATTTCTCGACCGAGCCGCCGGCTTTTGCGAGCGTGCGCAGCAGGCGCGGGAATTCCGCGAGGTAACAAAGCTCGAACGCCATGTCGCCGGAGTGGCAGGCGGCGGCACTCCAGAAATCGGGATAGAGCAGGGCATGGGTGATGGCGCCATAGCCGCCCGAGCTTTTGCCGAACACGCCGCGCCGGCCTTCACCGCCGCAACCGAAACGCTCTTCGACGAACGGCACGGCCTCTTCGAGCAGGTAGTCCGCCCAGCGGCCCGTGCCGGCGCTGTTGATGTACTGATTGCCGCCCAGTTTGGTGAAACAGTCCGGAAACGCGACGATGGCGGGCGGCATCGCGCCCGTGCCGATCAGGCGGTCGAGCCGCTCCGGCACGTTCTCGCCAAAATTCTTCCAGTTGGTGTGCGCCGGTCCTCCGGCGGTGAAGCCGACGAGATCGACCAGCAGTGGCAGGCCGTCGCTTTCCACATTGGCCGGTACATAAACATCGATGATCCGCGCCGCCGGGTCGCGCAGCAGATTGTCGGCCAGCACCCGGCTTTCGAGCGTGAGCCGGTGAACTTCGCCAGCGGGAACAGCGAAATCGCGCCTCATGATCTCTCGCCGCGTGCGGACGAAAGAGCTGGTTCGACAAAATAATTGTCATGGCCCGCAAATGCGGGCCACCCAGTTGACGCAAGGGAAAATCTCGAAATTGATCCAAAGTTCTTTTTGTACATTCCGGTGTAGTGCCTGTTCACCTGGGTGGCCCGCATTTGCGGGCCATGGCAGGAATGGGTTAGAAAAACCGAAGCGTCTCAGATCGCGCGGGTTGCATGGGCGAGCCACTCCCGCGTTTCGGGGTCGACCTGCGGCGACAGCGTTTCGCGCACGCGGGCGTGATAGACGTTGAGCCAGTCACGTTCCTCGTTCGTGAGCAGTGACGGCTCGACGAGTTCAAGATCGATCGGCGCCAGCGTGATGGTCTCGAAATGCATTATGCCGCGATCGCCGCCCGGTATTGGTTCCGGCTCGGAAACCACGACCAGGTTTTCGATCCGGATGCCGTACTCGCCGGTCTTGTAATAACCGGGCTCGTTCGAGCAGATCATGCCGGGCTCCAGAGTCTGGACAATTTGCTTCTTCGAAATATTCTGCGGCCCTTCATGCACGGAGAGATAGGCGCCGACGCCATGGCCGGTGCCGTGATCGTAATCGAGGCCGGCATCCCACAGCGGCTTGCGCGCGAAGGCGTCGAGCGCGGCACCCGTCGTGCCTTGAGGGTATCGCACCGTCGCCAACGCGATATGGCCTTTCAGCACGCGCGTGAAACGGTCGCGCATTTCGTTCGTCGGCTCGCCCACGATCACGGTACGCGTTACATCCGTCGTGCCGTCGGGATACTGGCCGCCGGAATCGACAAGATATATTTCATTGCGGCCGATGGTCCGGTTGCTCGAGCGCGTGACGCGGTAATGCGGAAGAGCCGCATGCGGCGCCGCGCCTGATATCGAATCGAAGCTCAGATCGACGAGCGAATCCGCCGCGCGGCGATAGCCTTCCAGCGCTTCCGCCGCTTCGATTTCGGTCAGATGCCCGCCCGGTGCCTCGCGCGCCACCCAGGCGAGGAAGCGGGTCAGCGCCGCGCCGTCGCGAATATGCGCCCGGCGCATGCCCTCGATCTCGACGTCGTTCTTGCAGGCCTTCGGCAACTGACAGGGATCGGCCCCGCGCTGCACGCGCGCTCCGGCCTTGGCGAGACGGTCGAACACGGCTGCGGCGCAATGGTACGGATCGGCGAGGACGGTTTTTCCGCCTAATTCTTCAAGCGCGCCGGCAAACTCCGCTGGTTCTTTCAGCCGCACCGCATTGCCCAGATGCTGCGCGAGTTCCGGCGAACCCTTGCGCGCGTCCATGAACAAATCCGTCGAGCCGTCGCCATGGAGAAGCGCGAAAGACAGTACGAAAGGCGTGTGCGGAATGTCGCCGCCGCGCATGTTGAGCAGCCAGCAGATCGAATCCGGCAGCGTGATGACGGCCGCATCTATTTGACGGCTCTTCAATTCCTCCGCGATGCGCATGCGCTTGGATTCGGCAGATTCGCCGGCAAGTTCGAGCGGATGGGGCGCTGCTTTCACCAGCGGCGGTCCGGGTTGATCGGTCCAGATGGCATCGATCGGATTGCGCTCGCAGGCGACGAGTTCCGCCCCCGCCTGTACCGCTGCGGCGCGCAGATGATCGACGCCGGCTGCCGTGTGCAGCCAGGGATCATAGCCGATGCGCGCACCCTGCGGCACGTTTGCCGCAAGCCAGGCGATCGGACCTTCGCCCACGAGGTCGCGCGGCTCGAACAGCTTCGTATCCGTCTGCTGGCGAACCTGCAGCGTGTAGCGGCCATCGACGAAGATTGCGGCTTTGTCCTTGAGCACGACGGCCGCGCCGGCCGAACCCGTAAAGGCCGTCAGCCATGCGAGCCGCTCTGCACGTTTGGGCACATATTCGCCCTGGTGCTCATCGGCGCGCGGCACCAGGAAACCATCCAATCCGCGCTTGGCCAGTTCGGCCCGCAGGGCGGCGAGACGCGGCGCGCAGGTCGCGGCATCGGATTGATCTTCGAAGCTTTGGAAGGGGGGTGTTTTGTCCATGGCGCGGAAACTAGCGCGGGCGCGCGACCCTCTCAAGCAGAAGCGCCGACCAGTTTCCGTCGCGCAGTATTTCACGCAGCACAAGTCGGTGCGGACGATAGAAGCCGAGCACGAGATTCTCCTGCCAGCGCAACAATCCCGACAGGATCAACACGCCGCGCGGCGCAAGCGCGGCGGCGATCTGCGGCGCGAGCCGCGTCAGCGGTCCGGCAAGAATATTGGCGACGATGCAATCGAATGGCGTTGCGCGTTTGAGCGCGTCATTGCCGAGACCGTCGGCAACGAGCGTGCGGACCAGTGGCCCGACGCCATTGTCCCTGGCATTTTCCCGCGCCACTGCGACCGCGACCGGATCGATATCGGCCGCAAGGATCCGCTGTCTGGAGAGCCTGGCCATGCCGATGGCCAGCAGGCCGGTGCCGCAGCCAAGATCGAGTATGCGCGCAAAGCGGCGCCGCTTTGCGAGCCTGGAAATCAGGGCCAGACACATCGCCGTTGTTTCGTGATGGCCGGTCCCGAAAGCAAGCCCCGCTTCGATCCGGAGCGGAATGACACCGTGTGGCACCGTGCCCTTGTCGTGCGCGCCATACACAAAGAAGCGGCCCGCGCGCACCGGCGGCAGGCCTTCCTGCGAAAGCCTGATCCAGTCGAGATCAGGAAGAAGTGCCACATAGACCTTGTTGCCGATCAGCCGCGACAGGAGTTCGCCGTCGGGCATGCCGATATAGAGCGCCTCGACGGTCGCGTTCGCGCCGAACGGTTCTTCGTCGACGACCACCGCCTCCGGTCGCGGCGGCGTCAGCTCGAAAAGCGCCGCCGCTTCGCCGGCCCGCACTTTGGCCAGCGTCACGCTCGCCTTCCAGAGCGGAGCGGAATTCATAAGAAGAATCGATATGTATCAAATCCTTCATGCACAGGCGTCGGGAAGAGGATATATCTCATGGAACCTCTTGATAACGCATCGATTCCTATCACATCCGGGTGCGCGGGGTGCCGACTGTCTTGATCGGTCGGGGCATTTCGCGTCTTGTTACCACCCCGCAATCCTGAGGATGAACCCCAATGTCCTTCTCCGTCTACGAAGCAACCATTCCGCCCATGATCCACTTTTTCGAGAACCTCTCGAAGATTCTCGACAAGGCGGTGCAGCAGGCCAAGGAGCGCGACATGCCGCTTTCCGAGCTTCTGGAAGCCCGGCTGGCGCCCGATATGTATCCCTTCCCGCGGCAGATACAGATTGCCAGCGATGTCGCCAAGCTCGCCACCGGGCGTCTGGCGGGGATCGAGGTGCCGAGCTTTCCCGATACCGAAACGACCTTCCCGGAATTGCAGGAGCGGATCCGCAAGACCATCGCCTTCATGGAAAGCGTCGCGCCGGACAAATTCGAAGGCTCGGAAGACCGCACCGTCACGCTCAAATTCCCCCAGGGCGAGATGAACTTCCCGGGCCGCGTGTTCCTCAACAATTTCGCGCTGCCCAATTTCTATTTCCACGTGACCACGGCCTATGACCTGCTGCGGCACAAGGGAATCGAGATCGGCAAGATGGACTATATGGGCGCCCAGTAAGCCCGCCGGGCCATCCGCGCGCGCCGCAATCGAAGACAGGACCGGTGCGCGCGGCTTTCATCGCCATGCGCCCGTTGCTCCTGCATCCGGATTGCCGCTGCGAGGCAGTCGAACGCATCGCGGCCGAAGTGACGGGTTCGTCGCCGGCCGGCCTGGTGGTGCGATACTTCGTGGCAGGAGATATTCGCGGCCTCAGCCTGCCGCTGCCGTCCGGTCCCACCCGCACCGACGAACTCTGGCGCCACAGCTGTTTCGAGCTTTTCCTCCGTGCGGGCGAAGCGGACGCGTACTACGAATTCAACTTCTCGCCGTCGCTGCAATGGGCGGCGTATCGGTTCGATAATTATCGGCAGGGCATGCGGATGGTTGAAATGCCTGCGCCGCGGATCGAGATGCGCCAGGACGGCGACATATTCGAATTGCAGGCCGCGCTGGCGCTGGACATGTTGTTGGAGCCAGACGGCGAGGCGGACTGGAATCTCGCTCTCTCTGCAATAATAGAAGAGAGGAATGGACAGATTTCATACTGGGCGCTGGCCCACCCGTCAGGAAAACCGGATTTCCATAGCCCCAATACGTTCGCGCTTTCACTACCTATTCAAATACGTAGCTAAGCCGGGCTTAGCCATCCATGCACACCGCGTCGGAAGGCAGGCCTCATGCTCGGCCGGCTTTGTGCATGCTTCCTGTTGGTCATCATGTAGACGGCGATTCAGGTTTACACGAGTGGATGACCCGGATCGTGTTCATGGAGGGCCGGGACAACGGTCCGGCCATGACGAACTTATTATATACGAGGTGAGTCTCAGTGGACAGATTTGCGAGAGTTTCCTTCGTGCCGATGCCTGACCAAGTGCGCATTTTGCCTGGACAGCCGGGCGTGCTTCACACGAGGAAGGAAAGTATGTGCCGGACAGCGCCTCAGGGCATGATCTTGAAGATGGTTCCGGTGTCGTTCGTTCCGCCAAATTCTGTTGTTCCGTACAAGGCGCCCTTGAACTCGACCAGGCCCGCAAAAGGCCCGATCCCGTCCGAACCATTATCCTGAAATGCATAGGTGACGCTTTCGGCGCCGCTTTGTGGATCGATGGAAAACACGGTCCCGCACCCGCCCCCGCGACAACCAGTTCCGCCGCTCTTCGTTGTTCCGTAGAGCGTTCCGTGCATGTTGATCAGGCCGCCCGTCGGCTCAAAGCCATCTGCTCCGCCGTGGAATGTGTGCAGCACCGTCTCCACGTCCGTCCCGGGATCAAGAGAAAATGCGGTGGCCGAGGTCGTGCCGTAGAGGATGCCTTTATATGCGAGCAGTCCGCCCGCCGGGTAGCCGCCATCGCTGCCGCCCTTGAAACTGTAGAGCACGGTCTCGGCGCCGGTTCGGGGATCGATGGAAAACACCGTTCCGTCGTCCGCGAAGCCGCCTGACACTGTCGTGCCGTACAGTGCCCCGCCTATTTCAATCAGTCCCGACGAGGGATTGGCGCCGTCCGCATTCTGGAAGGAATGAAGGATTACCTCGGTCCCCGAACTGGGATCGATGGAAAACACGATGCCGTTATTGTGAGCTCCGCCTGAATAGGTTGTTCCATACAGTTTTCCCTTCACCAGAATCAGCGAGTTGGCCCAGCAGGGGGAAGCGCCGTCGCTGCCGTCTCCAAACGCATGCACCACGGTCCCGGCACCGGTCTTGCGATCCAGCGAGAAGAGCGCGCCCCCGCCATAGATGCCGCCGAGTTCGGTCAGTCCATAAAGCGCGTTGCTTACATTGAGGACACTGCCGTTCGGGTAGGCGCCCTCGTAGTTCTGTGGGCTGAATGCGAACACCGTCTTTTCAGCGCCCGATCGAGGATTGAACGTGTAGACAGTTCCTGCGCCGGGTGAGCCGATGTCACTGGCTGTCCCATACAGCCTGCCTTCCGCGATTGTCAGTGAAGCGGCAGGCTCGCCGCCATCGGCGCAATTGTTCTGGCTGCAGAACGAGTAAATCACTGTCTCGGTGGCGGCATTCGCCGCCGGAGCCAGCAACAGACAAATCGCCGAAGCGACGCTTGCACAACAGGCAGTTGAGAGCCGGGTCATCATGCCCCCCTTTCGATTGGGTCGGATAGCAGGTGGAAAGCTAGGCGCGAAGTCTGAACAGAATCTCAAGGCGCGGCCCGGATTCCGACCGACATTACGATTCGGTAAGGTCGCTGTCTTCATTGGATTAGCGGCGGGTTAAGAACACTTCGACGCAAGGCGCCAAGTCCCCACGGCGCAGTTGATGGCGAGACGGAAAAGCCCAATTTCGATCACCACGAGGACTTCTCGCTTCTGTTACCTGCGCGGAGAAACAAGCATGTTCGGCATGCCGATTGGGCGGCGCCTCAGAGCGTGATCTTGAAGAGCGTCCCGGAGTTGTTTGTCCCGCCTGCATATGTCGTCCCATAGAATGCGCCGCTTTAGGATACATACCGTCCGAGCCGTTGTCCTGAAATGAATGCAGGACCGATTCGGCACCGCTCCCGGGATCGAGCGAAAATACGGTGCCGCAGCACCCACCGTCGCCGCCGTTGCCGGTTGTACCGTATAATATACCATGATCTTCGATCAGGCTGCCGAAGAGACCGTAGCCGTCTCCCCCCTGGCCCCCAAACTCATGCAGTACGGTCTCCACGCCTGTTTTGGGGAACTGCGCTTGCTAAGTGGCGCGTTGGGCGGGCGGGCGCCTCCCGAGTTTGCCGACAGGATGGTCATACGGGACAGAATCTTAAAATGATCGCGCGGCCGCAGAGCGGCCCGCCACTCTGGTGCGACCTCGTGTCAGTTATGTATAGAACCGAAACGGTTGACAACAATTCCGGCTGCTGGTATTGTCGCGCGGCACGATTTCCAATCGGACGGGATAGTTCGCGATACGGGCGGAGCGAACCTTGTCCGGTGCGCGGTTCGTACAAATCTGCGTCGCGGGTGCGGGAGCATTCCGGCGATTCGGATGCGGCGGGAAATTCCCTCAGTGAGCGAATTTCGCAGGGAACATTTTGAAATAGTGAGGCGAGGGTTGCGCCGGCCTAATGGAACGCGGGATGAATGATTATTGCATGCGCATTCTCAGGGAATTTTCCGGCGCGTTAACTGGCGCGCGCGTTCTCAGGGAATTTCGCGCGGGATTTCGGACGCGCTTCCACCGCCCCTTGAGGGCGGGTCGAAAAATGCGCGGCATTTTTCGGGGAGGGATAAATGCCTCCGCCATCACCCCTCCCCGAAATTTGCTTCGCTGCGCTCGCAAAACTCGACCCCCTCAAGGGGAGGTGGGGACCGGTGCGCATTCTCAGGGAATTTCGCGCGGGGGTACGGCGGGGAATCTGCCCCCGACGTGAGCGGGGCTTGTGGCGGTGCGCAATCTCAGGGAATTTCTTACCAATACGAAGCAGCGGCAGGACAACATGAAATTCGGCATCGACAGGGTTGTCTCCGAACCGGCGCTGCGCGCGCCGCTGGAGGGCCGGCGTGTCGCGCTCGTCGCGCATCCGGCTTCGGTGACCCATCACCTGACCCATTCCCTCGATGCCTTGGTCGCGAGCGGGGTGAAGCTCGCCGCCGCGTTCGGCCCGCAGCACGGCCTCAGGGGCGACAAGCAGGACAACATGGTCGAATCGCCGGATTTCGAGGATCCCGTGCATCGCATTCCAGTGTTCAGCCTCTATGGCCGGGTGCGGCGGCCGACCGACGCTATGATGGACACGTTCGATGTCGTGCTGATCGATCTTCAGGACCTCGGTTGCCGCATCTATACGTTCATCACTACGCTGCTCTACATGCTGGAGGCGGCGGCGGAGCATAAGAAATCCGTCTGGGTGCTGGACCGCCCCAATCCCGCCGGCCATCCCGTCGAAGGCTTGCGGCTCGAGCCCGGCTGGGAAAGTTTTGTCGGCGCGGGGCCGCTGCCGATGCGCCACGGCCTGACCCTCGGCGAGCTGGGGTCGTGGTTTGTTTCCTTGCGGCGGCTCGACGTCGATTATCGCGTGATCGAAATGGAAGGCTGGCGGCCGGATTCCCCGCCGGGTTACGGCTGGCCGCTCGGCGAGCGCGACTGGATCAACCCGAGCCCCAATGCGCCCAATCTGTGGATGGCGCGCGCCTATGCAGGCACTGTGATGGTGGAGGGCACGACCCTGTCGGAAGGCCGCGGCACCACGCGGCCGCTCGAGCTCTTCGGGGCGCCCGATATCGAGGCGCGGGGCGTGCTCGCCGGGATGCATGCGCTTGCGCCGCACTGGCTGCAGGGCTGCAGTTTGCGGGAGTGCTGGTTCGAGCCGACGTTCCACAAACATGCGGGCCGGCTCTGCAACGGCGTCCAGATACACACCGAGGGCCCGTCTTATAATCACGAGACGTTCCGGCCCTGGCGGCTCCAGGCGCTGGCTTTCAAGGCGATCCGTCAGCTTTATCCGGAATATCCGTTATGGCGCGACTTCGATTACGAATATGAGCAGGGCAAACCCGCCATCGACGTGATCAATGGCGGCCCGGGCTTGCGCAGATGGGTGGACGATCCCGCTGTCGCGCCGGCCGATCTCGACGCAATTGCGGTGCTCGACGAGCAATCCTGGGCGGAGGAGCGGCACGCATATCTGCGCTACTGAGCATCGGCGGGGGATTGCGCCGCGGCGGCTGTCAATAACACGGATTTGTTGCTATGATTCGCGCGAGGGGTGGGTGGTCTGCCCGTTGGCCGGCGTGCACCGATGAGTGCGCCGGCTCCAGAATGTCGGAGGGACATAATGAACAGGAACATATTCGCAGCAGCTCTCGCGGCCGGCGCATTGGCCGTCACGGCGGCCGGAGCGGAACCCTATGTCGACTACACGCCGGTGAAGGGCGTTTGGGAAGTGCAGACGATCAAGGTCGATCCCAATCATATCGACGACTACCTGACCGGGCTGAAAAAGAACTTCATTCCAGTGCTTGAGACGCTGAAGAAACACGGCGTGATTGATCGTTACCTGATTCTCCAGAAGCTCAACTCGAACGCCGGAGACAATATCCAGATCGTTCAGCATTTCCCGACCACCGCGGCTCTCGATCCCGACCAGGGGCGGGACCAGGCGATCGACAAGGAAATCAAGGCCCGCATGAGCAAGGAACAATCGGACAAGATCATCGCGGGTTACGACAAGTACCGGACCTTCCAGGCTGACGAGATGTGGACCGAAGTCGACATGTCTAAGTAATTAATACGGAAGTTATGACGCCGTCCGCGGGCCGCGCCGGCTCGCGGACGGCTTATTCGAAGTCCGGTTCGAATTCCTGCGGCGCTGCGCGCTTCTTTGTCTTCGGCCGTTCGAACAGGACGCCCGGATAGGCTTTCAGCGGCACGAGTTTTTCCCCGGCCCAGGTCCAGTCCTGCCGTTCCGCGAAGTTGAGATGGTAGCGCGGCTCTCGCCCCGTGCGTCCGTCGAACAGCGCGCGCGGAATGTTGACCGCGTGCGGCGAGCGTTTTTTCTCATAGAGCAGCGGCGTGCCGCAGCGTGCGCAGAAACTCCGCGTGGTATTTGTTTGCTTGTCCTCGAAACGGGCGATGGACTTCGCGCCCTTTTTCATGCGCACATGCTTGCGCCAGCAGCCGACATAGGTCGCATAGGCCGCCCCATGCGCCAGCCGGCTCGGCCGCCCATGATCATGCCACGCCCAGAACGCCGGCACATCGATCTCGATCACCACCCCCCCACATAAACACCGTCCGGTGGCGTGTTCCGGCGATTCCTTCGCACTGTCGGAGCGACGCGATTTATCGGGCGAAGTATTCATTGCGGCTTGCCTTTCGGTTGGGAAACCTCGCCGGACTTGCGGTGGGTTCACCAGGCGTATATACTTCACAGTGTATACGGGCGGAAAGATATGACCACGGCACGCGTCTTCAAATCGGGAAACAGCCAGGCGGTTCGGCTGCCCAAGGCATTTCGGCTGCGCGGCGAGGAAGTCGAGATTTTCCGGCGTGGCGACGAGATCGTGCTGCGCGAAAAGGGTAAGGGCATGGCCCGGGCTTTCGATCTCCTTGCCGGACTTCCGCCGGACGTTTTGCCGGAGCGACCGCTCGACGATCCGCCGCAATCGCGCAAGGGCCTTTGATGGCGGGCCGGTACATCCTGGATACCAATATCTGCATCTATATCCGCTCCCGCAGACTTCCCCATATTCGCGCGCGCTTCGAGCGCCTCGAACCGGGCGAAGCAGCGCTTTCCGTTATTACCTATGGCGAACTTCTTTACGGCGCGGAGAAAACCGCCAATCGCGCGTCGGCAATGAGACAGCTCGAAGAACTTGCCACGGCTATTCCCGTGCTTTCGCTTCCCGACTCGGCTGCGGAGAGTTATGGCGCCATCCGCGCCGAACTGGAGAAAAAAGGGCACATGATCGGCAACAACGATCTTTGGATTGCCGCCCACGTCCGCGCCGCTGGCCTTACGCTTGTCACCAACAACGAACGCGAATTCCGCCGCGTGCCGGGATTGAAGATCGAGAACTGGGCAAAGGCGTAGGAGCAAATTTCACGCGGATTACAGCGCGAGTTCGAGCGTCTCGTCCTCCGCCAGCTTTGCCGCATAGCGCAACGCCTCATCAACATCCGCCGGGCTGGAGATAAGGATAATTCATCAGTATCTCTTCGCGCGATTGACCGGAAGCCATGAGGCCCCAGCAATCGGGCGACAGGAAATCGCAAGCCCCTGATGCACGGCTTGCCCGTGCAGACCGCTGGATTGATAGTGATGCGCGAAAGTGTCATCAGCACGATATAGGCCACGAACTCAGAAAGGGCCAATCTTCTAAAGTTTGTCTCACGCCCTACTCACGAACTGGTCGATCACCCGCTTGGCGCCGGCCTTGTCGAAATCGACGGTGAGTTTGTTGCCTTCCACCACGCTCACCCGCCCATAGCCGAATTTCTGATGAAACACCCGGTCGCCGCGCGCGTAAGCCGCCGATTGGGGATCGGTGGTTTGCACCACATGCGCCTGGGCCTCGATGAGTGGCGGTCGCGGTCTTTCAGTGTTTGCGGCGCGGTTCGCCTGGGCGCGGCGCCAGCCGGGGCTTTCGTAGGAGCTGCCGAAAGTCGCGCTCGCCGCATTGTCGCGGAAGCCGGCATAGCCGCCATAAAAGCCTTCATCGACCACCGCATCGACAAGCTCCGGCGGCAGTTCGGAGATGAATCGCGACGGCAGCGCACTCTGCCAGTTGCCATAGGTGCGGCGGTTGGCGGCGAAGCTCACCCGCACGCGTTTCTTTGCGCGGGTGAGACCGACATAGGCGAGGCGGCGTTCCTCTTCGAGGCCGGCGAGTCCGTTCTCGTCCATGGTGCGCTGGGAAGGAAACAAACCTTCTTCCCAGCCGGGCAGATAGACCGTGTCGAACTCGAGCCCTTTCGCGGCGTGCAATGTCATCAGCGTCAGCCGGTCCCCCGTCTCGTTCTGTTCGAGCTCCATCACCAGCGACACATGTTCGAGGAAGGAGGTCAACGATTCGAACTGGTCCATCGCGCGGACCAGTTCTTTCAGATTGTCGAGCCGGCCCGGCGCCTCGGGGGATTTGTCGTTCTTCAGCATGTCGGTGTAGCCGGATTCGTCGAGCACGATCCCGGCAAGCTCCATATGGCCGATATGCCGCGCGGTCTCGTTCCAGCGTGCGAATGTTGTTGCAAGATCGCCCAGCGCGCGCCGCGCCTTGGGCGGCACTTCGTCGGTGTCGGCAATTTCGCGCGCGGCGGCGAGCAGCGGCACGGAGCGCGCCCGCGCAAAGGCATGAAGTGCTGCGATGCTGGCATCACCGATGCCGCGTTTCGGCTTGTTGACGATGCGCTCGAAGGCGAGGTCGTCATCGCCCTGCGCGATCAGCCGCAGATAGGCGAGCGCGTCGCGGATTTCGGCGCGCTCGTAGAAGCGCGGGCCGCCGATCACGCGATAGGGAATGCCAAGCGAGAGGAAGCGGTCTTCGAATTCGCGCATCTGGAAGCTCGCGCGCACCAGCACCGCCATCCCGGCATAGGAATGACCGTCGCGATGTAGTTGCTCGGCATCCGTCGCCACCGCGCGCGCTTCTTCTTCCGCATCCCACACGCCCTGCACGCGGATGTGGTCGCCCGTGTCACCTTCGGTCCACAGCGTCTTGCCGAGCCGGCCCTTGTTGGCGGCGATGAGACCGGAGGCCGCGCCCAGAATCGCCGGCGTCGAACGGTAGTTGCGTTCGAGCCTGATGACTTTCGCGCCCGGAAAATCGCGCTCGAAGCGAAGAATGTTTTCGATCTCCGCGCCGCGCCAGCCATAGATGGACTGATCGTCGTCGCCCACCACGCAGACATTGCCGCCCGAACCCGCGAGCAGCTTCAGCCACAAATACTGGACGATATTGGTGTCCTGATATTCGTCCACCAGCATATAACGGAATCGCTGGCGATACTCGCCAAGTATCTCCGGCTGCGATTTGAGGATGTTCAGCGTGTCGAGCAGCAGATCGCCGAAATCGGCGGCGTTAAGCGATTTCAGCCGGTCCTGATATTGGCGATAAAGCGCGCGGCCCTTGCCGAAGGCAAAGCCCTGCGATTCGCCTTCGGGCACTTCGGCCGGCGCGAGCCCGCGGTTCTTCCAGCCGTCGATGAAGATGGCGAGCGTGCGCGCGGGCCAGCGTTTCTCGTCGATATTGGCCGCGTCCACCACCTGTTTCATCAGCCGCAACTGGTCGTCGGCGTCGAGGATGGTGAAGTTGGACTTGAGTCCCGCCAGCTCCGCATGACGGCGCAGCATCTTGGCGCCGATGGAATGGAATGTGCCGAGCCACTGCATGCCTTCGACCACGCCGCCGATCAGCGCGCCGATGCGCTCCTTCATCTCGCGCGCCGCCTTGTTGGTGAAGGTGACGGCGAGAATCTGCCCGGGCCACGCGCGCCGCGTGGCGAGGATGTGGGCGAGGCGCGTGGTCAGCACGCGCGTCTTGCCAGTGCCGGCGCCCGCCAGTACCAGCACCGCGCCGTCGAGCGTCACCACCGCTTCGCGCTGCTCTTTGTTCAGCCCTTCGAGATAGGGCGGTTCGGCGGCGAGCACGCGCGCCTGCGCCTCTTCTCCGAAGGCCGCCTCAAGCGGGTCAACATATTGGTGTCCGTGACTCATAGAGGCAATCTATCCCGCCGCCTCCGTCTCGGCCATTGATTCACGCCGGAGCTTTTGTGGACGCTGTGGCCGAATATGGGGTGCGGCAGGATGATTGCGAGGCAAGCCGTGCATGCGACGGAACTCAATGCCGATCTGATCGGCGTGCCGGGCAGCCGGTGGCGGCTGGCGACGCCCGCGCTCGTGATCGATCTCGACCGCTTCGAGGAGAACGTCGCGCGGATGACCGATCATGCGCGGGCCAATACCATCGCACTCCGGCCGCATGCCAAGACCCACAAATGCTCGGAGATTGCGCGACGGCAGATCGCGGCGGGGGCGCTTGGCATCTGCGTCGCCAAGCTCGGCGAAGCCGAGGCGCTCGCCGACGCGGGCATCGATGCAATCCTCATTACCTCGCCGGTGGTAATGGAACGCGGCATCGAACGCCTGATGGCGCTGAACGCCCGTATCGGCGCATTGATGGCCGTGTGCGACAACGCCCTGATTGCGGAACGGCTGGCGGATGCGGCCCGCTCCGGCAGCAAGCAACTCGGACTACTCGTCGACATCGATCCGGGAATGGGCCGCACCGGCCTTCCGCCGGGCGAGGCAGCGGCCGCGCTCGTTCGTGCCGTCGCCGGCAATCCGGCCCTGGTATTCCGAGGGCTGCAATGCTACGCGGGAAATCTCCAGCATCTCGAATCGGCCAATGAACGGCGCGCGAAATCCCTGTCCGCGCTCGCGGATCTCGATCGATTCTGCAGGCGCCTGCGTGCCGAAAACATCACGCCGGAGATCATAACGGGAGCCGGCACCGGGACTTTTGATATCGATCCCGATGCGCGGATTCTTACGGAGCTTCAGGTCGGCTCTTATATATTCATGGACCGTCAGTACAACGAGGTATGGGAAAGATCGGGTGCCACGCCGCCGTTCGGGACATCGTTGTTTGTCCAGACGACGGTCATCAGCGCCAATCGCGAGGGTCTGGCTACAACCGATGCGGGATTCAAGGCGTTTGCCACCGATGCGGGTCCACCCGTCATTGCCGGCGGCGCGCCTCCCGGCGCAACCTATTTCTTCTTCGGCGACGAGCACGGCGGCATCGAATATTCGAGTGCCGATCATGGGTTGAAGCCGGGTGATGTCATTACCTGTGCGGTGCCGCACTGCGATCCCACCGTTAATCTTTATGATTGTTATCATTTGGTGCGCGGCGACCGCGTGGAAGCAGTCTGGCCCATCGAGGCGCGGGGCCGCTCGGCCTGATCCCTCGACGCGCTCGGGATGAGGAACATCCTCCCGGTGAGTGAGCCGAACATGACGGCCGCGTTCATCGCCGGTTCAGGGCCGGGGGATCATTGTCCACGCGAGCCTTGAGAACAGGCACGGCTTTGAAAGGAGCAAAACGATGACTCGACTTGGAAAACTGGCGCTTGGCGCCATGCTGATGGCGGGTACCGCCGTCGGCGCAACTGCAGCCCTGACAACGCCGGCCAGCGCCCGCGTGTCGGTGGGCATCGGAATCGGCGTGCCGGGCTATTACCCGGGTTACTATCCGGGCTACTACCCGTACTACGGGTATTACGGTTACCCCGGCTACTACGGCTATGGCGGCCCCTATGTCGGTGTGGGCTTCGGCGGCTGGCGCGGCGGCTGCTGCTGGGGCGGCTGGCACGGTGGTTGGGGACGCGGCGGCTGGGGACGCGGCGGCTGGGGTGGCTGGCACGGTGGCGGCTGGCACGGGCGGCCCGTGGCTTCCGGACACATCGGCGGACGCCGCTAGACAAATCAGCTGACGACATGTTCGCATCGGCCCGGTGGCTCTCCGCCGGGCCGATGCGTTTTTGTGCCGCTTGGAGGCGCCAGCCTCGCCGCGCTAAGAGCGGGCATGGGTTCCGACGATTCCGCCACACTTCGCAACGACCTCTCCGCGTTCTGGCTTCCGTTCACCGCGAACCGCGCTTTCCGGGCGGCGCCTCGCATGCTCGCGCGTGCCAACGGCATGTATTTCTACGATGAGAGGGGCAGGGCTCTGCTCGACACCTGCTCCGGCCTTTGGTGCGTGAATGCCGGGCACGCTCAGCCGCGCGTCACCGAGGCGATCCGCGCGGCAGCCGGCGCACTCGATTATGCGCCCACATTCCAGTTCGGCCATCCGGCGGCTTTCGAGCTAGCGGCGCGACTTGTCGAACTCGCGCCCGCGCCCCTCGACCAGGTATTCTTCGTCAATTCCGGTTCGGAGGCTGTTGATACGGCTCTCAAGATCGCGCGCGGCTATTTTCACGCGATCGGACAGGGGCAACGATTTCGTCTCATCGGCCGCGAACGGGGCTATCATGGCGCGACGTTCGCCGGGATTTCGGTCGGCGGCATTCCCAACAACCGCAAAGTCTTCGGCCCACTTCTTCCGGGTACGGACGATCACCTGCCGCTGCCCTATGACCGCGGGGCGATGGCGTTTACGCGCGGTGAGCCGGAAGGCGGCGTGGAATTTGCCGATGCGCTCGCGCGTTCCATTGCGGTCCATGGGGCCGAGACCATCGCGGCCGTGATCGTCGAGCCGATGGCGGGTTCGGCCGGCGTCTTTGCATCGCCGAAGGATTATCTCCCGCGGCTGCGCGCGCTGTGCGATGCACATGGCATTCTGCTTATCTTCGACGAAGTGATTACCGGCTTCGGACGGCTTGGCTACGCCTTCGCCGCCGAGCGCTACGGCGTGGTGCCGGACTTGATCACTTTTGCGAAAGGCGTCAGCAACGGCGCGGTGCCGATGGGCGGCGTTATGGTCTCGGGTCGCGTCCACCAAGCCTTCATGCAAGGCCCGCAGCGCAGCATCGAGCTGTTCCACGGTCATACCTATTCCGGTCATCCGCTCGCCTGCGCCGCAGCACTCGCCACGCTCGATACCTATCGCGAGGACGGGCTTTTCGCGCGCGCAAGGGCACTCGAACCGGTCTTCGAGGAAGCTGTGCATGCGCTCAAGGGCGCGCCGCACGTGGCGGACATTCGCAATGCCGGTCTTGCCGCAGGCATCGACCTCGAACCCGACTTGAGCGCACCTGGCCGCAGGGGTTATGAGGCGCTTTCGCGGGCCTTTGCTGAAGAAGACCTCGTGCTGCGCGTCTCGGGCGACACGGTCGCGCTGGCGCCTGCACTGATCGCGTCGGAGTCGGAAATCGCGCGGATGGTGGAAGGCCTGCGCGCGGTCCTGGAGCGGGTAGGGTAAGGGGATGAATGCTCTTCGCAGGCTTTCGCTGATCGGCTTTACGCTGATCGCGCCGCCGCTGATGACGGCCCTGCTTTACGTCGCCAGCCAGACTCTCCTGCATGCCACGAACCGTGTCATCCAGCCTGAAATTCTGTGGTATGCAGCGGTCATCGAGCTGCCAATCTTTTTCGTCTTCGCGGTTCTCGAAGTCTGGAACCGCTGGTAACAACCTGCTTTGAGCTGAGAGGATTCCATGCGCATCGGCGTTCCCAAGGAAATCAAGAACCGCGAATACCGCGTCGGCCTGACGCCCTCGGCCGTGCGCGAACTCGTGGCGCGCGGTCATGAGGTGCTGGTCGAGAACATGGCGGGCGACGCCATCGGGCTGACCGATGAAATGTACACGCGCGCCGGTGCCAAATTGATTGCCGGACCCCACCAGATCTTCGCAGCCGCCGATATGATCGTGAAGGTGAAGGAGCCGCAGGCGGTGGAGATCGCGCGCCTCAGGCCCGGCCAGACGCTCTTTACCTACCTGCATCTCGCGCCCGACCCCGAGCAGACGCGCGGACTGATCGATTCCGGCGCGATCTGCATCGCCTATGAAACGGTCACCGATTCACGGGGCGGGTTGCCCCTGCTTGCGCCGATGAGCGAAGTGGCGGGCCGCATGTCCATCCAGGCGGGCGCGCACAGTCTCGAAATCGCGCAGGGCGGCCGCGGCATGCTGCTCGGCGGCGTGCCGGGGGTGCCGGCTGCCAAGGTCGTCGTCCTCGGTGGCGGCGTCGTCGGCACCAACGCGGCGCGGATGGCGATGGGCCTCGAGGCGCACGTCACTATCCTCGACATCTCGCTGCACCGGCTCAACGAACTCGATTTTCAGTTCGGCGCCATGCTGAACACGATCTATTCCACCATCGACTCCATCGAAGAGCAGGTGGTGGGCGCGGATCTCGTTATCGGCGGCGTCCTGCTGCCGGGTGCCGAGGCACCGAAGCTGATCACCGAGAAGATGGTGAAACAGATGAAGAAGGGTTCGGTGATCGTCGACGTCGCCATCGACCAGGGTGGCTGCGCGGAGACATCGCATCCCACCACGCACGACAATCCCACCTACATTGTCGACGAGGTCGTGCATTACTGCGTGGCGAACATGCCGGGCGGGGTGGCGCGCACCTCGACCTTCGCGTTGAACAACGCGACGCTGCCTTTCACGCTGGCACTGGCCGACCAGGGGCCGGAAGAAGCGATGCGGAAAAATCCCCATCTGCGCGCAGGTCTGAACGTCTACAAGAACACGCTGACCTACAAGGCCGTCGCCGAAGCGCAGCATCTTCCGTACCAAAGCGCGGAAGAGGTGCTCGGCGTACACTGACGCGGTCATCGACGGTGCCGCGATCCTATTGTGGTGATTCCCGCGCAAGCGGGAACTCCGTTGCGTGATTTTTCCGGAAGAGGCGGCGGTCTGGGTCCGCTTGCGCCGGGACGACAAGTTTGTAAGTAATTTCGATCTTACGACGCCAACGCCGCGTTGATTGCCACGGCAATCTCCTCTTCATCGGGAGAGGTACGCGAACCGAATGTGCCGGCGATCGAACCGTCGCGGGCGAAAAGATATTTGTGGAAATTCCATTTCGGCGCCGCGTCTTCGCCGAGTTCCGCAACGACCCATTTGTAAAGCGGATGCGCTTCGGGGCCGATCACATGTTCCTTCGCCGTCATCGGAAAGTCGACGTGATAGTTGAGATCGCAGAAGCTGCGGATTTCCTGCTCGGTGCCGGGCTCCTGCGCGCCGAAATCATTTGCTGGAACACCCAGCACGACAAAACCGTCGTCGCGGCGCGCCGTCCACAAGTCCTCGAGCGCGGTATATTGCGGCGTCAGCCCGCAATGGCTCGCGACATTGACGACGAGCAGCGCCTTCCCCTTGAAATGGGAGAGCGGCAGTTCGCCGCCATCGATCGCACGGAAGGAGAAATCATAGACGGACTTTGCGCCCATGGTAGAACCTCGGCTATGGCTTTTCCGACTTTAGGCGCGCCACGGCGAAAGCGGCAAGGGCTCCCTCCACAATGAATTTGCGCACCGGTTCTTCCTCCGTCGAGGCGCCCGCCATTCTCGGCGGGCTCGGCGAGATTGCCGGGAATTACGATGCGCTGCTCTGCGACGTGTGGGGCGTGGTGCATGACGGAACGCACGCGCACTCCGACGCGATCCATGCGCTCCGGCAATTCCGGGCATGGCGCGGACCGGTGATCCTGCTGTCGAACGCGCCTCGGCCCGCGGAAGATGTGGAGCAACAATTCGCGCGGCTTCGCGTGCCCAGGGATTGCTACGATTCCGTTCTTACTTCCGGGATGCTTGCGCGCGAGGACGTCGCCCGGCGCAGCGCGGGGCGGGAATTGCCGCTGGTTCACCTTGGGCCCGAGCGCGATCGTGGAATTATTACAGGATTGCCGGTGATGTGCGTCGAACCCGAAGACGCCGAAATTGTGCTTTGCACGGGCCTCTTCGACGACGATACGGAGACTCCGGAGACTTACCGCGCGCTGCTTTCAAAACTGAAGGATCGCGGACTGACGCTGTTGTGTGCCAATCCCGATATCGTCGTTCGGCGCGGCGGAAAACTCATCTGGTGCGCCGGCGCGCTTGCGCGGCTCTACACGGAACTCGGCGGCCACGTTGTCTATTACGGCAAGCCGCATGCGCCGATCTATGCGGCGGCCGTTGCGCGCCTGCGCGCTGCCGCGAAGCGCGACACGTTGCGCATCCTGACGCTGGGTGACGGTCTCGAAACCGACATTCGCGGTGCGAATGGCGCGGGGATCGACGCCGTGTTCATCGCCGATGGCATACACGGAGAAGATATTCCCGCACTGACGCCTGCGGCACTTGCGAGTTTTTTCGCCGATGCCGGCGTTATCGCCAAGGGCGCGATGCGCAGGCTTGTCTGGTAACGGGGCTTGCGGATAAGAGGCAGCATCAGGGAGCAGACGCATGAGCTATTCGATCGACGACCTCAAGCCTGGCATGTCGGCCGAGTTCACCAAGACGGTGAGCGCGCATGACATCGCGCTTTTCGGCGAGGTGAGCGGCGATACCAATCCCGTGCATTTCGACGAGACGTTCGCGAGCACCACGCCTTTCAAGGGACGCATCGCGCATGGGGTGCTGACGGCGAGCTATATTTCGACCGTGCTCGGCATGCAGATGCCGGGGCCGGGCACGATCTTTCTTGGGCTGAACATCCGCTTCAAGGCACCGGTACGCATCGGCGATACGGTCACCGCCCTGTGCACGGTGCACGACGTCACTCCGGAGAAGCGTCGTGTCGTCTTCGATTGCGTCTGCAAGGTCGGCGACACGGTCGTCATCGAAGGCGAGGCGACCGTCATGCCACCCGCACGCAAGGCCTGACCGCCGCGGAATGCGCATCTTCCGGCACTATCAGGATATTCCCGACGCGTTCAAAGGCGCCGTCATCGCCATCGGCAATTTCGACGGTGTGCATCGCGGCCACCAGGCGCTGATGGCGGAAGCGCGGCAGCTGGCCGACGAACGCAATGCGATCTTCGGCGTGCTCGCCTTCGAGCCGCACCCGCAGGAGTTTTTCCGGCCCGGCGCGGAATGCTTCCGGCTGACGCCCTTTCGCGCCAAGGCACGCCTCATTGCCGAGCAGGGCGCCGATGCGATGTTTGCACTGACTTTCGATGCGACTATGGCGGCGATGAGCGCGCAGGATTTCATCCTCGAGGTACTGGTGGACGGCCTCGGCGCCGGTTGCGTGGTGATCGGCGAAGATTTCCGTTTCGGGAAAGGCCGCGCGGGCGATACGACGGTGCTTGCCTATATGGGCGAGATGGAAGGTTTCGGCGCCATAATTCTTCCACCGGTGGAAGACGAGCGGCACGGAAAGATTTCCTCCTCGCGCATCCGCTCCGCGCTCAAAAGCGGGCGCCCCGAGGAGGCCGCGGAGTTGCTTGGCCATTGCTGGACGATCGAATCGCGCGTGGAGCATGGCGACAAGCGCGGCCGGCTGATCGGCGTACCCACCGCGAATATGCGCATCGACGGTTATTTGGCCCCGGCCTTCGGCGTCTATGCCGTGCGCGCGACGGTGATCGAGGACGATAAGCCCGCCGGCCGCTACGATGGCGTCGCAAGCTTCGGCGTCCGCCCCATGTTCGAAGTGGACACGCCGTTGTTCGAAACCTGGCTCTTCGATTTCGATGGCGATCTCTACGGCAAACACCTCGCCGTCGAACTGGTCGCCTGGCTGCGCCCGGAAGCGAAGTTCGCCGATATCGAATCGCTCAAGAAACAAATCACTGCAGACGCAGAGGCGGCGCATGCGGCACTTGCAGCGGCAGGTTATTAGTACCACCCGTACGCAGGAACGGTCCGGGACACTGCGGGGAACCTCTATGGCACGACGTCTCGGGGCAGCGGTTTAAGCTGCAACTATCCGTATGGCTGGGGGCGGCCTTTTCAGCGATGGAACAGTGTATGAACTGAGCAGGAAAGGAACTTTGACTCTGCTGCACAGTTTCGCAGGCTCGGACGGGGAAGTTCCATTTGGAGGCGTCATCAGAGTGAAGGGTGCTCTTTACGGCACTACCGTCGAGGGCTGCACCGACGGCTACGGAACAGTGTGGGCGCCGCCCCCGTAGTCATGATGGCGACAGCGTTACCGCAATGCCCCTTCCGAAATCAGTTTTGCGCTGCCCGCAAACTGCGACCTCCGCGCCTGGCAGTGGCAAAGCAAACGAGTGGGTAATTTGTTTATTCGGTTCTTGAGATAATACGGATGCTCGACATCAGAGATTAGTCCCTGCTGTTTCGGTTCCCCGCGAAGGAGTTCGCACGTCCGTGTGCTCGAGGTTGGCGCGTCGATGGCGGCGACATTGCCAATCAGCCGAAATGTTCCGCGGCTTCCTCGGGCGTCGTGCTCACGACGGGCAGGTCCAGGCGCCGGCCGATCGGTGGCGCCGATAATGAATATCGGCCTGGAAATTCTGCGTCTTTTGGACGAACGGCATATCGGTCCGCGGTCCATCGTGGTAAAGTTGTGAGGTGATAAAGGTATATGGACCAACAGGATGGCAGTCGCAAATGGCAATTCGCTCGGAACTTATCTCCGGGACCGTCGCGCCAGGCTCGATCCGGCAAGTTTGGGCCTTTCATTGCAACGCCGACGCACGCCTGGGCTCAGGCGCGAAGAGGTTGCGCAGCGCGCCAATGTCAGCGCCACCTGGTATACCTGGCTCGAACAGGGCCGCGGCGGCGCGCCCTCCGCCGATGTACTCGACCGCATTGCCCGCGCGCTGATGCTCACCGATGTCGAGCGCGAACATCTCTTTCTGCTTGCGCTGGGGCGCCCGCCGGCGGCGCGTTACCAGGCTGTGGAAGGAGTCACGCCGCGACTGCAGCGTGTGCTCGATTCGCTCGAATTCAGCCCGGCGTTCGTGAAGACTTCTACGTGGGACGTCGTCGCCTGGAACCGCGCAGCGGCGGCCGTGCTGACGGATTACTCCACGCTGGAGGCGTCACAAAGAAACATCCTGCGCCTCATATTTCTTCATCGGCGCGTCCGCGCCGCGCAGTCCGACTGGGAAAGCGTGGCGCGTTTTGCCGTTTCCACATTCCGGGTGGAGGCCGCGCGCGCCGGGGCTTCCGCAAAGGTCCAGTCGCTTGTCGACGAATTGTCGAGCCTCAGTCCGGAGTTTGC
This sequence comes from Rhizomicrobium sp., assembly GCA_036272695.1. Classification (GTDB taxonomy): domain Bacteria; phylum Pseudomonadota; class Alphaproteobacteria; order Micropepsales; family Micropepsaceae; genus Rhizomicrobium. Next base: position 17,276 of record DATAYG010000176.1, on the reverse strand, counting down.
GAGGCTGTGGCAAGACAATGACGTGCGCAACTACGGAGAGGGCAGCAAGATCCTCGTGCATCCGGAAGTCGGCGCGATCGCGATGGAATTTTCCTCCTTCGCCGTCGACGGCCGCCCGGATCTCGGCTTGGTGATCTATACTCCGTCGACGCCCGAGGATGCGGAGCGGGTGAAAGCGTTGATGGATGCAATGCGAATGGATTCGCGAGATTGACAGGTATCACGCCATTGCATTTCCAGGAAGATCAGATGATTGGAGCAGAACTGCGTATGAGCCGCGATGCACAGAAAATCTTCGGGGGTGCTCCATCGGCTTTCGCGTCCCCTGCGGTCCATGTTTTTTTGGTCACGGCTGGAATTCCGTACGGACTGGTTTGAATACAATTGTTGGCCATGGTCAAAGCCGGACTCGCCGCAGTCCGGCGGCTGGACGGCACCATGCTGGACTGATACATGACTTACCGACTTCGTTTCTGGGAGAGAAGGACCGTCATGAGCATCGTCGTCCGCGGCACGCTTTCCGATTCTCGCCACATAGAGCTTGACAGTCCGGTGACGGGTATAAGCGGGGAAATAGAGGTCACGATCCGAAAGCCAGCCCCCGGGGGCCGGGCCAGCATCTTTGATCTGATTGAGGAATTGCCGGCCGGCCTCAAAACCAAGTCAGATATCGACGCTCAACTGGAGGAAGACCGAAGACAATGGCTTAGACCGTGAGCCGTATTTATGTCGACGCCTGCTGCATCATCTATCTTATCGAGGCTGCCCACCCATTTCATTCCCTGCTGGTGACGAAACTCCTTGAGTATCGATCTGATCCGGATTCATGCATAATCACCTCCCAACTTTCGCGGCTCGAGTGCCGTGCGCGTCCGGTCAAGGATAACGACGTGGCCGGATTGGCGGCTTACGATGCGTTCTTCGCAGCCGATAAGCTGACGGTAGGAGAAATCAGCGCACCGGTAATCGATCGCGCTACAGAGCTTCGCGCGCGTTACGGTTTCTCCAGCCCTGATGCAATCCACCTTGCCTCGGCGATGGAAGAGGCGGCGGATATATTCCTGACCGGTGACGCGGCGCTTGCGCGTTGTGCCGAAGTCAAAGTGGAGGTCTTGCGCGCCTCCTGACTTTTGCATTCTGTGTGGGTGGTGAGTCAGTTCGTCCCGACGGCTCAGGCAGGCGTCATGCGGCGGACGCCCAGCGCTACCACCGCTGGACGGGGACTGGGTCGGCTGATAGAAAGGCTGGTCGCAAGAAGGCCAGCCATGAGACGTCCGGACTTCAGGAAGATACCGCGAATTCGCCGCCCGGCGCCGCGCCGGGAAGCGTGACGCTTCCATCCGCGCGGATGCCGGGATCGCCCGAATCCGCAACCCTCCTGAAGGCCCGAACCCATGACGTCTGAGACCGCAAACGAATCCACGCCGCGCGATTACCGCGCGACCGTTTTTCTTCCCTCCACCACCTTCCCGATGAAAGCCGGCCTGCCCGAGGCCGAGCCGCAATGGCTGGCGCGCTGGCAGCAGCTCGACCTTTACGGCCGCCTCCGCGCGGAGGCGAAAGACCGCCCGCTTTTCGTTCTGCATGACGGACCGCCCTATGCGAACGGCGAAATCCATTCGGGCACGGGGCTGAACAAGATCCTCAAGGATTTCGTGGTGCGGAGCCAGGGCATGCTCGGCCGCGACGCGCCTTACGTGCCCGGCTGGGACTGTCACGGCCTGCCGATCGAATGGAAGATCGAGGAGAAATACCGCGCCGAAGGCAAGTCGAAGGACGAAGTGCCCGTCGATCAGCTGCGGCGCGACTGCCGCGCGTTCGCCGCGCACTGGATCGATGTGCAGCGCGAACAGTTCAAGCGGCTCGGCTGTATCGGCGAATGGGACCATCCCTATCTGACGATGGATTTCCGCGCCGAGGCGGTGATCGCGTCCGAACTACACAAATTCGTCCGCAGCAAACTGCTCTATCGCGGTTTCCGCCCGGTGATGTGGTCGCCGGTGGAAAAGACCGCGCTTGCCGAAGCAGAAGTGGAATATCACGAGAAACAATCGCCGACGATCTATGTGAAGTTTCCTGTAACAAAGGCCCTCGACACCCTCAACGATCCGGTCGAAGATCTTCGCGGGAGCAGTGTTGTTATCTGGACAACCACGCCCTGGACGATCCCCGGCAATCGCGCGATCGCCTATTCACCCACAATGCGATATGGCCTCTATGAGGTGGTCGAGGCACGTGAGGGAGCATTTGCGCTGCTGGGAGAGCGATTGTTGCTGGCGGACGTTCTCGCAACAAAGACAGCGGAACATGCGAAAATCAGACTCGAACGGCTCCGCGATGTCGATCCGGCCGGTGTGGGCTGCGGCCATCCGCTCCGCGGGAGAGGCTTTGAATTCGATGTGCCGCTGCTTTCCGGTGAACACGTCACCGACGATGCCGGCACGGGCTTTGTGCACACCGCGCCTGGTCATGGCGAGGACGATTTCGAGCTTGGCCGCGCACATGGTCTCGAAGTGCCGCGCACCATCGACGAAGAAGGAAAGTTTTATCCTGAGGTACCTCTGTTCGCCGGCAAGCGCATTCTCACGCCCGAGGGCAAGGATGGCGATGCAAATGGCGCGGTCATCAAAGAACTGATCGCCGCGCGAGCGCTGCTCGCGAAAGGCAGTCTCCGCCACCAATATCCACACAGCTGGCGGTCCAGGGCGCCGGTCATTTTCCGCGCCACGCCGCAATGGTTCGCAGCGATCGACAAGCCGATGCCGGAGTTCGGCGACGACACGCTCCGGCAGCGGGCGATGGAAGCGATCGGCGCGACGCGCTGGTATCCGCCGCAGGCCGAGAATCGCATGGCCTCAATGGTGGAGACGCGCCCCGACTGGGTATTGTCGCGCCAGCGCGCCTGGGGCGTGCCCATCGCGATCTTCGTCGACAAGCAAAGTGGCGAAGTGCTCGACGACGACAACGTCAATGCGCGCATTGTCGAAGCCTTCAACAAGGACGGCGCGGACGCCTGGTTTAATTCGCCGCCGCAGCGCTTTCTCGGAAATGATTACGACGCGCACAAATTCGAGCAGGTGAAGGACATCCTCGATGTCTGGTTCGATTCCGGCTCGACTTATGTGTTCACGGTAGAGAATCCCATTGAACCCTCATGGCCAAGAGCCGAGCGCGCCGATCTTTATCTCGAAGGCTCCGACCAGCATCGCGGATGGTTCCAGTCATCGCTGCTCGAAAGCTGCGGCACGCGCGGTCGTGCGCCGTACAAGGCGGTGCTGACGCACGGCTTTGTGCTCGACGAGCAGGGCCGCAAAATGTCGAAATCGCTTGGCAACACGGTTCTGCCGCAGGTGATCGCCGACAAGAACGGCGCCGACATTCTGCGTATGTGGGCCGCGAGTTCGGACTTCACCGAAGATTTGCGCATCGGCCCGGAGATCGTGAAGGCCAATGTCGATGCCTATCGCCGGCTGCGCAACACGATCCGTTTCATGCTCGCCAATCTCGCGGGCTTCGACGAGCGCGAGCGCATCGGCTATGACGAGATGCCGGAGCTCGAGCGGTTCGTCCTGGCGAAGCTGGCGGAACTCGATGCAAGCGTGCGCGCCGGCTATGCGGAGTTCGACTTCAACCGCGTCTACACGCAGCTGTTCAATTTCTGCACCAATGAGCTATCCGCCTTCTATTTCGACATCCGCAAGGATTCGCTCTATTGCGACCGCGCGGACGCGCCGCGGCGGCGCGCCGCCCGCACCGTGATGGATGAAACATTCCGGCGTGTGGTCACATGGCTCGCGCCGCTTCTTTGTTTCACCATGGAAGAAGCCTGGACTCGCCGGTATCCCGACGCCGGGGCGAGCGTGCATCTCGAACTTTTTCCGGAGACGCCGGCGCAATGGAAGAACGAAGCGGCAATCGCCAAGTGGAATCGCATCCGCGCACTGCGGCGTGTGGTGACCGGTGCGCTGGAGATCGCGCGGCGCGACAAGGTGATCGGTTCGAGCCTTGAAGCAGCGCCAGTCCTGTTCGTAACGGAAGCCGCTGACGCGGGCTTGTTCGAGACCACGCATCTGGCCGAAATCGCCATCACCTCGGCTGCCGAAGTCGCCATGGGCGAGGGGCCGGCGGATGCCTTCCGGCTGACCGATGTTCCCGGTACTGCCACGCAGTTCCGGCGCGCGGAGGGGCGGAAATGCGCCCGCTGCTGGATGATCCTGCCGGAAGTGGGCACAGTGCCGGGGCATGACGATCTCTGCCGGCGCTGCAGCGACGCGGTGGATCATCTGGAAGGAAAGCACGCTTGAATCCCCGCGATCTCGGTCTGGCCTGCGCGGCAGGCGCGCTTGCTCTCGATCAGGGCTCGAAACTTGCCCTGCTTTACGGATTTCATTTCATCGAAATGGCGCCGGGCGCCCACATTCCCGTCCTTCCCTTCTTCGATCTCGTGATGGTCTGGAATCCCGGTATCAGTTACGGGTTGTTGCCCGCTCGCGGCTTTCTGGGAACGGCGATCCTGGCCGTTTTTTCGCTCCTGGTGGTCGTTGGGCTCGGCTGGTGGCTCTGGCATGCCGGACGGAAATTGATCGGGGTGGCGCTGGGGCTCGTCATCGGCGGCGCCATCGGCAATCTCATCGATCGCCTGATCTATGGGCGGGTCGCCGACTTTTTTCACTTTTATATCCGCGGCTATGATTGGTATGTGTTCAACATTGCCGATTGTGCGATCACGCTGGGCGTGGCCGCACTGCTTTATGATGCATTGGCGCGGCCGAATCCGGAGGTCGCGGCCCGGCAAGGCGGGAGATCCGAATGAGCAGGATGAAGACTGTGCTGCGTACTGCCGCGCTGTCCGCGGTGGCGGTGTCGCTGATCGGCTGCCAGAGCCTCCGCGAGGCGGCCGGTATTACCAAGGAACCGCCGGACGAATTCGCCGTGGTGACCAAATCTCCCCTGGTCATCCCGCCGGATTTCAACCTGAAACCGCCGAAACCCGGTGCTGCGCCGACCAATCAGGCATCGCCCACCCAATCCGCGCAGTCGGCGCTGTTCGGCGACGATCCCGTCGCCGCGGCGGCTGCGATCCCCGGCAATTTCAGCCCGGAGGAACGCGTGGTGCTCGCCAATTCCGGCGGCGCGGCTGCGGACCCCTCCATTCGCAAGCAGATCGCCTCGGACGAGAAGCAGATGGAGGCGACCGACGACAGCTTCACCGACGAATTGATGTTCAGTTCGGCCGACCCTTACAAGGGTGCGCCGCTCAACGCCGATGCCGAGGCACAGCGCATAGAAGCCGCGAAAGCGCAAAGCCAGCAGGTCGCCGGAACAACGAATGCCGCCAAGGGCGCCCAGCCTGCCGCGAAAAAGCCTCCTGCCAAGCCTGCCGATTCCGCGACCATCCAGAAGGACGGCGGCGGCTGGTTTGATGGGATATTCTGATGCGCCGGCATCGGCTGCCCCGTTTCAACCATTCATCATCACCACCCGGCTTGATTTTCCTCCCCCGCTCCATGCGGGAGGAAAGAGAGACGCGATAAAGCGGGCAATGACGGCGAGAGGATTTTGTATCGCCATTATGCTTGCCGCAGGGCTTTGTGTGCCCGCGCGCGCGCAGGAAACCAGGATCTTTCAGTTCGCGTTGCAGAACGGGATGTCGGTGCTGATCGTGCCCGATCACCGCGCGCCCGTCGTAACCCAGATGCTGTGGTATCGCGTCGGCGCGGTGGACGATCCGCCGGGTCTTTCCGGGCTTGCTCATTTCTTCGAGCATATGATGTTTCGCGGCACGGCGAGCGTGCCGGGCGACCAGTTCGCGCGCACCGTGGCGCGCAACGGCGGCGAGGACAATGCCTTCACCACTCATGATTACACCGCGTTCTACGAACAGATCGCCAAGGACCGCCTGCGCACCGTCATGGCCCTCGACGCGGACCGCATGGCCAATCTCGATCTTTCGGATTCGTCGGTGCGTACCGAGCGTGACATCGTTCTCGAAGAGCGGCGCATGCGTATCGACAATGATCCACAATCCTTGATGCGCGAGCAGATGGAAGCTGCGCTGCAACTTTCCCATCCCTACGGCCGGCCGGTGATCGGCTGGCCGGAGGAAGTGCGCCGCATCGGCCGGCTCGAAGCGCAGGCTTTCTATGCACATCACTACGCGCCCAATAATGCGATTCTCGTCGTGGCGGGCGATGTAACACCCGACGAAGTGCGCATCGATGCGGAAGCGACCTATGCCAAAGTGCCGGCGCGCGAACTCGGGGCGCGCGCGGATTATGCCCAACCCCCGCGGCTCGGCGAGACCAGGCTGACTATCACGCGCGACGACGTGAAACTGCCGATGTTTCTGCGCCTCTATCGCGTGCCGAGTTACACGGAAGCCCGGCCCGGCGAAGCGGAATCGCTCGATGTGCTGGGGCAATTGCTCGGCGGCGATCCCACATCCGCGCTTTATCGCGAGCTGGTCGTGAAGCGGAAGCTGGCCTCGGACGCCGGGGCATCCTATTCCGGATATGCGCGGGACGCGGGCGAATTCGAAATCTATGCCACACCGCGACCCGGCGTGAGGATGGATCTGATCGAACGCACGATCGACACGATTCTCAAACAATACGCGGCGGCCCCGCCGAGAAGCGGCGACATCGAGCGGGCGAAGACGCAGCTTGTCGCCGATGCCGTCTACCGCCGCGACAACCAGCTCGATCTGGCCTCCGCCTATGGCCAGGCGCTTGCCATCGGACTCACCACCGACGACGTCCATGAATGGCCCGGCCGCATCCGCGCCGTGACGGGCGATGCGGTGCGTGACGCCGCACAAAAGGACCTGATTCCGCGCGAGTCCGTGACCGGCTATCTTCTTCCGGGAAAGAAACCGTGATCGGGCGGTTGTCATCACTTTTCCACCCTCCCCTTGAGGGAGGGTCGAAATTTGCGAAGCAAATTTCGGGGAGGGGTAATCCCGAAGCTTGTGCAGGCCCAACCATCACCCCTCCCCGAAAATCACACGCGCTGAAGTGCGCGAGTGATTTTCGACCCTCCCTCAAGGGGAAGGTGAAACAGATCGCGGCTTCATTGTTATTACTTGCTCTGCCGGGGACCGCTCGGGCGCTGGAAGTGAAGACGCTGCCGGCGCCGAAGGGCGAAGAAATCTGGTATGTCAGCGATCATACGCTGCCGATGATCGCGCTGTCCGCGGCGCTGCCGGCCGGCTCGGCCTACGATCCCGCCGACAAAGCCGGCCTCGCCAATTTCGCCGCTGAACTTCTCGACGAGGGCGCGGGCGCGATGAAAGCCGGAGCCTTCCAGACCGCGCTCAGCAATCGCGCCATCCGGCTGTCGGTGACCACCGATCGCGATTATCTCATCGTCTCGCTCGTGACGCTTGCCGGCAACGCCAAAGACGCCTTCGACCTTCTCGGTCAGGCGCTTGCGCACCCGCGCTTCGACGGCGACGCCATTGCGCGCGTCCGCTCACAAATTGCCGCCAACATCGCCGACCAGGATCAGGATCCCGATAATCTGGCCGAGAAGGCGTTCTTCCGCGGCTGGTTTCACGACGGCCCCTATGGCCACGCGGTCGAGGGCGATGCGCAGAGCCTTGCCGCCATCGGTGCGAAGGATCTGAAGCGCTTCGCCGCCACGCATTGGGTGTCGCGGGGACTGAGAATTGCCGTCGCGGGCGATGTGAATGAGGAACAGCTCGACGCGCTGATTAAGAGCGCTTTCGGCGGTCTTTCGTCGACCGGGCCGCGTGCGCCGGTCCTCGCGGATCACCCGGGCGGCCCGCGCCTCACGGTCGTCGATATGGCCATGCCGCAATCGAACGTGGTTTTCGGACTGCCGGGTATCCTGCGCAGCGATCCCGATTACCTGCCGGCCTATGTAGCAAATTACATTCTGGGCGGCGGTGGCTTTGCCTCGCGGCTGACAACCGAACTGCGCGTGAAGAGCGGGTTGACCTATGACGTATCGACGTCGCTCGAAAGCATGCGCAAGGCGGGTCTGGTGCTGGGCGATGTCGCGACGAAGCGCAGCAGCACGAAGAAAACAATCGCCGCTATGCGCGACGTCTTGCGCAATTTCGCGCAGAACGGGCCCACGGAAGCCGAACTCGCCGACGCCAGGACCTATCTCGCCGGCTCCTGGCCGCTTGCCTTCAGTTCCAATGTCGGGATTGCGGACCAGCTCTGCACCTTCGAACGGCTCGGTTTGTCCGTCGATTACGTCCGCAACCGCAATGCGCTGATCAATGCCGTGACGCTCGATCAGGTGAAACTTGCCGCGCGTCAGTTGTTCAACCCCGCGAAGCTCAGCGTCGTGGTAGCAGGCGGGCTTGGTCCGGCACCGGCGAACGCGAGCCATTCCGCCGACGTCGTTGCGCCCTGAGTTGCTGCTGCCACAACATTCTTGTCATGGCCCGCAAATGGGGCCACCCAGGTAACGCGAGTGTGGATCACAGCAAAAAATAGACAGCAGTGCGACCGCGTCGACACCTCTCCAGATGTCACCTGGGTGGCCCCCATTTGCGGGCCATGACACTCTTTTTTTGACCCACCCAGCGCAATTTTCCCGCAGCGCAGATTGTTCTAGGCTGCGGCATGGCAAGTGAATCGCTACGTCCCGCCATTCGCCGGCTGGGAGAAGGCACGATCAACCGCATCGCGGCGGGCGAGGTGGTCGAGCGGCCGGCCAGCGCCGTCAAGGAGTTGATCGAGAACGCGCTCGATGCCGGCGCCACGCGCATCGACATCTCCACGGCGGCCGGTGGGGCCGATCTTATTCTGGTCGAAGATGACGGGTTCGGCATGGCCGCCGATGAGCTCAAACTCGCCGTGCTGCGCCATGCCACATCCAAGCTGCCGTTTGGCCGCGACGGCGGCGACGATCTCTCGCATATCGCCACGCTTGGCTTCCGCGGCGAGGCGTTGCCCTCGATCGGCGCCGTCGCGCGCCTTGTTATTACCAGCCGAACGCACGACGGCGCCGCGCACGCGATCCGCGTGGAGGGCAACCGGGTCGACGCGCCGGCACCCGTCGGTTTCCTCGCGAGCGGCCGATCGGGCACGCGTGTCGAGGTGCGGGAATTGTTCTTCGCGACACCTGCCCGGCTCAAATTCCTCAAATCGGCGCGGTCCGAAGATCTCGCGACCACCGATGTCGTGAAACGCCTCGCCATGGCGCGCCCGGATGTGCATTTCACGCTCACCATGGACGGGCGGCGCGTCCATGATATGGCGGGCGAGGGCGATCTCTTCGGCGGACGGCTCAGGCGGCTCGCGCGGATCATCGGCCGCGATTTTGCCGATAACGCCATTCCCGTCGAGGCCGCGCGCGAGAGCGTTCGCCTCGGCGGTTTCGCCGGGCTTCCTACGTATAATCGCGCTTCCTCGCAGATGCAGTTCCTGTTCGTGAACGGACGGCCGGTGCGCGACCGGCTGCTGCTCGGCGCGGTACGCGGGGCTTATGCGGATTTCCTCGCGCGCGACCGTCATCCCGCGCTCGCACTGTTCGTCGATTGCGATGCGGCGTTTGTCGATGTGAACGTGCACCCCGCCAAGACCGAGGTGCGCTTCCGCGACGGCGGCCTCGTGCGTGGACTCATCGTCAGCGCGCTGAAAGCCGCACTGTCGACCGCTGCGCATCGCACCTCGACGACCGTCGCAGGCGCCACGCTAGCCGCGTTCCGGCCGCAGAGCGCTCCGGCATATAATTACCATCCGGCGACTCCGCGCGGTTTCGCCGAACCGGCCGCAGCCTGGCAGGCGCCGTTGCTCGACAGTGGGCAGGCGCCTGCGCTTTCGGCCCGCGTCGAACAAGCTGTGGCGGAGGAGGAGCATTCGGAGCTGCTGCCGCTCGGTGTGGCGCGCGGGCAACTTCACGAGACTTATATCGTCGCCCAGACCGCCGACGGCATCGTTATCGTGGATCAGCACGCCGCCCATGAGCGTCTTGTCTATGAACGAATGAAACGCGAGCTCGCCAGAGGCCGCGTGGCAACGCAGCCGCTGCTCATTCCCGAAGTCGTGGAGCTGGAGCCGACCGATGTCGAACGCGTTACGGAACGGGGCGATGAGTTGGCGGAGCTTGGTCTGGTGATAGAATCGTTTGGTCCGGATGCCGTGCTGGTGCGCGAGGCGCCGGCTTTGCTCGGCAATGCCGATCTGAAAGCGCTGGTGCGCGATCTGGCCGACGATATCGCGGAGACCGGGGCCGCGCTGTCGCTGAAGGAAAAGCTCGAAGAAGTCTCGGCAACGCTCGCCTGTCACATGAGCGTGCGCGCCGGGCGCCGCCTGACGGGCGAGGAAATGAATGCGCTGCTGCGCGAGATGGAAGCAACGCCCCATTCCGGACAATGCAACCACGGGCGCCCCACCTATGTGGAGCTGAAGCTCGCCGATATCGAACGCCTGTTCGGGCGGCGCTGATTTCATGGGCGAGGTGGGAGCCGACAACCAGATAACAAACCCGCGGCCTGCGCCCGCGCGCAACCCGCTCATGCGGTTGCTCGCGATCCTCGGTCCCGGTCTCGTCACCGGCGCCGCCGACGACGATCCGAGCGGTATCGCCACTTACAGCCAGGTGGGCGCACAGTTCGGCTACCAGATGGCCTGGACCATGCTGTTCAGCTATCCGCTGATGACGGCGATACAGGAAATCGCGGCGCGCATCGGCTCGACCACGGGCCACGGCATCGCCGCCAATCTGCGCCGCCATTATCCGCGCTGGCTGCTCAATGTGGTGGTGATTGCGCTGCTCATCGCCAATACGATCAATCTGGGCGCCGATATCGCCGCGATGGGCGACGCAGCGACCTTGTTACTCCCCGGGCCGATGCAGCTCTGGGCTGTTGTCATTACCGTTCTGTCATTCTCAGTCGAAGCGTGGCTAAGCTATGCGCGTTACGCGTCAATCCTCAAATGGACGACGCTCTCGTTGTTCGCTTACGTGGCGACGGTGATGGTGGCACATGTCGATTGGAGTGCCGCTGCTGTGGGTCTCGTGCTGCCGCGGCTGGCGGGCGATGGAGCAGCGGCGACTGCGCTCGTCGCGGTGCTCGGCACCACGATCAGCCCCTATCTGTTCTTCTGGCAGTCGTCGCAGGAAGTGGAAGAGCTGCAACGCCGGCACAAACGGGCGTTGTTCACCACGCCGCGCAGCGCCGGCCCCGAGTTGAAGCGCATCCGCCTCGACACACTGACCGGCATGGCTGTCTCCAACATCATCGCCATCTTCATCATCTTTGCTGTAGCGGCGACGCTGCACACCCACGGCATCCACAACATCGGCAGCAGCGTGCAGGCGGCCGAGGCGCTGAAGCCGATCGCCGGGCGCTTCGCGAGCGCCTTGTTCGCGGCGGGCATCATCGGCACGGGACTGCTGGCGCTGCCGGTGCTTGCGGGTTCGGCGGGCTATGCCGTCTGCGAAACCTTCCGCTGGACGGCCGGGCTCGACTGCAAGCCGAAATCCGCGCGCGCCTTCTACGGCGTAATCGCGGGCGCAACGGCGATCGGCCTTGCGCTCGCCTTTTCGCCCATCGATCCGATGAAGGCGCTCTACTGGACCGCGGTGGTCAATGGCGTGCTTGCCGCACCGCTGATGGCCGTGATGATGCTCATCTCCTCCAACCCCCGCATCATGGGCCGCCTTGTCATCGGCTGGAAGCTGCGGGTGATAGGGTGGTTTGCCACAGCCGTGATGGCGGCGGCGTCAGTGGGATTGTTTGTGACGTAGGTCGCGAACTCCGATCGCGCTGAACACACATAAGGTGGAATAGAACCGGCTCTTCCAGCGTCATGGGAGCAAAGCGCGCGCGCTGGCCGGAGCGGACCCGGGCGGCAAACCGGCGCCGTCTGCGGGATGGCGCCATTTCGGGGGTTATTGCCATGAATTATTCCAACATTGCGATGTGCCTGATTCTGACTGCGGTTGTCGGAACCGGCCATGTCCTTGCACGATCCCATCGCCCGGCCCGGCCGAGCGGAGATCCGAAGGGTGCGGCATTTGCCGACCTGCACAATTTCACGAATTCTCCGGACGGAAATTCCCCGATCGGTGGCCTGGCCGAGGACAATAGCGGAAATCTCTTTGGCGTGACGCTCTTTGGCGGCAGCGAAGCCTGCGCGGATACCGGATGCGGCGTCGTGTTTGAACTATCGCCGGCCGCCGGGCGGCGGCTATGCTGAGACGATCCTTCACGCCTTTACCGGCCAGAACACGGATGGATGTTCTCCGGAAGCTGGCGTCGTCCTCGACGCGCAAGGAAATCTCTTCGGAACGACGGCCGGTTGCGGCGCCAACGGTCTCGGCAGCATCTACGAACTGTCGCCGACGGGCAACGGCGCCTGGACCGAAACAATGCTTTACAGCTTCGCCGGCCACCAACACCCGCGAGCGGGTGGTCTACAATTTCGGCCAGGGCGGCCCGGATGACGGCGTGCTGCCCGATGCGGGCGTTGTGCTCGACAGGCATGGCAACATCTTCGGCACGACGGAAGACGGCGGCGGCAAACAGTGCGACGGATTCGGCTGCGGCACGGTTTACGTGCTGAACGGCCAGACCGGCGCCGAAACCATCCTGCTACATCTTGACGGCACGGGCATGAAATTTCCTCTCGCGCCTGTGCTCCTGAGCCGGAAGAGCCATGTGTTCGGCACCTTCGTGTCCGGCGGCGACGCCGGCGCGCCCGGCTGCCAAAACGGGGTGCCGGGATGCGGCGGGGTGTTCAAGCTCGCGCGATAGCTCGTGGTGGTGGTTGGACCGGACCAGTATTTTCTTTGGCGTGGCGGGGGGATCGGTGGGGCGGCCAGCGAATTCGGTGCTTGTGTTTGCTGAAGGCATGAAGCACCATTTCGGTGCCGTCGGGAGCGAACTTGAAGATGGTTCCAAAACCCGCGTGTCGCAAACCGAAAATGGGGACGAATTTCATCCCGAAATTCGGGAATTACCGGTCATATTTGCGCGTCAGGGCTGTGCTGCCATGCGCGATCGCCGCTCTGGCGGCGGGTCTTGCGTCGCCAGCGCTCGCAGCGGCACGGGTCACGGTACTCTACACATTCCGGGGCGCAGCCGATGGCGGCTTGCCCCAGGCCAATCTGGTCGCAGATGGCGCGGGGAACCTCTACGGCACAACTTTGGCAGGCGGCATCGGCAGTTGCCTGGGTTTCAGCGGCTGCGGCGTCGTTTTCAAGCTTGCCAAAAAGAATGGTGTCTGGGTGGAAACCCCGCTCCACGCCTTCACCGGCGGAGACGATGGCGGCTATCCCTCGGCCGGCGTGATCGCGGACAAAGCGGGCAATCTGTACGGCACGACGGAAGTGGGTGGCGCCAAATATTTTGGCGTCGTATTCAAGCTCACGAAGAACAAAGGCGAAGGTTATACCGAAACTGTGCTCCATACCTTTGACGGCGGCCCCGATGGTGCATTCCCCGAGGGAAGCCTGATCGAGGACGAAAGCGGCAATTTGTACGGCACGACAGCAGACGGCGGCGACACGAGCTGCAATTGTGGCACCGTATTCAAGCTCACCAGGAACAAAGGCGAAGGTTATACCGATACGGTGCTTCACAGCTTCACCGGCGTATCCGGTCGCGATGGCGCGGAGCCCGAGGCAGGCCTGATCGAAGATAAAGAGGCCAATCTGTACGGCACTACAGGGCATGGCGGCTTCACGAACTGCATAACCGGCAACGGTTGCGGCACCGTTTTCAGGATTGCGCCGGACGGCACCGAAACCGTGCTCTATGCCTTCAGCGGCCGGGACGGTCTCGGTCCCCGCGGAAGCCTGATCGAGGACGGCGCGGGCAATCTCTACGGCACAACAGTCAACGATGATGTCAACAAGGACGGCCTGGTCTTCGAGCTTACACCGAGCGGCAACAAGACCACGCTCCATGCGTTCAGCGGCGGAAGCGATGGTATTTTTCCGCAAGCCGGCCTGTTCGCGGACAAAAAAGGCAATTTATACGGCACGACAGAGCATGGCGGCCACGCGAATTGCGGTTTCAAAGGCTGGCACTGCGGCACCGTATTCAAACTCACGAAGAACAAGGGTAAAGCCTACACCGAAGCGGTGCTTCATAGCTTCGCCGGCGGAAGCGATGGCGCCGAGCCGTGGGCCAGCCTGATCGAGGACACGCCGGACGGAAAAGCCGAACTCTTCGGCACAACGATGGCCGGCGGCACCGGCACATGCTCTGGATTTGACGGCTGCGGCGTCGTCTTCGAGATCAAGGAGTAGCCGGGCCGCTACACGCTTGGCCCCCGCATCGTGGGGAATGTTGGTCCTGGGGCGCTGTTCCCCTTTCAAACTGCGCTTCCCGCGATGGAGGATCGGAGTTCCGCCGCTGAACGTTCTTGACATGACGATCCAGTTGACAAGCCAAGAACGGAGCGGTACGCCGAAAAGCATGGGGATGGCGATCACCCCATGAGGCGACATGCTGAAGTATCGCGTCCTGCTTTTCGAAAGGGCGCCGCATGTCTGCAATCAACACGATTTCTTCCGATAAACTTCTCCGCCTGATCGGGACGCACAAGTGTCCCGCAATTATCGACGTTAGGCCCGACGAGGAATTCGTGACCGACAACGTGCTGTTGCCGGTAGCGGTCCGACGCCGGGCCGAAGCAGTAGCCGACTGGGCCGGCCAGTTCCCGGATCAAAATATCGTTGTGGTTTGCGGACGGGGCTCGGCTCTGAGCCCGGGAGTGGCCGCGTGGCTTCGCCACGCAGGCTTGACCGCCGATACGCTTGAAGGCGGTGTGGCCGAGTGGAAAGCAGCGAAATTGGCAATGGTGCCTCAAGCGAAGCTCCCGAAGCGCGACGTCGAAGGTCGCACAATTTGGGTCACTCGTGCCCGTCCCAAGGTTGATCGCATTGCATGCCCGTGGCTGATCCGCCGATTCTTGGATCCCTATGCCGTGTTTCTCTACGTCGCGCCTTCGGAGGTTCTGACAGTCGCCACCAAATTCGGGGCTGCACCCTTCGACATTGAAGGCGATGATGTCTTCTGGAGCCATCGCAACGAACGCTGCACCTTCGACGTGATGGTTGAGGCGTTCGGCCTGTCATCCTTCCAGGCGCTGCAACGCCTGTCCGTCATTGTTCGCGGCGCGGACACGGGCCATCCGGAACTTGTGCCCGAAGCCGCAGGCTTGCTTGCGGCTTCTCTTGGCCTGTCGCGCATGTATGACGACGACCTGGAGCAACTCGAAGCCGGGATGTTTCTCTATGACAGCTTTTATCGCTGGTGCCGCGACGCGACCGACGAGACCCACAATTGGGCGTCGCACAAGCCGAAGGGGCAGCGATGAGCGACGCGCCGCCGAACGTCGCGGCTGCTCCAGTACCGTTCAAGGAAGCCTTCTGGACCTGGGCGCGCATCGCGGGTTTAAGCTTCGGCGGCCCTGCCGGCCAGATCGCTGTCATGCACCGCATTCTCGTCGAAGAAAAACGATGGATCGGCGAAACGCGATTCCTGCACGCGTTGAACTACTGCATGCTCTTGCCAGGACCGGAGGCGCACGAGCTTGCCATCTATATTGGCTGGCTGATGCATCGCGTGCGCGGCGGGATTGTCGCGGGCGTTCTGTTCGTACTGCCGGGCTTGGTCGCTCTCACGGCTTTGAGCCTGGTCTATGCCGAGTTTGGGCATATCGGTGTCGTGGAAGCCTTGTTCTTCGGGCTGAAGGCGGCGGTGCTGGCCGTTGTTCTCGAAGCGGTCGTAAGGGTCGGCAAACGCGCGCTTAAGAGCCGTGGTCTCATCGCGATCGCTGCATTAGCCTTTCTCGGCATCTTTGCCTTTGGTGCGCCATTTCCGCTGATCGTGCTTTCCGCTGCCATCCTTGGATATGCAGGAAGCGCTGGAGGTCTCGAATGGTTTAAGAGGGGGCGTGGGCATGGCTCAGCAAAAGGCGATAGGGAGCTGCCCGCCATCATCGACGCTGCTTTCGCGCACGGTCTACCCCAACATGCAAAGCCATCGCTTGGCCGCTTCGTGAAGGCTGCAGTGATCGGTGGCGTTGTATGGCTGGGGCCGTTACTTGTGCTTCTCTGCCTGTTCGGGGCGGGCAACGTTTTCACGTCGATTGCCGCGTTCAATAGCAAGATGGCGGTTGTCACATTTGGCGGTGCTTATGCTGTTCTCGCCTACATGGCGCAACAGGCGGTCCAGACCTACCACTGGCTAAGACCCGGAGAGATGTTGGTCGGTCTCGGCTTTGCCGAAACGACGCCGGGGCCACTGATCTCCGTCGTAGAGTTCGTGGGTTTTATGGCGGCTTTTCGTCAATCCGGGACGCTGGCTCCCCCCTTGGCGGGAGTGCTCGGCGGGTTTCTTGCGATGTGGTCGACCTTCGTGCCGCCGTTTATCTGGATATTCCTTGGTGGTCCTTACATGGAGGGCTTGATCGGCAACAAGTCGCTGAATGCGGCGTTGTCGGCGATCACGGCCGCTGTCGTTGGCGTCATTCTCAATCTCGCCGTGTGGTTCGCGTTGCATACGATCTTCGCGCAAATCGTGACCGTAAATCGCTTTGGGCTGTCGCTCGGCGTGCCGGTGCTCGCGAGCGTGAACCTGCCAACTTTGATTCTCTCGTTGTCCGCAATCGTTGCGATGTTTCGCCTTGGGGCGGGCATGCTTCCAACGTTTGCCGCCTGCTCGGCGGCAGGGGTCGTCTACTACCTCTTCATGGGATTACAAGGGCTAGGCAGCCTCGTTCAACAATAAGGAGAGGCTATGGCTTTCGACACAGAACGGCGCGAATTCATGCGCAACACGGGACTGCTGATAGTGCAGCCGCCATTGCCAGCGGATTGTCCGAAGTGGCCCAGGCCGCAACAGACAAAGGAGCTGCATCGATGAGCCATGAAGTAAAGCGCCAACTTGAAACGAACCGCAAGCTCTTTCCCTCCTGCAGGGAAAACCTCAGGGAAGGACGGCATTATCGCGCAAACGCTGCTGACGGACGGAACGCGTGTCCGCTTTCCACACCGCCGTTCCGGGCGGTACCATCGGCCGACGGGCACGAGGGCCAAGGGTGCGGCGCGTGATGGCAGGAGGGTGAGAACGGCGATGTATCGAGGTTTGGCGACGGCACTGTTCTTCGCGGTTGCGATCCTGGTGCGGGTCGATGCCGCGGGCGCGAAGGACCTGCACACGCTCTACGCTTTCCGGGGCGGGAACGACGGCGATGGTGTAGACGCGGGCGTGGTTGCGGATCCCAGCGGCAATCTCTACGGCACCACCGGATTCGGCGGCAGCAACGGCAATGGCGGGA
>DATAYG010000175.1:0-13927 GCA_036272695.1 Rhizomicrobium sp. | reverse complement strand
CGGTCGGATTATTGGGATTGGCGAGATAGACGATCCGCGTGCGGGGCGTAACCGCTTCCAGAATGAGATCGACGTCCGCGCGCAGATTGTTTTCGGCGACGTCAACCGGGCGCGCGCTGCTCGAAAGAGCCGCGATCCTGTAGACGAGGAACGCGTGTCTGGTGAACACGACCTCCTCGCCCGGCGAAAGATAGATGCGCGCAAGCAACGCGATCAATTCCTCCGAACCGTTGCCGCAAATGATGCGCGCGGGATCGAGCCCGTGAATATCTGCAATCGCTTCGCGCAGGAGGCGCGCGCTGCCTTCGGGATAGACGGAAATTTCCGTGCTTGCCGCCTCATAAGCCGCAATGGCTGCAGGGCTTGGACCAATCGCTGCTTCATTGGAGGAAAGCTTGATCGCCGGAGGGCCGCCCGGCTCGGGACCACGACCGGCGATGTAAGGCGAAACCTCGAGGATTCCCGGTTTGGGTTTCGGACTCATGCGGCGGCCGCATCGAACGGATCGGCGAAGCCGCCGATCAGCGTGGCGCGTTCGACGGCATCCGCGGCTAAGCCTGCAATGGTAGAAAGTCTCTCGTCATCGGCGGGCACAAAGCCCTTGTTGGCGACCAGCAATCGGCTCGCGCCGGGCCTCGAGACCGCGCGACTGGCCGCAAGGATCTGCGCCTCGAACCCGGCCTGACGCAGTAGGCCCTGAAGGCGCGCGCGACTCATTTCCGCATAGCATTCAAGGCGGAGGATAGACGTGTCACAGCCGGTCGGCTCCTGATCAATCGTACTGATTGCATAACCTTGCGGTAGAGGCACGGAGCAGGAATCGTTGCGCACGAAGGGAAGGCTCTGGCTGATGCGAGGCCCGGGCTGGCCTGCCGGCGCAAGCTGTTCCCACCACGCCTGACCGTTTTCCACACTTTCCGGCGGAGGAACAAGACCGATGGCAAGCGGATCGTCGGCGCAGGCGTGAACGATTGTCGTCGCAGAATTGTGGCTCACGATGGGCAAGGTACAACCAAAAAAGGTCCGCGCGAGATCGCGGAAACCGGCGGCATCCTCGCCGGCAAAGACGTGCAGCGTAGTCTGTGCATCGCCCGCGAAAACAATGTCGCACCAGATTTGCACCAGCGCGCGCAACGGAAACTGACCGGAATGCCGCGCCAAGACGCCGCGCAGGATGCGCGCCGTCTGCGCGGCGCGCATGGACGCCGACGGAGCGGGACCGCTGCGGCGCGCTTCGAGCAATTTGGCGCGGCGCATCAGGAGATCATGGATGTCGCGATCCATGGACTGCAGCTCGCGACGCGCTTCATCGCGGGATTCGGGGCGCATGTTTCTGCTCGAACCTTGCTGCGATTTACGACCGCTTCTCGAAATGACCCATTCTGAACGGGCCATTGATAATGGTCCGGGTGGCGAAAGCAAAGGCCGCCTCTCGCCGCGTTGACATGGCGGATTGAAGTTGTATGTAACATTTTGTCACCGGGTCGTGTTCACGCTGGCGGCAAACGGATTGTCCGGTCTTCGCCACGCTCCGCATTCGGCATAAGGATGATATTTCCAATGCCGGATCTGCGGGAGCCGGTATCGTCCATGATCCAGACGGCGTGAAAACAGGTTTCAGTTCCACGTCGAATTCTGCATTTCCCAAGGGGCAGAAATGGCCATACCGCAGTTTCAGCGGTCGGTTTCAGCGTCCGGCGCCGACGTCGGTCGCGCACTGGTGTTCCCGGCTGCCAAGCCCCTGCTTCTCGATTCGGGCCGCGCCCTTGCGCCAATCACGATCGCCTACCAGACCTATGGCGCGCTGAATGAAACAAGAACCAACTGCGTGCTCGTCTGTCATGCCTTGACCGGCGACCAGTTCGCTGCGAGCCGTCATCCGGTCACGGCCAAGCCGGGTTGGTGGGAGACGATGATCGGTCCCGGCAAACCAATCGATACCAATCGGCTCTTTGTTCTCTGCCCCAATGTCGTCGGTGGCTGTATGGGTTCGACCGGCCCTGCTGATACGGACCCCACGACAGGTAAGCCCTATGGCCTTTCCTTTCCGCTTATCACGATCCGCGACATGGTACGCGCGCAAGCCATGCTACTCGACTCGCTGGGAATAGAGAAAATCCTCTGCGTGCTGGGCGGTTCGATGGGCGGCATGCAAGTGCTGCAATGGGCGGCGAGCTATCCGAAGCGCGTGATTTCGGCGGTCCCCATTGCCGCGGCTGCACGGCATTCCGCACAGAACATTGCTTTTCATGAAGTCGGCCGCCAGGCGATCATGGCAGATCCGGAATGGAAAAAGGGCGATTACGCGCTCCACGGCACACGGCCGGCAAAGGGACTTGCTGTGGCAAGGATGGCTGCGCACATCACCTATCTTTCCGAGGCCGCGCTGCAAAGGAAATTCGGCCGCTCGCTGCAGGACCGCGACTCGTTTTCCTTCGCCTTCGGTCCGGATTTCCAGATAGAGAGCTATCTGCATCACCAGGGCATCACCTTCGTGGAGCGGTTCGATGCGAACTCCTATTTGTACATCACGCGCGCGATGGATTATTTCGATCTCGCGGCGGACCACGGCGGCGTACTGGCCGAAGCTTTCCGAGGTACACACACGCGCTTCTGCATCATCTCGTTTACCAGCGACTGGCTGTTTCCCACCGTGGAAAACAAGCGTGTCGCCCACGCATTGAACGCCGCCGCGGCGAATGTGAGCTTCGTCGAGATTGCCACCGATCGCGGCCATGATGCCTTTCTTCTCGACGAGGCGGAGATGTTTGCAACGGTGCGCGGCTTCCTGAATTCGGTGGCCGCGCAGGTGGGCGTGGCCTGACGGCGATGGCCGCGCTTCGTCCCGATCTCGCGGTCATTGCCACGCTGATCCCCGTCGGCGCGCGGGTGCTCGATGTGGGTTGCGGCGAAGGCGACCTGCTCGAATATCTCGTCAACCGGAAGCAGGCGGACGGACGCGGCGTCGAACTCCTGCAGCCCAATGTCAACGCCTGCGTGGCGCGCGGACTTTCCGTCGTCCAGGGGGACGCCGACACCGATCTGGCGGACTATCCTTCGCAGGTTTTCGACGTCGTCATTCTCAGCCAGACGATCCAGGCCACGCGGGCGCCGCGCGATGTTATCACGCAGCTCCTGAGGATCGGCCGGCGCATCATCGTTTCCTTCCCGAATTTTGGACATTGGCGCATCCGGCTGTCACTTCTCGCCCATGGCCGGATGCCGCAGACCGCGGCGCTCGGCTACCGGTGGTATGAAACGCCTAACATCCATCTCTGCACGATCGCCGATTTCCTCGCGCTCGCGCACACCTGTGGGGGCACCGTCGAGCAGGCCTTTGCACTCGACGATAAGGGCCGCACGCGCCGCATGCAGCCCGACGCCTGGGGGCCGAACCTCTTCGCCGGGGGCGCGATCTTCCTGCTGGCTGCGGGGACTCCGGCATGAAACTTTCGCCGGCGGCCGATTTCCATTTTGCCGGACCGGTACGGTGAGGATTGTCCCGCCCACCCCGTCAGCGGTGAACAATCAGCGTCTGCACTGCACCGCAACCGTCTGCCGTTCGACCAAAGATGCTTCTCGCACGATTGAAAAGCAAAGAAAGCTTGCAATCATGGCGGCCGCCCGGGCCGAGAGACCGCCATGCCGGAATATTTCCACATGACGATCCCTTTGGCCGATTCAGTGGGGCAGAATGCCAGATGCAGGAACTTTCAGGCCGATCGAAGAGGTCGCGCGCAATGATGCCTAGTCCTTGGATTCGCCGAGAAGCTTCAACGCCTGTTCGTAATGTTGTTCGCCGTTCGCGTAAAAGTTGTTCGAACAGAAGTCTCGGCCATAGTTTTTTTCCTTCACGGCTGCTTCATAATTCGCCGATTGCGAGTCGCTCGCGAGAGCCTGCTTGACCTGCTCCGCGAGTTTTTGACAGCCCGAAAGGTTCCCGGTTTCCTCCGCCGTTGCGGGAAGGGAGCCGAGTGCCACACTTGCGCATAATGCCGCGGCGGAGACGGTGAGAGTCATAAGACGCATGATCTTCTCCTCTTGCAGAACCGGCATCGAGGCCGGCAGGCATGCAGATAGGAAGCACCGGCCACGAGCAAAGCTTTGTCACCAAGGCGTGAGCGCATGGCTGCCATGCCGTGACAGCCGCAATTCGCGAATAGTAGAAAGCGGAATCAGCGCGTGACCGTCGCGAGCACGCGCTTGCGGACGCGTACCTTTTCGGGCGCGGCGATCGCATAAAGTGATTTCGTCGCTTCGACGATGTGTACGCCGGCGAGCCGCGGCCACAGCGCGCGGCCGGCGCGCTCCCAAGCGACGCCGCTACGCACCAGCCGGCGCGAGGAAACCGGCGGAAAGTAGAGCGCTGTGTCCCAGCGCTCCGGTGCGAACAATGAATCGCGCATCAGCTTCTCGAGCTGTGCGCGGCTGAAGGGGCGGCCATGCGCGAAGGGCGAGCGTTCGATCTGAGCCCAGAGACTTGCGCGGTTGGGCACCACGCAGAGGAGCCGTCCTTCCGGCGCCAGCACGCGCCAGATCTGGCGCAGGAAAAGCCGCGCCGACTCTGCGCATTCGAGCCCGTGAATCACCAAGATGCGGTCGAACAACGAGTCGACGAAAGGCCACGCTTCTTCCTCGCCCTGCACGACGAAGCGCAAATCGATGCCGGACAACTCCTGCTGTGCGGGAACAAGGGCCGCGACCCGCTCGGCTTCGCCGGCGAATGTACGGAGATAAGGGAGCGCGTAGCCATAGCCCAGAACCCGCTGGCCGCGCAGGTCGGGCCATGCCAGCCGGACACGCCGGCAGATCATCCGCCGCGCGACCTGCCCGATCGGCTCCTCGTAAAAGGACTGTGGGTCCCTCGAACCGGGCTGCATGATATCTGCCTAGACCGAACCGGTGTCCGGTTCAACCGTTAGCGCGGAGTTGGTAACATTTCCCTGATGGAGGATCGTATGGCCCAGCTTGAAATCGAACTCGTTCCCTGCCTGAGCGACAATTATGCCTATCTCGTGCGCGATCCCGATGAGGATTTCTGCGCCATCGTCGATCCGTCCGAGGCCCGACCAGTCAAGGCAGCGCTGGATGCCAGAGGCTGGCGACTGACCCACATCCTCAATACGCACCATCATCCCGATCACACGGGCGGAAACCCCGCGCTCAAGGCCGAATATGGCGCGAAGGTAATCGGGCCCGAGAAAGACCGGGCGCGTATCCCTGCGCTTGACGAAGGCGTGGTGGAGGGAAGTCATTTCGCGCTTGGTTCGCATCATGCGCGCGTACTGGAAATTCCGGCCCATACCCGCGCCCATATCGCCTTCGCTTTCGAGGAGGATGAGGCCGTTTTCACCGGCGACACCCTGTTCGCCATGGGCTGCGGCAGGCTGTTTGAAGGCACGCCAGAGATGATGTGGCGAAGCCTCTCCAAGCTGATGACGCTCCCGGAGTCCGTGCGCGTTTACTGCGGCCACGAATACACCCTTAACAATGGACGCTTTGCGCTGACGCTCGAGCCGGGCAATATCGATCTCGAAGCGCGCATGCGCGACGTCGAAGCCCTTCGCGCGTCCGGCTCTCCGACCATCCCGTCGACCATCGGACTCGAGAAGCGCACCAATCCGTTTCTCCGCCCGCAATCGCCCGAAATCCGCCGTACACTGAACATGCCTGGCGCGAGCGATGTCGCCGTGTTTGCCGAAATCCGCGCCCGTAAGGACAAATATTAACACGCCGAAGCGCGGAATTGGTTCACCACCAATGACACAACGAGCACTAACGAAGTCCGGCGCGGGCGCGCAATCAACTTCGTTTGCTTTGTGTCTCAGTGATCAAATTATCCGCTTGCGCCGCTCCATGTGCCAAGATTTACTCCACTGCGTACGCCAGCACCTTGAGATAGGCGGTTTCGGGGAGCATCGGGTGGATTGGATGATCGGGGCTGGCGCCGGCTTCGCGAATGAGGCTCGCGCGGCGGCCGGCGCGCGCGATGCCGGTGGCGCATTCCACTCGAAAGCGCTCGGTTGGGATGTTGTGCGAACATGAGGCGAGCATCAGAAATCCGCCCGGCGCCGTTACCTGCGCCGCGAGCCGCGCCAATCTGCGATAAGCGCGGGCGCCCGATTCCAGATCCTTGCGTGAGCGGACGAAAGGCGGCGGGTCGCACACGACCAGGTCGAATTGCTCGTTGGCGGCGCCAAGCCGCTCCAGTTCCTGCGCTGCGTCCGCCTTGACGAAACGGCAGCTGCTACTCAGGCCATTCGCAGCGGCCGCGTCCTGCGCCAACGCGAGCACGGCCGCGGAGCTGTCGAGCCCGGTTGCGTCCTTTGCTCCCGCGTGTGCCGCGGCCAACGCAAATCCGCCGGTGTGACAATAGACATCAAGTACGGACCGGCCCGCAGCGAGCGCAGCAACGAAAGTGCGGTTATCACGCTGGTCGAAATACCAGCCGGTCTTCTGCCCTCCTTTCGTATCCACAAAATACCGCGCGCCGTTTTCCTCGAGCGCGACTCGTGCAGGCATTTCACCCAATGCAGCTCTTACATAGGAGCCAAGTCCTTCGAGTTCGCGAACCGGCGCGTCCGCGCGTATGATGATATTCGCGGGTGCAATGACGCCCTCCAGCGCCTCCACGATCACATCTGCGAGCGCTTCCATTCCGGCCGTCGTGATCTGTACGATGCAGCTGTCGCCATAGCGGTCGATCACAACTCCCGGCAGGCGGTCGCCTTCGGCATGAACGAGTCGATAGAATGGGAGGTCGTACAGAGCCTCCCGCAAGGCGAGCGCGTGGTGGAAACGCTCAGCAAAAAAATTTTGATCGATCTCTGTTCCCGGCGGAGCCTCGAACAGGCGAACGGCAATCAGGCTGTTCGCGTTGTAATAACCGACACCGAACTTCCGTCCGTCATCGCCCTCGACATCCACGGGTGCGCCCGGCGCCAGGCCGCGCGTCGCAGCATCGATAGTGATCTCGTTCGAAAATATCCACGGCGCTCCGGCACGGGCGCGGCGGCCCTCGCGCGGCCTGAGACGCAGGATCGGCCGTTTCTTCATCTAATCATCGCTCTCTGTAGCGGTTTCTGCCTTTCGCCTTGCTTCATTGGCTTTTGCGCGCGAGACCAGCCCCGGCGGGGCATGGGCGCGCGCGTCGAGATAGTCGTAAAGCGCCATGATCTCGAAATCCGCGAAACTATGGAAACGGATCGCCGCGAGGCGGCGCATCACAGGAACGGGTCGGTCGTGCGCGCCGCGACCCCGACGCAGCAGATCGAAAAAAGCCGGGCGACTGTAAATCAAAATCACACTCAGATCGGGAACGCCGCGCGGCCGCGCGCCCTCGAGGTCCGTGCCGTGGCACTCGCTGCAGGCGATGCGCGCCAGGTACCGGCCGCCGTCATAACGGGGCCCCATGTCAAGCGAAGAAGGCGCGGCGCGCATCTCCAGCACAGATGGGACGAGGCGGCCATCGAGCAGTGCAAGCCGGGCGCGCCAATCCCAGGCAGGCGCCGGCCTCGGCGGCCCTGCGCGACCGAGACCGCGCAAATAAGCAAGCAGCGCCGCAACATCGGTCTCGCTCATATACATATAATCCAGGGCCGGCATTCCCCAAAGACTGGTCGCGTCCGGGGCGATCCCGTGCCGCAACGCGCGCTCGAAATCACCGTCCGACATCGTCGCAGCGGCGAGCCGGAGATTCGAAGACCAGATTTGCAATGCGCCTGCCGCGCGTATGGCGCGGCCCTCGAAATTGCCGCCGTGGCAGTCGCCACATCCGGCGATATGCGCGAGATGCTCCCCATGTGCGGTCATTTGAGGCAAGGGCGCCGCCGGTTCACTTATCGCCGGCAGCGGATAACGCCGTTCGATCACTGCCTCCGAATCCAGATAGACATAGGCTGGAAAGGCTATGGCGCTCAGGACCGAAACTGCCGCAATCGCGCCTGCCGTCTTGAGGACCGGATGCACGGTGTGTCTGTGACCTGGCCTTCCGGCGTGACCGTACGGGGCCTGTCGCATGGCTGCAATCCGGGGAAGTCGGAAATCGCGGGGTGACAGCGGAAAGTCGGCCGATTATCATAAGCCCGGCAACCGGGGTACAGGCGTGCGAAGGCTGTCGCGGACTATAGGCATGGACGGGTTCGGCGCGGTCTGGCGCCGGCTGGTACTCGCATTCACGCTTCTTGCCTTCGCCCAAGCCGGCTACGCGACCCAGACGCACATTCATGCACTCGCCGAATTGCCGGGCCATACCACTCTCGCCCAGCCCGGTCATGGCAAGTCACCTATTCCTGACGATCCGGCCCATTGCCCCCTCTGCCAGGAATATCTGCTCTCGGGCGCCTATCTCATTCCCCCGCCCGTTGTGCTCCCCCCGCCCGCAGAGGCGGTGTTTGAAGCCCATCGCCTTCTGCCCGCTCTGCCCTTTGTGGCAGCAGCTTCGCATAGCTGGCGCGGTCGCGCGCCACCCCTGCTCTGAACCGTTCCTGACAAACCGGTCGTCTGCGAAGCCCGAGCGGCTTCACGCGCGGGCGATTTCCAGAAACGGATCCGTCTTTCGGCGCCCACGGCAACGCCCGTGCGCGAGACGGATCGTGCAGGGGTATCGATATGCAGCGTTCCAAATTTCTTGCGGCGACCGCGGTTGCGGCATTCCTGGCGCCCATCGGCGCATCGGCTCAGACGGAGTCTGCACCGGCAACCCCATCACAATCTTCAAACTCGACCGTGGAAACAGTCGTCGTCACTGCCAAGCATCTAAACGAGGCGCGCAGTGGCATCGAAACGCAGATAGGTGCCTCGACTTATACGATTGGCGAAGCTGCGATCGAGGCGCAGCCGGGAGGACAGAACAATCCGCTCAACCAGGTCCTATTGCAGGCTCCGGGAGTCGTACAGGATCAATTCGGCCAATTGCACATCCGGGCCGAGCACAATGCCCTGCAATATCGCCTGAACGGCATCATCCTGCCGGAAGGATTGAGCGTATTCAGTCAAACACTCGATCCGCGGCTTGCCGATCAGGTCAAACTGATCACCGGTGCTCTCCCCGCAGAATATGGGCTGGTAACGGGCGGTATCGTCGATGTGCAGACCAAGAGCGGCCTGTTCGACAATGGCGGAGAAGTCTCGATGTATGGCGGCAGCCATGGCGAGATGGAGCCCAGCGCGAGCTATGGCGGATCAAGCGGAAACTGGAATTACTTTCTCACCGGCGATTATCTGCAGGACGGGCTCGGCATCGATTCCGTCGACGGCCGTTCCGACCCCCTGCACGACTTTACCTCGCAATATCACGGGTTCGGCTACGCGGAAGACATTCTGGACAGCCACAGCCGCATCGCAATGACGGTGGGCACCGAGCACGACGATTTCCAGATACCCGACTCGGTTGGCCAGGCCGTCAACTTCACGGTCAATGGCATCACGCCGACACCAAGCCAGAGCCTGAACGATGACCAGCACGAGATCACCCAGTTCGGATCGCTGAGCTACCTCCGCAGCCAGGGACCGGTCGATTTTCAGATTTCGGGGTTCGCGCGGGAGTCCACTTTGTCCTATTCGCCCGACCCCAATTTGGGCGACCTTTCCTACCTCGGCCTCTCGCAATCGGCCTACAAACGCGACGTCGGATATGGCCTGCAGGCGGACAGTGCATACCGACTTACTGAGGATCACACGCTGCGGGCGGGTCTCCTTCTTCAGGCAGATGACCTGACCAGCGATACATCGGCGCAGGTGCTCCCTGCGATGTGCACAGGATCCGGCACGGAGACCGACCCCTACAGTTGCGCGCAATCGGGGAATACGCCGTTCGGAATCACCGACGACGCCACAAAGACCGCAACGAGCGTCAGCGCCTATCTGCAAGACGAATGGAATATCCTGAGCGATTTAACGCTCAACTACGGCTTGCGCTATGACACGTATCACGCGTACAGCGCAGGCAGTCAATTGAGCCCGCGCGTAAACGCCGTCTGGCAGCCGCTCGACGGCACGACGCTTCATGCCGGCTACGCCAGGTATTTCTCGCCACCCCCTTTCGAACTGGTCGGCAACGAATCCATCGCCAAATTCGCCAATCCGGCGCAGTTCAATACTGCGACCCCGGCCCTCACCGCCGACACCACGCCGGTCGCGGAGCGTGCCAACTATTATGACGTGGGTGCGCAGCAAAAGATCAATAACGTCGCTTTTTCCGATGACGTGCTGACGCTCGGCGTGGACAGCTTCCTGAAGCTGTCGGACAATCTGATCGACGAAGGTCAATTCGGTGCGCCGATCATCCTGACGCCGTTCAACTACAAACGCGGCAAGCAGTATGGAATTGAATACAGCGCCACCTACGACAGCGGCCCGTTTTCGGCCTACGCCAATCTGTCGTTCGAGCACGCCATGGGCAAGGATATTTTCACGAGCCAGTTCGAGTTTGATCCCGGTGATCTTGCCTATATTCAGAATCACTACATCCACCTCGATCACGAACAGGCCGCAACGGGATCGGCCGGTGTCTCATATCTCTGGGAGGGTACGCGCTTCAGCACGGACTTCCTCTATGGCTCCGGGTTGAGAGAAGATGGGGTGGTGCCGAACGGCGATCACCTGCCGGCCTATGAGCAGGTCAATCTTGGCCTGTCACACAACTTTGATCTGCCCACCGTCGGCGCCGTGTCGCTTCGCTTCGACGTGATCAACGTGTTCGACCAGGCATACGAAATCCGCAGCGGCACCGGCGTCGGCGTGGGCGCACCGAGCTGGGGACCCCGACGCGGATTCTTCGGCGGAATCACAAAGTCATTCTAGGCCCGACGCCTTTGGTCGCCAGTGATCGGGTCGCGGAGATTCGGAGTTTCCCGACCTGATACTTTCAGGAGAGCAGAATGGTAGCCCGCTGAAGCCGCCGCAGTTTCTCGCATTGCTTCATCCGCACCCCAGTCGGCGAATCCCTATTGCATCGGCGGGCTGAAGCCGGTCGGTCGACAAGTAGGCTGGAGCTCGCAAGTGCCTTTATTGAGCGGCAGAGTGTATGACTGCCAAAAAGGCCGGCCAGCCGAGCTTGGCGATCAGCGGACTGGTCCTGGCTCGGACCGGCCGGAAATTTGCCCAGAGTCCCGATTTCGAACTGGCGCCCGGCGCCTCGCGCCAGCCAATATCTTTGGGGCGAGTGGTCCGCTCGCGGCAGCCGTGCTTCATAACGTCGGAACTCTCGCGGTTATGGCGAACGCCGGCCGTCTCCTGAGATTCCAGGACATTTCGCCTTCACCCTGAGGACAGACGATGCACCCCTTCCTCGTACTCACGATAGCGCTCGCGACCTGCGCGGCGACGATAGTGGGCGGCTTTTTCGCTATCGGCATGCGGGACCGGCTGCATCTTGTTTTGGGCTTCAGCGCGGGCGCCGTCCTCGGTGTTGCGTTCTTCGACCTGATGCCGGAGGCGATCGAAACGTCTCGTACTTTCGATGGGCGGGAGATGCTCGCCATCGTGGCGCTGGGCTTTTTCTTCTACGTGCTGCTGGACCGGTTGGTGCTGCTTCACAGTCATGGCGGTCATGACCATGCGGTTCGGCGCGGATGGATCGGCGCGGCAAGCCTGTCGGTGCATAGCTTCATGGACGGATTCGCCATCGGCGTCGCGTTCCAAGCCGGGCACGGCATCGGCTATGTCGTTGCCGCCGCGGTGCTGGTGCATGATTTTTCCGACGGACTCAACACGGTGAATGTGGTCGTTAAGAACGGCGCAGGACGACAAACGGCGATCGGATGGCTCCTGATCGATGCCATTGCCCCCGTGGTCGGGGCTTCGACCAGTCTTCTGATCGCGTTGTCACAGAACGCCGTGGCCGTCTTTCTCGCGATCTTCTCCGGCTTCTTTCTCTATATCGGTGCGAGCGACCTCCTGCCCGAAAGCCATCACAAGCACCCGCGGTTCTTCACGACCGCCGCCACCTTCGCCGGCGCCGCCTGTCTGTTTATCGTCACGCGGATAGCGGGATAACGCGGCTATCAGAGCGCCGCGGGCATGCAGAGGAGCTGCTGCAATCATGACACGCATGGCGATCTCGCTTCCTGTCTCCGCTTTCATGCTGGTTTTGATATCGAACGGCTATGCGCTGAACGTTCCCGGAGGCCAGCCCCCGGAGGAACGCGCGGCTCGGGACCATCTCCCCCAGGGCACACGACGTCCTGTGGACGAAGTTTGCGAAATGCAAGTGGGCTATAACAACAAGAGTGGCCTCTACAACATATCAATCACGCGCGAGGTGAAGACCATGGCGGGTCGGCCTGTCGTCGCCGGCGGCTGGCTCCTTCCTCTCGACGGGTCGGACCACACCAGGCATTTTCTGCTCACCGGCGAACCCCTGTCTGCATGTTTTGTCCGCCCGGCGAACCGAATGAGGTTGCCGAAGTGGTCACGCTCACTCCCGTCGAATGGACCGACAAGATGGTCACGGTTACCGGTCCCCCCAGTCTCATCGACAACGGTGAGAAAGGAATGTTTTTCAAGATCGACGCTTATTTGGTGAAATGACGATTTCCGTGCGCTTGGCGACGAGTGTCTGGTCTTCACGAACTCAGACGCCCACGCCTTTGCGCGCTGCAATCGAACGCATGTTTCTTCAGGATCGTTGCGAGGGCGGTGAAATGATCGCACGAGCGCAGGATGCAATGAGAGCGCGGGCTCGCCCCAACGTCAGCAGCCCACGCCGTTGGGCACACGCTCTGCCCGAGGGAGCACGTGCGCGCGCGTAGGGCAGTATCCCATCGACGTCGCCGGCATCGCGCAAGATCGCTCGCGCGTCTTGCCGGGACGGCACAACGGCTGCTTGCTCAACCCGCGGAGAGGCTGCGCTCAGAGCATCACGGGCCTTTCGCTCGTCGCTCACAATCACAATTCGCAGTCTTGCACCATCATCCCGTTGGAAGTCGGCGAGCACGGGCAGCTCGAGCCGACAAGGTGCGCAGTTCGGCGCGAAGTAGACTTCGAGAACGGCAGGCGGCAGCGCGGCGGCCATCCGGACTCACAAGAAATCATCCTTCGTGTGTTATGTGCACATTCGCTTCGACCGTCCACTCACTTCCCTAAAAGCGCGGGTGTAGGCGTTGGGCCGCCGCAAGAGGCCAGCGGCGCGGTTTCTTTGTGGGCCTCTCAAAAGAGCTCTGATCCGTGCTATATGTAATCAGTGCGGCACCATGTTCGCCGGTGCCGGGAAACCCTGAGGGGTTGTCGTTCGTTCCTTCTGCACGTCGAAATTGGAGGTTCTGGCGAGGCTCGGGCGTGACAGAGGAAAGGAGATCGAAGATGCTGAAACTTTCGGAGAAGCTTAAGTCGCTCGCGCGCGGCACCGCGCTTGCGGGCGCAGTGGCATTGGCCGGACTGTCGTTGTCGGCAGCACCAGCCGCAGCCCAGCATGGCGGAGGCGGCCATGGCGGTGGTGGTGGTGGATTCCATGGTGGTGGCGGCGGCTTCCACGGTGGCGGCGGTGGCTTCCATGGTGGTGGCTTCGGTGGTGGCTTCCACGGCGGGGGCTTTCATGGCCCCAGCACGGGATTCCATGGCGGCGTGGGCGGCTGGCATGGGGGCGGCTGGCATAGTGCCGGCTGGGGACGCGGCGGCGGCTACTGGCACGGCCACTATTTTGGCCGGGGATGGGGTGGCTGGCGCGGTGGCTGGTGGCGCGGCCGCTGGTACGGCCCGGGCTGGGGGGGATGGTGGGGCATCGGGCTCTACGGCTACCCCTATGGCTATTATGGCGGCTACCCGTATTGCGGCTATGGCTATGACTACTATGGGGACTGCGGGTACGGGTACGGATACGACGACGACTATTGAGAGCTGAAGCGCCGGCTGCCGGCCGGCGCTTTTTCTTCCCGCTTGAGCCTCTCGGGGCTGGACCTTATAGGATCGCGGCCGCACAGATCCGGAG
>DATAYG010000174.1:0-1553 GCA_036272695.1 Rhizomicrobium sp. | reverse complement strand
CCGGGGTCCAGGCACGGACTTGCGTGGCCGGGCGCCGGGGTGATTCAGGCCGTCGCGGCAGCACGGCGCACTGATCGATCCGCTGCTCTAGCCGTTGAACTCAGGGCTTTTCCGCCACAACCTTGCCGTTCTCCCAGATGTACACGGGTGTGCCGT
Organism: Rhizomicrobium sp.; assembly: GCA_036272695.1. Taxonomy (GTDB): domain Bacteria; phylum Pseudomonadota; class Alphaproteobacteria; order Micropepsales; family Micropepsaceae; genus Rhizomicrobium. The sequence continues at coordinate 1,397 of DATAYG010000174.1, read as the reverse complement.
ACATACGGGCGATCCGGCGAGCTGTGCGCGCGGATTTTCTCAAGGCGCGTCCAACTTCGGCTACGAAGGCGTCAGAGTCTGTCTTGGCTTTCTTTTTCCGAGTCATAGCACACGCTCCTTTAGACGCGGCATTCGACCTGAGTTGTCATACACCGCCCACGCATCTGCTAACGGGCGATACACCTGTTCGAAGTTTTGCCACCCTCGCACAAACCGCCTCTCGATGTCCTTACGTGGAACGTCATGTCCGCCTTGTCGCACTCGAGCCGCAACTCGCCGGAACGCGACCTGGGGCGACGCGAGACGAAGATACACAATCTCGATTCGATAACCGACAACCTTCCATGCCTTCAAGTGGCGTACGTACCCTAGGCCACTCAGCGTACTTTCAAATGCGAAATCTGTCCGAGATGCTGCAAGTCGTTTCATCTCACTCAGAACGAGCCGACCAGCCGTAACCGCTGCGAGGCGAGGATCGAGCGGAGACAGTCCCCCCGCGATCAGATCAGCGTTGATGAAATGGACCACGCCCGCGGCGTTGGGAAGGTAATCGCGGGCAAATGTGGTCTTGCCTGAGCCATTCGGCCCGGCGATCACAATGCAGCGGGGAGGCGCTTCGGAAGCCACGCGACAGATTAAATGGTGGCCAGGGGCGGAATCGAACCACCGACACGCGGATTTTCAGTCCGCTGCTCTACCAACTGAGCTACCTGGCCGCCGGGGAAAGGGTGCGTATTAGACCGGCCTGCGAGGGGGCCGTCAAGCAATACGACGCGGGGCTGCGAGGCTAAGTCTTTGATTCTTGGCCGGCTTCGGCGGGAAAGCTGGGAATCGGCCGAAAGTGGTCCCATGCCACAGGGGCGCGCATGACAAGGGCTACCGCTCCCAGCGGGAGCGGGCTCCCTCGAAAGAGGCACGTGGCCGCAATCAATAGACGCGCGCGCCACCCTCCGCCTGATGAATATCTAAGGTGGGCTCGCGCATCCACTATCTCTCCCGCAGCGTCGCACAACGACGTGCGCCCCCGTCTTGATCTCACACAGCAGTCGTATTTAGGGAGAGACCGCATGCGCCATTCATTTACCTTTGCCGCACCGACCGCAATCGTGTTGGCCATTGCAGCAGCATTGACGCTGACGGGCTGTGGGAGCAACGCGGCGGCACAGACAGCAGCAGCCGCTGCCGCCGCGCCACCGCCGCAGGTCGACGTTGCGCAAGTTGTCTCCAAACAAGTTACGGAGTTCGACGAGTTCACCGGACGGTTTGAAGCCGTCGAGCGCGTGGAGATCCGGCCGCGCGTGTCCGGTTACATTGCGTCGGTGGATTTCGCGGAAGGTCGTGAAGTCAAAAAGGGCGAAGTTCTCTTCGTCATCGACCAACGTCAGTACGAAGCGGAT
>DATAYG010000173.1:0-4461 GCA_036272695.1 Rhizomicrobium sp. | reverse complement strand
TTAGCTTCGCGGAGTTTTTTCGAGGACTCGTCCAGATCGCGCCTGGCATTTTCCACGTTAACTTCCTGCGGCAGCTCGGCGCTGTCGGCCAATACACGCACGTGGTTGTCGGAGATCTCAACGAAGCCGCCAGCGAGAACCAACTGGTGAGGGCCAGCGCCGCCTTCATAGCTGAGCAGGCCCGCGCCAAGCGCACTCAAGAGGGGCGCGTGTCCGGCGAGAACACCAAGATAGCCGCTCTTGCCAGGCAATTGGGCGGAAGTCACCTGTTCGTCCACGAGCTGACGCTCCGGGGTGGCGACTTCGAGTTGGAAAGTATCGGCCATGATCGGTTTACTTGCCGGACTTCATGCGTTCGGCGTTTTCGAGCACATCGTCGATGCTGCCTTGCATGTAGAACGCCTGCTCCGGCAGTTCGTCGTGCTTGCCTTCGACCACTTCTTTGAAGCTTCGAATGGTGTCTTCGAGCTTCACGTACTTGCCCGGGCGGCCGGTGAACTGCTCGGCGACGTGAAAAGGCTGTGACAAGAAGCGCTCGATGCGGCGCGCGCGGCCGACTGCCGCTTTGTCTTCATCGCTCAGTTCGTCAATTCCGAGAATGGCGATGATGTCCTGTAATTCCTTATAGCGCTGCAGAACCTGTTTGACCTGCTGAGCGACGGCGTAATGCTCTTCACCGACGATTTGCGGATCGAGAATGCGCGAAGTGGAGGCGAGGGGATCGACGGCGGGGTAGATGCCGCGCTCGGAGATAGAGCGCGACAGGTTGGTGGTGGCGTCGAGGTGAGCAAAGGCCGTCGCGGGCGCCGGATCGGTGTAGTCGTCCGCAGGCACGTAGATGGCTTGGACGGAGGTGATGGAGCCGCGCTTGGTAGAAGTGATGCGCTCCTGCAGGTCACCCATTTCCGTTGCCAGGTTGGGCTGGTAGCCGACCGCGGACGGCATGCGGCCGAGCAGAGCGGATACTTCGGAACCGGCCTGCGTGAAGCGGAAAATATTGTCGATGAAGAGCAGGACGTCCTGGCCTTCCTCATCACGGAAGTATTCGGCGACGGTGAGACCGGTAAGACCGACCCGGAGACGGGCGCCTGGGGGTTCGGTCATCTGGCCGTAGATCAGGGCAACCTTGGACTTCTTCCAATCTTTCGGATCGACGATCCCGGACTCCTGCATTTCCAGCCATAGGTCGTTGCCTTCGCGGGTACGTTCGCCCACGCCGGTGAACACGGAAACGCCGCCGTGCTTCATGGCAATGTTGTTGATGAGTTCCTGAATGATGACGGTCTTGCCGACGCCGGCGCCGCCGAAGAGACCGATCTTGCCTCCGCGGAGATAGGGTTCGAGAAGATCGATGACCTTGATGCCGGTTTCGAACATCTCGAGCTGGGTGGACTGATCTTCAAAGGTGGGCGCCAGGCGGTGGATGGGCGAGCGGAGCGAGGTTTGCACCGGGCCCATGTTGTCGACCGGTTGACCGAGCACGTTCATGACACGGCCCAGCGTTTCTTTGCCTACCGGCACGCTGATCGGCGTGCCGAGATCGTAAGCTTTCATACCGCGGACTAAGCCATCGGTGGCTTCCATGGAGATGGTACGGACCCGGCCCTCGCCGATATGCTGCGCGACTTCGGCGGTGATATCGATTTTCGTGGGCACATCGAAGCCTTCGCTGGTGACGTGGATCGCGTTCAGCATCTTCGGAACTTGTCCCTCGGGAAATTGGATCTCGATGGTGGGACCGGCCACCTGGATGACGTGGCCCTCGGCTACACCTTTATCTGTCGGAACATCTTTATCTGGAACGGCGGCGGTTGCCATAAAAACTCCAATCCTGTTTACAAAGCGGCTGCGCCGCTGACAATTTCAATAATTTCGCGGGTAATGGATGCCTGTCGAACACGGTTCAGATTCAGCGTGAGCTTATCGATCATCTCGCCGGCATTCGTGCTGGCGGCATCCATGGCGGTCATACGCGCACCGTGATAGGCCGAGAGGGATTCGAGCAGTGCCCGGTAGATTTCCATCTCGACGTAGCGCGGGAGCAGCGAACGAAGCAGCTCGTCGGGCGACTGCTCGTAGATATAGTCGATCTGTTCGTTATCGCCGGCCGGCAACTCGACGGGCAGGATCTTGCGCAGAACCAGGTTGGGCGTCATAACGGTTTTGAACTCGTTCACAACCAGATATAAGGCGTCGATTTCGGAATTCCGGTACTGCTCGATGAAGCGCAGAGCGATTTCCGAAGCCTGGTCGTAGTTGGGCTTTTCAACGATGCCGACGTGCTCGCCGGTTACGTTGAAGTTGCGGCGGCGCAAGTAGTCACGGCCTTTTCGGCCGATGGCTTCGACGCGCAGATCAGCGCCCGAACGCTCGTCGACAAAGCGCTGCAGCATGCGGAAGAGATTGGCGTTGAAGGCGCCGGCCAGGCCGGTGTCGCTGGACACCAGGATCAGTTGGACGCGCTTTTCTTCCCGTACAGCAAGCAGCGGAAAACTCGCGGCCTCTTCGTTGCTCTTGGCAGCGGCGGCGATATTGCGCAGGACAAGATCCATCATCTTCGCGTAGGGACGCGAGGCCATGGCGCGTTCCTGGGCGCGGCGCAGCTTGGCGGCCGAGACCATTTTCATGGCCTTGGTGATTTGCTGCATATTCTTGACGCTGCGGATGCGGCGCCGGATGTCGATCAAGCTCGGCATCGTTTATACGCTGCTTTTAGCTGGTTCCGGCTGGCGTTGGGATTCTTCCTGCCGCAGCTTGTTGTTCTGCGTCTCGGGCTTGGCTTCGGGCTGTTGAGGAGGTTTCCCGTTGCGGTCCGCCGGTGCGGGGGTCTTTTCCGGTTGGGCCGGCTTTTTGTCACCACTTTGGAAGCGCTTCTTGAATTCGTTCAGAGCGTCCTTCAGTTGACCTTTGATTTCATCATTCAGCTCGCGCTTCTCACGGATGGAAGGCAGCAGGCCAGGCTTAGCGTTATCCAGGAAGCCGTTCAGCTCGGCCTCAAAACGGCGCACATCTTCGATGCGGATATCGTCCAGGAAGCCCTGGCCGCCGGCGAACATAATGGCAACTTGCCGCTCGACGGGAACGGGCGAATAGGGGCCTTGTTTGAGCACCTCAACCCAGCGTTTGCCGCGGTTGAGCGCGTCCTGGGATGACTTGTCGAGATCCGAACCGAACTGGGCGAAGGCGGCGAGTTCGCGATACTGCGCGAGCTCGAGGCGCAAGCTGCCGGCCACCGTGCGCATGGCCTTGATCTGTGCGCTGCCGCCGACACGGCTGACGGAAAGACCAACGTTGATGGCGGGCCGGATGTTGGCATTGAAGAGATCCCCTTCGAGGTAGATCTGGCCATCGGTGATCGAAATGACGTTGGTTGGAATGTAGGCGGAAACGTCGCCAGCCTGGGTTTCGATGAAGGGCAGAGCGGTGAGGGAACCACCGCCTTTTTCGTCGGACAGCTTAGCTGCCCGCTCCAGCAATCGGCTATGCAGATAGAAGACATCGCCCGGGTAGGCTTCGCGCCCGGGCGGACGGCGCAGCAGCAACGAAATTTCACGGTACGCAGCAGCGTGCTTGGACAAGTCGTCGTAGACGCAGAGGGCGTGGCGACTAGAGTCGCGGAAAAACTCGCCGATGGCGCACCCGGCGTAGGGGGCAATGTACTGCATGGGCGCCGGATCGGAGGCGGTGGCGGCGACCACGATGGAGTATTCCATGGCGCCGTGCTCTTCGAGCGAGCGTACGACCTGCGCTACGGTGGAGCGCTTCTGTCCGATGGCGACATAGATACAGATGACATCCTGGCCGCGCTGGTTGATGATAGTGTCGAGCGCGACAGTGGTTTTGCCGGTCTGGCGGTCGCCGATGATGAGTTCGCGCTGGCCGCGACCTATGGGCACCATGGCATCGATAGCTTTGATGCCGGTTTGCAATGGCTGTTTGACGGGCTGACGGTCGACCACTCCGGGCGCCAGGCGTTCGAGCGGGTTCGTGCCGCTGGCTGCGATGGGACCTTTGCCGTCGATCGGCACGCCGAGCGAATTCACAACCCGGCCGATCATGGCATCGCCGACCGGGATGGCCATGATTTTTCCAGTACGGCGGACCTGATCGCCTTCTTTGACGTTGCTGTAGTCACCGAGAAGCACGGTGCCAACCTGATCTTCTTCGAGGTTGAGCGCGATCCCGACTACGTCGTTGCCGAAGTCGACCAATTCGCCGGCCATGACGTTTTCCAGACCGTAAACGCGAGCGATACCATCGCCCACGGTGATGACCGAACCGGTTTCGGAGACGTTGGCGACCGCATCGAAATTTTCGATCTCGCTTTGCAGAATGCGGGAGATCTCATCTGCTCTGATCTGAGCCATAATCTAACCTCTAGGAGGTAGCATGCAAATGTTGTCGCATGCTCTCCAGCTTTCCTCTTAATGTCGCGTCATATTGGTGGGACTCGACACGGGC
>DATAYG010000172.1:0-131835 GCA_036272695.1 Rhizomicrobium sp. | reverse complement strand
CGTTGGGATCCGTGCCGGCTTCGGTGATGATCATGCCGCCATAGCTGTGGCCCACCAGCACTGAGGGGCCGGCCTTGTCGAGAATGAGTTTGGTCGCTGCGACATCATCTTTGAATGTCGTTTCCGGCTCTTGCACGATCTGCACGGTGTAGCCGTCCCGCTCGAGAATCTTTGCCACCGGCATCCATCCCGATCCGTCGGCGAAGGCGCCGTGAACGAGCACGACCGATTTGACTTCGGCCTGGGCGCCGGCGGCCAGCGAAACAAAGGCGGCGGTGGCGAGTGCGAGACGGCAGATTTTCATGATCATCCTCCCGTTGTGGTTCGCGTGATGCTCGCGGAAGACCGGGAAGGCTTCTATGCCAAAATTGCTGCGACTTGGGACGTACCGGCGCGAAAGGCGTTGCGCGCGCGCTGCCTCGGCAGGAAGTGGCGCTCTGGACCGTGCTCCGGGCAAAGCTGCGATCGCGCGAGGAGAACATCCCGGACGCAGAGATGGATGCGCTTCTGAAAAGAGAATTGGTGTCGAGGGCGAAGGGCTCCTGGCTCGTCCGGTCATAGAGCCGCGCAGCTCTCACGGCATCGAATTCATCACCAAGGCACGAAGCACACCAGGGTGAAAGGGCGCTCTTTGCGCGCAACGACTCCTGGCGTCCCTGGTGTCCTGGTAGTGAACACAGGCATCGGGGTAAGCGATGGACGTGGCGGACAGGATCGAATAGTTTTCCCGTCGAAACTGATGTTCAGCGCGCGGGCGGCAGGGGAGACTAATTATGATCCCGCAATATTCGGACCATGCCGCCAACGAGCGGACGTTCCTTGCCTGGGTGCGCACCGGCATCGCCGTCATTGCGCTCGGCTTCGTGGTCGAGAAATTCTATCTGGTGCTGATCGAGCTTGCCCATGCGGGTTCGCTGCCAGCCAGGAAGCTTGCCCGGCTGCCGATGCCGACCTGGGAAACGGGCCGTTTCGACGGCGGCGCGCTTGTCGGCGTCGGCGTCGCGATCATCGTCATCGCGTCGATCCGCTTCGTGCGGACAAATAAAATGCTGAGCGACAGCCGTATCTTTTCCGACGAAAGCGTGCGTCTGGAGATCATCCTCTCGGTCGTGCTGACGGCCATCATCGCGGCGATCAGCGTGCATCTCGCATTCGGATGACCCGCGGGCGGCGCTCAAATGCCGTGGCAGCGCAGGCCAGCATTAAAACAGTCATCACGGGCCGATGATGGAAACGCCGGCGGCCTTCAATCTGTCGAGCACGCCGTCCCCGCGGCGCAGGATGCCGATATCGACGATGGCAAGCGTGTGTCCGCCGTGTGCGAGCGCATCCTCGACCGCCTGCACCGTATCGCCGATCGAGCGCGCATCGATGGCAACGGCGTGCGGCGACAACCCGACGAGACATTGGTAGTAATTTGATGGTGCCCAGTTCGCCATCATGCCTCCCACATTGCCGGTTGCCCAGGCGTTAGCGGCAGCGGATACATGCCCGCTGTAGAAATCGATGTCGCGGATTTCGGCATCGATGCAGCGGCCCGTCTCGGCGGGTGGCAATTCCAAGAGGTCCTCGGCGCTGGGGACCAAGTCGTAGGAGGCAATACGCCGGACCGCCACGCGGTGTGCCCGTGCGAGCGCGGCGATCGAATCCTCCGGTTCATGCGTCGTCAAATAATAAACGTGACGGAAATCGCTCCCGAGGCGCATCGCGGCGCGAATGGCAGAATCGTTGCTGTATTCGTCCTCCGGCTCGTGCAGCAATTCGCAAATCCGCGCAAGCCTCGCCGCGAGGCGCGGATCGAGAATATCCCACAGCGTTCTGCCCGCGGGCGGGTGCAGGAGATCGCCCTCGGTGAGATAGAACCAGGCGCCGCTGAAAACAGCCATGCGGACCTGCGCCGGCAGCAGCACGAGGCGGGTTTCGCCCAGGATCGTTTCCAGTGGTTTGGTATTCCAGGCAAAATTGTCGGGCAGCGGCTCGACAATGCCCAGGATCGCGACGTCGGCATCGCCTCTGGCCGCATGCCAGATTGCCGGGCCTGCCGCGTTGGCGGTGACGACGACAGTCTCGACCGGCGAATGCGCGGAGGGATGTTGCGCCATCCCGTCAGGGGCAATGCCGATGAGAAAAACGCCCGCCAGAACGAGGCATCGCGACCGCATCGGGGCATTTTCGCCGAGGGCACAGAAGCCGTCCAGCGTTTTGGGCAGTCGGCCGCGTCGCGCCCTCATCCTACGTTGCTCCGCAGCTTCGGCAGGACTAAGTTCTCTCGCCCGCAGAAGCCATGGCGAACGCGGACTGCACGCGACAATTCTTTGTGCTCGTCATAGTTCAACAACTCTGCAGCTGCGCGCATACGCGCTGATCACGGATGTATACGACCGCTGAACGCGGTGCGCTCGCCTGCGCGGAGGTCCCGCAGCTGCGTTGCTATCGCATTTTCCACGTTCGATCCGGATTGAATTCCGTCATGCCGGTGGCGACGGTTGCGGTGTCGGGGCCGAGATTTTTTTGAAAGACTATTCCGTTCTGGTTGACCATGAAGGTCATGACGCCGGAATTGCCGTATGTTGCCGGGAAGGCGATGAGCGCAAAGCCGCGAGTCATGCGGCCGTTCACGATGTAATCGCGGCCGCCGCCGGGCGCCGCCTGCCCCTGCCGCGTCAGGATCCTGTAGTAATAGCCGTGATAGGGCTCGTGGGCGCTGCCGCGCTGCCCCGTGCCGCCGGCATAGCCCTCCGCCCGGGCAGCCGCCATCTGCGGCCCAATCGGACTTTCATTCTCGCCGGGAGCGGCAGGCCAGTAAAGGCCGTCATGCTGGCCCAGGCTGCTCACGAATTTCTGCGCAAATTCGGGCGGAAGTTTCGCGGTCGCGCGACCGGCCGCGTAATCGCCCTGGGCCCGAACGTAGTCGCGGCACACATCCATGGCGCTCAACTCATTGCGGCCGATCCGGCGATTGAGAATTTCCTGCGCGCCAGTTGCGGCGTCGAAATGCCAGACGTTGTCAGTGCGCACGACCGGTATCGGATACGGCCATTGTTCGGTGCCGACGAGAAGAGTCGCCCGGTCCGGCGAATCCTGGACGATCTCGCTGTGTTCCCGGTAATGCGCGACGAAACGGGCTCGCGCCTCGCCGTCCGCGATCCTGTCGCCCGAGCTGACCAGGTCGCGTCCGGCCGGTCCGAATATCGCGAGCAGGTGTGCCGGATCGTCCCCGCTTTCGGCCGCGACCAGCGCATCGACTGCCTGCTTAGGGCTGGTGAAACCTTCCGGCCCGTTCGCGGCCTGGCCCTGTGCCGCCAGGCACCAGCACGAAGTCAGTACAACAAGCGCAGGCCCGAACGCCCTCATTCGCGGACCAACAATTCGATTCGGGGATTTCGGTTGAAACAATTGCCGAGCGCGCATGTCGTCAATGTCCTCTATGGCCTGGAGATCCACCGCCTCTCGGCGCGCCGCCAAAATGAAATCCTCCCGAAAACCCGCGGCTCGTCATGCCGCGTTGCGACTCCATGTGGACGACCGGCCCCGGGCCGAAACTCTCGAGCGTCGGCGGCATGCGACGTTCAGGCCGAACGGTCTCGGCCTGCCCCTGGTAGCCTTGGAAAGGTTCGTGCTCGATCCGCGGCTGCCCGAAATTTTGGACGTTGTGCGGATTGCTGTAGGGCACGCCGGCGCGATGCACGGTTTCGTGGTGCCAGACATCGTCCTTCGGCCCCACATTCTTCGGACCTGCGTTCCTCGGCCCTGCGTTTCTCGGCCCTGCGCCGGAATGAAATTTTTCGTACCTGTCGCGATGGATGCGGATCCGGTGGTGGCGCCAGTCGAAATATCCCCAATCCCAGTAATCGAAGGGCCACGCGATCCCAGGGCCGAACTCCACGGCATACTCCGCCGGCTCGCAGTAGCCCGGCCAGTCTGAGTAGTAGTAAGGCGGGACGGGCGGCGAGGACCAATCGCCGAAGGCGCACCACGGGTCGTATTGCGGAACGTCGACCTCATCGGAAGGCGGCGGAGAGATGTCGATATCGCCGTCTTCGTTGGTCACCGTCTGCTCGCCGTTGGAGCTGAGATTGCCGGCGCTTTGCGCCCGCGCGCGCATGCGCTGCACCGCTTCCATGACGGCACCGGGATCGGCGAGAAACGCTTCTCCCAATTGTTCCAGCCAGTCGAGATGCGCGTCCATCATCTCCAGAACCCCGGAAATCGGCACCAGGGATTTGACGCTCGGATCCCAATCCTGACCGTTGAGCGCATCTGCCAGCGCGTCGCCGCTGAGCGCCGGATTGTTGGGGTCGGTGATCCAGCGATCGGCCTCCACCACTTCGAGCGGATAGGTGGATGCGGTCAGCACATCGGCCAGCAGTGCATCCGGATAGAGCGCGACCGGTGCCACCAGCTCGTCCAGCTGTTGCGTCGTGAGCGGGGGTTGCGTCACGCCAGGCTGAGGGGCGCCGTTCTGGGCCCCGGGCGGCGAAGGGTCCTGGGCGCGCGTTCCCGCCGGGATCGCCACCGCGGCACAAAACGCAATGGCGCAGATCCTGGGCAGCCTCATAAATCCATCCTTCTCCCGGCAAACCGCGGATGCGAAGCCTCGGAACTTGTCCGCGCGGCGCGCCACACAAGCAGAACGCATCAAACTTCGAGCGGTCTCGCGCGCCATCGGACCTTATCCCACGAGTGGCGCGCCGATACTTGCCGATATGTCTCGGCGCTCCTCTGCAAGACAGATGGCGATGGAGCGTTGGCCGCCGGGCTCCCCATATAAAACCTGACTGTCCCCTGCCGCCGCGAACGACAATGGTGCGACGCAGTCAGCGGCACCACGAATTCCGGTATTCTGACCATGCCTGCTCGACAGCCATTGAGTTGACGGCCGAGTATTCCCATAGGATCGGCACTCTGCTTGCCTATCTTTAGCTCGCGACGCACTTGTGTACCTTCGTTATACTGCACAAGGGTACTAATGCTCGTCTCAAGCGTCGCTGTGAGTCCCATTTTATCGAGGACAAATGTGGGCATGAAAGATTCGGGCATGCACGTTGCATCTTCCCCGGAAACCTTGGCGTAGCGGTGCACGCTTTGGGCTCCAGCGCGACACAACTCCTTCAGAAATTATTTACTTCTAACATTGTCAGAGGCCCTCTTCTTGGAGCGAATTCCGATCGTGTTGAATTACTGCTTCACCCTCCGCTCGCTACGCTCGGCACGTCCCCGCGCTGGGGAGGAAGGAAAGGCAGGTCCATAGCTTTTCCCTCCCAGGGTGAAGGAGGTAGCCACAAGGGTCGGAGGGGCAAGTACTCTCAGGCGATTCAATCCAACCGGAAAGCGCTTTACTCATCGGTCAATCGATTAGCAGCGAGGCATACGCTGGTGCCGCCTGGGTGACTCGAACACCCGACCCCCGCATTACGAATGCGGTGCTCTACCGGCTGAGCTAAGGCGGCCTGCGGGCGATCAAGTACAGGAATCAGGGGGCGGACGGAAGGGGTACGAGCGGGATTTTCGGTGAAGTTCCGAAGCGGGATCCGGGTGAGCCACTCCGGACGCCGCAGAAGCTATGATCGGTCTGTGTGAGTGGCAACTCGCCACGTCCCGGATTACGGTGTGCAACACCCTGAGCCGGGTCCAATGAAAGCTGCGCTACCCCGTGCGCGGCGGAGGGTGTATGCGGCGGCGGCTTCCGGCGATTCGAAATTTGCTTCCGGCAGGGCTTCTCTGAGACGCCGGGCGAAGGCGGCGAGGCAGGTTTCGGCCTTGGAAAGCGGTCCGGTCACATAGCTCGATGACGACATACCGGCCTGCACGCCGGCGATGAGGGCGGTGTCCTCGAGATTGACCCGCCGGTTGATGCGCCAGTTCAAATGGCGGGCAAGCCTAACTTCGCGCCTTTTATCCACCTGCACATAGCCGATCTCGCGGATCAGCGTTTCCGTCGGCGACACCGGGACGAACTGCATGAAATCGACCTGGTCGGGATAGACGTCGAAGGCAAGATTGGGCCACAGCCGGTAATAGCTCCAGATGCGGCGCCGTTCCTCGGGCAGATGCTCGAAGACCTGCAGAAGCGACTGGTAGAGACGTTCGGAGCGATTCGTCGAGGGACGTTCGGTGATGCGGCCTTCCATCTTGTCCACCCAGGCCTTGGCCTCGAGCCTGTAGCTGCCCGCGAACAGGCGGGTGAGGCCGGGATGGGCGATGGGGATGTGCAGACCGTCGCCGTAATTGTCGGCCACGTTCTTCCAGTTCACGGCACGCGGCCGGAGCGTCACGCGGCCTTGGGGGACAAGGCTCTCGAAATCATGGATCGCGATCTCATCGTCATAAGGCGCCATCATCTCCGCTACGGAAGGCGCACCCTTTTCCGCGCGAACGAAGATAAAGCCGCGCCAGATCTCCTGTTCGAGCGGAACAAGGCCGTAGCGCGCGCGATCGAGATCTTCGAAGCCCTGCCAGGGCGGGACGGATTTGAGCGCCCCGTCGAGCGCATAGCTCCAGGCGTGATAGGAGCAGACCAGACGATGGCCGCAATTGCCGTGCGCGCCTTCCGCAATCCGCGAGGCGCGGTGGCGGCAGACATTGTGGAAGCTTCGCACCCGGCCGTCGGCACCGCGCAGCGAGAAGAACTTTTCGCCCAGAATGTCGAGTGTTTGATAGTCGCCGGGATCCGGAATGTCGTTCACATGGCAAACAAGATGCGGAGCGTGCGGGAAAAGACCGCGGCGCTCCGTTTCGAAAAAACCCGGGTCCGTGTAAAGCCAGGCGGGCAGACTCTGTTCCACTCTTTCGGGCATGGCTTCTCGCGATGTGACGTTGCTCAGGCTTACTATCATCGCGCGGATTTGTCATTCCCGACGGCGGGTTTCGAGTTCGCCTTCTGCAGACCTGGACGCGAAGGCGCGCAATTCAGCCGGACAGATCCCGGTTCCAGGAGGCGAAGGCGAGGAAAAGCATCGCGACCTCACGGTCGCCAAGCGGGCCCACGAACATCTCGGCTTCAAGCCAGCTCTTATTCTGGAACAGGATGTCGGTCATCACCCGTAGCGGTGCTTTCGCCTGGCAAACCGCATCGAAAACCTCCCGCCAGCGCGTCTCGATCTCGGGCGGCAGGATTCCTGGATCAGGCGGCTCGTCATCGGGCCGAAGACGGCCTCCCATATCGTGCCGGCGCGGCGGATGAAATAATCTACCTCTGCGCCCGTATCGCGTCGGATTTCGACCAGTCCCACATGTTCGGTGAAGCTGCGCATCGCAATAGGGTTGAGGTCGGCCCGGTTCGGCATTGCGCGGTCGCCGCGGCGCGACTGCCAGTAATCGCGGGCGCGGATAATCGCGGGCTGCGTTGCCTGCAACTCCCAGTCGAACGCCATGCCCCGCGTCCGCGCCCCGTTCTTCGCTTCGACCATTGTCTCGGTCCCCGGGAACGTTCTTAGGACAGTCTGGCACGGTTCGCCAGATTGCAGCGCTCAGATGCCGCAGAGATTTCCTCTCCCCCACCAGCGCGGGGAGATTGGGCGGGGGGTTAGCGCGCGCGGGGATGGGCGCGCCTGTAGACCGCAAGCAGTTTTTTCGTGTCGATCTGGGTGTAAGTCTGCGTGGTGGAGAGCGAGGCGTGGCCGAGCAATTCCTGCACGGCGCGCAGATCGCCGCCATTGGCGAGCAGATGCGAGGCGAAGGAATGACGCAGCGCGTGTGGCGTCGCACTTTCGGCGAGCCCCAATGCGCTACGCAGCCGCTGCATCAGCGCCTGGGCGTCGCGCGCGCTCATGGGCTTGCCGCGCCGCGAAAGAAAGAGCGGCCCGCCGGGCTCGACTGCGAACGGAAGCTGGGCGATGTAATGCGCAATGGCTTCGCGCATCACCGGAATGACCGGAACGCTACGCTCCTTGTTGCGCTTGCCGAGAACGGTCAGCCATTCGCCGAGCGGCGCATCGTGGTGGCGCAGCGCAAGCGCTTCGGAAATACGCAAGCCCGCGCCATAAAGAAGTGTGAGCAGCGCCCCATCGCGCGCGGCAATCCAGGCGACCCCATTATTGGATGCTTCCTCGAGCGTGCGCGCTGCGTCCCCTTCGGTCAGCGGCCGCGGCAAGGTGCGTGCGAGTTTGGGCGTACGCGTAGCCTTCGCGGCGGGATTTTCCAGTATTGCTTCCCGCGCGAGATGGCGAAAGAAACTTCTGAGCGCCGACATGGCACGGCGTACGCCACGTGCGCCAAGCCCTTCATTGCGGCGGCGGGTGATGAACGCGCGGAAATCGGCGGGTTTCAGCGCGGCGAGGCTGCGCTGGTCCAACGCTCCGCCGACATGCTCTTGCGCGAAGGCGAGAAACCGCGCCGCATCGTCGCCATAGGCGCGCAGCGTGTGCGGGCTCAGGCGGCGTTCATGGGTGAGCGCCGCGAGCCATTCCCGTTTCAAAGCTTCGGCAGATCGAGCCATGCGCGAATGGCGCGTTCGAGCGCGCGCGCAAAATAGGTGAGATCGGTAATCAGTTCCTCACTATCGAAGCGATGCTCCTCGCGCGCGCCGATGACATAGATCGCGGCAGGATCGCCGATCTTCAACCGAAATGCCGCAATGCTCCTGCATTCGCCACCGCCATGCCCAAGCAAAACGCCCCCGCCGTTCGAAAGAACTGCGGCGGCGCCCTCTTCGCCGAGCAGCGCATCCACCATGCCTGATGCGATCAGGCGTACACCGGTTGAACCTTTCGGCCGCGACGATTCTTCGCCCTCCACACAAAGCGCCGCGCGCTCGGCAGAGAATCTTGCACCGGACGATTTTGCAATCGCGATGACTTCTTCAAAGCTTCGTGCATCCACGAGATCGAGCACCATTCGACGCACGCCATCTCCCAGATGGACGGCCCGCGCCCGTCTATTGCGCAAAGCATCGCGTTCCGTCCGCAGCGCGACGTTCTCGGTTGCGAGACGATCGATCACATACCGCTGCAGATCACGGACCTCACCCGATGCGAACCGTTCGGGCAGGAGGAGCGCAAGAATTTCGCCATCGCGCGAAAGCTGCGCGCGATGCATGCGGATGTAAGCCTTCACTGCCTCTGCGGCGGCTTTCGCCGGCGCTCGTGATGGAGCACTCTCCGTCATTTGTTGTTCACGCGATTGACCTTCGACTGCGACGGCGCAAAGTGTAGCGATGAATGACGCCGCCTTGAAGCCCCGCGCTGCCTCCACACAGAAGATTCGTGCGGGCGTGCTTCTTCCTTTGCCACTGAGCGGCATATATGATTATATTCTGGATCAGCAACTGTCGCGCGGCGCCGTCGTTGCGGCGCCGCTGGGGCCGCGCGTGCTTCTTGGCATCGTCTGGGGCGAAGCGGATGGAAGCGTCGCGGAAGAGCGGCTGAAACACGCAGCACCCTTCCCCGGCAATCCGCGACTTCCTTGCGGCTTATGTGATTTCATCGACTGGACGGCGCGCTATACGCTGACCCCGCCCGGCATGGTGCTCGCCATGGCGCTACGCGCGCGCCGGGCCTTCGAACCGGAAATACCACGCACAGGTTACGTGCGGGGGGGCGAAACTCCACCGCGCCTCACGCCGTCGCGGGTGCGTGTGCTGGCGCTTGCGGAAGACGGTCTCGCGCGCAGCACCGGTGCGATCGCCCAGGAAGCAAATGTTACGCCGCAGGTCGTCCGTGGACTGGTCGATGCGGGCGCACTCATCGGCATCGACCTGCCAGAATTCCCGCCGTTACCAATTCCGGATCCGGAATTTGCGCCCGCTGAATTAAATTCCGAACAGGAATACGCGGCACGAGAACTCTGCAGGAGTGTAAATCCCGGGATCGCGAGCGTCCAGCCCGCTGCGCTCCGCAGGCGCGCGGTCCCGGGATTTTCCGTTACTTTGCTCGACGGCGTAACAGGATCGGGCAAGACTGAAACCTATTTCGAAGCTGTGGCCGAAGCACTCCGGCAGAAACGGCAGGCTCTGATCCTGCTGCCGGAGATCGCGCTGACCGTGCAGTTTCTCGAACGCTTTGCTTCGCGCTTCGGCTGCCGGCCTGCCGAATGGCACTCCGACCTCTCGCCCAAAGAGCGGCGGCGCATATACCGCGCAGTCCTTTCGGGCGAAGCGCGCGTTGTCACTGGTGCACGCTCCGCATTGTTTCTTCCATTTCCGGAGCTCGGACTCATCATCGTGGATGAAGAGCACGAACAAGCTTACAAACAGGAAGACGGCGTGATCTATCACGCGCGCGACATGGCGGTCGTACGCGCGCAGCTCGAGAAATGTCCAATCGTGCTCGCAAGCGCCACGCCATCGCTTGAAACATTCGTCAATGCGTCCGGCGGCCGTTATCACTGGCTGAAGCTGCCGCGCCGGCATGGCGCCGCGGTGATGCCGGAAATCCGGCTGATCGACCTGCGCCACGTGCGTGTCGAGCCCGGAACATGGCTGTCCACACCGTTGCGCGCGGCGGTCGCCGCAACGCTGGCTGCCGGCGAACAGGCCATGCTGTTCCTCAACCGGCGGGGTTATGCGCCGCTCACCTTGTGCGAAGCCTGCGGGCACAAGCTCATCTGCCAGCAATGCTCAGCCTGGCTCGTGGAGCATCGCTATCAGCGCCGCGTCGCATGCCATCACTGCGGCTTCGAGATGCCGACGCCGCTCAAATGCCCGCAATGCCGGGCGGAGAAAACCCTTATCGCCTGCGGGCCGGGCGTTGAGCGCGTAGCGGAAGAATTTGCCGCCGCGTTTCCCGATACCCGTGTTGCGATCGCATCCAGCGACACCCTGCACGGGCCGCTTGAAACACAGGCCGCGATCCGTGCCATGGCGAAGCATGAAACCGATGTGCTCATCGGCACGCAGATCGTGGCCAAGGGTCATCACTTCCCGCAGCTGACGCTGGTCGGCATAGTCGATGCGGATCTCGGCGGCTCCGACGGCGATCTGCGCGCCCGCGAGCGGACGTTCCAATTGTTACACCAGGTATCGGGCCGCGCGGGGCGCGCGCAGAAGCCGGGTCTCGTTCTCATCCAGACGCGCAATCCCGACGACCCGGTGATGCGCGCGCTTGCAAGCGGCGACCGCGATGCGTTCTTCGAACAGGAAATCGCCGCGCGCAAACGCGTCTCCGCGCCGCCTTTCGGCCGGCTTGCTGCAATCATTCTTTCAGGCCGCAATGGCGACGTGGTACGCGACGTGGGGCGCGAGCTCGCGCGTGCGGCGCCAAATGCGCATGGCGTGAAAGTGTGGGGTCCGACGCCTGCCTTCTATCAGCTTCTGCGCGGACAGACGCGCGAACGCCTGCTCGTGCAGGCAGGGCGCAGTGTGGATGTGCAATCCTATCTCCGCGCCTGGCTCGCGCGTGTGAAATTACCAAATTCCGTACGCCTCACCGTCGACATTGATCCGGTAAGCTTCTTTTGAACTCCCGCGGAGTGGAACAGGAGAGCCGGCGCGGGTGTCACTCGGATAGAATTGTACCCAAGCATGGTCAATGTCCTTTCGCGAAGTAGAGCACGATTAGCACGATGACAATTGCGATGAACTGGGCGATGACCCGGTAACGCATGAGGCGGTTCGACCAACGGCGCTGCGTCTCGCCGCCAACCCAGAGTGTGGAAAGCCCGGCCGCGAGGATCAAAACAACGGCCGCGAGTGCAATACCGACAACAATGAATCCGCTCATCGTTCACCACGAACCGGTATTCGGCATTGAACTCCAGGGCTGAGCCGGCGCTTTCGGCGCGCCTTCCTGTAGCAATTCGATGGATATGCCGTCGGGCGAGCGCACGAAGGCCATATGGCCATCACGCGGCGGCCGATTGATGGTGACGCCGCCTTTCATCAACCGGTCGCAGACGGCATAAATGTCGTCCACGCGATAGGCGAGATGACCGAAATTCCGCCCGCCCGCATAATCCTCGGGATCCCAATTATAGGTGAGTTCCACCATTGGCGCAGATTCCGTCAGCGCGCGCGGCCTATCCCCCGGCGCCGCAAGAAACGCCAGCGTAAAGCGGCCCTTCTCGTTTTCGACGCGCCGCATTTCCTTCAGCCCCAGGAGATCGCAATAGAAATGCAGCGAGCGGTCGAGATCCTTCACGCGCACCATGGTGTGCAGATAATGCATCGCTTCGCTCCGTTTATTGTTCTCGTCACCGCCGGCTTCACTCGGCGGCGAAAAATTGGATCGCCCCGGCAAGCCGGATGATGACGACACGGTAAGGCAACAGTTTCTATTTCAAAAGAGCCTTCAGTTCATAGATCAATTCAAGCGCGCCCTTGGGCGTGAGCGAATCCGGCAAAATGGCTGACAGTCGTTCCTCAATAGCACTGCCGGACGCGGGTCCAATTTCTTGACGCACCGCGGAGAAAAGCGGCAGGTCGTCGATCCGCGCCAGCGGCTTGTGACCCTCGCGGCCCTCTTCGAGAGCGCGCAGCACGGCTTCGGCGCGTGCGATCACCGCTGGCGGAAGACCCGCGAGTTTGGCGACGTGAATGCCGTAGGAACGGTCTGCCGCGCCGCGCGCTACCTCATGAAGAAATATGATCGTATCTTTCCACTCGCTGACGCGCATCGTCACGCAGACGAGTGAATCAAGCCGCCCGGCGAGAGCCGTCATCTCATGATAATGTGTGGCGAACAGCGCGCGCGAGCGGTTGACGGCGTGGAGATGCTCGACTGTGGCCCAAGCGATGGCAAGGCCGTCGAACGTCGCCGTGCCCCGCCCGATTTCGTCGAGAATGACGAGACTTCGTTCCGTCGCACGATTGAGAATCGCGGCTGTCTCGACCATCTCGACCATGAAGGTCGAGCGGCCGCGTGCGAGATCGTCGGCCGCACCCACGCGGCTGAATAACCGGTCTATCACACCGATGTGCGCGAACTCGGCGGGCACGAATGCGCCCATCTGCGCAAGGATCGCGATCAGCGCATTCTGGCGCAGAAAGGTCGATTTGCCGGCCATGTTCGGGCCCGTCACCAGCCAGATGCGTCCGCCGCCTGCCGCCGAGAGATCGCAGTCATTGGGAACAAATGAACCGGCTCCCGTCTGCGCCAGAGCGCTTTCGACAACGGGATGACGACCATGCCGCACTTCGAAAGCGAGGCTTTCGTCGACTTTCGGACGCACATGGCGCGCCGATGCGGCCAGCTCGGCCAACGCGCTGGCCACATCGAGCGTGGCAACAGCGCCGGCAATGGCAAGCAATGTGGTACCGTTGAGCGCAGCTTCCCCGGCGAGCGAATTAAACAATTCGCGCTCGATTGCGAGCGCCCGGTCCGCAGCTTCGGAGATACGGCTCGCCAGCGTCGAAAGCTCGTCGGTGGAAAAACGCACGGCACTCCCGATGGTCTGCCGGTGCCGGAACATCTCGCGCGCCGGGCTCGCCGCGAGCCTGTCGGCATTCACGGGCGTCAGTTCGATGAAATAACCAAGCACGCCATTGTGGCGGATGCGCAGCGCCGGAATACCGCTCTCGGAGCGGTAGCGTGTTTCAAGCGCCGCGATGACGCGCCGGCTTTCGTCGCGCAACGCGCGCGCGTCATCGAGCACGGCATGCGCGCCCGGCGCTATGAAGCCGCCATCCCGGCCATTTGCCGGCGGCTCTGCAACAAGGAGCTGTTCGAGCCGTTCGCTGAACGCGCTTGTTTCTGCGATCCCATTTGTGAGCGCCGTCCGTGCCGCTTCCACTTCTCCGGGCGCCGGCTTGAGGGGATCGTCGACACGGGCGAGGCAATCGCGCAACGCGCGCGCTGTACCGATTCCTTCGCGTAACGCACCCAGATCGCGCGGGCTGCCGCGCTGGAGCGCAAGCCGCGCCAGAGCACGCGCAATGTCGGGCGCCCGCCGAAGAATCTCGCGCACATCGGCCCGCAACCCGGCTTCCGAGACGAAGAGCGCTACCGCGTCCTGGCGTGAAGTAATATCTGTTATGCCCTTCAGCGGCGCTGAAAGCCTGCCGGTGAGTTCGCGGGCGCCTGCGGAGGTCAGCGTGCGATCGATGATTCCGAGCAGACTTCCGGCACGGGTACCGGACAATGTTTCGACCAGCTCCAGATTTCTCCGCGTCGCGGCATCGATACTCATCCGCGTCTCGAGCGAAGAGCGCGACGGCGGCTTGAGCTTCGGCAGTTTTCCCTTTTGCGTCAGCTCGAGATAACCGACCAGCGCGCCTGCCGCAGAAAGCTCGGCGCGGCCGAAACCGCCAAAGCCGTCGAGCGACGCGACATGATAAAGCGTCGTGAGCGCCCGCTCGCCTTGGGCGGAATCGAAATTGCGTGCGGGCAGCGGCGTCAGCGCCGGCCCCAGCGCGCGGAGCAGTTCGGTGAACTCGCTTTCGGCGAGCAGCAGATCGGGCACAAGAACTTCGCGCGGCGAGAGGCGTGCGAGCTCCGCGGAGAGTTCGGGCGGCGCAAGCAGCGAAACGCTGAAATCGCCGGTCGACATGTCCGCCGTCGCAAGCGCGTATTCGCCGCCCGAGCGACCGAGCGCAGCGAGGAGATTGGACGTGCGCCCCTCGAGCAGCGATTCTTCGGTGAGCGTGCCCGGCGTGACGAGCCGGATGACTTCGCGACCGACGACTGCTTTGGCGCTGCGGCGCTTTGCCTCCGCCGGGTCTTCCACTTGCTCGCAGATTGCGACGCGGAAGCCTTTCCGGATCAGCTTCTCCAGATATTGCTCAGCCGCATGGACCGGGACTCCGCACATCGGGATGTCTTTGCCAAGATGTCGGCCGCGCTTCGTCAGTGCGATATCGAGGGCGGCAGACGCCTTGACCGCATCGTCGAAGAACAACTCGTAGAAATCGCCCATGCGGTAGAAGAGAAGGTAGCCGTCATGGGCGGCCTTGATCTCGAGATATTGCGCCATCATGGGTGTGGGGCTCTCGGTCTCGCCGGCAGCCGAGTTTCTCATCTCCATGCGCAATCCCGCCCATTGAATGGCGCGAGGCCCGCGGGCGATAGTCTTTGGACCCGCAAAACGGACAGATCATGGCCCGTCCCTCGTTCACCCAGGAAGAAGTGCTCGCCTTTCATGCCGGCGGCAAGCCCGGAAAGATCGAGATCCGGCCAACCAAGCCGATGGCGACCCAGCGCGATCTGAGCCTCGCCTATTCTCCCGGCGTGGCGGTACCAGTGCGCGCGATCGCGGAGCGGCCCGATGCCGTGTTCGACTACACGGCCAAGGGCAATCTGGTGGCGGTGATCTCCAATGGGACCGCCATTCTCGGACTTGGCGATCTCGGCGCGCTCGCCTCCAAGCCGGTGATGGAAGGCAAGGCCGTTCTCTTCAAGCGCTTCGCCGATGTGGACTCAATCGACATCGAAGTCGACGCGACGGATGTCGATGCATTCGTGAACTGTGTCCGTTATCTCGGACCGACCTTCGGCGGCATCAATCTCGAAGACATCAAAGCGCCCGATTGTTTTGTGATCGAAGAGCGCCTGCGCGAGTTGATGGACATCCCGGTCTTTCATGACGACCAGCACGGCACGGCGATCATCTCGGCCGCCGGCGTCATCAATGCGCTGCATCTCACGGGCCGAAAGCTTTCCGACATCAAAGTGGTGGTGAACGGCGCGGGGGCTGCGGGTATCGCCTGCCTCGAATTGTTGAAATCGATGGGATTGCCGAACGACAACGCCATTCTCTGCGACACCAAGGGTGTCATCTATCGCGGCCGCACGACCGGCATGAACCAGTGGAAATCCGCGCATGCGGTGGACACCGATGCGCGGACGCTCGCCGATGCGCTGAAGGACAGCGACGTGTTTCTCGGCCTGTCGGTGAAAGACGCGGTGACGCAGGAGATGGTAAAGACGATGGCGAAGGCGCCGATCATCTTCGCGATGGCCAATCCCGATCCCGAAATCACACCCGAAGCGGTGAAGGAAGTCCGTCCCGATGCGATAGTCGCGACCGGCCGTTCCGACTATCCAAACCAGGTCAACAACGTCCTGGGCTTTCCCTACATCTTCCGCGGCGCGCTCGATGTGCGCGCGCGCACGATCAACAATGAAATGAAAATCGCGGCGGTTCACGCGCTGGCCGCGCTCGCCCGCGAAGACGTTCCCGACGAAGTCGCACTTGCCTATGGCGAGGCGCGCCCCGCCTATGGGCCCGATTACATCATCCCTGTCCCGTTCGATCCGCGGCTCATCTCGCGTGTCTCTTCCGCTGTTGCAGAAGCGGCGGTCAAGACAGGCGTTGCACGCCGTGAGTTGAAAGATCCGGACGCTTACCGGCTCGACCTGTCGGCCCGGCTCGATCCCTCTGCCAATCTCTTCCAGAATATCGCCGCGCGCGTGCGCGCCAATCCCAAACGCGTCGTGTTTGCCGAAGGCGAGGAGGAAGCAGTCATCCGCGCCGCTGCAGCCTTCCAGAGTTCGGGTCTCGGCAAGGCGATCCTCGTCGGACGTGAAGAAATTGTGCGGACATGCGTCTGCAAGTCCGGTCTTGAAGACGTCGGACTTGAAGTCCGCACACCGCAAATGGCCACGCAGACCACCGCCTATGCCGACATGCTCTACAAGAAACTGCAGCGCCGCGGTTTGCTCTACCGCGACTGCATGCGCATGGTGCGCAACGACCGCAACATCCACGCGGCCTGCATGCTGGCCTTGAGCGAGGCCGACGCAATGGTCACCGGCGTGACGAGCAGTTACTCGCGCGCGCTTGCCGATGTGCGACAGGTGCTCGACGTGCCGAAAGGCCAGCGCTCTATCGGTCTGATCGTGATTTTCACCAAGGGCCGCGTCGTCTTCGTGGGCGATACAAGCGTGCATGAAATCCCAACGAGTGCGGAGCTCGCCGAAATTGCGATCCAGGCGGCGCGCGTCGTCAGGAGCTTCGGCTTCGAGCCGCGGGTCGCGCTCCTCGCCTCCTCTACCTTCGGCTTTCCGCGCAGCGAGCGCAGCGAACGCATCGTCGAGGCGGTTCATATCCTCGACCAGCGCGGCGTCGATTTCGAATATGATGGGGAGATGGGCGCCGACACGGCGCTGGATCCCGAGATGCTGGCGCTTTATCCATTTTGCCGCCTGAGCGATACCGCCAATGTGCTCATCATGCCCGCCATCCATTCCGCCTCGATCTCGACCAAGCTCCTGCAACAACTGGGCGGCGTCACGGTCATGGGTCCGCTGCTCGTCGGCCTCGAGCGCCCCGTCCAGATCGCACCGCTCGGCGCCAAGATGAGCGAGATATTCAACGCGGCAGTGATCGCGGCGCTTTAGGGCGTCCTGTGCGTCTGCAAGCGACTAATCTGGCGCGATCAGGCGAAGCTTTGGAAAGTAGCTTGCGTAGTGCCCCACATCGCGCGTCAGCAGGGTGTAGCCTCTTACCGCTGCGTGTGCGCCGATAAAGAAATCGGATAGCGGCGAGGTTCTTGATCCGCCACGTCGGCGATATGTGGAGAATGCCTTGCCAGCCAGAAAGGCTGCTTCGAACGGAATGGCCTCTCTTTCGTAAACCGAGCTCAGTGCCTCGTCCACCTGTTCTATTCGTTCAAAGTGAACTGATATTTCTGCAAACACAATTGCATTAATAACGAGTCGCCCGACGTCGGCCGCAGTTTGAAGTGCCTTGGATGACCAGGTCTCCCAGGCGGGATCCTTCGTGAAGACGTCCAGAATGATATTGCTGTCGACGAAGACCGAGGCCACCTAGTCGCCCCTCATGAGCGCCATGATTTCATCTGTAGTCATCTTCCCCGTCCCCCTTCCGCGCATGTGTTCGACGAGCAGTTCGCCCCGGGACTTTCGCGCGGACGTCTTCGTCGCTTTTACAAGGCGTACTTCCCCACGGCCGACGGGAACGAATTCCACGTCGGTATTGGGCAGAAAGCCCGCTTCCTTCCTGATGCGTGCGGGGATGGTAACCTGCCCCTTGGATGTAATGCGCATGGCTGGAACTCCTATTTTCTTACTTCTCAATGTAAGAAAAAATTGGAGCCATGCCAAGCCACAGTGCGGAGGCCGGAAGAACCTGCCAAACTCGGCCCTCTCGCGCCTTGCGGGGCCAAAACCCCACCCCTATATACCCCCCAGCGCGGTGAGGGTTTTGACCCGACGCCGCCGCGATTTCATGGGGACGGGCCGGAGGGCGCTCTGCAAGAGGCCAGGACCCCGTTGCCCGAACGGAAGGAAGCAAAATGGCAAAAGTCATCGGGATCGACCTCGGCACAACCAATTCGTGTGTCGCGGTCATGGAAGGGGCCACGCCCAAAGTCATCGAGAACGCGGAGGGCGCGCGCACGACCCCCTCGATCGTTGCCTTTACGGCAGATGGCGAGCGGCTGGTCGGCCAGGCCGCGAAACGCCAGGCAGTGACCAATCCCGAATACACATATTTCGCGATCAAGCGGCTGATCGGCCGCCGCTTCGACGATCCCATGACCCAGAAGGACGTGGGCATGGTCCCCTACAAGATCATCAAGGCCGACAATGGCGACGCGTGGGTGCAGGGCCGTGACGGCAAACGCTTCGCGCCGTCGGAGATTTCCGCCTTTATCCTTCAGAAAATGAAAGAAACGGCTGAGTCCTATCTCGGCGAGAAGATCAGCCAGGCCGTCATTACTGTCCCTGCCTATTTCAACGACGCCCAGCGCCAGGCCACGAAGGATGCCGGCAAAATCGCCGGACTCGAAGTGCTGCGCATCATCAACGAGCCCACCGCGGCCGCACTCGCCTACGGGATGGACAAGAAGCAGGGCGGCACGATCGCCGTCTATGATCTGGGCGGCGGCACATTCGACATCTCCGTGCTGGAAATCGGCGACGGCGTGTTCGAGGTGAAATCCACCAATGGCGATACGTTCCTCGGCGGCGAGGATTTCGACCAGCGGCTGGTGAATTACCTGGCCGACGAGTTCAAGAAAGAGAGCGGCATCGATCTCAGGACCGATCGGCTTGCACTGCAGCGGCTGAAGGAAGCCGCCGAGAAGGCGAAGATCGAGCTCTCTTCCGCGATGCAGACGGAAGTGAATCTTCCCTTCATCACGGCGGATGCGTCGGGTCCGAAACATCTTGCGATGAAGATCACGCGCGCCAAGCTCGAGGCGCTCGTCGACGAACTGATCCAGCGGACCATTGCGCCGGTGAAGCAGGCGCTGAAGGACGCGGGCGTTTCGGCAAACCAGATCGACGAAGTGATTCTGGTAGGCGGCATGACCCGCATGCCGAAGGTTCAGGAAGTCGTGAAACAGCTCTTCGGCAAGGAGCCGCATAAGGGTGTCAATCCGGACGAAGTCGTGGCCATGGGCGCCGCGATCCAGGCCGGCGTGCTCAAGGGCGAAGTCAAGGACGTTCTTCTCCTCGACGTGACGCCACTGTCGCTCGGCATCGAAACGCTGGGCGGCGTGTTCACGCGACTGATCGAGCGCAACACGACGATCCCGACCAAGAAGAGTCAGACCTTCTCGACTGCCGAGGACAATCAGACGGCGGTGACGATCCGAGTCTTCCAGGGCGAGCGCGAGATGGCGGCCGACAACACGCTGCTCGGCCAGTTCGATCTCGTGGGCCTTCCGCCGGCACCGCGCGGCGTGCCGCAGGTCGAAGTGACATTCGACATCGATGCGAACGGCATCGTGTCGGTTACGGCGAAAGACAAGGCAACGGGCAAGGAGCAGCAGATCCGCATCCAGGCTTCGGGCGGCCTTTCGGAAGGCGATGTCGAGCGCATGGTCAAGGAAGCCGAGAGCCACGCGGCCGAGGACAAGAAGCGTCGCGCGCTGGCCGAGGCCAAGAACCAGGGCGATGCGCTGGTCCATTCGACCGAGAAGGCGCTCTCCGAGCATGGCGACAAAGTTGACCAGAGCGAGCGGACTGCCATCGAGAACGCGATGGCCGCGCTCAAGGAAGCGGTGAAGGGCGACGATGTCGAAGATATCCAGGCTAAAACGCAGACGCTCGCACAGGCCTCGATGAAGCTGGGCGAAGCGATGTACAAGGCGCAACAGGAAGCCGCTGCGCCGGGCGCCGAAGGCGCGGGCGGTGCGAAGCCCGACGAGAATGTCGTTGACGCAGAATTCACCGAAGTCGACGACAAGAAGAAAGGCGCGGCATAGTCGGAAGACGAAAATCGGAAGTCAGAACAGGGGCGGAACAGAATGAGTCTTTCACTTTCTGACTTCAGATTTCCGAATTCATATTTCTGACCAGCAATGAGCAAGCGCGACTTCTACGAAGTTCTGGGTTGCCGTAAAGAGGCTCCGATCGAAGAGATCAAGGGCGCCTATCGCAAGCTGGCGAAGGAACTGCACCCCGATCGCAATCCCGGCGATCACAGCTGCGAGCAGCGGTTCAAGGAAATCAACGAGGCCTATGACGTCCTGAAGGACGGCGACAGGCGCGCGGCTTATGACCGCTTCGGCCATGCGGCCTTCGAGAATGGCGCAGGCGGGCGCGCCAACGGCTTCGGCTTCGATTTCGCGACGTCCTTCACGGATGTTTTCGACGATCTCTTCGGCGAACTGATGGGCGGGAAGCGCGGGCGCCGGCAGAATCGCGGCAGCGATCTCCGCTACAACATGGAGATCACGCTCGAAGATGCATTTGCGGGCAAGGCCGCCGAAATTCGCGTCAACACCGCCGTGGCCTGCGAGGCCTGTAGCGGCACCGGCGCGGAAGCGGGCTCGCGACCCGAGGCCTGCCCGACCTGTTCGGGCGCCGGCAAAATCCGGGCGCAGCAGGGCTTCTTCACCATCGAGCGCACCTGTCCGAACTGCCACGGTTCGGGGCGGATCGTCCGCAATCCCTGCAAGCCCTGTCGCGGCAGCGGCCATATGCCGAAGGAGCGCACGCTCGCGGTCAATATTCCGCCTGGCGTCGAGGAGGGCACGCGCATCCGGCTGACCGGCGAAGGTCAGGCTGGCCTGAACGGCGGCCCGCCAGGCGATCTCTACATCTTCCTTTCCGTTGCACCGCATCCGATCTTCCAACGCGACGGGCATGACCTGCATTGCCGGGCGCCGGTTTCCTTCGTCACGGCGGCGCTGGGTGGCAGCATCGAAATTCCAACCCTCGACGGCGGACGCTCCAAGGTCACCATCCCCGAAGGGACGCAGGGCGGCCGGCAGATCCGGCTGCGCGGCAAAGGTATGCGCGTGCTCAGAGGGGGCGGCATGGCGGGAGACCTCTATGTCGAGATCGCGGTCGAAACGCCCGTGCGGCTTACGCGAAAGCAGAAAGAGCTGCTCCGCGCCTTCGAGAAGGAGAACGAGGACGGCATGCACCCGGAGTCGGAGGGCTTCTTCGCCCGCGTGAAGGAATTCCTCGGCGGCGACGCCGACGCGTGAGCCGGCTGAAACGATCGGCTGCCCTTCCGCATTGAAATCACAACATTTCGTCTTTCAATTTGGGCCCGGCGGCGATTGGATCTTGTTTCCGTGCCCTGAGGGGAGATCGTAGTCCATGTCCAACGCCGCGGCGCGGAGCGCCCACGACGGGCTCTTGTTTCTCAGCCGACTGATATCAAGACCGCGCAGCATCGGTGCCATCGCGCCGTCCAGCCCGGCGCTCGCAAATAAGATCGCGGCGCAGATCGATCCGGCGAATCACGGCGTGGTCCTTGAACTTGGGCCAGGCACCGGAGTCGTCACCGAAGCCCTGATCGCGCGCGGCGTTCCTTACGACCGTTTGATCGCTGTCGAATTCGATCCGGATCTAGCGCGTTTCATGCGCGAACGGTTTCCACGGCTGCGCGTGATCGAAGGTGATGCATTCCGTCTGGATCGCACTCTGCCTCCCGAAAAAACCGGACCACTGGCAGGCGTCGTCTGCGGACTACCTCTGCTCAATTTCCCTCCCGCGCAGCGACGCACACTCATTACTTCGGCGCTGGCGCGGATGCCTTCAGGCGGCCCACTTGTGCAGTTCTCCTACGGCTTCACGCCACCTGTTCCCGCCGACGAAGAAATAACCGTCGAACGCGCCGGTCTGGTACTCGCCAATCTTCCCCCCGCTCGCGTGTGGGTTTATCGGCGGATTTAGTCGTTCCTGTGACCGCGTGCCCCCGCGCCCGCATTTCTGCCGGTCGACCTAACGTCGAGCTAATTTGGTGTGGCAGCGGGCGGGCGAGGACGCCCGCGGTCCCAGGTTCTACTCCGCCGCTTCCGCGAGGTGCGGCGCGGCCTGGAGGACGTCGGCCGCGACATGGGATTCGAATTTGCGGAAATTTTCCCGGAACATCGCCACTAGCTTGCGCGCCTGTGCATCATAGGCCGCCGGATCGCTCCAGGTGTCGCGTGGATTGAGGATGCGTGACTCCACGCCCGGCACCGACACCGGAACGCGGAAGTGGAAATGCGAATCGAGACGCATCTCCACATGGGCGAGCGTTCCATCGAGCGCGGCCGCGAGCAATGCACGCGTCACCTTGATCGGCATACGGTGGCCCGCGCCGAAGGCGCCCCCGGTCCAGCCCGTATTCACCAGCCAGCAATCCGCCTGATGCTGAGCAATCAGATCGCGCAGCAGATTGCCGTATTCGGACGGATGGCGCGGCATGAACGGCGCCCCGAAACAAGTTGAGAATGTCGGTTGCGGCTCAGTGCCCAAGCCCTTTTCCGTTCCAGCAATCTTCGCCGTGAACCCCGACAGAAAGTGATACATCGCCTGCGAGGGCGTGAGCCTGGCGATCGGCGGCAGCACGCCGAACGCGTCCGCCGTCAGCATGATGACATTTCTGGGGTGCGGGGCCGTACCCTCGCGCGAGGCGTTGGGGATGAAATCGATCGGATAGGCGGCGCGGGTATTTTCCGTGTAACGCGCATCGTCGAGGTCGAGCTCGCGCGTGACGGGATCCATTACTACATTTTCCAGAACGGTGCCGAAGCGCCTTGTGGTGGAATAGATCTCGGGCTCTGCCTCCGGCGAAAGCTTGATCACCTTCGCGTAGCAGCCGCCTTCGAAATTGAAAATGCCGTTTTCCGACCAGCCATGCTCATCGTCGCCGATGAGCGTGCGGCTCGCATCGGCGGAAAGCGTTGTCTTGCCCGTGCCTGACAGGCCAAAGAAGATCGCGCAATCGCCGCTTCGGCCGACATTCGCCGAACAATGCATCGGCATGACGCGCTTGGGCGGCAGCAAATAGTTCAGGATCGTGAAGACGGATTTCTTCATTTCGCCGGCATAGGACGTGCCGCCGATCAGAACGAGTTTGCGGGTGAAGTTCACTGCAATGACCGTCCCGGTCTGGCAGCCGTGAATTGCCGGATCGGCCTGAAAGCCCGGAAAGTCGATGATGGTGAATTCGGGCGAGAAATCCTCGCGCTCGCCTGCCGTCGGCTCGATGAGCAGGTGCTGGATGAACAGCGAATGCCAGGCGAATTCCGTCACCACGCGAACCGGCAGGCGGTGGGTCAGGTCGGCGCCGCCGAACAGGTCCTGGGCGAAAAGCTCCCGACCCTGCGCATAGGCGATCATGGCCTGAAACAGCGCCTCGAAGGCCTGAGGCTCCATCGCCTTGTTGTTGTCCCACCAGACCTGGGAATCACTCGCGGCGTCGCGGACGATGAACTTGTCGGAAGCGGAACGGCCGGTATGCTGTCCGGTCAGCGCGACAAGGGGCCCATGTCTGGCGATCTGACTTTCGCCACCGAGAACCGCGCGCTCGTATAGTTCGGGGACCGTCAGATTCCAGTGCACGCCCACGAGGTTGCGGAAGCCCTGTTTCTCGAGCCCATGCGCGCCCGAATGCCCATTCTTGTTTTCAGACATTTTCTCTCCACTCCCCAACATCGCCCACAGCGTTCGTCTCACGGTCCTGGCTCGCCGGCCCCGCGGGCAGCAAGAATAGGCTTTCGTCCCCCTTCGCCGCAAGAAAAGCCATTCGACGTCCGGAAAACGGGCAAGTCCCGCCGGCGCCGGCTGGCGCTGCGCCCGTGCCGGGCTTCAATTGCCGGACTGGCTGCTCTAATCCTTTCCCCATGAAATTGAGCGACGAACAGCTGGAAAGATACGCGCGGCACATCGTCCTCAGGGAAGTCGGCGGGCCGGGACAGGCGAAACTCCTTGCGGCGCGCGTGCTGGTCATCGGCGCGGGCGGGCTCGGAAGTCCGCTGATTCTCTATCTGGCGGCGGCCGGCGTGGGCACCATCGGCATCGTGGACTTCGACACGGTCTCGCTCTCCAACCTCCAGCGCCAGATCGCGCATCGGACCGACGACGTTGGCGTTGCCAAGACCGAATCTGCAGCCCGCGCCGCGGGGGCGATCAATCCCGACATCGCCCTCGAGCTTCACGCCATGCGGCTCAGCTCTGTCAACGCGCTTGATCTGATCGGACGCTACGACATCGTGGCAGACGGCTCGGACAATTTTTCCACGCGATTTCTCGTCAACGATACCTGTTACTTCACAGGTCGTACGCTCGTTTCGGCGGCCGTGACGGAATTTGACGGGCAACTGGCCACGTTCAAGGCACATGACCAGAGCGGTCCTTATCCCTGCTATCGCTGTATCTTCCCCGAAGCGCCGCCCCCGGACGCCGTGCCGTCCTGTTCCGAGGCAGGTGTGCTCGGCGCGGCTGCCGGCGTCATGGGAAGTCTTCAGGCCCTCGAAGTCCTCAAGGAGATACTCGCCATCGGCGAAAGTCTCGCCGGCCAGCTGCTGATCTACGACGCACTCGCTGCCCGTTTCCGTAAAGTCACCGTCCGGCCCGATCCGGCGTGTCCGCTGTGCGGCGAAAATCCCTCGATCCGACGTCCTCCCGCCGCCGCAGTTTGTTGAACCCCGAAGCACACAATGAGCACAAAGAATAAGTTGGGCGAGTCGCGCGCCTTATTTGTGCTGTCCTTCGCGTTCTTTGTGGTGAACTTGACCTGCGGCTCCGCGTGCCACGATCAATGGGCTTCATCCCAGTTCCTGGCGGCGCGGGCCTCGACGACCAGCGGTACCGAGAGTGACATGGCCGGCAGAGGTGCCTTCTCCATCACCTGTCTTGCCGTTTCGCACGTCGACGCAGCTTCGGCGTCCGGCGCTTCGAAGACGAGTTCGTCATGGACCTGCAGCAACATGCGGGCGGCGAGATTTCCCTTTGTAAGTTCAGTCGGCATGCGTATCATCGCACGGCGAATAATGTCGGCCGCGGTGCCCTGGATGGGCGCATTGATAGCCGCCCGTTCCGCGCCACCCCTGAGCCCTGGAACTTTAGAACGAATTTCGCGGATATAGACCCGCCGCCCGAATAACGTTTCCACGTAACCCTTGTCGCGCGCGAAGGCCTTCGTCGCATCCATGTAGTCACGAATACCGGGAAAGCGTTCGAAATATTTGCGGATGTAATCATCCGCTTCGCCTCTGGGGATGCCGAGCTGGTTGGCGAGGCCAAAGCCCGAAATGCCATACACAATGCCGAAATTGATCGCCTTGGCGCGGCGGCGCACTTCGGACGGCATGTCCTTGATGGGCACCCCGAACATCTCCGACGCTGTCATGGCATGGATGTCTCGTCCTTCCGCGAAAGCCGATTTCAGCGCCGGAATGTCGGCGATATGCGCGAGCAGGCGCAGCTCGATTTGGCTGTAATCGGCGCTGATCAATTTCATGCCCGCCGGCGCGATGAACGCTGCGCGGATGCGGCGCCCCTCGGCCGTGCGGATTGGAATGTTCTGGAGATTGGGATCGGTCGAGGCGAGCCGCCCTGTCGTGGTCGACGCCATCGCGTAGGATGTATGCACGCGGCCGGTTTTCGGATTGACGTAACCGGGCAGCGCGTCGGTGTAGGTCCCGCGCAGCTTCTGCAATTGCCGCCAATTGAGAACGAGTTTGGCGATTTCCTGCCCGTTTGCTGCCAGTTCTTCGAGTATGTCGGAATCGGTGGACCAGGCGCCCGTCTTTGTCTTGCGCCCGCCTTCGAGCTTGAACTTGCCGAAGAGGATGTCGCCGAGTTGCTTGGGTGACCCGATATTGAAAGCGCCGCCCGCGAGTTTGTGGATTTGCGCTTCGAGCTTTACCATTTCGCGCCCGAAATCATTTGACAATTTGCGAAGCAGATCTGGATCGATGACCACTCCGGCCTGCTCAATATCCGCCAACACAGGCACAAGCGGCCGCTCCAGCGTTTCATAGACGCTGACTTTGCCTTCCTCGATCAGGCGCGGCTTGAGCAGCGCGTGCAGGCGGAACGTCACGTCCGCGTCTTCTGCGGAATAACGCGTCGCTTCCTTGAGCGGAACACAATCGAAAGTGACGCGATCCTTGCCAGTGCCGGACACCTCGTTGAACGTGATCGGCTTGTGTTTCAGGTGAAGCTCGGAGAGCTCGTCCATCCCATGTCCGTGCAGCGCGGCACCGAGCACATAGGAGATCAGCATGGTGTCATCGAAAGGCGCGATACGAATGCCGCGCTGAAGAAAAATGAGATAATCATATTTGAGATTCTGCGCGACCTTGAGGACGCCCGGTTCCTCGAGGAGCGGCTTCAGCCGATCAAGGACGTCGGCTTCACCGAGTTGAATAATCTGCGCGTCGCCCCGAAGATCGAGTCCATCGCCGGCCCGGTGCCCACAAGGGATGTAGCACGCCTCGCCCGGTGCAACCGCGAGCGACACGCCGCACAGGCCGGCCTGCATGGGATCGAGCGAGGTGGTCTCGGTATCCACCGCGACAACACCCTTTTCTCTTGCCCGCGCGATCCAGTGGTGAAGGCGCTCAAGCGTGACGACAGTTTCGTAGGCGTCGTGATCGATGGGACGCAGCAGCACGCCACGATCCATGGCGGCACCGGGTTTCCCCCCGGGCGAACCCGCGCCGCCCATAACCACCGCCTTTTCGGACGGGACAGGTGTCATCGCGCGCGGCTGCGTGGTTGCTCCCGGTGTGGGCAAGAGCGCCTGCGCCGGGTCCGTTGCAGCGGAAATCGCATCCACATCATCGATGTGGAAATGCGAAGCCGCGCGCTTGCAGAGCGCGGAGAACTCCATCGCTTTCAGAAAACCGATGAGCGTCGCGGCTTCGGGATCATGAACCGCAAACTCCTCCAGCCGCACCTTGAGCGGAACGCGATCATCGAGACAGACAAGCCGCAACGAAACACGCGCATTTTCCGCGTTCTCAATGAGCGTTTCGCGGCGTTTGGGTTGTTTGATTTCATGCGCGCGCGTAAGCAGCGCCTCCAGTCCGCCGAAACTGTTGATCAGTTCGGCAGCGGTCTTCACGCCGATTCCCCTGACGCCGGGCACGTTGTCAACGGAGTCGCCCGCCAGCGCCTGCACCTCGATGACTTTCGATGGCGGCACGCCAAACTTTTCCATCACCTCCGCGGACGCGATGCGCTTGTTCTTCATCGTGTCGTAGAGCTCGATCTCGCCGTCCACGACGAGTTGCATCAGGTCCTTGTCGGACGAAACGATGGTCGTGCGCGCGCCCGCTTCGCGCGCGAGCCGCGCATAGGTGGCGATCAGATCGTCGGCCTCGTAGCCGGGCTCTTCAATGCAGGAGACGCCGAAAGCGCGCGTGGCAGCACGGACGAGGGGAAATTGTGGAATGAGGTCTTCCGGCGGATCGGGCCGGTTCGCCTTGTAGGCAGGATAGATGTCGTTACGGAATGTCGTCTTGCCGGCGTCGAAAATAACGGCCAGATGCGTCGGCTTATCGCCCGCCCGCATGTCCTCGAGGAGCTTCCAGAGCATGTTGGAGAAGCCGGATACGGCACCCGTCGGCAGCCCGTCGGATTTGCGCGACAGTGGCGGAAGCGCGTGATAGGCGCGAAACAGATAGCCTGAGCCGTCGACCAGATAGAGATGATCGCCCTTCGCCATTGGGCGGCCTGCTCCGGCGTGTGCTTCGGTCAATGCGGATGGGCTCCCTCGCGCAGCACGAAGCGCCGGTCGCAATAAGGGCACTCGACATAGGTTTCGTCACCCATTTCGAGAAAGACGCGCGGATGCCCGAGCGTGCCCTCGCCGCCGTCGCAGGCGACACGGGTATTATCCACTTCGATGATTTCTGGTGCTTCGACGGCCATGGATTTATCCCGGTTCAGGACCCGCGGATCATAATAACCGGCGCGCGTCCCGCAACCATCCGCTTGGCTCAGCGCGGGCGCGCGGATAACCTTACACCATGGTCGTTCTCAACCGCATCTATACCAAAACCGGCGACAGGGGCGAGACTGCACTCGGCGACGGGACGCGCCTGCCGAAGCACGCCCTGCGCATCGCGAGCTATGGAACAGTGGACGAGGCCAACGCGGCGATTGGGCTTGTCAGGCTCCAGGCCGAGGGCGAACTCGATGCAATGCTTGGGCGCATCCAGAATGACCTCTTCGATCTGGGCGCGGACCTGTGCATTCCTGAAGCCAGCCGTCGAAGCGAGGGCGCGCTGAGGATCGTCGATTCCCAGGTGGAGCGGCTCGAACGCGAGATCGACGCCATGAACTCCGAACTGGCGCCACTGAAATCCTTTGTCGTGCCGGGCGGCACGCCGGGGGCCGCGCATTTGCACCTCGCGCGCACCATCGTGCGGCGCGCCGAGCGGCTCATTGCCGAGCTTGCAATGCTGGAACCCGTCGGCGCGGCGGCCCTCAGATATGTGAACCGTCTTTCAGACCATCTCTTCGTCGCCAGCCGGTATGCGAATGACAAAGGCGCGAAGGATGTCCTCTGGGTGCCCGGCGCCAATCGCTGACTACGTTCGTTCCGGTGCGTGGCGGCCGAAAAGAAACGCGAGCACTACGCCAAGCACGCCGCTCAGCGCCCAGGCAGGCAACGCGAGCACGGAATAGAACCATCCCGGCAGCGGCGAAGGGAGAGTGTGCGCGAGCCAGACTTTGAAATTTGTAATGCTCGCCCTGGCCAGATAGGTCCAGACCTGGTCGATGGAATGGACGGTGATCTGTCCGCCCCTGGCGAGCGACGTCACGGCATCGGCGCCGAGCAGAATCAGGGCAATAACAAGCAGAATGAGACTGACGAACCGCAGGACAATACCCATGCGAGAAGCTTTCAGCTGCGCGGTGGATACGGCGTCCCGTCCTTATGCGTATAATAACCTTCGCGCTCGTCGATCCGCAAATCGATGTCGGGATAGTCGCAAATATCGTCCGGGGAACGCGTACCCACCTCGAGGACAGTTGCAACCTCTGCCGATTTGTTGACGATGTGGTGTCCGTTCGGCTCGCCTTTGGGAAAAGCGGCGCATTCGCCGGCGCGCAGAATCTGCTCTCCCTCGTCGGTGATGAGCGTCACTTCGCCGGACAGCACCCAGACAAATTCGTCTTCCGCAGTGTGCCAATGGCGCTGACTCGACCAGGCCCCGGGCGGCAAGTGCAAGAGATTGACCCCGAACTGCGTAAGCCCGCCGGTATCGCCCAGCCGCCGCCGGACGCGTTCGCCGGCCGCCAGATGGAACGGCGCGGGATATCCCGAACCTTTGCGTTCTGGAACTGATTCGATGTCGACCTTGGGCATGATTCCTCCCTTTACGCGCAAAGAACGGGTAAGCCATAGGCAGAGAGATGGGAATCGCGCGTGAGCAGCATCAGGTCTTCCGCGCTGGCCTGCGCGACGAGCATATGATCAACGCGATCACCGTGCAGCCTCTCTTACCCTTGATGAAACCGGGCGGCGATCGGGGCGCTTCTAGCCGCGCGCATTGGCCGGAACCAACCTGACGACCGGTTGCCCGCCCGCGCAATTAGCACGTCCCCTCTGGCCTCCCCTTTCGCGATAAGCGCGGAAAGATTGGTTTTTGCTTGATGAATATTGAAAACGCGGTCCATGACCGGAGCACCTTAGCCAGGTTGGCCAAGATGCTCCGGGAGCACGGAGTTGTCCAGAAGGCGCGCGTTCAGCCCGCCTGCTGCTCTTCGGAGGGCGGCGTCTTCTTGCTCAGATCTTCGCCGGTTTCCTGATCGACCTGTTTCATCGATAGCCGGACCTTGCCGCGGTCGTCGAAGCCGAGCAGCTTCACTTTGACCGAATCGCCTTCCTTCACCACGTCGGTGACCTTGCCCACACGGCGTGGCGCAAGTTCGGAAATGTGGACGAGACCGTCCTTCGGGCCGAAGAAATTCACGAAGGCGCCGAAATCCATCACCTTGACGATTTTGCCGTCATAGATTTCACCAATCTCCGGCTCGGCAACAATTGATTTGATCCATTTGAGCGCGGCACGGATCGATTCGCCGTCGGGCGAGGCGATCTTCACCGTGCCGTCGTCCTGGATATCGATCTTGGCGCCGGTTTTTTCAACGATCTCACGGATCACCTTGCCCCCGGAACCGATCACTTCGCGGATCTTGTCTGTCGGGATGTGAATCACTTCGATGCGCGGCGCATGTTCGCCGAGCTGATCGCGGGCGTGGGAAATAGCCTTGCCCATCTCATCCAGGATATGCAGACGGCCTTCGCGCGCCTGATCAAGCGCCACGCGCATGATCTCTTCGGTAATGCCGGAGATCTTGATGTCCATCTGCAGTGATGTGACGCCTTGGTCCGTGCCGGCGACCTTGAAGTCCATGTCGCCGAGATGATCTTCGTCCCCGAGAATGTCGGAGAGAACCGCGTAGCGCGGGCCTTCGAGAATGAGTCCCATCGCGATGCCGGCGACCGGACGCTTCATCGTTACGCCCGCATCCATCAGCGCGAGCGAGCCACCGCAAACCGTGGCCATGGATGAAGAGCCGTTCGACTCCGTGATCTCGGAAACGAGGCGGATCGTGTAGGGGAATTGCTCGCGCTCGGGCAGGATCGGATGCAGCGCGCGCCAGGCAAGTTTGCCATGGCCGATTTCGCGGCGTCCGGGACCGCTCATGCGCCCCGTTTCCCCAACCGAATAGGGGGGGAAATTGTAGTGCAGCATGAAATACTGCTTGTAGGTACCTTCAAGCGAGTCGACGAACTGCTCGTCCTCCCCCGTACCCAGCGTTGCCACGACGAGCGCCTGCGTCTCGCCGCGCGTGAAGAGCGCCGATCCGTGGGTGCGCGGCAACACGCCGACTTCGGCGCGAATTGGACGCACGGTCCTGAGATCGCGGCCGTCGATCCGGTGGCCCGTATCGAGAACCGCATTGCGCATTACATCCGCTTCGAGTTCTTTGAACAGACCCTTGATGGCCTTCTCGTCGACCTCACCCGCGAAATGTTCTTTTGCGCGTGTGCGGATTTCGGAAATGCGATCATGCCGGGCCCCCTTCTCGGGGATTTTGTAGGCATCGCGAAGATCGGATTCGGCGAACGCCTTCAGACTTTCGGCCAGCGCGGCGTGTAATTTCTCCGGAATTGCGCGAGGCTCCTTCGCCGCGCGTTCGGCGATGCCGATGATGCCGTCGATCACGGTTTGCATGGCGCGATGTCCGAACATGACGGCGCCCAGCATGACCTGTTCCGAAAGCTCCTTGGCTTCGGATTCGACCATCAGCACCGCGTCAGCCGTTCCCGCAACAACGAGATCGAGCGCCGAACTGGGCATCTCGTCCACCGGCGGATTGAGCCGGTATTCTCCATCGATATAGCCCACACGCGCCGCGCCAATCGGTCCCATAAAGGGCACGCCGGAAATCGTAAGCGCGGCGGAGGCGGCGACGATCGCAACAATATCGGGATCGTTCTCCATGTCATGACTGAGCACGGTCACGATGACTTGCGTCTCGTTGCGATATCCTTCGGCGAACAGCGGTCGAATAGGCCGATCGATAAGACGCGAAACAAGCGTTTCACGTTCGGTAGGGCGGCCTTCGCGCTTGAAATAACCGCCCGGAATCTTGCCCGCGGCGAAGTACTTTTCCTGGTAGTTCACGGTAAGCGGAAAGAAATCGAGATCCGGGCGCGGTTCTCTTGCACCAACGACGGTGGCAAGAACGACCGTCTCGCCATAGGTCGCCAACACGGCGCCATCGGCCTGGCGCGCCATGCGGCCGGTCTCCAGCGTCAGTTTTCGTCCGCCCCATTCAATTTCTTCTCTAATTACGTTGAACATGAGATTCATTCCTTCCTTCCCGCTGCCGGATTGCAGCGGGTTCGTGATTGGCGTGACCCTTTTGGCCACACCTATTTTCCTTGAGACATCCCAAAGAAAATGCGTTCGCGGCGGCGGCGGATGCCGCCTGCCACGATCTGTTCGGCCGCGAGGCGGCGGTCGCGGGAAGCACCCTCTGCCCCGCTTGCGCCATCGTCCTGCTCAGCGCCGAAGACCCAGCCGGGAAATCAGCGCTTCGTAGCGCTTCTCGTCGGTAGCTTTGACGTAGTTGAGGAGCCGGCGGCGCTGCGAGACAAGCCCGATCAGCCCGCGCCGCGAATGGTTGTCCTTAACATGCGTCTTGAAGTGCTCGGTGAGGTTTTCGATGCGCTTCGAAAGCACCGCAACCTGGACCTCCGGAGATCCGGTGTCGCCAGGAGTGGTAGCGTATTCTGCAATAAGCGATTGCTTGTTTTCAGGCGTGATGGTCATACGGTCATCCAGTTCCAAAGTTGAAGACACGAAACGGCTTCAGCTCGCCTCCCGAAAGCTCCGCGAGCGCGACAGGCTCCCCGGCTGCGGACGAGAGAAAAACCGTGAGCCCCTGGAGATCGTCGCTTGTATCGGTTTCCTCCTTGATGCGGGCGAAAAGGCCCGCGCGCATCAGGATGGAATTGCCGCAACGCAAACGAACAGCATCCGCGCCCGTCACGGCCAGTGCCGGGATGCCGTCCAGCGCGGTCGAGATGGGCTTGAGGTACTCAAAAGCGGCGGGACTATGCACAAACGATTTCAGCTTTTCCAGCGGAATTGCGTCCGAAAGGGTAAATCCGCCAACCGAATTGCGCCGGAGCTCGGAGACATAGCCTAACGTGCCCAACGCGACCGCGAAGTCGCGCACCCAGGCCCGGACATAGGCGCCTTTGCCGCACCGCATTTCGAATTCGGAGTGATCGCGGTCAGGCTGTCCGAGGAGCCGGACTTCATGGATCGAGACGATGCGGGGTTCAAGCAGCGGGATTTCGCCGTCCCGGGCGATGTCATAGGCCCGCTCGCCGCCGACTTTAACGGCCGAAAAGCGAGGCGGAACCTGGGATATTTCGCCAATAAACCGGGACAGGAGCGCCTCGATCTCCAATTTGGACGGACGGACATCGGACGTACCTTCGACCCTGCCCTCCGCGTCGTCGCTGTCGCGGGCTTCGCCCCATCGGGCCGTGAAGCGGTAGACCTTTTCCGCCTCCATGGCGAAAGAGGCGGTCTTGGTGGCCTCGCCCAGCGCCACGGCAAGGACGCCCGACGCCAGCGGATCCAGCGTTCCGGCATGCCCGGCCTTCTGGGCGTCGAAAACGCGTTTCACTGCTGCAACGGTATCGGTGGAGGTCACGCCAAGCGGCTTGTCGACCACAACCCAACCATGGACCGGCACGCCCTTTCGCTTACGTGCCATCGCCTTCGTCGCTCTCGGTGCCGGGTTTCAGGTCGCGTTGCACTTTGGCGGATTTGAGAATGGTCTCGATCCGCTCCGCTTCGGCGAAGGATTGATCCTCCACAAAGCGCAGCTCCGGCGTGAATTTCAGCCGGATCGTGTGCCCGAGCGCACCGCGCAGAAACCCGCGATGGCGGTTCAGGGCAGTAATAACGCGATCCGCGTTCAGGCCGCCCAGCGGCTCGCAATAGATCATGGCGTGGCGCATGTCAGGCGAGGGTTTCACCTGGGTGACGGTGACCGAAACCCCTTCGAGATCCGGATCGCGGACTTCGCCCCGCGACAGGATCTCCGAGATTGCGTGGCGCAGCATCTCGCCGACCCGTAATTGACGTTGCGACGAACCGGCTTCGTGAGCGGAACTGCGATGGCGTGACATCTTTCGGTGCTCCAATGCGGGCGCGAGGTCCAGGCGTAGCGGACCAAATATTCTGCGCCGAGGCAGCGCGCGTCAGAGCGCCCGCTGCACGGTCTCCACTTCGTAGCACTCGATGACGTCACCCTTCTGGATGTCCTGATAGTTCGCGAACGACATGCCGCACTCCTGGCCCGCCACCACCTCGCGCGCCTCGTCCTTGAAGCGCTTGAGCGTGGAAAGTTCGCCTTCGTGGATAACGACGTTGTCGCGGATCAGGCGGACCCTGGCGCCACGGCGGACGACACCTTCAGTGACGCGGCAGCCGGCAACCTTGCCCACTTTCGAGATGGCGAAGACTTCGAGGATCTCAGCGTTGCCCAGGAACTTCTCGCGGGTCTCCGGCGCGAGCAGGCCCGACAGCGCCGCCTTAACGTCATCCACGATGTTGTAGATGATATTATAATAGCGGACCTCGACTCCGTCGCGGCGCGCGCGCTCGCGCGCCTGGGTGTTGGCGCGCACATTGAAGCCCAGTATCGCCGCACCGCTCGCATGCGCGAGGATGACATCGGATTCGGTGATACCGCCGACGCCACCACTCAGCACCTGGGCTCCGACCTCGTCATTGCCGAGCTTTCCGAGCGCGCCCTGGATCGCTTCGAGCGAACCTTGAACGTCCGCCTTGACGACCAGCGGTAGCAACCGCTTTTCGCCCTCGCTGCGGCTCTTGAGGAGCTGATCCATTGTCTGGCGCGCCACCGTCGCCTGACGCGACTCGCGTCGCTTGCGCGCGCGGTACTCGGTGACTTCGCGCGCCCTGGACTCCGAATCCACCACGGCGAATTCGTCGCCGGCTTCCGGAGGCGCCGACAGGCCGAGAACTTCGACGGGTATCGACGGGCCGGCCTTTTCGACGCTCTCGCCGCGATCATTGGCGAGATGCCGTACGCGGCCGAACTCGGAGCCCGCCACGAGGATATCGCCCACCTTCAGCGTGCCACGCTGCACGAGGACGGTGGCGACAGGGCCTCTGCCCTTGTCGAGCTTGGCCTCGATGACCGCACCTTCCGCGCTGCGATTAGGATTGGCCTTGAGGTCGAGGAGTTCGGCCTGGAGCAGAATGGCCTCTTCCAGCTTGTCGAGGTTTGTGCCCT
Source organism: Rhizomicrobium sp. (assembly GCA_036272695.1). Classification (GTDB taxonomy): domain Bacteria; phylum Pseudomonadota; class Alphaproteobacteria; order Micropepsales; family Micropepsaceae; genus Rhizomicrobium. The sequence goes on along the minus strand of DATAYG010000172.1, from coordinate 96,958 downwards.
TGGTAGCCGAGACTTCGACTGCGAGCGTTTCACCGCCAAGATCCTCCACCTGGATCTCGTACTGCAACAGCTCGGTCTTCACCCGCATCGGATTGGCGTCGGCTCTGTCGATCTTGTTGATGGCCACGATGATGGGAACGCCCGCTGCTTTCGCATGCGAAATCGCCTCGGCGGTCTGCGGCATCACGCCGTCATCGGCGGCCACAACGAGCACGACCAGATCCGTCACGCGTGCGCCACGCGCGCGCATCGCCGTGAAAGCGGCATGGCCCGGCGTATCGAGGAAAGTGATTTTCTGGCCGGATTTCAGCTGCACCTGATAGGCGCCGATATGCTGGGTGATGCCGCCTGCTTCGCCGGCCACCACGTCGGTCTTGCGCAATGCATCGAGCAAGGACGTTTTTCCGTGATCGACATGGCCCATGATGGTGACCACCGGTGCGCGAGACTGCAGCGAGTCCGGTGCGTCGGCTTCGCCCTTGAGGCCTTCGAGCACGTCAGATTCGGCGACCCTGCGGACCGTGTGACCGTATTCGGCCGCGACGAGTTCGGCGGTGTCGGTGTCGATCACGTCGTTGCTTTGGGCCATGATGCCGTTCTTCATCAGCACCTTGATGACGTCGACGGCGCGGCGCGCCATACGGTTTGCAAGCTCGGCAACCGTGATCGCTTCCGGGATGATGACTTCACGCGGACCAGCCTGCGGGGCGGCAGTTTGCTGCCCCGTGCGATTGAGCCGCTGCAGATGGCGCCGGTACGCGGCGACCGACCGTTGGCGCTCGTCGTCGGCCTGCAATGCCTTGGTGATGGTGAGCTTGCCGCGGCGCCTCGTGTCGGGACCTTTGCGTGCCGCCGGTGCTTTGGGGGGAGCTTTGCCGGGTTTCTTGGCGCTCGCCTCTTCCTCTTCCTCCACGGCTGGCCGCGTGCGCTTGATGCCGGGAGCTACGGCTGCGGGTGCCGCTGCGGGCTTGGGCTCTCCTTCGTCTTTCTTTTCAAGGCGCCTCTGCGCCTCTTCCTCGGCGTGACGGCGCACCGCGTCCTCCGCGGCCTTGCGCGCATCCTCCTCGGCCTTGCGCTTCTCAGCCGCCAAGCGTTCCCGCGCGAGGCGGGCGTCCTCGGTCGCGCGCTGGCGCGCATCCTCATCGGCACGCTTGCGCGCCTCTGCCTCCATGAGGCGGGCGTCCGCAAGCGCGCGCGAGCGCGCCTCCTTCTCCTCGTCCGTCAGCTGCCGCAGGACGACGCCCGCGCGCGGCGGAGGTGCTTCGCGCATCGAAGCCGGTGCGTGCGGCGCAGCCCTGCTTGTAAAAGGCTCGACGGACGTAGCCTTAGGCTGGCGCTCGGTGGCCTCGGAACTTTTCGCGGGCGGCGCAACACGCGCGCGTTTTTTCTCCACCACAACGGCTTTGGTGCGCCCATGGCTGAAGCTCTGCTTGACCGTGGATGTCTCGGTCTTTTTGAGAGACAGAGTCTTGCCCGGATGCGCGGCCCGCGTCGCTGTATCGTTCGTCTCGCTCATTCCCGTCCTTTGCTTCCGGCATTATCATTCGCAATTGCCGCCGCGCGTTCCGGCGTGCCAGCGCGCCCACTCGCTGGCCGAAAGCCGCAAAGCCGGCTCGCGTCAGCCAGTAACCGCTCCGAAAGTCGCCCGGATTTCAGCGCGCCATGTACCACATTCTCGCGTCCGAGGGCCAAGCTCAATTCCATACCGGTCAGGCAATCGATGATCGCCGGCACAGAATCTTTCGCCAGCGCCACCAATTTGCGCCGCCCGTCCGACGCGCCATCCGACGCTTCTATGTGTACCATCGCAGGGTTGGAACCGGTGAGTGCCCGTGCCACAGCATCGAACCCGAGCACGAGTTGCCCAGCGCGGCGCGCCAAGCCGAGATCACCCGCCATGCGGGCAACGAGCAATCTCTCAACGCGTGCCGGAAGATTGTCCACGACTGCGACCGGCACGCCCGCGGCGCGCGAGAAGTGGCCTTTCGCGACGGCCCGTTCAAGAATGCCGCGTTCCGCCATGACCCACATCCCGCGGCCGGGCAGCGTCGCTGCGATGTCAGGCACCAGTTGGCCCTGCGGATCCAGCACGAAACGAACGAGGCGCCCTTCTGGCAGCGCTTCACGCGTGACGATGCAACGCCGTTCGCGCATGGCCCGAGATCCATCCGTTTCCGCCCGTGCCGACGCTGCCGTCATTCCGTGCTTTGCTCCTCCAGCGACTGCGTCTCCTGAGGCTCCTCTTCGAGCGGAGGTTCGATCCAGCCGGCCTTCACGCGCGCATCGATGATGATCGCATTGGCGTCATCCGCCGTGAGGTTGAATTTGTCGAGCGCGCCGATCACGCGCACCCGTTCCTTGTCCTTGTTCACTTCGTAATAGCCGAGCAGGTCGTCCGTAGCGCAGCCCGCGAGGTCTTCGAGCGATTTGACATCCGCTTTGCCCAGAGCAACCAGCATCGGAGGTGTGATACCTGCGACCTCGGCGACACTATCTTCGACTCCGAGATTACGGCGCTCGTCGTCCATTTCCCGATTGCGTGCTTCAATGAATTCAACTGCCCGGCTCTGAAGCTCGCCCGCTGTTTCTTCGTCGAAACCTTCGATCGCCGCGAGATCGTTCAGCGACACATAGGCCACGTCCTCGACGCTGCCGAATCCTTCTGACGCAAGCAGCTGCGCAACGGTTTCATCCACGTCGAGTGATTCCATGAACAATTGCGTCCGTTCGGCGAATTCCTTCTGACGCCGCTCGGATTCTTCCTGCTCGGTGAGAATATCGATCTGCCAGCCGGTCAGCTGCGACGCCAGACGCACATTCTGACCGCGACGGCCGATGGCCAGCGAAAGCTGTTCGTCGGGTACAACGACTTCGACGCGGTGCGTGTCTTCGTCGAGAACGACTTTTGTCACTTCTGCCGGCGCCAACGCATTGACAATGAAAGTGGCGGCTTCCGGCGACCAGGGAATGATATCGATACGTTCGCCCTGAAGCTCCTGAACGACGGCCTGCACGCGCACGCCGCGCATGCCCACGCAGGCGCCGACCGGATCAATCGACGAATCCTTGGAGATCACCGCAATCTTTGCGCGCGAGCCCGGATCGCGCGCTACGGCGCGAATTTCGATGATACCGTCATAGATTTCCGGCACCTCCTGTGCAAACAGGCGCACCATGAACTGCGGATGGCTGCGCGACAGAAAAATCTGCGGACCTCGCGTCTCGCGGCGCACATCGTAGATATAGGCGCGGATGCGGTCTCCTGTGCGGAAGCTTTCACGCGGAATCATTTCATCGCGCCGCACGACACCTTCCGCGCGCCCCAAATCGACCACCACGGAGCCGAACTCCACACGCTTGACGATACCGTGAATGATTTCGCCGATGCGATCCTTGTATTCCTCATATTGCCGCTCGCGTTCGGCGTCGCGGACCTTCTGCACGATCACCTGCTTGGCGGCCTGCGCCGCGATGCGCGAGAAATCGACCGGCGGGAGCGTCTCGGCGATGATGTCGCCAACCTGCGCGGCCGGATTGCGCGCCCGCGCGTCCTCGATCGCGATTTCCGTCTTGTCGTTCTCGACCAGCTCGACCACGTGCAAATAACGCGAGACATGTGTCTCGCCCGTCTTCGGGTCGATATCCACCCGAATCTCGTTTTCGCTGCCGTAACGCGCTTTGGCCGCGCGCTGCATGGCCTCTTCCATCGCGTGAAGCACGACGGATTTGTCGATGGACTTGTCGCGCGCGACGGCGTCGGCAATCTGCAGCAATTCGGTCCTGTTGGCGGCAATGGCGGCCATTTCTATTTTCTCCTGTTCACGCGTTGGGCCTGCGCGATCTCAAATCTTCCTGAATCAGCCTGTGGGTCAGAACAAGCTTGGCCTCGGCGATGCTACTGAATGGAAAGGCCCGGCGCGTGCCGTTCACTTCGATGACGACATCGTTGCCGTCCAGACTCAGAAGCAGGCCCGTGAACCGTTTCCGGCCCTCGGCGTCGGCTGTCTTGAGCTCGATTTTTGCATCGTGTCCCGCCCAACGGGCGAAATCCGTGAGCCGCGTCAGGGGGCGGTCAATCCCGGGCGACGACACTTCGAGAACATATTCGCCCTCGACGGCATCTTCACGCTCCAGGAAATCGGACAATTCTCGCGAGAGGCGCGCGCAATCTTCGATGTCCATCCCCCCGTCCGGCCGCTCGGCCATCACCTGCAAGGTCTTGCGCTTTCCGCCCAGCAATCGCAGCCGCACGAGCCTGTAGCCCGCGGCCTCGACGGCCGGGGCAATGATCGGCTCAAGATGCGCAATCGCGCTGAGAATTGCACAACTCCCTGCAATTTCTACGGGCAGCCGCAAAGCCAAACCCCGTCCCCCGCGGCGGTCTTGCGACCGCCACACAACAGCGTTCTGTTGTAGGGGAGTGGCAGCTATGTACGCTTCGGAACGTCGGAATGCAAGAGCATGGACCGATTTACCATCAGCCGCCGGAAGCGGAGAAATGCGGGGACACCATGAAGCGCTTTTTGCTCATACCGCGTCGGCGGCCAGTCTTCGGATCGTTCGCGCCAGTCCCTGCTTCGTACAGCCATCCATTGGAAAGCGGAGTGTAACAACATCCGTTCGAGCGTCCATTCCACATAACCGGGATCGTCGCTTGCGAAGCGGAATTCGGCACCGGGTTTCATCACGCGCGCGAATTTGTCGAGCATCTCCATCTGGATGAAGCGCCGTTTGTGGTGCCGCGTCTTGGGCCAGGGGTCGGGAAAAAGCAGGAACACCCGGCCGAGCGAAGCATCGGGCAGCGTCTCGACTATATCGCGCGCATCGCCTTCGTAGATTCGGAGATTCGCGATGCAATCCCTTCTCCCCCCTTGAGGGAGAGGGCTGGGGTGAGGGGGACTTTCAACCTGGCAAGACCCGTTAAGCCGAAGGAGCCCCTCACCCCCGGAGAGGGAGAGGGAGTGAAGCTTCGACAGTAGTTTGGCGACGCCGGCCTGATAAGGCTCGGCGCCGAGTAGGCCGATGTTCGGGTGACGTTGTGCCTGCCAGAGCAGATGCTCGCCGGCGCCGAAGCCGATTTCGAGCCAGACATCGTCGACCGGCGCATTGAAATAGTTCCTGGGATCGACGCCGGCCTGCAGGTCGAGCTTCAGCCGCGGCAGGAGGCTTTCGAACAACGCTGCCTGGTGTACGGAAAGCTTCGGACCTTTGCGGCGGCCGTGGAGCGAACCGCGTTGCCGCGTCTTCCGCGGATCGTCTCCCAAATCAGAAGGCGCGGACAAGCTCCGGCGCCAATTCGTCGATCCGTTCCCAGGAGAAGCCGCCATCTGCGTCCGGCTCGCGTCCGAAATGTCCGTATGCGGAAGTTCGAGCGTAGATCGGGCGCGCGAGACACAGCTTCTCGCGAATTCCTCGCGGCTTGAGGCTTACCAGCTCGGGAAGAATTTTCTGCAATTTGCTTTCATCCACACGACCGGTGCCGTGCAGATCCACATAGAGGGACAGCGGATCGGAAACCCCGATCGCATAGGAAATCTGGATCGTAGCGCGATCCGCGAGTCCCGCTGCCACAACATTCTTCGCGAGATAGCGCGCAGCATAAGCCGCTGATCGGTCGACTTTCGTGGGATCCTTGCCGGAGAAGGCGCCGCCGCCATGCGGTGCGGCGCCGCCGTAAGTATCAACGATGATCTTGCGACCGGTTAGGCCGCAATCGCCGTCTGGTCCGCCGATGACGAAGGCACCGGTCGGATTGACGTGCCAGACGGTATCGCGTGTCAGCCAGTCGGCCGGAAGCGCCTCGCGCACATAGGGCTCGATGACTTCGCGCACGTCGTGCGAGGTCATGCTTTCATCGACGTGTTGAGTAGAAACAACAATCTGCACCGCTTCCACCGGTTCGCCATTGGCATAGCGAAGCGTGACCTGACTCTTTGCATCCGGTCCGAGCCTTGGTTCGCGACCGGATTTTCGCGCCCGGGCCAGAAGCCGCAAAATCTTGTGACTGTAGAGAATCGGTGCCGGCATGAGTTCGGGTGTTTCGCGGCAGGCATAGCCGAACATGATTCCCTGATCGCCCGCACCCTCGTCCTTGTTGCCGGACGCGTCCACGCCCTGCGCGATATGCGGCGACTGCGCGTGCAGCAGCACCTCGACGGCGCAATTCCTCCAGTTAAACCCGTCCTGCTCATAGCCGATATCGCGAATTGCCTGGCGTGCCGCATCACACACCCTTTCGGTGGTGATGCTTGCCGGCCCACGCGTTTCGCCGGCAATGATCACCCGGTTGGTCGTAGCCAAGGTCTCGCACGCGACGCGGATATCCTTCGCCGGGAAACCCTGAGCAGGACCCTCGCGGAAGAAAAGATCGACGATCTCATCGGAGATGCGATCGCATACCTTGTCGGGATGACCTTCCGAAACACTTTCGCTGGTAAAGAGATAATCATTCGCCGGCATCCACGAATCCTCCGGATTTTCCAAACTAGTCGCAAGGAACCGCCGCTGCGTCAACGCTCGTCAGAGGATGAAGCGCGACAGGTCCTGGTCTTTGGCGAGCTCTTCCACGCGATCGCGCACATAGGCGCCGTCGATGACGAGTCTTTCGCCGGTGCGCTCGGTCGCGGAAAAGCTGATTTCGTCGAGCACCCGTTCCATAACGGTCTGCAGGCGCCGCGCACCGATGTTCTCGACCGTTGCGTTCACATGGGCGGCAATGTCGGCAATCGCATCGATCCCGTCATCGGCGAATTCCAGCGCGACGCCTTCCGTGTCGAGCAGCGCGCGGTATTGCTTGATCAGGCTGGCTTCAGGTTCGGTGAGGATCCGGCGGAAGTCGTTGCGGTCGAGCGCCTTCAGCTCGACGCGAATGGGAAGCCGGCCCTGCAATTCGGGCAGCAGGTCCGAAGGCTTCGCCTGATGGAAGGCGCCCGACGCGATGAACAGCACATGGTCGGTGCGTACACCGCCATATTTGGTCGCGACGGTCGTGCCCTCGATCAGCGGCAGGAGATCGCGCTGTACGCCTTCGCGGCTCACATCGCCGCCACGATATTCGCTGCGCGCGCAAATCTTGTCGATTTCGTCGAGAAACACGATGCCATTCTGCTCGACAGACTCAATCGCGTCGCGCTGGATGGCATCATTGTCGAGCAGCTTGTCGGCTTCCTCGGCCATCAGCGGTTCTCGCGCGTCGGCAACCTTGATACGCCGCGGGCGGGCGCGCCCGCCAAACGCTTTGCCGAACATATCGCCGAGATTGATCATGCCGATTTGCGCGCCGGGCATGCCCGGAATCTCAAGCATCGGCGCGCCGCCCGCATCGCGCATTTCGATTTCGATGTCCCGATCGTCGAGTTCGCCCGCGCGCAGCCGCTTGCGCATGGTCTCGCGCGTTCCCGGGCTCGCGCTCGCACCAGCCAGCGCATCCAGAATGCGTTCTTCGGCATGCGCTTCGGCCTGGGTTTCGACATCCCGGCGCCGCCTGTCGCGAAGCTGGCCGAGACTGATCTCGACAAGATCGCGCACGATCTGTTCGACGTCGCGTCCGACATAGCCGACTTCGGTGAATTTTGTCGCTTCGACTTTGATGAATGGTGCCTGGGCGAGCCGTGCGAGCCGACGGGAGATCTCCGTCTTGCCGACGCCGGTCGGTCCGATCATCAGGATGTTCTTCGGCAGCACTTCGTCGCGCAATTCCGGCGCCAGCTGCTGCCGGCGCCAGCGATTGCGCAACGCGATCGCGACGGCGCGCTTGGCGTCGCCCTGGCCGACGATGAAGCGGTCGAGTTCGGAGACGATTTCGCGAGGTGTGAAGAAATTCATGCCGAAGGGATGCTTTCGATGACGATCTGGTTGTTGGTGTAGACGCAGATTTGCGCAGCGATCGCGAGAGCCCGGCGCGCAATCTCCTCGGCGGACAGGTCGAATTCCATGAGCGCGCGTGCGGCAGCAAGCGCATAATTGCCGCCCGATCCGATGCCGAGCACGCCGTCCTCGGGTTCGACCACATCGCCGGTGCCGGAAATGAGCAGCGTGGCTTTCTGGTCGGCTACTGCCATCATGGCCTGGAGCTGTCGCAGATATTTGTCGGTCCGCCAGTCCTTGCCGAGTTCCACGCAGGCGCGCGCCAGATTGCCGGGATGAAGCTCGAGTTTGGCTTCCAACCGCTCGAACAGCGCAAAGGCGTCCGCCGTAGCCCCTGCGAAGCCTGCGATTACGTCGCCCTTGCCAAGCCGGCGCACCTTGCGCGCATTGGACTTCATGATGGTCTGACCAAGCGTGACCTGGCCATCGCCTGCGATCACCGCTGTCCCGCCTCTGCGGACAGACAGGATCGTCGTCGACCGCCAGCGTTCGTTTTCTTCTGTCATTCCCGGCCTCTGAATGCCGGCCTCAAATAGGGCGGCGTGGGTTGCGCCGCAACAGCTGCGCCGCCTCCGGGGTTTGAAATTTGTTCCCGCTTCGTGCTTAGACTGGAGGATGACAAACGCAGCCGATGTCGCGCGCGGCGTGAGCCGGCTTTTGATGCAGGAAGGCTTCAGCCCCATCCTCGAATTCTCGCTCGCCAATGGCCGCAGGCTGGACGTGGCCGCACTCGGCCCCGGTGGAACGGTGGCCGGCGTCGAGATCAAGGTCGCGATCGGAGATCTCAAGGCGGACGCGAAATGGCCGGATTATTTGGAATTCTGCGAATTGTTCTATTTTGCCGTTCCGCCAGGCTTTCCCGATGAATTGGTGCCGCCAGACACCGGCCTGATCGTCGCCGACCGCTACGGCGGCGCAATCGTAAGGCCTTCATCCGCCTCGGTCCTTCATGCCAGCCGACGCAAAGCGGTGACGCTGCGCTTTGCCAAAGTTGCGGCGGAACGGCTGGCGGTGGCTCTCGAACTCACCGCGCAGATGAGCAACCGTCCCGGAGCTTTCGTGGAGTAGCAGCTGAAGACTCGACTCAGACCGGCACACTTATGCGCATGTCGACCTCTTTCGCTTCCCGGCCGATGCTGGCGAAGAAAGCCACGCCCAATCCGCCCACGATGGTGACAGCGGCGAGCGCGAACGCATAGCTGCCATATTGCACCGCGAGACCGGCCTGCAGCGGCCCCGTGCGCGAGGCGAAGAAGTTACCGAGCTGATAGACGAAGCCCGGGAAGGTGCCGCGCGCCTCGGCGGGCGAAAGCTCATTGAGATGTGCAGGCACCAATCCCCAGCAGCCCTGCACCATGAACTGCATCGCAAACGCACCGATTGCGAGCGCGAACGCGCCGTCGGTGTATAGCCACAGCGGCAGAACGGGCAGCGACAGAAGCGCGCCTATAACTATCGTGCGACGGCGGCCGAATCTTTGCGACAAGGCTCCGAAGATGATCCCGCCGAAAATGGCGCCGATATTCGCCACGACGACAATAATGCCGACCTCGTGCGGCTTGAACCCGCGGTCGACCTTCAGAAAGGTCGGATAAAGATCCTGCGTGCCGTGACTGAAAAAGTTGAATGCGGTCATCAACAGTATCGCGTAGAAAGCAAGACGCCAGCGGGTCAGTAGAATTTCGGCGAGCCCGACTCGCCGTGCGTGTTCGAGATTCCAGCCCGGCGATTCGCCGACATTGCGGCGGATATAAAGAACAAGCAGCGCAGGCAGCAGGCCCAGCATGAAGAGTCCGCGCCAGCCGACAAGGGGAAACAGCAAGGCGTAGGCGAGCGACGCGATCAGGTTCCCCATGGGATACCCGCTCTGCAGAATCCCCGAAACCAGCCCGCGCATTTCCGGCCGCACCGTCTCCATGGTGAGCGACGCGCCCACGCCCCATTCGCCGCCCATGGCAATGCCGAACAGCGCCCGCAGAACGAGGAATACGAGAAGGTTCGGCGAAAAGGCCGACGCAAAAGCGAAGGCCGCATAGAGGGTCACATCCATCATCAGCACCGGACGGCGGCCGAAACGGTCGGCCAGGCGCCCGAACAAAAGCGCGCCCACCGGGCGCAGCGCGAGCGTGAGAAAGATCGCTTCGGTGGTGGATTTCACGTCGACGCCGAACTCGCGCGCGATGTCGGTCACCACGAACGTCAGCAGGAAGAAATCGAAGGCATCGAGCGTCCAGCCAAGATAGCTCGCCGCCACGGCACGCCTCTCCGCCTTCGTCCATCCCCGCAGCGCTTCAAACATCACGCACATCCTTTTCCTCCCCCGCAAGCGGCGGGAGGAAAGATTCACACCAATCTGGCTTCGGTCCTGGCCACGACCTCTTCGGGCGTGACATCGGGGGCCAGCTCGACAATTCTGAGACCGTCTGTTGTCACATCAAACACGCCGAGATTGGTGATAACCCGGTCGACGCAGCCTTTTCCGGTCAGCGGCAGCCGGCAGGTCGTGAGCAGCTTGGGATTTCCCGCCTTGTCCGTGTGATCCATGGTGACGACCACGCGCTTGACACCGGCCACCAGATCCATGGCGCCGCCCATGCCTTTCACCAGCTTGCCCGGCACCATCCAGTTGGCCAGATCGCCGGTTTCCGACACCTCCATCGCACCGAGAATGGACAGGTCGATATGTCCGCCGCGGATCATGGCGAAGCTGTCTGCGGATGAAAAATAGGAACTGGACGAGAGTTCGGTAATCGTCTGTTTGCCGGCATTGATGAGATCGGGATCGACCTCGTTCTCGCGCGGAAACGGCCCCATGCCGAGCATGCCGTTCTCTGACTGCAGCGTGACACTCATGCCGTCAGGGATGTAATTAGCGACCAGAGTCGGTATGCCGATGCCGAGATTGACGTAATAACCGTCGCGCAGCTCCTGCGCGGCACGCTTTGCCAGATCGTTCCGAGTCCACGCCATCGTCATCCCTCCCGGGTGGTACGGTTCTCGATACGTTTCTCGTAGTTCGACCCTTGAATGATTCGCTGCACGTAAATCCCCGGCGTATGGACGCAGTCGGGGTCGAGCGTGCCGACCGGCACAAGTTCTTCCACCTCGGCCACCGAAACCTTTCCCGCCGTCGCCATCATCGGATTGAAGTTCCGGGCGGTCTTGCGATAGATGAGATTTCCCGCTTCATCGCCTTTCCACGCCTTGACGATGGAAAGGTCCGCAATCAGCGCCCGCTCGAGCACGTAAAGCTCGCCGTCGAATTCCTTGTGCTCCTTGCCTTCCGCGACCAGCGTGCCCACCCCGGTCCTGGTATAAAAGCCGGGAATGCCTGCGCCGCCGGCGCGAATGCGCTCCGCCAATGTTCCTTGGGGATTGAATTCCAGTTCGAGCTCGCCCGCCAGATATTGGCGCTCGAAGGTCTGGTTCTCGCCGACATAGGAGCTGATCATCTTGCGGATCTGCCGCGTCCCGAGAAGCTGCCCGAGGCCGAAATTATCCACGCCCGCATTATTGGAAATCACCGTCAGGCCCTTGACGCCAGCGTCCCGTATCGCGGCGATCAGTTTCTCGGGAATTCCGCAGAGCCCGAAACCGCCGGACATGATCGTCATGCCGTCCGACAGAAGTCCGTCCAGTGCCGCTTCTGCGTTGCTATAAAGTTTTCTCATTTCGATCCGTCCGGCTTGACGCCCGTGCCGCGCTCCCACCCATAATCGCGTTTACGGTGATGATGCGAGGGGCGCAATATGATGGCAGGAACCGTTACCCCGGGGGGCCGCGGCATTTCTGCTCCTTCAACCAGCCTGCGGTGAGGCGGCAGGCGAAACGAACCAGGGTCTGGCCAATGTGGGCAGGGGGAATCGCGATTGCTCTGCCCATTGCCGCGGCCGGAGTTTCCCACTGGAAAAATGTCTATCAGAGAATCGGTCAGCTTGCGCTCGATACGGGCGCCACGGTGGGACGGCGCTACTCCTCAAGCAATGCGTCAAAGAGGAACGGCCCGATTACAGCGACGAACCGCTCGTTCCCCTCCGACACGGCAGCCCTCGCCTTCGCCCCCAGCCAGCTATCTCTGGTATCGTTACCGTTGGGAGTATGGCGTCCCCGCCTATGGTGCGGCGATCTTTTCCAGCTATATGCGGGTTGCTTCGGACCAGCATCATTTGTGAGACGTGGCGGCGAGCGCAGGCATCGTGGGGCTACACTTTCCTGTTCACCAGCCCTTGGCATTATGCCTATAATCTCGATTCGAGCATCGAGGTGACACCGCACGAAGCCTTTGCTTCGTTAAGCTACCGATGGTGAGCGTCGTCAGATATTCGACCGCAACCGCGCCGCTCGCGCTGGCGTTCCTGCTGATTTCGTGTCTCGCAGGTCAGGCCATGGAACTCACGAGTCCCGAAATTGCAGACGGCGCAAAGCTTTCCATTGCCCAGGTTCACACGCGATGCGGCGGGCAGAATCGCTCGCCCGCGCTTCGCTGGTCCGGCGCGCCGGCGGGCACGCGAAGCTTTGCCGTGACACTGTTTGATCCGGACGGGGGAGGCGGAGCCGGGTTTTGGCACTGGCTTATATATGATGTTCCTGCCGGCACAAGCGAACTGCCGGAAGGTGCCGGCGCCGGAAACGGATTGCCGTCAGGCGCGCAGCAGGCTCCAAATGATTTCGGCGATACCGGCTATGGCGGTGCCTGTCCGCCGTCGGGTTCGGGCGAACATCACTATGAATTCTCGCTCTATGCGCTAGGCGTTCCAAAGCTGTCTCTCGGTACAAATGCAAATGGTGCCGCCATCACTGCCTATCTGAAAGCGCATTCGCTTGCGACAGCCACCCTTGTCGGCAGCTATTCTCGCTGAGGGCCATTATTCCCGAAGGGAATGGCGATTTCCCGCAGGCGATCGACCTTATGAAGCGACGGAAGACAGCCGACGCGGTATTGTGCGGGCGGATCTTTTTCCATGGCAGAACTGGTGCGATGTCAGGCCCTGCGCGCCCAGTCCTCACGGGAAGTGCTCCACATCATGCCGCCAGGCTGGGCCACGCATCGGTTCGGGATACAGGATTCCCGCTTATCTAGCTAGCGCATGACCTCCGGACCGGTAGGGAAGTTTGCATAGGCTTCGAAATCCTCCTGTCTGAAGCCGCACAGGAGAAGACGTTCGGTCTGAAGTTACCGAATCACTTGCGCGCGCGGACAGCCGCGACGACTTTTTGCGCCGCATCGGCGAGATCGTTTGCGGAGATGATGGGCAAACCCGACTCGGCAAGAATCGCCTTGCCCTGCTCGACGTTTGTGCCTTCGAGGCGAACAACCAGCGGTACCGAGAGCGATATCTCCTTTGCCGCCGCTATGATCCCTTCGGCGATGATGTCGCATTTCATGATGCCACCGAAGATATTGACCAGAATCCCTTTCACATGGGGGTCGGAAACGATGATCTTGAATGCGGCGGTCACCTTCTCGCGCGACGCGCCGCCGCCCACATCGAGAAAATTCGCGGGCTCCTCGCCGAACAGCTTGATGATGTCCATCGTCGCCATGGCGAGCCCTGCCCCGTTCACCATGCAGCCGATGGTGCCATCGAGCTTGACATAGGAAAGATCGTATCTCGCCGCTTCGCGCTCGGTGGGGTCCTCCTCGTCCGGATCGCGCAGCTCGGCAACATCGGCGTGTCGGAACAGCGCGTTGTCGTCGAAATTGATTTTTGCATCAAGACAGATGAGCCCGCCTTCCTTCGTCACGACCAGCGGATTGATCTCGAGCAGGCTCATATCCTTGGCCGCGAAGGCGTCGTACAGGCCATCCACGAGCTTGCCGCATTGCTTTACGGCGTCGCCTTCAAGGTTCAGCGCGGCAGCAATATCGCGTCCGACATAGGCTTGATAACCGGCAGCCGGCTCGATCTGGAAGGTGAGAATGCGTTCCGGGCTGTGTTTGGCCACCTCCTCGATGTCCATGCCGCCTTCCGTGGAGGCAATGAAAGCGACCCGGCCAACAGCGCGGTCCACGAGCGCCGAGAGATAAAGCTCGCGCGCAATGGCGGCGCCTTCCTCGATATAGAGCCGGCGCACGATGCGGCCTTCCTTGGCGGTCTGATGCGTGACGAGTGTCATGCCCAGCATGCGCTCAGCTGCGGCACGGACCTCTTCGAGGGAGCGTACGACCTTCACACCGCCGCCCTTGCCCCGGCCACCGGCATGGATCTGTGCCTTTACGACCCACACAGGCCCACCGAGCTTTTCGGCAGCCGCAACCGCTTCGTCGACAGTGAACGCGGGGATTCCTCGCGGAACGGGAACGCCGAAGCCGCGCAGAATCTCTTTCGCCTGGTATTCGTGGATGTTCATGGAGAAATCCGCTCGTGCTGCAAGGCAACATATCAGCGCGGACCCGCCATTCAAGTCATCGCCTATCCCGGATTGGGACGGGTTGCGGCGTTGGGAGGCTGTCCTGCGGATGCTTCCAACCCCGAAACTGCCGTCAGTAGCCGACGCCACCCTCCAGCGTCATGCCCGAGACATTGGTATCGCGGGCGGAGACTACATGCGCCGACTCCGCACAGACCTCGGCCCGATAGGCGAAGAAGAAGTCACTCGTGCCGTAGCGACGTAAATTGGTGCGCTCGGTGCAGTCGGGAACCGGCATTGCCGGTGCGCATTTCAGCATACCGTTCTTGTAATGACGAAGCACTTCGTGCGGGGCGCACATCAGAATCTTGCCGTGTTCGTAGGTACCTGCCATGCCCTGGTCCGATTGCAGCACGTCGCCGATAGCGATTTTCAGCGTGGAACCGGCAATACAGCGCGCGACTTCACCCTCATACGAGGATTCGATCCAGCTTTCGCCGAGCATGTGGGATGCGGGGAATTCCTCGCCCGTCGCCGCAACACACACCGCATGAATTGCTTTTACGACGGTAGCCGACTGGGCTTCGCAGGTCTCTTCCGCCTGGAAGTTTCCAACCTCTCCCGTCTCATGACTAACCGCCGTATCGCTCACATAGGAGCCGCCATAGACGATCGTCGCGCCGGCGGACGCGCTTGCTTCGGCGCCGGCAAGCGAAACCGAAACGCCGCCCTTGTTGATGACGATCGACTTGCTGATGTCGATGCTTTTGTTGATCGTGACCGGTTTGTAGATGTTGATGTTCTTCGAGATGTTGATCTGCTTCCAGATATTGATGTTGTGGCAGTGTCCGCAGCAACCGCCGCCGCCCGGTTGACCCGGCGTGCGGGCCGCTGGAGCCGAAATAAGGCCCGCCGCGGCAGCCGGACCAGAAGTCTGGGCGACGAGCAGCAAGGCTCCAGTGAGGCAGGAGAGGTATTTCCGGTGCGACATGACGCGGGTTCCTTCAAGACAAGCCATGCTAGACACGATCAGATCCCGGCGTGACGAAAAGGTGCACAGAACCTTAATGGCGCGGTCCACCGCTTCAGAAAGCGTGCCAGCGCATGCGCAGCGGACAGCTCGGGTTCTGTGCCGGAATGGCACCGCGGCAGCCTGTCCGGCAGCCGACTCCGGTAAGTCATGATCCCGATCTCGGACGACAACCCGGCGCGGCTGGTGCCGGTCATGACCTGGCTGATCATCGCGCTGTGTGTCGCCGCGTATGTCTGGGAGCGCTCGCTCGGACACGATATGGACGCGGCAATTGCCGCACTTGGCTTCGCGCCGGCGTCGCTGCGGCACGCAGGCACCCCTTCGCCCGGTTACGTCTCTTTTCCTCCCGGCGTCACGATTTTCTCATCCATGTTCTTGCATGGCGGGATTCTCCATCTCGCTGGCAACATGCTTTACCTCTGGATTTTCGGGAACAATGTCGAGGACGCGATGGGGCATGGACGCTTCATCGTTTTTTATTTCGTGTGTGGCGTCGTGGCGGCGCTCACTCTTGCGCTGATCGATCCGGCCTCGCGCGTCCCGATGATCGGTGCGTCTGGCGCTATTTCCGGTGTTCTTGCAGGCTATGTGCTGCTTTTCCCTCGTGCGCGGGTCACAGTGATTGTGCCGCTCGGGATCATTTTCTATCCCTTCGCGCTGAGCGCGTTCTGGGTTGTGAGTTTCTGGTTCGTGATGCAGCTCATCAGTGCTACTCTTAGCAATCCCCACGAGCCGGGAATTGCCTGGTGGGCCCATGTGGGCGGGTTCACGGCCGGATTGCTGCTGACCCCGTTTTTCAAATCTGCGCGTTTTCCGCTGTTCGGACGATATCGCCGCGGGCCCTGGGCGCGCTGATCCGCCGCTGGCACGCCTTTCGCTCTCTGCTTTGCAGCCCGGGCATGCAGGTTGCGATCTGGCGCAAACAGGCACATCCGGCCGGAGCGTACGCAAATGAAACATCGAAACAGCCATCTGCTCATCGGGTACTGGAGCAGACTTCGGGCAGGTCGGGTCGTTCCCGATCAGTCCGACATTGATCCGCGCGCCATCAAACGGATGCTCTCCCAAGTCTTCATTCTCGACGCGCGCGATCCCGCGCGGCCGTTTTACCGCCTGGCCGGAACGAAACTCTGCGACCGCTTCGGCCTCGAACTGCGCGGCACGAGCTTCTATGCGCATTGGGAAGCGCAGGCACGCGACCGGCTGGTGTTGCTGCTCAGGCAATCGCTCCAGATGAAGCAGCCCATCTGGCTGTCGGCGATCGGCACGACATCGAATTGCGCGATGATGGAAATGGAAACCGTGCTCGCGCCCCTCACTTTCGGGCCGGGTGCGCCCCAACGTTTTCTGGGCATCGCCCAGTTTCTCAGCGATTCCATGCAATTGGGGGGACGTCCCATTGCTTACGAGAGACTGATCGATTCACGGATCGTCTGCGAGCACGAACCGCTCGACCGTCCCCAGGATCCGCCCGCCCCGCCGTTTATCGCCCCGCGTTCCGCCAGGACACCGCATCTTCGGCTTGTCGCGTCACGCGACGAACCTCTTCCTTTGCAGCGCGAAATGGACGGTCAGATGCGCAGCCTCGTCGCGGCACTCGAAATTCTGCGCCCTGCGGGACAGATTCGCTAGAGCGGCCCGGTCGGACGACACACCCACTGTGGGCGGGTTAACCGCGCCCGTCGTGAGAATTCCGAGTGCGAAGCAGCCCTCGGATTCAACCGGAATCAGCTAGTGTCCCCCCGGTGGTGGCTGATCCGTCTGGGGCTGGGACGGCAATGTCGGATGATCGACCGGATCATTGTGAATGATGGTACTGTTGAGCGTCTGCTCATTCTGGCGGCGCTGCAGGTACGGAATTTCGTAATTCTCGATCTTGTTGCTGTAAGCTTGAAATGCCGCGTCGTCACCCGGCAGCCGTTTGTCGCAACGTTCCGGCGGCAGATGCTGCTGTTCCTGGCACCACATGTCGAAATTCATTTCATGCAGCGCGTAGGGCTTGTCGCTCTGCGCGCTGACGCGCGCGGCAACGAGTGCCACGGCAAATCCCGCGGCAACGATTCCGATGGTCCTCACGCTGTCCCTCCCCAGAATTGCTGGCAGCCTATATCGTATCGTAGAACGCCGGAAGCGGATTTCGGCCGCTTCATCGGCGCTGCCGGACAGACTTTCGAGACCGCGCGCGGGAATTTTCGCGTGCGGCGCAAATCCGGCCGCCATCGCTAACCGCTTGTTGACCTTCCGGCGCCTAGATTGTCGAAGCCTCACTGGGGAGTCGGCCTCTGGCCGTGCAAAAATTTCATGATTGTAAATCGCGAGGCGGCAATTGCCAAAGCGATCGCCGAGCGCCGGCGACACGAGCGGGTGCAGGTCGAACTCAACGGCCGCCTGTTCCTGCCGGGAGACGGGCGGGAGGCACCATGCCAAATCATTGAGATGTCGGCGGAAGGGGCGCAGGTGATCTGCGAAACCGTCCCGGAGGCCGGCGCCTCTGCAATCCTCTATATCGAAGGTTTCGGCCGATTTGAAACCGAAGTGGTCCGCTCGGAATGGGGCCGGTTTGCGGTCGCGCTGCGCTGCTCGCCGCTCAAACAGACGCGTGTGGCCGAACTTCTCCAGCAGATCACGCATGGCGGCGATGTATCCCAGCCGCTCCTGCGGCGGCACGAGCGTATCGAAGGCGAAGGCATCGCGCACTTTACCCGCAGCTCCGGGCAGATCGTCGCCTGCGAAGTGCTCGACCTGTCGCTGAGCGGGGTGTCTCTCAGGACCGAAATCAAGCCGACGATCGGCGAGATCGTCATGATCGGTCAGATGTCTGGCCGCGTGGTCCGCCATCACGAAAGCGGGATCGGGGTCGAATTCACCAATGCGCCGTCCGTATTGGTCAAACGGTCCCGCGCGGCACTGTAGCCGTCACATTCACGCTGTTTTCGTTAGCCGATAGTTCCTGTTCAAGAGACAATTGTTCTAAGACATTCCCTTGCGGGTTTCGTCCGAAGGAACAATCATGGATCTCAATTCTTCCGTTTCGGCCGTCGTCACGGGTGGTGCGTCGGGGCTCGGCGAGGCGACTGCGCGCGCGCTGGCCAATCATGGCGTGAAGGTCGCTCTCTTCGATCTGCAAAAGGACAGGGGCGAAAGTGTAGCCGCGGAAATTCGCGGGCTGTTCTGCCGGGTCGATGTGACAAACGAAGACAGTGTCCGTGCGGGTTTCGCCGATGCGCGAAATGTGCACAGCCAGGAACGGATTCTTGTCAATTGCGCCGGCACCGCCAATGCCATCCGGACGGCCTCGCGCGACCGCAAGACGGGCGAAATCAGGTTTTTTCCCCCGGACCAGTTCGACAGGGTCATCCAGATCAATCTCGTGGGCACGTTTCGCTGCATCGCACATGCCGCGGCGGGCATGCTCACGCTGGAGGCTCTCGGCGGCGAACGCGGCGCGATCGTCAACACCGCGTCGATCGCGGCCGACGACGGCCAGATGGGGCAGGCCGCGTATTCGGCTTCGAAGGGCGGCGTCGTGGGCCTGACACTGGTGGTCGCGCGCGATCTTTCGCAGGAGGGGATCCGCTGCAACACGATCATGCCCGGCCTGTTCGACACACCACTCCTGCAGGGCATGCCCGAAAACGTAAGGCAGGCATTGGGCGCGCAGGTGCCGTTTCCGGCGCGGCTGGGCGATCCGGTGGAATATGCCTCGCTTGCGCTCGAAATGATCCGCAACGGCTATTTCAATGGGGAATGCGTGCGGCTCGACGGCGCCATCCGCATGCCGCCGCGCTGAGAACGCCTACTCGCCTATGAGGTGCAGAAGAACCTCGCGGCGATGCGGCGCATCGCGATGTTCGAAGAGATAGAGCCCCTGCCAGGTACCGAGCACCGCGCTGCCGTCGCGGACGGGGATTGAAAGCGAGCTTGCGGTGAGCGCCGCACGGATATGGCTCGGCATGTCGTCCGGCCCTTCGTCATTGTGCTGATAGAGACCGGGATCGCGCGCCACGAGGCGGCGCATGAAATCCTCGAGATCGGCGAGAACGTCCGGATCGGCATTCTCCTGAATGAGCAGCGATGCGGATGTATGGCGGATGAAACAGGTCAGAAGGCCGTCGGTGATTTTAGAACTGCGCACGAAGGCGCGAACCGGATCGCCGAACGAATAGAGCCCCGGGCCGCTTGTGGCGACGACGACGGTCTCGAATAGTTGTTTCACCGGCTCTCACTATTTGCGCAGATAGACATAAAGCGCGCCCGATCCGCCGTGGCGCCGGTGCGCCTCCCGCACATCGGCAATGAGTTCGGCAAGCCCGGGTTCCTTGAGCCAGCGCGGAGTCATCGTCCTAAGAATGCCGCGCATGCTCATGCCGAGCCCAAGATCGAAAGCGGACTCTTCGCTTCGGCTCGGGCCGGATGGTCCGCCCTTGCCTGTTACAATCAGAACCAGACGGAGATTCCGCGATCGCCCTCCGCGCAGAAATGTAAGCAGCGCGCGATGAGCGTCGCGCTCGGTCAGCCCATGCAGATCAAGACGCGCCTGCGGTTCGATCACCCCGCGGCGGAGCCGGTCGGCCGTGTTGCCGTCGATCCCGACAGTGCGGTGCGGAGCGGGCGCCACCGGCTGTGTTTCCTTCTTGATTGGAACCGGCGGCGCCTGCACAGGCTCGGGCTTCGTCGGCTTTTTCGGACGGCGCGGCGCTTTCTTCAGCGGGCGTGCATCCGCGAGCGTGGTCTCGAACAGCCCGCGCTCCTCATCTGTCAGTGCGCGCTTGCGTGCCGTCACGAGGCTTGCAACAATTTTGGCGGAATGTGGCCCGCAAGCGATTTCGGCAGCAGAACGTAGAAGCGGCCGGTGGACTTCATCCGTCCGGCAATCGATTCCGCGGCTGCTCCGTAACCCCAGAAAATGTCAGCGCGAAGACCGCCCTTGATCGCACCACCCGTATCCTGGGCAATGCAAAGGCGCGCAAAGGATTGGGGCGGTTGCGAGGGATCCGCTGCGGGCGCCTGTGTCGCAAGAAATATCGGCACGCCCAGCGGGTGCTGGCTTGCATCGATCGCGATGCTCGTTCGCGGCGTCAGAGGCACACCCTCACTGCCCGGACTGCCGAGCTCCGGATCGCCGATCGGCAACTCGCGAAAAAAAACATACGACTGGTCGCCTTCCATGACACGCTCGGCCTCGGCCGGGTGCGCCTCGAGCCACGCCCTTATCGCCTGCATCGACATATGCTGACGATCGATTTCGCCGCCCTGAATCAGGATGCGGCCGACGGGCGTATAGGAATGGCCGTTCTGGCCCGCATAGGCGAGCCGCAGGATCGTGCGATCGTCGAAGCTGGCCCGCCCTGACCCCTGAATGTGAAGAAAGAACACGGAAACTGGGTCGCGCGCGTATAGCAGGACAGGCGCGTCATCGAGTCCCTCGGCGTCGATCTGCGCCCGGACGGGAAAGGGTATCAGCTTTTGATCCGCAATGCGCCCGGTGATGCGCATGCCGGAAAGGTCCGGACGGAATTGCCCCAGATCGGCGGTCACGAGATCGCGGGGTAGTCCGTAAACCGGTGTGGTGTACTCGCCGTGGCGGGTCCGGCTCGCGGCGATCTCGGGCTCGTAATAGCCGGTAAACAAAGCTTCTTCGGCAGCGCCCGTGCGAAATTCGAACGGCGTGAAGCGGCGTTCGAACCATGCATGGGCGCCGCCGGAAGGGACCGTGCCGGCTTCGCTGCAGACCTGCCGCCAATCGCTGACGCGCCCCGCATAGCCAATGCCGCCCATACCGCGCGAAACCGGTTCCCGCAGAAGCACGTCGCAGGACCGCCGGAATGCCGCCAGCGCCGGACCCGCATCGGCGTTTGTCCATCCGGGCAGCACGGCGAAGCGCACCGGTGCCAGCGTGAGCGGTGCAGACGGCGGCGGCCGGAGCAGCAGCCAGAATCCAGCCCCTGCAAAAGCCAAAGCGGCCAGGACAGCGAACAGAATTGTCCGGCGCGGCTGCGCCGGCTTTTTTCGCTTCAACTTCCGCCCGAGGTGGCGACGAGCGTCCAATTTGGATCACCCGAGCGGGTGTCACGCGCGAAGGTCCAGATGTCGATAACCTCGCGCGGGGTTTGTGGATCGCCGTCGACAACCGCGCCTGAGCCATCGGTTGTTGCCGAGATGAACCGCGCCGCAAACTCCACCGTGATCTCGGCCGTGCGCCCCTTCAGCTCGGCGTGTACGATCTGGACGCTCCTGAAGCCTTCGAACCTGTAGCTCACCGTTTCGTTATGGCCCTCGCGGCCACGCATCACGCTGTCGAATGCCGCATAAACCTCATCGCTCAGCAGGGGCCGCAATGCATCGCGGTCGCGTCCTGCAAAGGCCGTGGCGATGAGCTGATAAGCCTGCCGCGCACCTTCGAGGAAATGTTCGGCTTCAAAATTCTTGTCGGCGAGCTTGATGTCGAGCAGTTCCTTGGCCAGTGGATCGCCCGGGGCCGCCGGCCGCTCAGGCGACGCCGACGCGCGGTCCGGAAGCGCGACGACGTTGTCGGAGCGCGACGGCGAAGTCCCGCCAATTCGCCCGAACCGTCCCGGCGGCTCGCGCTCATTGCCGGTGCGCCGGCCCAGCACGGTATAGAGCCGGAAAAGAATGATCCCGGCGACCATGGCGATGAGGAGGATTCCAAGCAGCTGAGAGTCTCCCATTCGGAGTGGGCCTCTTCAAAATATCGCGCCACGCCGCGACAGCCTAGCCCAGCACGGTGGCGCGGGTCCATCGTTGGTTACGGCAAACGGCTACATTCAAGATAGGTGGCGGGCGACTGTTTTCGAGATAGTCGCTCATCGCCTTGTCAGCCCGCAGCATCCATGGTAGCGCGGCCCGCTTTTCCGGGATGATCTGTAAATGAGCGATATGGGCGTGGGGCCGAACGGCAATCAGATGGGCGGGCCCGAAGGGCCGCCGCTTCGCATTCAGATCATCGGCCAATATGTGAAAGACCTCTCCTTCGAGAATCCCGGTGCGCCGGCGAATATGACGGCCCGGCCGCAGATCGATCTGGGCGTGGACCTGCAAGCGCGCCGCCTGGACCCCGAGCGCTTCGAAGTCGAGCTGAAGCTCAGGGTCTCGGCCAAGTCCGAGGACAAGTCATTGTTTCTCCTCGAGCTGGCCTATGCAGGCCTGTTCATGATCCAGAATGCGCCGGAAGAAATTCTGCAGCAGATTCTGCTTATCGATGGTCCCCATCTGCTGTTCCCGTTTGCCCGCCGCATCGTGGCCGATGCGATCCGGGACGGCGGAATGCCCCCTCTGATGATCGAGCCGATCGATTTCGCTGCCCTCTACAGGGCCAGAATGGCCGAGGGCCAGCAGATGCGCGCGCCTTCCTGACAGGCTAATGCCAGTTCCAGACGGCATCGCTGCCGAGTTCGCGCGCAACGAAATCGGCATGCGCAGCTGCTTGTACCGGATCGAGGCGCGACGGCAGTGGTTCCTGTCGCTGACGCGCGGCGACGATCGCGATGTTTATCACTTCCGCGCTGTCGCGGGGCGCGAGGCGCAGACGGGTCTGCCGGCCGCCGACGAGTTCCAGATAGACGCGCGCCGTCAGCTCGGCATCGATCAGCGCACCGTGCCTGCCGCGACCCGAGAGATCGATGCCGAACCGCTTGCAAAGTTCGTCGAGCGAATAGCGTGCACCGGGGAGCTTCGCTTTCGCGATCTCGATTGTATCGATGGCGCGTGCCGCGGAGATCGCGGGTCTGGACAAACGCTGGAATTCGGCATTGAGGAATTTGAGATCGAAACTCGCATTATGTATCACCAGTGGCGCATCGCCGAAAAAATCGAGCAGTTCCCCGACGACGCCCGCGAATAAGGGCTTTTCCGCCAGGAATTCATCCGTCAGCCCGTGCACGCGCTGCGCTTCCGGCGGAATGAGCCGTTCCGGATTCAGGTAGTGATGAAACGTATTCCCGGTCGGCACGTGGTCGAACAGCTCGACACAGCCGATCTCAATGATCCGATGTCCGTCCAAGGGGTCGAGGCCGGTTGTTTCCGTATCGACTACGATCTCACGCATGCCCGCTCCTCCGCCTCGCGCGAAGCTCCGACACGATCCGTTTCACCTGCTCCAGAGCATGGCTCATTCCCTTGTCCGTCTCCACGACAAAATCCGCACGTTTGCGTTTGTCCACATCCGGAAGCTGGCGGGAAAGAATTTGACCGAACAGAGCCTCGCTCATGCCCGGACGCGCCAGCACGCGCGCACGCTGCACATCTTCCGGCGCAGTCGCAACAATGATGGCATCCATGCGGGAATGGGAACCCGTTTCGAACAAAAGCGGAATATCGAGCACCACGAAGTCCGCTCCAGCAGCCGCCGCACCCGCGACGAATGCTTCCTGGTCGCGCGCGACCAGCGGATGCACGATGGCTTCGAGACGCAATAGAGCAGTCGGGTCGGCACGTATTTTCCCGGACAGGCAGGCGCGGTCTACCTGCCCCGCGCGAACACACTCCGGAAAGGCTGTTTCGATGGCGGCGACGGCTTCGCCGCCGGGCGCATAGAGCCTGTGCACGGCCGCGTCCGCGTCGTAGACGGGGATGCCCAGGCTCGCAAACATGCCCGCCGTCTCGGACTTTCCCATCCCGATGGATCCGGTCAGGCCGACAAGCAAGGGACGCCTGCCGGTCATTCGCGCAACGCCTGCTCCAGATCGGCTCTGAGCGCTGCCGTTACACGCGGGCGAATACCATACAGTGCCTCGAATGCCGGAACACCCTGGTGTATCAGCATGCCCAACCCATCGATGCAGCGCAGGCCAAGCCCGCGTGCCTGGGCGAGCAACGCAGTCTCAAGCGGACGATAGACGAGTTCACAAACCGCCGCGTCTCGCGGGAGAAGCCGAAAATCCAGCTCGTGCCCGGACATGCCGCTCATTCCGGCACTTGTCGCCTGGATGACCAATGCGGCTGCGGGTGCAATATCATCCCACGCATCCAGTCCGGCGGCGCCGAGTTTGGCCGAAGTGAACCCTGAAAGATCGCGGACGAGAGCACCGGCACGCCGCTCCGTCCGATTGAGGATATGTATCTCGGCCGCCTTCAGTGCATCGCAGGCCAGAACGGCGGCGCGCGCGGCGCCCCCGGCACCGAGGACAACAACCTGTTTTACCCGCACGGCGTCGAGCCCGCACTCGGCGACCAGGCTGGCTTGGAGGCCGGCAATATCGGTGTTCCGCGCCTCGATTTCTTTGCCCTTAAAAAGCAGGAGATTGGCGGCGCCGGCGGTACGGGCGTCGTCGTCACAGCGATGCGCGATCGCGAACGCAGCCTGTTTGTGCGGGACGGTCACATTCACGCCTGCGAATCCTGTTGCACGAAGTCCGAGCAGGGCCGCCGAGAAAGCGGTTGTTTGCACGGGCAGGACGACATAGGCGCCATCGATGCCGTGCTCGCGCAGCCAAAAGCCGTGCAACCGCGGCGACAGCGAATGGCTCACGGGCCAACCGATGACGCCTGCCGCACGCGTTCCACTACTCATCGCGCAATCACACCCTGTTCGCGCAGTGCAGCAAGGACAGGGATGAGCGGCAGTCCCAGCACCGCGAAGAAATCGCCTTCGACGCGGTCGAAAAGTTGCACGCCCAATCCTTCCAACTCGTAGCAACCGACGCTCTGGACGAGAGCCGTGCCGGCGCACGCGAGATAATCCTGCAGGAACCCGTCAGAAAACATGCGCATGGTCATCCGCGAGGTGCTCACATGACTCCAGAGCTCAACACCGCCCCTGGCAAGAACCGCTGCCGTGACGAGTTCATGCGTCCGGCCGCGCAAGCGGCGTAACAGCGACGCGGCCTCCTCCCCGCTCGAACATTTGCTCACGATTTTTCCGTCCAGGCTCAATATCTGATCCGCACCGAGGACAATAACTTCTGGATGGGTCCGCGCGACGGAACTGGCTTTTTCCACAGCGAGCCCGTGTGCAAGCGCGACGGCATCATGATCCTTTGTCGCGGATTCGCGCTTAAACTCCGCTTCATCAATATCCGCCGGAATAATCCGGAAACGTAGCCCGGCTGCGGTCAGCAGCCTGGCGCGTGAGACGCTCGCCGATGCGAGGATCAGGAGATTCATGTGCTGGCGGCTTCCCGGCGATCGGCCAACAGATTGAGGACCGATGCAGCGGTTTCTTCCACCGAACGTCGCGACACGTCGATCACCGGCCAGCCGCGTTGCTCGAATAATTGTCTGGTGGCCGTTACTTCCGCGCGGACGCTGTCGAGATCGACATAAGTCGTAGAACGGATCTCGCCCAGCGAGTTCAGCCTGTTACGCCGCACCTGTACCAGACGGTCGGGCGAGGCCCACAGGCCGACAATCAGCGGTCGCTGAGCAGCGAGCAGTTCTGGCGGCAACGGAATTCCAGGCACGATCGGCACATTTGCGGCACACACGCCCCGTATTGCCAAATAGACGCAAGTCGGTGTCTTGGATGTCCGGCTCGCACCCACGAGCACCACCTCGGCCTCTTCGAGGAGTGCGAGCGCCTGTCCGTCGTCATGAGCGATCGCGAAATTCAGAGCCTCGATCCTGTTCAGATAGCGCTGATCGACCTCGTGTTGGCCACCTGGTCTGTGAGTCTCCGAAGCGCCCAAATACTGGCGGAGCATGGCAATGGGACTATCCAGCACGCCGAGACATGGCAGACCAAGCTGCGCGCAATGGCTTTCCAGGGTTCGCCGCAAATCCGGATTCACCAACGTGAAAAACACCAGTCCGGGCTGTGCGCGGATATGTGCGACGACGCGCTCGAGCTGCCTCTCGCTGCGCACCAGCGCATAGAAATGCTCCTGGACCTGAATTCCCTCGAACTGCGCACTGGCCGCCTTGGCCACGGCGTTCAGCGTTTCTCCGGTCGCATCCGAAACCAGGTGCAGGTGGAGATCTCGCGACCCGTCCAATTTCATCCCCAGTTGTGGTCAGTGCCGTGCCCAACATTCCACCTCCCGGGGTTTTTCACCATAGCTGTCCACGCGCGCGCCCGATGCATCCACCTTTCTTCCCCCATAAACGTCCGCGCCCACCCACTTCCGAAGCCAGCGCTTCCGCGGCCTAAGGTTCCTTATCCACCGATCCTTCCACCCATTCACAACCCCAACATCATTAGCATCATTCAAGAGTCTTTTTGATTTGGAACCGAATATCGAGTGACTCTTGCCGGCGCGGTACCAGGTGGATACACCAGTTCCCTTTGAAGGCTAATACCGTGAAGCTTGCCGTTGTATTGTTCAATCTGGGCGGGCCCGATTCCCTCGACGCGGTAGAACCTTTTCTCGAGAATCTCTTTTCGGATCCGGCAATCCTTTCGGTTCCATCCTGGATTCGAAGGCCATTGGCACGCATGATTGCAAAGCGGCGCGGACCAGTGGCGCGGAAGATCTACAGCCATATCGGCGGGCGCTTGCCAATTCTGGGCGAGACCCAGGCGCAGGCCGCAGCGCTCGAATACGAACTTCGGCGAAGCGTGGCAGAGACAAAGGTCTTTATTGCCATGCGTGCCTGGAAGCCGATGAGCGAGGAGACGGCACAGGCCGTCGCGGCCTACGCGCCTGATCTTGTCGTGCTGTTGCCCCTGTACCCGCAATACTCGATCACGACGACGGCGTCCTCGATCGCAGCCTGGCGCAAGGCGGCTGCGAAAGCAGGATTGGCGACCGTGGAGAAACGCGTGTGCTGCTATCCGTGGGACAGTGGATTCGTTGCTGCGCTGGGAACACGTGTGTGCGACGCGCTTGCGCGGCGCAAAGCCGGGATGGAATATCGTGTTCTGTTTTCCGCTCATGGTCTGCCGCAAAAAACTGTTGCAGTGGGGGATCCGTATCAATGGCAGGTCGAGCGTACGGTGGAAGCTGTTGTCTGGCATGAGATGATGGCGAATCTGGACTGGCGTATCGCCTATCAAAGCCGCGTGGGTCCCCTCAAATGGCTGGAACCCGCCACAGATGCGGAAATCCGGCGAGCGGGCGCGGAGGGGAAGGGGCTGATTGTCGTGCCGGTTGCTTTTGTGTCGGAGCATTCCGAAACTTTGGTTGAACTTGACATTGAATATGCACAGCTTGCCCGGGACTCGGGCGCGGTGGACTACATTCGCGTTCCGACAGTGGGCGTGGATGATTTGTTCATCCGTGGACTTGCGGGACTGGTATTGAAGGCCATGGCCAGTGAGGGACCCGCATCCTGCGGCGAGGGGCGAATCTGCCCCTCGGGCTTCCGGCAATGCGGCATGAGCGAAGGCCGCGCATGAGTTTATACCTGTGGGCCAAGGCGTTCCATGTCATCGCGGTGATCGCCTGGATGGCCGGTATGCTCTATCTGCCGCGCCTGTTCGTGTATCACTGTGAAACAGCGCCGGGCTCGGCGGAGTCCGAGCGGTTTAAGAAAATGGAAAGGCGTCTGCTCAAGGTCATCGTCAATCCCGCGATGATCGCCGTCTGGGTCCTGGGCTTGTATCTGGCTGTGTCCAGTGAAGCCTGGCGTCAACACTGGCTGCAGGCGAAATTCGTGCTGGTGCTGGGAATGAGCGGGGTGCATGGGCTTTACGCACGCTGGGTCAGGCAGTTTGCGGCGGATGCGAATGCGCATTCGGCGAAATTCTACCGTGCCTGGAACGAGGTGCCGACCCTCCTGATGGTCGCGATCGTGATCCTGGCTGTGGTCAAACCGTTCTGACGCCGGAAGAAAAGAGCGCTTGCAACGGCACGAAATCGGGGTATAACGCGTTAGTTCCCCAATCACACCGCAGGGCAACACGCGCGACTTGGCGCGAAGTTGGGGCCGGGCAGGACCGGTTCGGTGTGCGATCAACTTCCGCCGCATCTCTCATTTTACGCCGTGGGCGGCGGAACAACTCCCCAAAGGCTCCCGTTCAGGTGCAGTTCCCATGACAGTACAATCCGGCCTGCAGGCCATGAAACTGCAGGACTTGAAGGCCAAATCCCCCACCGATCTGCTTGCTTTCGCTGAAGAACTCGAAATCGAGAACGCGTCGTCCATGCGCAAGCAGGACATGCTGTTCGCGATCCTCAAGGAACTCGCGGAGCGCAATGTCGAGATCACAGGTGGGGGGGTGCTGGAAACCTTGCAGGACGGGTTCGGGTTCCTGCGCTCGCCCGAGTCCAATTACCTGGCCGGTCCCGACGACATCTATGTGTCGCCTTCACAGATAAGGCGGTTCGGCCTGCGGACCGGCGACACGGTTGATGGCCCGATCCGCAGCCCCAAGGATGGCGAGCGTTATTTCGCGCTGCTCAAGGTCTCGACGATCAATTTCGAGGATCCCGAGAAGACCAAGCACAAGGTCCATTTCGACAATCTGACGCCGCTCTATCCGACAAAGTGGCTCAACATGGAGATCGAGGATCCGACCATCAAAGACAAGACGGGTCGCGTCATCGATATCGTGGCTCCGCAGGGCAAGGGTCAGCGCGCGCTCATTACCGCGCAGCCGCGTACCGGCAAAACGGTGATCCTCCAGAATATCGCCAAGGCGATCGCCGCCAATCATCCGGAATGTTACCTCATCGTGCTGCTGATCGACGAGCGGCCCGAGGAAGTAACAGACATGCAGCGCTCGGTGAAAGGCGAGGTAGTTTCCTCGACCTTCGACGAGCCGGCATCGCGCCATGTGCAGGTCGCAGAGATGGTGATCGAGAAGGCGAAGCGCCTCGTCGAGCATAAGCGCGACGTGGTGATCCTGCTCGATTCGATCACCCGGCTCGGCCGCGCCTACAACACGGTGGTTCCGTCATCGGGCAAGGTGCTGACCGGTGGCGTGGACGCCAATGCGCTCCAGCGGCCCAAGCGCTTCTTCGGCGCGGCACGCAATATCGAAGAGGGCGGGTCGCTGACCATCATCGCGACCGCTTTGATCGATACCGGCAGCCGCATGGACGAAGTGATCTTCGAAGAGTTCAAGGGCACGGGCAATTCGGAAATTATTCTCGACCGCAAGGTGGCCGACAAGCGCGTATTTCCCGCGATCGATATCCTGCGCTCGGGCACGCGCAAGGACGAGTTGCTCGTCGACAAGGGCACGCTGGCCAAGATGTATGTGCTGCGCCGCATCCTCGCGCCCATGGGCACCATCGACGCCATCGAATTCCTGCTCGACAAGCTGCGTTCGTCGAAGAGCAATTCGGATTTCTTCGAGAGCATGAATACGTAATGGATATTGCCGTGAGTCCCGGCGAGGGATGTGAGTCGGCGGCGGAAGGCGCGGCACTCGACCTGCTCGGACTGATGAGTGGAATCAGTGAGGAATATTGGTGTGCCTCTTGACTGCGTGGACTCGAGTTTGATCTCCGGGACGCAGCGACGAAGGCGAGCGATCACCGCTTCAGGATTACTGCGCGTCAGGCAGCTTTATTGCGGCTCTTATCCGAAGAATGCGGCGGCTGGTGGTGCTGGACGAAAGACCATGCAGAGAATCGGCAATTTGTGTTGCTCAGCGAGCGGGATTCCATATTGAAGAGCCGGCCCGACCGCAGTTGATGCAAAGCCAAATTTCGTTCCGAACCCTTGGAATCCCTGTTACTGCCGCTTGACCGGCTTTCGGCGCTGGCAGCGCGCGCGAAGCAAGTGTGACCGGACGTGCGATTCAGGGAATGAGAATCGTGGCGCCTGTCGTTGCGCGGGAATGCAGCGCTTCGTGTGCTGCGCGCGCTTGTGCAAGCGGAAATCGCTGACCGATTGTAATCTTCACCGCACCCGAGTTGATCACAGCAAAGAGGTCGTCGGCGCCGTCCTGAAGCTCCTTGGTGGTGCGCGTATAATCCATCAGCTTGGGACGCGTGAGATAGAGCGAACCCTTGGCATTGAGGAGGTTGGGCTCAAAGGCCGGCACCGCACCGCTCGAATTACCGAAGGTCACCATCATGCCGCGAATCGCGAGGCAGTCGAGAGAGCCCATGAACGTATCTTTGCCGATGGAATCGTAGACGACAGGCACGCCATTGCCGCCCGTCAGTTCGCGGACACGCTTGCTCCAGTCGTCGGATTTCAGGTTGAGCACATGCGCGCAGCCATTTTCACTGGCGAGCGCAACCTTGTTGTCGGAACCGACAGTGCCGATGACCGCCGCGCCGAGATGCTTCGCCCATTGGCAGGCAATGAGTCCCACACCGCCGGCCGCCGAATGAACAAGGATCGTCTGACCGGGCTGAACAACATAGGTGCGTTTCAGCAGATAATGCGCAGTCAGCCCTTTGAGCAGCGCCGCCGCTGCGACCTCGTCCGGTATTCCAGCCGGTATTTTCACCACACGATCGGCGGGAACATTGTTGGCTTCCGCATAGGCGCCGATCGGGCCGGAACAATAGGCCACGTGGTCGCCGATCTTCGGATTTGTAACGCCGGCGCCTACGGCTTCGACCGTGCCGGCGGCTTCGAGACCGAGCCCCGAGGGCAGCTTTACCGGATAAAGGCCGCAGCGATGATAGGTGTCGATGAAATTCACGCCGATCGCAGCATGGCGCACGCGCACTTCGCCGGCGCGCGGCGCGGGCAGTTCGATGTCTTCGAGGTGAAGCACCTCCGGCCCGCCGGTTTGTTCAAATCGGATGGCTTGCATGGTCGGCTCCCGGGGTTGGTCGTCAGCTGAGGTGCTGGCGGAAAAACGTCGCCGTGCGGCCATTGGCGAGCTCGGCATTTGCCTGGTCGTAGTGTTCGCCGCCGATGCGCGCGAAGGCATGATCCATTTCCGGGTAGGTGTGGATCGTGACGAGAGGATTGTTTTTCAATCCCTCGATGATCTGTTTCTGTGCAGCCGGCGGCACATATTGGTCTTTTTCTGCGATGTGCAGCAGCAGCGGTTTGCGGATGTTCCGGGCTTCTTCCAGTTTCTGCTGGATGTTGATGCCGTAATAGCCGACGGATGCATCCGAATCGGTACGCGTTGCGGTAAGATGGGCGAGCGAACCTCCGAGACAATAACCGACCGCGCCGACCTTCGCGCATTTCTCCTCGCCGCGCAGGTGATCGATCGCCGCCTGGATGTCCTTGACGCCAAGATCGATGTCGAATGCGTTCATCAGCGCGAAGGCGCGATTCCATTCCTCCTTCGTCTTGTCGGTCAGCTGCACGCCTGGCTCGATGCGCCAGAACAGATCCGGTGCCAGCGCGAAATAGCCGCGGGCCGCATAGCTGTCGGCCACCGCGCGCACGAATCCGTTCACGCCGAAGATTTCCTGGATGACGACAATGCCTGCGCCATTGGCTGTGCCAGGTACGGCGAGATAGCCGCCGAACACGCCATCGGCGGTATTGATGCTGACGTCTTTGCCGGTCATCGAAACTGCCCCTCAAATGGAGTTGTTGCCAGTTTATTACTCCGTCATTGCCCGGCTTGTCCGGGCAACCCATTTTTCCAGCTGAAAATTGGGTAGCCCGCATAAAGCGGGCGATGACGAATGAGAAGGTGTTATCATCAGGCCTGACCCTGTGGGGCGCGCGGAGGGAGCTGGAGCACCTGCGACAGCGTCACGGGGTTGGCGATTGGCGCCGAACAGGTCTGGCGCTGGCAGACGTAAGCCGTGGGCTGGCCGTTCTGCATCGTCTTGCCGGCGGCAGGATGGCCCGCGGGCAGACTCTGGCGCGGATCGACGACGATGAGCGTGCGATTGGGCAAGGCGCGGCCCAGCACGGCGTTGACGAGCTCATGCGTCTTGGCGTTGTCCATCTGTCCGACAACAACAATCTGGAGCGCGGTCAGCGTGAGATCGAGGCCGTTCAGATAGCTACCCATGGATATGAACGCGCGGTTCACTTCGCCGGAGAAGGCCTGGATCAGGGCATTGCTGCGGTCGCGATAGATGGGATCGGCAGTGATGAGATGGAGGCGGGCGAGCACGCTCACCATCACGCCATTGGCGGCCGGTGTCGCGTGATCGAAGACCACGCGGCTGCGCGCGATGAGCGGATCGGAATCGTCCGACGTGTAGAAATAACCGCCGGTCTGCGCGTCCCAGAAATGTTCGTTCAGCGTCTGCACCCAGCCTTGCGCGCGCGCAAGAAAGCGTCCATCGCCAGTGGCTTCCCAGAGCGCAAGCGCCGCGCGCGCCATCTGCGCATAATCATCGGCGAAACCGGTGTGCCGGCGCGTACCGTTGCGCCACGAGTGATAGAGGCGTTCGCCGTCGCCGAGTGCCGTTTCGATGAAGGCGAAAGCGCGGATCGCCGCCGCCGTCCACGGCGCCTTGCGGAACACCATGCCGGCATTGGCAAGCGCGGTAATCGCCATGCCGTTCCAGTCGGCGAGTATCTTGTCGTCGCGCATGGGGGGCGTGCGCTTGAGCCGGGCAGCTAACAACAACTCGCGCTGTTTCTTCAGCAACGCTTCGTCGGCTTCCGGCAGCGGGTAGGGATTGCCGAGACGCTGGAGAATGTTGCGACCCTGGAAATTACCTTCGCGGCGCACGCCATAGGCTTCCTTGAAACGCTGCGCGAACGTGCCCATCAGGACCGCGTCGATCTCGGCTTCGGTCCAGAGATAATATTTGCCTTCCTCGCCGTCCTGATCGGCATCGAGGCTCGAGGCGAAGGCCTGCTCGACCGTCATCTCGCGCAACAGCCAGTTCGCCGTCTCTTCGACGCGGTCGCGATAGGTGGCCGAACGGTTGTGCTGCCAGGCGAGCGTATAAAGGTCGATCAGCTGCGCATTGTCGTAAAGCATCTTTTCGAAATGCGGCACCATCCAGCGCTCATCGGTGACGTAGCGCGCGAAACCGCCGCCGATGTGATCGTACATGCCACCGAGCGCCATGTGTTCGAGCGTGGTCAACACGAGCTGGAGGAATTGCGGCACGCCGGTGCGCAGATGGGCGCGCATCAGAAGCTCGATCAGGCCGGTGTTGGGAAATTTGGGTGCGCCCGTCAGGCCGCCATAGAAAATATCGAAGCGCTGTCCGATGCGGATGGCGGACTGGTCGAGGACGCCGCCATCGAGTTGGCCGCGCAGATCGCGCGCCCAGAGATTGGCGAATGCCTGCTGCACGCGCGCGGCGGTGTTGGCAACGGGATCAGGCTGTTCGTGGAAGACGCGCGCGACTTGCGGCAGGATTTGCCGGAAGGATGGCTGGCCGGAACGCTCCTCCTTCGGAAAATACGAACCAGCATAGTATGGGTCGCCCTGTGGCGTAAGAAACATGGTGAGCGGCCAGCCGCCTGTATGTCCCATCGTATTGGCGGCAGTCTGATAGATTTGATCGATGTCCGGGCGTTCCTCGCGATCCACTTTGACGTTGATGAAATGCTCGTTCATGAGCGCGGCGGTTTCGGCGTCCGCGAAGCTTTCCTCGTTCATCACATGGCACCAGTGGCACGCGGTGTAACCGATGGAGAGCAGGATCGGCTTGTTGGCGGCTTCCGCTTCGGCGAGCGCGTCGGACCCCCACGGGCGCCAGTGCACGGGATTGTCCTTGTGCAGGAGCAGATAAGGGCTGGTTTCGTGGCCGAGCAGGTTCTCGCTCATGATGAATGTCCCGGTTGGAAGCGGCTGCGGCCCGTGCCGTTGCGGCGGGCGGCCATTGGTTCTAGCCTCCTCTAGCGCGCCCAATGGGCCGCTCACAAGCCGGGAGTCGCCCATGAAACTTCACATCGATCTCGATCTCACGCCCGACGAGGCGCGGCGGGTCATGGGCCTCCCCGATGTCACAAAATTGCAGGAGAATCTCGTCGCCGAAATGGAAAAGCGCATGATGGCGGCGCTCGAAACGGCGAGCGATCCCGAGGCCATGCTCAAGACCTGGTTCAACTGGGGCAGCCAGGGCATGGAGCAGTTCCAGCGCTTCATGCAGGACTCGACCCGGCGGGCGACAAGCCGCGAGCGCGGCCCACGCTAGAGGCGATGGCGGAAACCGCCCGCAATACCATCTACGCCGTTTCGACAGCTCCGGGCCGCGCCGCCATTGCGGTTGTGCGCGTGTCGGGGCCTGAAGCCTCCGCGGCACTGCGAGCGCTGGCCGGAGACAGGCTGCCGACACCGCGTCAGGCGGCGTTGCGGACATTGCGGGACGGCACTGGCGGCTGGATCGATCAGGCGCTCGTGCTGTGGTTTCCGGCGCCGGCGAGCGAGACCGGCGAAGACGTGGTGGAATTTCATCTCCATGGCGGCCGCGCGATCACCGATGCGACACTGGCCGCTCTTGCGAAAGTGCCCGGCCTGCGCGCGGCCGAGCCCGGTGAGTTCACGCGCCGCGCGGTGGAGAACGGCAAGCTCGATCTCACCCGCGCCGAGGCGCTGGCCGATCTGATCGGCGCCGAAACGCCGGCGCAGGCGCGCCAGGCGCTCCGGCAATATCAGGGCGCGCTCGCGGATTTGTACGAAGGCTGGCGCGCGCGTTTGATCGCCCTACTCGCCTGGGCGGAGGCGGCCATCGATTTTTCCGACGAGGAATTGCCGGACGATATCGAGGATCGGCTGCGCGCACCGATCATGGAGCTTCATGGCGAAATGATGCATCATCTCGACGATGCGCGGCGCGGCGAGATCACGCGCGAAGGTTTGTTTCTTACCGTCATCGGTGCGCCCAATGCTGGCAAGAGTTCGCTGGTCAACGCGCTGGCGCGGCGCGATGTGGCGATTGTCTCGGAGACTCCCGGCACCACGCGCGACATCGTTGAAACACGCCTCGACCTCGGCGGTTATGTCGTCCATCTCGCCGATACGGCGGGCCTCAGAGATACAGGCGATGTCATCGAACGCGAAGGCGTGCGCCGCGCACTCGCCCGTGCCGCGGCGAGCGACATGACGCTGTTGGTTCTCGATGGGACGGAAGCCGAGCCGTTTGCCGGGGTGGACGAACAGGCGATCGCGCGCGCGAGCGTGAGCGTCTGGAACAAATGCGACCTGCCGTGGCCGGAACAGCGCAAAGGTTTGCGGATCTCGGCGCGAACAGGCGAAGGCCTCGATGCGTTGCTGGAAATACTGCGCGAACAGGTGCGCGTGCGCCTCGAACGTCCGCGCGAGACGCCGCCGATGTCTCGCGCCCGTCACCGCGAATGCGTCACCGCAGGCGCCGAAGCCTTGGCGCGCGCGCGCAATCAGAGGGAAAGCGAACTCGCCGCCGAAGACCTTCGCCTCGCATTGCGCGCCATCGGCCGCCTCACCGGCCGCGTCGACATCGAAGAGCTGCTCGACGTCGTGTTCCGAGATTTCTGCATCGGGAAGTAGTAATTATTCCAGAAACTCCGGGCCACGGAGAATGGACAGGAGGCGGATGCCTTCGGGCGCCAGCATTTCGCGCGCGCCTTCCTTGCGGTCGACGATAACAAGGGCGCGGTCGACGATGGCGCCTGCCTCGCGCGCGACCCCTGCCGCAATCAGCGCGGAATTTCCGGTCGTCGCCACGTCGTCGACGATCATCACCCGCGCGCCGGACAGTGTTTCATCTGGCGCCAGGCCTTCGATCAGTTCTTTCGTGCCGTGCGATTTGGGTGTCTTGCGCACGAAGAAAGTGCGGACGGGATGACCCTGCATGTCGCTGAGCGCCGCGAGGCTGCCCAGCATCGGCACCGCGCCCATCTCGAGCCCGCCTGCGAACAGGATCTTTTCCGCCGCGATGATCTTCAGGAACGCCGATGCGCAGAGCCACGCGCCGCGCGGGTCGAGCATGGTCGGTTTCAGGTTGAAGTACATCTCGCTCTCCCGGCCCGACGACAGGATGAAATGCCCGCGGCGGAAGGAGCGCCGCCGCACAAGTTCGAACAGTTCCTGCTCCTCGGCGGAGCGCGTTGCGGGCGATGTGGTCATGAGGAGCCTCCGGCGCCGCCTGTTTTATCAGGCAAATACAGGGGATTTTCCGCCAATCGCGGTACGAAGCGCGGCCGGCGCCGCAAATCGCCTGATGCGGCAAGAGCTTAAGCGCATTCCTGATCCCTGCGGCAACAGGCGCGGCGCGCCTGTTATCCCGGCATTATGAGGGATTCGCCGCTGGCGCGCGCAGTCTAGAGAGCGCCCGCAATCTCCTGCAATATTTCTTCGGCGGCTCTTTGCGGATCGGCTGCCTGCGTGATCGGCCGGCCGACAACCAGATGGTCCGCGCCGGCCGCGATGGCTTGCGCCGGGGTTGCGATCCGCTTTTGGTCATGCCGTGGATCCGCGCTCCTTCGAATTCCCGGAGTGACGATCTTCAATTTGTTTGCGGCAAGCTGCCTGATCATTTCGACCTCTTCGCCGGACGCGATGACGCCGTCGGCGCCGGCTT
The DNA here is from genome assembly GCA_036272695.1 of Rhizomicrobium sp. Classification (GTDB taxonomy): domain Bacteria; phylum Pseudomonadota; class Alphaproteobacteria; order Micropepsales; family Micropepsaceae; genus Rhizomicrobium. The sequence continues at coordinate 60,460 of DATAYG010000172.1, read as the reverse complement.
CCAGCGCCTTTTTCGCCCGGTGTAAAACCAGTTCGGAAACACCGACGCCGGCAAAGCCCATATCCTGCAGATCGCCGGCATCCAGGCTTGTGAGAACGGTGACGGAAAGAATTTGCAGATCGGCCGCGCCGCGTCCCCTGACGGCGGCGGCGATGGTTTTGCCGGTCCCGTGAATGGTCAGAAATCTCGCGCCCATGCGGGCTATGTTTTGCACCGCGAGCTCGACGGTTTCCGGAATATCGAAAAGCTTGGAGTCCAGGAAAACGCTCTTGCCCTGTTTAATCAGCCGGTCGGCATATTGCAGCCCGCTGCCCGCGGCGGCGAATTGGAGTTGCAGGCCGATCTTGTAGAAGCCGACGCGCTCTCCGAGTTTTTCGACGATTCTGTCGGCCGCTTCCACATTGGGCACGTCCAGCGCCACGATCAGGCGGTCGCGCAAAGATGGCCCCGTCTTCGGGGGTGCGGGACCGGCGTGCGGGCCGGCCGATGCGGCGCTCATTGGCATTGGCGCGGTCTCTCTTTGCTTCGCGGTTTGCCGCGAGGTTCGCCGGGAATTCCGCGCTATTAGCGCCTTTGCCGCGATCTGCAAAGCAATCAAAGGGCGGCCGGCCGGCGGACGCCGGTTGGGTGCCCGGGCAAGATGTCCGTCATTTGCGCATTGTTCGCTGCTGTTTCGGGTTGACATAGAACCATATCGGTCTATATTTAAACCGGAACAGGAGGCGGCACATGGCCAAATTCCAGCCGGGCAGGTCCGGCAATCCGGGTGGACGGCCGCGAGGATCGCGCAATCTCGCCACGCAATTCCTGGCCGAAGTGAACGCGCCCAAAGATGACAGCCCGGAAGCCGTCTCCAAGCTTCAGGCCGCCATCAAGGCGCAGATCGCCAAGGCGGTCGATGGCGACATCCGCGCCATCCGCGACGTGATGGAGCGGGTGGAGAAATGGGAAGCCGAGCGCAGCCACGAGCGCGTGCCGCCTTTCACGGAGGCGGACCGCGAGGTGATCGCGGAAATCCACCGCCGGCTCGCCCCCGAACAAACATGAGCGATCCCACTTCCCGCCAATATCGCGACATTCTCCGCCGCGATTTCCTCGCCTTCAGCCACCGCGCCTTCCGCGAACTGAACGGCGCCACGCCCTGGCTCGGCAACTGGCATCTCGAAATGATGGCGGCGCGGCTCGATGCCGTGCGCCGCGGCGAGGTCAAACGGCTCGCCATCGCGCTGCCGCCGCGGCATCTCAAATCGCACATGGCGTCGATCGCCCTCCCCGCCTTCCTGCTCGGCCACGATCCCACGCGCCAGATCATCTGCGCGAGCTATTCGCAGGACCTGGCCGACAAGCTGTCGCGCGATTGCCGGGCGCTGATGGGCGCCGGTTTCTATCGTGATCTGTTCGACACGGAATTGGCGCCCGACAAACAGGCCGTGGCGGAATTCGCGACTACCGGCGGCGGCTTTCGCCTCGCCACGTCGGTCGGCGGCGTGCTCACCGGCCGCGGTGCCGATCTCATCATCATCGACGATCCGCTGAAGGCGGAGGAAGCCTGGTCGGATGCGCGGCGGGGCGCCGTCAATGAATGGTTCGACACCTCGCTGCTGTCGCGCCTCAACGACAAGACGCAGGGCGCCATCATCGTGGTGATGCAGCGCCTCCATGAGGACGATCTCATCGGCCATGTAATTACCAAGGGCGGCTGGGAGCTGCTCGCCTTCCCGGCGATCGCGGAGGAGAGCGCCTCATATACTGTCGAGACGCCCTACGGCGCGCAGCGCTTTGCGCGCGAGGCGGGCGACGTTCTCCATCCCGCGCGTGAATCCGAGGCTACGCTGGCGCGTCTTCGGGCCCAGATGGGACAGGCCGCGTTCCTCGCGCAATATCAGCAGGCGCCCTGTCCGCGCGAAGGCGTGATGGTGAAAACAAAATGGTTTCCGCGTTATGCGCCGCACGAACTGCCCGGCAATTTCGAGGCGCGGGTGATTTCCTGCGACACCGCCAACAAGGCGAGCGAACTCAGCGACTACACCGTGTTCACCGTGTGGGGCGTGAAGGACCGGCATCTCTGGCTGCTTTCGGTGCTCCGCCGGCGGATGGAATATTACGAATTGAAGCGCGTGCTGAAGGAGGAGATCGCGCGGCATCGTGCGAACGTCGTGCTGATCGAGGACCGCGCTTCGGGCACGCAGCTGATCCAGGAACTCGGTTGGGAGAATGTGCGCGGCATCAAGCCCTGCCAGCCCGCGGGCGACAAGCAGATGCGCCTATGGGCGCAGGCCGCGACCATGGAGCAGGGCTTCGTGCACCTGCCGAAAGAGGCGCCCTGGCTCGACGATTACTTACGCGAACTTACGAGCTTCCCCAACGCCCGCCATGACGACCAGGTCGATTCCACCACCCAGGCCATCGCCTGGGCCGCCCAGCCCGTCTGCCAACTACAGGCCATCATGGACGCCGCCCGGGCGAAGGGGCATGTATGGTAGCATCCCTGGGACCGCGGGCGTCCCCGCCCGCATCTTCTTTGTGCCGTATATCATAGTCCGGTGTGGTGTCGCCGGCGTGCCGGCGTGGACGCCCGCGGGTCCCAGGGGGAATCGAGGGGCCGTATGCTTTGGCCAATTAGCGATTTGGCACTGGCACGGTAATGCCACCAGCAAAACGCTCAACGCTTCAGCGCAAACACCGTGCCAGCCCTGGAGATACCGCCGGTACTGGTTGTTCCGTACAGCTTGCCATTCATATCGACCAGGCTGGCGGTGGGTGTGCTGCCGTCCGGGCAATTCTGCTGGCTGCAAAATGAATAGAGCGGCATCTCCATGGCGGTGGCCGGATCGAAGGCAAACACGGTGCCGTAGTCATATGCGCCTCCAAAGCCCGTCACGCCATATAGCATGCCGTTCACATTGATCAGGCTGCCATATGGGGCCCCGCCGTCCGGGTCGCCGCTGAAGGAATAAAGCACCGTCTCCGAGCCGGTCGCAGGGTCGAGTGAAAAAACGGTGCCTTCGTTCTGTGTACCGCCAGTCGTGGTGCCATACAGCATGCCGTTCACTTCGATCAACCCCCCGACGGGGTTCGCCCCGTCCGCGCCGCCGGCGAAGGTATGAAGCACTGTCTCTGCACCGCTGTTCGGATCGATCGCAAACGCGGTACCAAATTCAGACGCGCCACCTCTGCTTGTCGTGCCGTACAGCGTGCCGTTCACATCGATCAGGCCGGCATAGGGCCAGTTGCCCCCCGTGCATGTCTTACCGCGGCAAAAGGAGTAAAGCGTTTTCTCAGCGCCCGTTTTCAGGCTGAACGCAAACACGGTACCTATGCCGCGGCCGCGGCCCCCGAATAGCGTCGTGCCATACAATGTGCCGTTCACATTGACGGGAGCGGCCCAGGGTCCACTGCCGTCGCGGCACTTCTGCCGACTGCAAAACGAATAAAGCACCGTTTCGGCGCCGGTCGACGGGTCGAGCGCGAATAACGTGCCGCAGCCCGGACTGCAGTATTTGCCGTTGTCCCCGCCGGTGCCGCCGAATGATGTGGTGCCGTACAAGATACCATTCACATCGATCATTCCGGCCGCGGGAAATGCACCATCCGGGCAGTCAGGCGGCCCGAGGCTGCAAAAGGAATAAATCACGGTTTCCGCGCCGGTTTTCGGGTCGAGAGCAAACACAGCGCCACAGCCCTCCTCGTTCGAACAATTTGTGCCGCCGGACCACGTCGTGCCGTAGAGTATGCCGTTGACGGCCACGAGACCCGAATAGGCGGTTCTCCCGTCCGCGCAATTCTGCTCGCTGCAGAAGGAATGAAGCACCTTTTCCTTGTCCTTGGTGCTTTCCGCCCCGAAGACAGGTTGGGCGAATGCACAACCGATCGCGGCTGCCGACAAGGCGGCGATGACCGATTTCATTGATGCCCCGCTTCAAGCCTGTGGAAGCAGTTGTGGCAATGTATGTTGGGGGTTTGCAAGCGTCATTGGCCTCGCCGGTTGAAGGCGAGGCGGCTTGTCCAGGCGCAGCCTTTTGGGCCTGGAACCCGTGGTCGGTCGCGCTGTTGCGCCTGCCGGAGACGCCGGTTCTGCCCGTAGCGTGTGAGGCTCGATTGTCCGTTGGCCCTGCAGGCGATCAGTGAATTTCACGCCGCCGCAACCAGGAAGCTCAAACTTTCCCCTGTGAGCGCACGCGAGCGGAGTCTTCAACTTCTCAAAAGCTTCGATACTTTCGCTTATTCGGCAAGCGCCGTGCGCGCAGCCTTGGAAGCATCTTCGCAGGGACGGTTCTCGTTCTGGGATGCCGTTCTTTTGGCATCTGCTGCCGAATCGGGCTGCTCGGCCATTCTATCCGAAGATATGCGCGACGGTGCGCGGCTGGGCTCGATCATTGTGCTCAACCCCTTCGGCGGACGGGGGTTGTCCCATTCCGCGCAAGAACTTCTAGGCTGAGTGTCGCACGCGAGGCCGGGAACGGCCGATCCAACTCCCTAATACCCGTACCAATAGGCCAGCCTGGCGCCGGTGATGCGCGAGTCGATCTTCACGATGGCGTCGTTATAGGCCTCGCGGAAGCAGGTGGGCGCCGTCGACATGCGGTAGACGGGATAGGTTTCCCGCAGCTGGTCGCAAACGTCGTGCGCAGCGCGCCACACTTTCCAGCGCAGCACCTGCGCCCGCGCGGGATCCAGGAGATCGCGTGTCGTGTAACGGATGGGTTTCGAAAGATACATCCGCTCCAGCGGTCCATTGAGGGGCGTGCTGTCGGCGCGGAAATGCGGCGCGATCACGGTCACGGTTTCATTGGGGCCGCCGACATAGGGCGTGCCGCCTGCGCCCTGGGCAAGGGCGGCCGGTATGGCAAGACCGAACAGACTGGCGATGAGAGCGGGACGGAGGATGTGGGATGCGGTGAATCGCACGGACATGATCAAGCTCCTTTGCTCAAGCGCCCGCCCGCATCTTAACCTGGATCAACGGCGACAAGGAAACGGCCCGGCTGCAGGCGGGGTTCCAGATTCAGGGCGACAACGGAAATCTGTCGTCCGGCGGAGCCGCAAAACCGTTCGGGTCCTGCCGGTAGCCGCGGGCGGCCATGCAGGGGAAGAACACTCAGCTGTCGACCGCGTCGCTGCGTCCGGCATAACGCTGGCCGCCGACATAGAAGGGTTCCGATTGCTCGCGCGCCTGACTCGCGCAGGCCTCGCGGTCGGCTACGAACGCGTCATAGGTCGCGCCGGGCTTCGACCATTTGACGCTGGGCACATCTTCAGCACAGCCCGCCAGCGCAAGCGCGGCAAGCGCCAAACCGATTATTCGCATTCTGCCTCCAGCCCCTGCGGCAAACCTACCCGCTTCACCCGCCGGCGCCAACTCTCCGGCGCCGGGCTGCGCTCAAATTGTGTGGCGCCGTTCCTCAGTATGAAATCCGATCCCGTGCGGCGGATAACCGGACGGCCAAGATCCTTGAAGGGGGGATGCCAATGAGCAAGCTGACAATTTCATTTCTGGCTGTGCTGGCGGTCGCGTCCGCGCTGCCGGCGGCGCCGACGGCTGGGGCGTCTATCAGGTCATATTGCCGTAAGGAAATACTGGGCCCGCGGGCGTTCCCGCCCAACTCTTAATCGGCTGTTCGGGGCTGGCGGCTATCGTGGCGGGCAGGAAGGCGGAACGTCCGGCGACAAAGCGATGATCCTGCTACGGCTGTCCGGCTGCGCGTTTGCGGGCGTATTTTCATTTTTCTGCTGCGCGATCGTTCTTGGAACCTCGGGGCGGCGCCTGGGAGTTTCACTCGCCATCGCGGGAGCATTCGCGTGGGCATTCTGGAAATGGCCTCGGGCAAAGGACAATCAGGCGTTCCACAGTCGCGGGAATTCAGCGGAACCCGATCAGCGATCATCGGGTGAGACACCTACATAGTTCCGGACACTTCCGCTCGCCAATAATAGCCAACTGCGCGCAGCCGCCCAATCGCGTTGGTACGAATTCCGCGCTAGAGTGCGCGGGCGTGGCAGGGTCGAGGGATTCATGCGGAGATTTGCGGGTGTCCTGGTCGCGTCGGCTGTCTGCGCATTTGCATGCACTGCCCATGCGGCGGTGTCGTGCAGCGCTACACTGAATGGGCCGCAGACACCGTTCCGGATCTTCGGCAACACCTATTACGTGGGTACGCATGGCGTCGCGGCGATGCTCGTCACATCGGACCGGGGCCATGTGCTGATCGACGGCGATCTCGCACAGTCGGTGCCCATGATCACGGACCATATCCGCTCCCTCGGCTTTCGCATCGAGGATGTGAAGCTCATTCTCAACACGCATGTGCATCGCGATCACGCCGGCGGCGTCGCCGCGCTCGAGCGCCTGTCGCTGGCGCCGGTCAAGGCGAGTCCTGCGAGTGCCGCCGTCCTTGCCGCAGGCGGCGTGAGCGCGGACGATCCGCAATTTGGCAGCATTGCGCCGATTGACGCTGTCGCCAATGTATCCGGGGTGACCGATGGCGAGACATTGCGTGTAGGCCCGCTTGCGCTCACGGCACATTTCACGCCGGGGCATACGGCAGGCGGCGCGAGCTGGACGTGGGTGTCGTGTGAGGGCGCACGCTGCCTTCACATCGTTTATGGCGACAGCCTGACGGCGGTTTCCGCGCCGGGCTACCGCTTCTCGGATCATTCTGTCGTTCTTGCGCAATTCGGGCACAGCTTCGGCGTGATGGCGCAGCTTCCCTGCGATATCCTTGTCACCGCGCATCCCGAAGTGAGCGATCTGTGGTCGAGGCTCGACAGGCGCGACCACGGCGATGCCGATGCGATGGTCGATGCCACGGCCTGCCGCCGCTATGCCGCGACCGCCCGGGAAAACCTGGCCAGGCGCATCGCAACCGAGAAGATGCATTAGGCGGCATCGTCGGGCAATCGCGGCCCTTCGCGGCAAATCCGTCGGCAGCTAATTAAAGGGACGGTATACATAATCCACGCCCGACCGGCGGGTGGAGATGGCCGCGCCGCGCACAATGTTTCACGTGAAACATCGTCGGGAAGGGCCCGTCCGGAGCAATGTTTCACGTGAAACATATTGCGCTCGGCACAAGCTGTCCGTAATCCAGCGCGCATGAGCGCCTATGATGTCATCGTGATCGGCGGCGGCCATGCGGGCTGCGAAGCCGCGGCCGCCGCGGCGCGGTATGGCGCCCGCACGCTGCTGCTCACGCACAGGCTCGCGACCATCGGCGAAATGTCCTGCAATCCGGCGATCGGCGGGCTCGGCAAGGGCCATCTGGTCCGCGAGATCGATGCGCTGGATGGGGTGATGGGACGCGTGGCCGATGTGGCCGGCATCCAGTTCCGCCTGCTCAACCGGCGCAAAGGCCCGGCGGTGCGCGGTCCGCGCGCCCAGGCCGACCGCAAACTTTATCGCAGCGCGATGCAGGCGGCACTGGCCGCGACGCCCAATCTCGACATCGTGGAGAGCGCGGTCGAGGATCTGATCATTCGCGACTCGCGCGTTTGCGGTGTGGTCGCCACCGATGGACGGGAATTCGCGGCCGCGGCGGTCGTGCTGACCACCGGGACGTTTCTGCGTGGATTGATCCATATCGGCGAGCGCAAGATACCGGCCGGCCGGGCAGGGGAGGCGCCGGCGATCGGGTTGGCGCAGACGCTTTACGGTCTTGGCCTGCGCATGGGCCGGCTGAAGACGGGAACGCCGCCGCGGCTTGACGGCAGGACCATCGACTGGGCGCGGCTCGAGGTTCAGCCGGGCGACGATCCGCCTGTGCCGTTCTCCTTCCTCACCGCCACCATCACAACCGCACAGATCGTCTGCCACATCACCCGCACCGCGCGGGCGACACACGAGATCATCCGCAGCAACCTCGCTCGCGCGCCGATGTATTCCGGCCAGATCGAGAGCACCGGGCCGCGCTATTGCCCCTCGATCGAAGACAAGGTTGTGCGGTTTGCCCAGCGCGACAGCCACCAGATCTTTCTCGAGCCCGAGGGTCTCGATGACGACACGATCTATCCCAACGGCATTTCGACTTCGCTGCCGGAAGAGGTCCAACGGGAGTTTCTGGCCACGATCCCGGGGCTCGAGACGGCTCGGATGGTTCGGCCCGGCTACGCCATCGAATATGATTATGTTGATCCCCGCGAGCTGTCGCCGGCGCTTGAGACGCGACGGATTGGCGGCCTCTATCTGGCGGGGCAGATCAACGGCACGACGGGCTACGAGGAGGCCGCGGCGCAGGGCTTGATGGCGGGCTGGAATGCCGCGCGCGCGGCTTCGGGCGGCGATCCTGTCATCCTGGATCGCGCCGCCGCCTATGTCGGCGTACTGATCGACGATCTGGTGACCAAGGGCGTGACCGAGCCCTATCGCATGTTCACCTCGCGTGCCGAGTACCGCCTGACGCTGCGGGCGGATAATGCCGACCGGCGGCTCACCGGTTTTGGCGAGGAAAGGGGAATTGTCGGACCCGAACGGCGGAAGCATTTTGCGAACAAGCTGGTCCGGCTAGAGGCGGCGCGAGGGCGTCTGTCCGAACTTACGCTGACGCCCAACGCGGCGCGTGCCGCCGGCATTTCCGTCAGGATGGACGGGGGCCGCCGGAACGGACATCAGCTCCTGAGCCTGGCGGACGTGACGATGGCGCAGCTCGTCCGGCCATGGCCCGAACTCGCCAACCTTGAGCCCGACATCGCCGAGCAGCTGGAGAATGACGCGCAATATTCGGTCTATCTGGACCGGCAGGAAACCGACATCGCCGCCTTCCGGCGTGACGAGGCACTCGGCCTGCCGGCAGATCTCGACTATGCGCAGGTGCACGGTCTCTCGACCGAGGCCATGCTGAAGCTGAACGCCCTGCGTCCGGCCACCCTCGGACAGGCCAGCCGCATCGACGGTGTGACGCCCGCGGCCTTGACTCTCGTCCTCGCACACACGCGTCGAAACGCCCGCCATCACCTTTCCGCCCCCGCCGCAGGCGGGGGAAGTGCCCCGAAGGGGCGGAGGGGGTCTCCGAGGGTCGCGATTGCCCCCTCCACCGCTTCGCGGTCCCCCGCTTTCGGCGGGGGAGGAAAGAATGTCGCGTGACTGGCGCCAATTCGAAGCCGTCAAATTCCAGCCGGGGGAAAATGTTTCACGTGAAACATTGGACCGAAAACGCGCCGCGCCGGGGGCGGTAGCGGCCGAATCGCGGCGATGACGGGGGCGGGTTTCGGCCCGGAGGAGTTCCAACAGGCGAGCAATGTTTCACGTGAAACATTGGACCGGCTGACGCTCTTCGTGGCCCTGCTCGAAGACTGGAATTCGCGTCACAATCTCGTTTCGGCTGCTTCGCTCAGGGAAATCTGGCGGCGCCATATCTGGGATTCCGCGCAGCTGGTCGACGTGGTCTCACCCGGCGCGGCGAGCCTGGTCGATCTCGGCTCGGGCGCCGGATTTCCCGGTCTGATTCTGGCGTTGCTGCTGCGGGACCGCACCGGCTTTCGCACCTTGCTCTATGAGGCGACCCGGAAGAAAGCCGATTTTCTGACCGCGGCGGCTGAACGTCTCGCCGTCATGCCGGAGATTCGCAATGCCCGGATCGAGGAGGCGCGGCCCGAACCATTCGACCTTGTCACTGCCCGGGCTTGTGCGCCGCTGCCGCGGCTGCTTCTCTATGCACAGGCTTTTCAGGGGGAGGGCACCGTTAACCTGTTCCTGAAGGGTCAATCCGTGGGGTCAGAATTGACGGAAGCACACAAAATCTGGAAGATGCAGGTGCAGGAACGGCCAAGCCGTTCCGATCCTTCGGGCAAAATTCTTATCATCGAGCAATTGCAGCCCAAGGCGGGGAGGCAGGCATGAAGGGCGGATCGCCCCGCGTGCTGGTGATTGCGAACCAGAAGGGTGGCGTCGGCAAGACGACGACGGCGATCAATCTCGGCACCGCGCTCGCCGCCGTCGGCCAGCCCACTTTGGTGATCGATCTCGACCCCCAGGGCAATGCCTCGACAGGTCTCGGCATCGCCCGCACCCACCGCAAGATCACGTCCTACGATGTGCTGATGGGCGAGGTGCCGCTCACGCGCGCCATCATGGCCACCCGCATTCCGGATCTCGCGCTCATTCCTTCCACGGTCGACCTCTCGGGCGCGGAACTCGAGCTGATCGACATGAAGCAGCGGAATTACCGGCTCAAAGCTGCGTTGGAGGAATTCGCCGCCATCGAGTCCCGTCGCTTCGCCTATGTGCTGATCGACTGTCCGCCCTCCCTGTCGCTGCTGACCGTCAACGCGATGGCGGCGGCCGACGCGGTCATCGTGCCGCTGCAATGCGAATTCTTCGCGCTCGAAGGCTTGAGCCAGCTTTTGAAAACGATCGAGCGCGTGCGCGTCAGTCTCAATCCGGCGCTCGAGGTTCAGGGGATCGTGCTCACCATGTTCGACAAGCGCAACCGCCTCTCCGACCAGGTCGCCGCCGATGTGCGCAAGCATATGGGGGAGAAGGTCTACAACACCGTCATTCCCCGCAATGTGCGGATTTCCGAGGCGCCGAGCCATGGCCTGCCGGCGCTGGTCTACGACCTGCGCTGTCCCGGCAGCCAGGCCTATATCAAGCTTGCGGGCGAGCTGATCCAGCGCGAGCGCGTGCGGCCGGCGGCATGAGCCCAGGCGAAACCCGGAAAGCCGAGGAAGGCCGTCATCGCGGGCTCGGCCGCGGGCTTTCGGCCCTGATCGGCGATGAAGCGGAAGTCACGACCGGGCACAGCGAGGCCGGCGTCCGTCCCCAGCGCACTTTGCCGGTCGCCTGGCTGCATCCCAATCCCCTGCAGCCGCGCAAGCATTTCGGCGCGGAGGAGCTTGAAGACCTCGCGAAGTCGATCCGCGAGAAGGGGGTATTGCAGCCGATTCTGGTGCGGCCGACGGCGCGGGGAGCGGAAATCTTCGAGATCGTCGCCGGCGAGCGCCGCTGGCGCGCCGCCCAGCTCGCCAAGCTGCACGATGTGCCGGTGGTGGTGCGGGAGCTGTCGGACGCCGAATCGCTGGAACTTGCGATCATTGAAAACGTGCAGCGCGCCGATTTGAACGCGATGGAAGAAGCGGTGGCCTACCAACAACTGATCGACAAGTTCGGATACACGCAAGAGACACTGTCGGAGGAACTTGGCAAGAGCCGGAGTTACGTCGCGAACACCGTTCGGCTGTCGAAGCTGCCCGATGCGGTCCAAGGATTTATTCGTGAAGGCAAGCTCAGCGCCGGGCACGCGCGCACGCTGATCGGCGATCCGCACGCAGAGGCCCGCGCCCGCGCGATCATCGAACAATCGCTCACTGTCCGGCAAGCCGAACGGCGTTCGAAGAAAAAGAAAGTGAAATCGCCGCCCGCAGCCAGCAATGCGGATATCCGCGCCCTGGAATCGAGCCTCTGCGCGATCTTGGGCCTGAAAGTCCAGGTTGCTCATAAGGGATCGACAGGTGGCGAACTGCGCATCGCCTACCGGACGCTCGAACAGCTCGACGACGTCATCCGGCGTCTCAGCGTCGGGAAGTGACTCCCTCTCCACCGCGAAGCGGGGGAGAGGGAAGGAACATTCATACGGCATTCAGGCGCGACGGCGTTCTATTCATGGGAAATGTGCTTCGCCCTGTCCGGACTCCAAAGCAGGATTCTGAAGGGGCGATTTTCAGGGAGCGGAAATTCGCCATGCGCCGATTGCTAGTCCCCGTGCTTCTACTCGCCCTCGCCACCAGTGTCTCCGGCTGCGTATATGCCGGCGGCGGCCATGGCTGGTGCTGGTTTCACCCGCACAAATGCCCGTGACGGCCTTCCGGCCAGGCACCAAATTGTCATCCCGGCTCGCACCATGGCGCTCGGCCGGGATGACATTTTGTTTGGTCAACCCCCAACCATCTCCGGCGCGGCACTGAAGGCTTCCCGAGAAAAATAGACGTCTCCAGGCTGCTGCAAATCCCTGAGCCTCCACACAATCTCGACGGTCCAGCGACGTCGCGGTCGCGCCCCACCGCATTTCGTGCTAGTTCTCCAGCCCGGCTCGGAGCAGCGGCGGGCCGATGGCACGATTTGTCTGTGAATCACGGGGAGGCTCTGATGCAAGGCCGATCGAAAAACAACTTCGCATGCCTGTGCGCGATGGTATTGCCGATTTTTTTGCCACAGGCCGGCCTGTGCGGACACAGCTACAAGGTGCTTTACACGTTTCAGGGCGGGAGCGACGGCTACTTTCCGCTGGCGCCCCTCATCAGGGACAAATCCGGCAATTTCTACGGCGCCACGGAATTTGGCGGCGGAGATGGCTGCGAAAATCTCGGCTGTGGAACGATATTCAAGCTCGCTCCCGATGGCACCAAGAGCATTCTTCATGCTTTCACGGGAGGGAGCGATGGCGCGCTTCCCGTCGCCGGTCTGGTTATGGATCGCGCGGGCCATCTTTTCGGTACGGCTCTGGGAGGCGGTGAAGGAACCTGCGCCGGCTATTTAGGGTGCGGCACCGTGTTCGAGCTCGATCCGGGCGGCACGTTCACCATCCTGTATTCGTTCACGGGCGGCAGCGACGGCGCCCAGCCTGGTACCCTTATTGCCGGCCCACAGGGCTCACTGACCGGCGCTACGGCGTATGGCGGCAATCTGGGCTGCTATACCGGCTATGGGTGCGGCGTCATCTATCAACTCAAGCACAGCAAGCAGACCGTCGTTCACACGTTTTCGGGAGCGGACGGCGAGTTTCCCGGCGGGTTCTTTGCTTCCGGCGGCAAACTCTACGGCGGGGCAGGTTCCGGCGGTGATAACGGTTATGGTGTAATCTACAGGCTCGCCGGCAATGGGAAGGAGACCGTGCTCCATTCCTTCGACGGAACCGACGGCTGGGGGCCGGGACGCCCGGTGGTGGATGAGGCCGGGAACTTCTACGGAACAACATCGGAGGGTGGCGACGGATGCGAGCAGTGGGATGAGGGCTGCGGCACGCTCTTCCAATTGGCGCCGGACGGCACCCTGACCGTGCTGCACGATTTCGACGGCCAAGGCGAGGGCGGCGTGCCGAGCGATCTCGTGCGGGATGCAAAGGGCAATCTCTACGGCACAACCAATGACGGCGGCGATATGAACTGCGACCCGGTCGACGGGTGTGGTGAGATTTTCGAGTTCACGGTGGATGGAAGCTTCAAACAGCTTCACGTCTTTGCCGGCACCGACGGCGAAGCGCCGGTGGCCAGACTGCTGATCGGCTCCGATGGCCACCTGTACGGCACGACGAGTGGAGGCGGCAACGCGTCATGCCAATATGGCGGCGTGGGCGGATGCGGCGTCATATTTGAAATCAAGGAGTAGCCTCGCTCGCGCGAATCGTCTCGCCGAGCCTCAATCCGCATCCATCTTCAGCGCCGCGATAAACGCTTCCTGGGGGATGTCGCATCCGAAACAAAGGACCTTACGCGAATGACCCTTCCATGTTAGCTTCTGGAGCGTATGGCAACGCATCAACGGCCAAAGCCGCAACGCGCCGGCAACTCCGAGGGTGCGGCATGCAAAGCTTCGTGCGAAATAATCTCATTGGCCCTTGCGCACTCGCGCTGGTGAGCCTTCTGCCGTCACAGGGTCTGTGCGGGCAGCCCTACAAGGTGCTTTACGCCTTTGAAGGCGGAACGGACGGCGCCTATCCGAGCGCAGCGCTCATCGCTGACCAATCGGGAAATCTGTACGGCTCCACCGAGAATGGCGGCGAAATGGCTGCCTGCGCGGGTTTTGGCTGCGGCACGTTGTTCAAAATCACCCCCGATGGAATCAAAACGATCCTCTATACTTTCAACGGTGGGAGTGATGGCGGCGATCCGGCGCAGGCACTCATGCTTGATCGCGACGGCAATCTGTTTGGGTCCACCTTTGAGGGCGGTGATGTGGCCGCGTGTGGGGGTTATGGCTGCGGTGTGGCGTTCAAGCTCGCGACGGGCGGAACGTTCACGGTCCTTGATACATTCACGGGCGGCAGTGGTGGCGCCACCCCTTCCAGCCCATTGCTGCGGAATCCGCACGGTGTGCTGATCGGAACGGCGGGGTACGGCGGTGGTGGCGAAGGGGTGATCTACCGCCTCGCCCGCAACGGAAAAGAACAGGTGTTGTACAGCTTCGCCGGAGCAATGGATGGTGCTGACCCGAGCGGCAGTCTTGTCCAGGATAAGAAAGGCGATCTTACCGGCACGACGATATTGGGCGGTTCCTCCGATGATGGAAGCGTGTATCGCCTTGCTGCCGATGGAACGGAGACTGTCCTCCACTCCTTCAATGGGAGCGATGGCTGGTGGCCGCAAGGGCTGATCGCCGATCATGCCGGCAATTTTTATGGCCTGACTGCCGCGGGAGGAAATCCGTGCGAGCAGTCGGATGAGGGCTGCGGCCAGGCGTTCAAGCTGACGGGTGCCGGCGCGTTTAGTGTGCTTCATTATTTCACCGGCGACAATTTCGGTGGAATTCCGGTCGGCAGTCTCGTGCGCGACTCGAAAGGGAATCTCTACGGCAGCACGTCCCAGGGCGGCAATCAGTCGGATTGTGGCGGGGTGGGTTGCGGAACTGTGTTCAAGCTCGGGCCGGACGGGACGCCCACTGCGCTCTATGCTTTCAAGGGAGGCAGCGACGGCGCCTTTCCCGAAAGCGGGCTTTTCGAAGGCGCTGACGGCTATCTGTACGGCACGACAAGCGGCGGAGGCGGCGGAACGGGTTGCCAGATCCTTTTGACCAAGGGCTGCGGCGTCGTGTTCAAAATCATGAAATAGTTCGCGGCAGATCCTGTGTCCCAGCGTCAATCCGCATCCATCTTCAGGGCGGCGATAAAGGCTTCCTGGGGAATGTCGACCTTGCCGAACTGGCGCATCTTCTTTTTCCCTTCTTTCTGCTTGTCGAGGAGCTTGCGCTTGCGGGTGATGTCGCCGCCGTAGCATTTGGCGGTCACGTCCTTGCGCAACGCCTTGATCGTTTCGCGCGCGATAATGCGGCCGCCGATCGCCGCCTGAACGGGGATCTGGAACAGATGGCGCGGGATCAGTTCGCGCAGCTTCTCGCACATGGAGCGGCCGCGCGCCTCGGCCCGGCTGCGGTTGACGATCATCGACAGCGCATCGACCGGCTCGGCATTGACGAGGATCGACATTTTCACCAGATCGCCCTCCTCATAATCTTCGATGTGATAGTCGAAGCTCGCGTAGCCGCGGCTCACCGATTTGAGCCGGTCGTAGAAATCGAACACCACTTCGTTGAGCGGCAGGCGATAGACGACCATGGCGCGGGAGCCGGCATAGGTCAGTTCGATCTGCCGCCCGCGCCGGTCCTCGCAGAGTTTTAGCACCGCACCCAGGTGCTCGTCGGGCACCAGGATCGTCGCCTTGATCCACGGCTCCTCGATCCGCTCGATATAGACGGGATCGGGCATGTCGGCAGGATTATGTAATTCCTTCACGCTGCCGTCCGTCAGATGGATGCGGTAGATGACGGAGGGCGCGGTCGCGATCAGCTCCAACGCGAATTCGCGCGTCAGCCGCTCGCGCACGATCTCAAGATGTAACAAACCGAGAAAGCCGCAGCGGAAGCCGAAGCCGAGCGCGGCCGATGTTTCCATTTCATAGGTGAAGCTCGCATCGTTCAGATGCAGTTTGCCGAGCCCGTCGCGCAGATCCTCGAACTGTGCGGCATCGACCGGAAACAAACCGCAGAACACCACCTGCTGCGCCGGCTTGAAGCCCGGCAGCGGCGTGTCGGTGCCCTTGCGCTCGTCGGTCAGCGTATCGCCCACCTGTGTGTCGGCGACTTCCTTGATCGCGGCGGTGATGAAGCCCACTTCGCCGGGGCCGAGGCTCTCCACCATCACCTGCTTGGGCGTGAACACGCCGACGCGCTCGACCTGATAGACGGCGTTTGACGCCATCATCCGCACGCGCTGGCCCTTCTTTAGTTCGCCGTCAACCACGCGCACCAGCACGACGACGCCGAGATAGGCGTCGTACCAGCTGTCGACCAGGAGCGCCTTGAGGGGCGCTTCGCTGTCGCCTTTGGGCGCGGGCAGGCGATGCACGATCGCTTCCAGGATACCTTCGATGTTCAGGCCCGTCTTGGCCGAGATCGGAATGGCGTCCGAGGCGTCGAGGCCGATCACATCCTCGATCTGCTGGCGCACCCGGTCGGGCTCGGCCGCCGGCAAATCGATCTTGTTGAGCACGGGCACGATTTCGAGATCGGCGTCGATCGCCTGATAGACATTGGCGAGCGTCTGCGCCTCCACACCCTGGCTCGCATCGACCACCAGCAGCGCGCCTTCGCAGGCCGCGAGGCAGCGCGAGACCTCATAGGCGAAGTCCACATGGCCGGGCGTGTCCATCAGGTTGAGGACATAGGCCTCGCCGTTTTTCGCCGTGTAATCGAGGCGGACGGTCTGGGCCTTGATGGTGATGCCGCGCTCGCGCTCGATATCCATGGAATCGAGCACCTGGTCTTTCATTTCGCGCGCGGAAAGACCGCCGGTGACTTGGATCAGCCGGTCGGCAAGGGTCGATTTCCCATGATCGATATGCGCGACGATGGAAAAATTGCGGATATGGGCGAGGTCGGTCATTGGCCGCGCCGTCTAGCATCCCGGCCACGGGCTTCCAACTGGCTCTCCTCCGTTTTTGCTGTCGCTCCCCGAGGGAGGAACCATGCAGGCTTGCGTCTCATGACCATTGATGGTCATATATGGTCATGAAACAGGTTGGCATTGCCGAGCTCAAATCCAGGCTCAGCGAGTTTCTCCGGGTCGTACAAGGCGGTGAATCGATCGCAGTCCATGATCGCAATCGCGCCGTTGCGCATATCATTCCAATTCGCGAGCGACGGGGACTGCGAATTCGCAAACCCGCCCCCGGCTCGCCGAAGCCGAACAAGGTTGCGTTGCCGAAATCGGCCCCCGGCAAAATCGATGTTGTCCAATTGCTGCTCGAGGAGCGGCAAAGCCATAGATGATCGCCTATGTCGATTCGTCGGTCCTTTTGCGCCTTGCACTCGGGCAGCCGAACGCGCTCTCGGAATGGCGGCAGATCGATCGCGGTGTCTCAAGCGCGCTGATATCGACGGAGAGTCTTCGCACGCTCGACCGCGTGCGGCTTCGCTCCGGCCTTTCCGATTCGGACGTCGCAATCCGGCGCGCGGCAATTCTGAGCCTTATCGATTCTCTGGAGCTGGTGGAGATCGATGCGATCGTTCTGGATCGCGCGGCACAGCCTATGCCGACAGAACTCGGCACCCTCGATGCGATTCACCTAGCATCCGCGCTGCTTTGGAAGGATGCGACGGGAATTGATCCGGTGATGGCCACGCATGATGGCGCGCTGGGGCTCGCGGCACAGGCGCACGGGCTCAAAGTCGTTGGGACCTAACGGACGGTCTGCGCCTCGATGGTGATGCCACGCTCGCGCTCGATATCAACGCCAAGACGCCAAGAACGCCAAGGATCTTGTCACCCGCAACAACCCTTTGGCGGTCTTGGCGCCTTGGCGGTTCCACCTACCGTCAGGACACCTCGCCGTTTTCACTGATCTGATCAGCGTTCATCGCCCGCAGAGCAATCACGAGAGGAATGAGGGCGGCGAGCTGGGGCAGCACGGAAACGATGACCAGCCATATGAGCGAAACGTCGTAGAGAGCGCCGAGAGCCGCGCTGCCGAGGAACCATGCGACGCCGAAGATCGCTGTGAAGAGACCGATGGCGCGGCCGCGGGCGTGCGCCGGAACCATGGTGGAGACGGCGGCGGCCATGATTGCTTCGTGAATGCCGAGTGCGATGCCCCAGAAAATCGTTCCGATAAGACCGGGGATGAACCCGCCAAGGAAAGCAAGCGGCGCAACAGTTGCGCCGATAAGTATGCCGGGAATGAGCACGTTCAGGCCCCGCGCGTCGAACCAGCGTCCAAACACAAGCGAGCCGGCGCCCGCCGCACCCATCGCCAGCGCATAGAAGATCGGGATCCAGGTCGCGCCGACGGTGTGCGCTTTGCCGAAATGATACGAAATAAGCGTGAAGTCGGCGAAGCCGAAGGCGGCGAGCGCGGCGCTCGCGGCATAGAGCCAATACGCGCGCGGCAGCCGCGCATCGGCGTCGTCATGCTGGCCGGCGCCGGCGATGTGCCCCGCCTGCGGTGTGCGCCAGGCCACGCCGAAGACGAGAACAAGCGTGATCGCTGAGGGCACGGCGAGCCAGGCGAAGGCCGTGCGATAATCGTGATGCAAGGCGAGCACGAGTGCGGCGATGAGCGGCCCCATAAGCGCGCCCGCCTGGTCCAGCGCCTCGTGCAGCCCGAAGGCCCAGCCCTGGCCGATCTCCTCGCCGGCCCGCGACAGCATCACGTCGCGCGGCGGATTGCGTACCGCCTTGCCCGCGCGCTCGATGACGATCAGCGCCGCCGCCATCCACCAGTTGCCGGCGAGTGCGAGCAGCGGCACGGCGGCCATCTGCACCACATAGCCGGCCAGCGTGATGGGCCAGTAAAGCCGTGTGCTATCCGCCGCGCGGCCGGAGACGAGCCTGAGCAGATAACCGGTCATCTCGCCCCCGCCGGCAATGATGCCGACGGCCGCACCGCTCGCGCCAAGCGTGGCGAGGAACGGCCCGGCAATCCCGCGCATGCCCTCATAGGCCATATCGGCAAAGAAGCTGACGATCCCGAACGCCACCACGAAGGCGAGCCCGGTGCGTTTGTCGAAGACGCGCGGTGTGGAACTACTCATGGGAACGATCCTAAAGCAATTCCCCATCGGCACGCCTACGGTGCCCGCGTGGGGCTTGACGGAACAGGCAGAATCTGAGAGCAATGAGGACATTGATCTCAACAAGTGCGAATATGGCCGGTAATCTCCACGTCCGCAATCTCGACGATGACCTGGTCGCCCGGCTCAAGCGGCGGGCCGCCCGTCATGGCCGTTCCACCGAAGCCGAGCATCGCGAAATTCTCCGTCAGGCGCTCGCGGCGGAAGTCGAGGACTCCTTCGACGAACTGGCGGCGCAGTTGCGACAGCTTACAAAGCGCCGCAAACAGACCCCTTCGGAAGTTCTGCTTCGCGAGGCGCGCGACGCGCGGTGACCACGCTCGTTATCGATGCCAGTATCGCCGTCAAATGGGTCGTCGAGGAAGAGGGTACCGCCGAAGCGTTAGCTCTTCGCCGTAAGGCAAAATTGATCGCGCCCGATCTTTTGGTTCCCGAGTGCGCAAACATCTTCTGGAAAAAGGTCCAGCGGAAGGAGCTCACCCTCGATGAGGCGGATTTGGCCGCCCGCTTGCTTCAAGGCGCCGACCTCGAACTCGTACCGATGCGACCATTACTTGATGCCGCGACAAAGCTCGCGATCGCGCTGGATCACCCAGCCTATGATTGCATCTATCTGGCGCTCGCGATCGAAAGAGACTGCCGGTTCGTCACGGCCGACGGACGCCTGCCGCGCAAACTGGGGCAGACCCGCCGACCAGGCCTTCGTGCGCGCACGCTGTCTCTGCCCGAAACTGCGCAGCTATAATTTACACATCGGCGCACTTCGTCGGGCGATGCGCGACCCTGGGATGATGGCTATGTAATTACATCCGCAGCGCACCACCCGTCGCCTTGGTGACCGCAGCAACAATCTTCTCTGCCACGGCTTCGATTTCCGCATCAGTCAGCGTGCGGGCCCTGGGTTGCAGGCGGACCGCGATGGCGAGCGATTTTTTGCCTTCGGGAATGCCGGTTCCTTCGTAGACATCGAACACATCGACGCGCTCGATCAGCAGGCGGTCGGTGTTCCGCGCGGCGCGCACCGCGTCTTCTCCGGGAACCTTGCTGTCGAGCACGAAGGCGAAATCGCGTTCGACCGCGGGAAATTGCGAGGGTTGGAACGCGGGTCGCGCGGCGCCCCTGGTTTTCGGTTCGGGAATGGCGTCGAGATACACTTCGAACGCGCTGGCCGGGGCTTTCAGATCGAACGCCTGCAGAATGGCGGGATGGAGTTCGCCGAAATGCGCGAGCGTCTTCGGGCCGAGGGCGAGCGTCCCCGACCGGCCGGGATGATACCAGCCGGGCGCGCCGCTTTTTACCGGCGCAGTCATGGCGGCGCCCATCGCCGCTTCGAGCACGGCGAGCATGTCGGCTTTCACATCGAAGGCGTCGGCGGCATGCGCGTCCTTCGTCCAGCCGCGCGGCGCGGCGCCGGCGCGAATGCCCGCGGCGACGGTTTTTTGTTCGCCCGGCATGCCGGTTTCGAATTGCACGCCGATTTCGAACAGCATGAGTTCGGAAGACCCGCGCGCCACATTGCGCTGCGCGGCTGCAAGCAAAGACGGAAGAACGCTCGGCCGGAGGGCATCCATGTCCGCGGCAATGGGATTTTCCACTTGCCGCGCATCGTCGCCGCCGCCGAACAATACTGCGTGGGTACGAGGGATGAAGGAATAAGTAATCGCTTCGCTGAAGCCGCGCGCCGCAAAAGCGCGTCGCGCCAGGCGCGTGCGCTTCTGAGCAGGCGTCAGCACCGCGCGCGCCACGGCGTGCGGGCGCGGCATGGGAATGGCGGGAACCTTGTCGATCCCGTGAATGCGCACGACTTCTTCGACGAGGTCGGCCGGACCGGCGATGTCGCCGCGCCACGATGGCGGCGTCACGCGCATCTCGTCGCTGCCGTCGACTGCAAAGCCGAGCGAAGTCAGTATTGCGCGGATTTCCGCGGCGGGCAGGTCGATCCCTGCCAGACGACGCACGGGCCTGGGCGAGAATGATATTTCGTGCGTGACGATGGGCGGTTTTCCCGCAACGACGGTCTCCGCCGGTTCGCCGCCGCAGAATTCGAGAATGAGCTTGGTCGCGAGTTCGAGGCCGGGCACGACAAAGGCCGGATCAGTGCCGCGCTCGAAGCGGTAACGCGCATCCGACTGGATGCCGAGCTTGCGGCCCGTGGCGGCGATGCGCTGCGGATCGAACCAAGCGGACTCGACCAACACATTCGTCGTGGCCTCGGTGCAGCCGGATTCTTCGCCACCCATGATGCCGGCGATGCTGAGCGCGCGTTCGTCGTCCGCGATCACAATCATGTCAGCACCGAGCGTGTAGGCGCGGCCGTCGAGCGCGGTTACGATTTCGCCGTCACGCGCGAACCGCGCCTGCATGTTGCCGCGAAGCTTGTCGGCATCGAACACATGCAGCGGCCGGCCGCGATCCAGCGCAATGAAATTTGTAACATCGACCAGCGCCGAAATCGGCCGCAATCCCACCGCGCGCAGCCGCGCCTGCAGCCAGGCGGGGCTGGGCCTGTTTGTAACATTGCGGATCAGCCGTCCGGCGAACATCGGACAGGCATTCTCAGCGCCCGGCGGAAAATTCAAACTAATCTGGACCGGCGAAGGAAACATGCCTTTCACCGGCGCGACGGAGAGCGTCTTCAGGCGCCCGAGCCCCGCTGCCGCAAGATCGCGCGCAATCCCCGCAACGCTCGTGCAATCGCCGCGATTGGGCGTGATCGCGACGTCGATCACCGGATCGTCGAGGCCCAGCGCGCGCGCCGCGGGCGTGCCGATTTCCGCGGCTGCATCGAGTTCGATGATGCCGTCATGTTCTTCGGAAATCAGAAGCTCGCGTTCCGAACACAGCATGCCGCGCGATTCGACGCCACGGATGCTCGAAATCTTCAGCGTCTCGCCAGATTGAGGAATGACCGTTCCGGGCCGGGCGAACACACCTTTCATGCCGGTATGGGCATTGGGCGCGCCGCACACCACCTGCACGATCCCGCTTCCCGTGTCGACCATGCAGAGCTTGAGCTTGTCGGCGTTGGGATGTTTCTCCGCCGATACAACATGAGCGACGATGAAATCACTTAACGCCGCAGCCTTGTCCTCGACGGATTCCACTTCGAGCCCGATGCGCGTCAGTGTTTCGGCAATGGTCCGAGTGTCCGCATCTGTCTCCAGATGCTCCTTCAGCCATGAGAGGGTGAATTTCATGGGTGGCGCTCCACTGCCACCCTCCCCTTGAGGGAGGGTCGAAAATCGCGTTCGCGCAGCGAACGAGGTTTTCGGGGAGGGGTAAATGTTCGAGCATCGCCCCTCCCCGAAATTTGCTTCGCTCCGCTCGCAAATTTCGACCCTCCCTCAAGGGGAGGGTAATAACTATCCATCATCGGCTCAGCCCTCCGTCGAGCGTCGGCAGGTCGAGGGCGGCGAAGCCGTAATGGCGGAGCCAGCGCAGGTCGGACTCGAAGAAGGCGCGCAGGTCCGGCGCGCCGTATTTCAGCATTGCCATGCGGTCGAGGCCGAAGCCGAAGGCGAAGCCCTGATAGCGTGCGGGATCGATGCCGCACATTTCGAGCACGCGCGGATGCACCATGCCCGAGCCGCCGAGTTCGAGCCAGTCAGTGCCGGCACCGAATTTGATCTGTCCGCCCGACCGGTCGCAGCGCATGTCCCATTCGACGCTTGGTTCGGTGAACGGAAAGAACGACGGCCGCGCGCGCAGCTCGATCTTCTCGACTTCGAAGAACGCGCTGCAGAACTGTTCCACCACCCAGCGCAGATGACCGAGATGCGTTTCCTCGTCGATGACCAGCGCTTCGAGCTGATGAAACATCGGCGTGTGCGTGGCGTCGGAATCCTTGCGATAGGCGCGGCCGGGAACGATGACGCGGATCGGCGGCTTCTGGGTGAGCATCACCCGGGCCTGAACCGGGCTCGTATGCGTGCGCAGCACATGGCGCGAACCGTCCGCCTGTCGCGCGACATAAAACGTGTCGTGCATCTGCCGGGCGGGGTGATCCGGCGGGATATTGAGCTTCGTGAAGTTATAATCGTCGAATTCGACGTCGGGGCCTTCGGCCACCGCGAAGCCAAGATCGGCGAAGATGGCCGTGATTTCATCCTGCACCTGCGCGACCGGATGAATGCTGCCGCGCGGTTCGGGACGTGCCGGCAAAGTCACATCGACGCGCTCGAAGGCGAGCCGGGCGTCAAGTTGTTCGCGCGCGAGCACGGATTTGCGTTCGGCAATCGCCGCAGCAATGCGATCCCGCAGCCCGTTGAGCAACGGACCCTTCTCGCGCCGCTCATCCGGGCTCATGGCGCCTAGCGACTTCAGGAGTTCGCTGACCGCGCCTTTTTTGCCGACCGCCGATACGCGCACGGCGTCGAGCGCAGCCTCATCGGCCGCAGCAGCGATCGCGGCGAGGATAGTTTGTTCCAGCGATTCGATGTCGTTCATGAAACATTGTCCCAAACGCTCTCAACCTGTCATTCGCGCGTAAGCGGGAACCCAGCATCGCGAATGCTGGAGCTTGGCAAGTGCAACTGGGTCCCCGCTTTCGCGGGGATGACACGAAAAGAAAAGGCGGAGGCGCTACGCCAGCGCCTGTTCCGCCAGCGCCTTGAAGGCATCGGGCTCGCGCACGGCGAGATCGGCCAGAACCTTGCGGTCGAGTTCGACGCCGGCCTTTGTGAGCCCGCTGATAAAGCGGCTGTAGGTCAGGCCATGAAGCCGGCAGGCGGCGTTGATGCGCTGGATCCAGAGGGCGCGGAAGTTCCGCTTTTTCAGCTTGCGCCCGATATAGGCGTGCTGCATCGAGCGGTCGACCGCGGCATTGGCGGTGGTGATGTTGTTCTTGCGGCGGCCGCGGAAGCCCTTGGCCTGCTTTAGGACGCGCTTGCGGCGCAGATGCGAGGCTACGGCGCGGGGGGCACGAGACATGCGCGGATCCTCCCTAAGCCGAATAGGGCATCCAGCGGCGGACGCGCTGGGTTTCCGAGGCCGACATGACCGATGTGCCGCGCAATTCGCGGATCTGCTCGTTCGAGCGCTTGATCATGCCGTGCCGCTTGCCGGCCTGGCCATGCTTGAGCTTGCCATTCGCAGTGAATTTGAAGCGCTTTTTGGCGCTCGACTTGGTCTTCATCTTGGGCATTTTGCGGTCTCCATTTCTGGTCTGGGTGGCCGGCCTGGAGGCGGGCCACAGCGGCCGGTTAAGTCCGGTCGCGGTCGCATTCGGGGCCGACACGGCATGCCCTTTACGCCGGGCGGCTCGAAAGAGCGGGCTCTTATACGGAAAAGATGCGCTCTGGCAAGGCGGTCCGCCTTGCCGCATCGGACGGGCGCGCATAAGAATCGGCAGGCGCCGGAGGGAAATCCGCCATGAAGATTGCCGAGGAGTTCCGGAAATTCGCCATGCGCGGCAGCGTGATCGACCTCGCCGTCGGTGTGGTCGTGGGTGCGGCTTTCACCGCCATCGTCAATTCGCTGGTCAAGGACATCATTACCCCGCCCATCGGCCTCGCGCTCGGCGGCATCGATTTCAGCAATTTCTTCCTGGTGCTCAAGGGCAAGGCGGGACTTGCGACACTCAAGGCCGCGCAGGATGCCGGGGCCGTCACCGTCAATTACGGCGCCTTCATCCAGGCGGTGATCAATTTCGTCATCGTCGCGTTCGTGCTGTTCCTGATCGTGCGTTCGATCAACAAATTCACCGCGCCGAAGGACGAACCGGCGACCGCGCCCGCGCCGTCGGAAGACGTTTTGCTCCTGCGTGAAATCCGCGATCTCCTGAAGACGCACGCGTAGTTGCAGTTCTGTCAAATGAGGTGAAAACCTCGACCGGCAATTCCGTCGGCATGCCCAAATTCGGCCATCATCGAATGGGTGTTTGGATGTACGCGATCCGGCGATGACGTCACCCCGGGATGTTCCGGGAGAGGAGAGGTTTGCGGATGAAATTTGCGCAGGCGGCCGTGGGGATCGCGGCAGCGGCGATTTTCCTGTTAGTCGTGCTCATATTTTCCACCGGGGTTCGTGCGCAGGCGACGCCGCAGGCCGCGCCGACCGGCCCCGCGACTCAGACGCAGCAGCTTGGCGCGCCCCAGGCCGCACCGACCACGAATGTGGAAGTGAACCCGACAGCCGCGCCGATAGGTCTCGGCTTCAGCGGCATTTCGATCTACTCGCTGTTCCTGCGCGCCGATCCGATCGTCAAGGCCGTGATGGCGATGCTTGCGCTCGCCTCGCTATGGTCGTGGGCGATCATCTTCAACAAATGGATCGCGCTCTCGAGCTTGCGGCGTCGTGCCGAAAGCTTCGAGAAATCCTTCTGGTCGGGAACTTCGCTCGACGATCTCTACACGCAATATGCGCCGCGCATAAATCACCCCATGGTGGCCGTATTCGCCTCGGCCATTCGCGAATGGCGGCGCGCCTTCGAGGGCGGACCGCCGCGCGAGGCGCGGCTGGCGAGCATCAAGGATCGCATCGACAAGGCGATGTCGGTGACCATCCAGCGCGAATCGGCGGGTATCGAGAATCAGCTGGGCTTTCTAGCGACCGTCGGCGCCACCGCCCCCTTTGTCGGTCTGTTCGGCACGGTATGGGGCATCATGAATTCCTTCTCCGCCATCGCCGCGCGCCATGACACGACACTTGCGGTCGTAGCACCCGGCATTGCCGAGGCGCTGTTTGCGACAGCAATGGGACTTCTCGCTGCAATACCGGCGGTGATCTTTTACAACAAATTTGTGAATGATATCGGCCGTTATGTCGGCCGGCTCGACAGCTTCGCCGACGAGTTCTCGGCCATCCTGTCGCGTCAGCTCGATGAAAAGGCGGTGAGCTAGTGCCGGCGGCGATGCGCCGGACGGAGATGGGCCGGCGCGGGCGGCGCATCCGACCCATGGCGGAAATCAATGTCACACCCTTCGTGGACGTGATGCTCGTGCTCCTGATCGTCTTCATGGTGACGGCGCCGCTGCTCACGGTCGGCGTGCCTGTCGATCTGCCGAAGACGAAGGCGCAGGCGTTGAGCCAGGACCGCGAACCGTTGAGCGTCACCGTGCGGCGCGATGGCAGGATCTTTCTCCAGAACACGCCCGTTTCCGAAGACGATCTGGTGCCGCGTCTCACCGCCATCGCTGCCAATGGCTATGATCAACGAATCTTCGTCCGCGGCGACAAGTCGGTCGATTACGGCCGCGTCATGCAGGTGATGGCGCTTATCAGTGCGGCGGGATTTACGCATATCGGACTGGTCACGGATATTGCAAAGCCCCGAAGTGAAGACGACAGGAATAAGGAGTAGGATTTCGGCGGCGACGTTCGCGGGCGACCGGCGTTCGCCTGCGGCATGGGCCGGTTCGCTCGCGCTGCACGGCGCCATTATCGTCGGAACGCTGTTTACGGTCTCCCACACGCTCGATATCGCCGATCAGTCGCCGCCGGTCGTACCGATCGATCTCGTCACCATTGCTCAAAAAACAAATATTCGCGCGAGCGCGCATCATCTGCGGCATATCGCGGAAACGCCCACGCCGCCCGTGCCGAAGGAAATGCCCGCACCGCCCCAGGTGCAGCCACAACCCCCGCCGCCGGCACCATCACCTCCACAGCCGCAGCCTGCGCCCCCCAAGGAAGCCGAGCCGCAACCCCTGGCAGAAGCACCCCAGCCGGTGATTCCCAAGCATCGGCCGCAGCCGCCGCCAAAGCAGGAAGAGGTCAAACAGCAGCCACAGACAAAGCCCGACGAAGACAAGAAGAGCTTCGACGTCGACAAGGTGCTGGCGTTGCTCAACAAGGTGGCGCCCTCAAAATCGGCAGCACCCGACGCAGCGGAGGCCCAACGCAATGTGCGCGGTTTCGGGGCTCAGAACGCGATGACCGCTGATCTCGTAGATGCACTGCGGAGCCAGATTTCTCGCTGTTGGAGCCCGCCCGTTGGAGCCCCGCACCCGGAAATCGTGCACTTCGAGCTGACACTAAATCCGGACGGTTCGGTCGCACGCTCGCCACAATTGACCAATAATTCCGGAGATCCTTATTTCCACGCGGCTGCCGAGGCAGCACGCAGGGCGATCTACGAATGCGCGCCATACAAGTTGCCGGCGGATCGATACAGCGAATGGCGCGACATCACCGATTTTAAGTTCGATCCAACCGCGATGATGGGAGGAGAGTAGCAGTGGAGGGCGCAAGATGAAATTCGCCGAACTAATTTGCACGACATTGTTTGTTCTGCTCGTCCAGACGCTCGCGCCCGTCCAAGCCGCGCTCAAGGTGGACGTCACGCAGGGCAACATCCAGCCGCTGCCGATTGCCATTCCCAATTTCAATGGCGAAGGCGCCACCGGCCAGAACATCGCCTCGGTAGTGCGCGCGGACCTCGACCGTTCGGGAATTTTCCGGCCGCTCGACCCTCAATCTTTCATCGAGCAGGTCAAGGACATAAACACGCCGCCGACTTTCGCCAATTGGCGCGTGATCAATGCGCAGGCGCTGGTGACGGGCTCGGTGGGAACCGAGCCTGACGGCCGCCTCGACGTGAAATTTCGCCTGTGGGACGTCTTCGGCGAAACCGAGATGATGCAAGGCAAGGAATATTTCACCGTGCCGGCCAACTGGCGGCGTATTGCGCACAAGATTTCCGACGCGATCTACCAGCAGATCACCGGGGAATCGGGTTATTTCGACACCCGCATCGTGTTCATTTCCGAGAGCGGCTCGCTGCTCAACCGCAGGAAGCGGCTCGCAGTGATGGACGAGGACGGCGCCAATCCGATTTTTCTCACCCGCGGCGATTATCTGGTGCTCACGCCGCGCTTCAATCCGACGGCGCAGATGATCGCCTACATGTCCTATTACGGAGCCAAGCCGCGGGTCTATCTGTTCGATCTGGAAACGGGCCGCCAGCAGATGCTGGGCGCTTTCCCGAACATGACGTTTTCGCCGCGGTTCTCGCCTGACGGCAACAAAGTCGTCATGTCGCTCGAGAGCCGCGGCGATTCCGAAATCTACGTCATGGACCTTCGCTCGCGGGGGGTGACGAGGCTGACAGGCGATCCTTCGATCAACACGTCGCCCTGCTATTCTCCCGACGGACGGCAGATCGTGTTCGAATCGGATCGTGGCGGATCGCAGCAGATCTATGTGATGAATGCCGACGGCTCCGGCCTGCATCGCATCAGTTTCGGCGGCGGCAAGAACGGCACGCCGGTCTGGAGCCCGCGCGGCGACCTCCTCGCTTTCACCAAGCAGAGCGGAGGAAGTTTCCACATCGGCGTCATGCGTCCCGACGGCTCAGGTGAGCGCATGATCACCGACGGCTGGCAGGACGAAGGACCGACCTGGGCGCCCAACGGCCGCGTGCTCATGTTCACGCGCACCTTGCGCGGCGCAGGCGGATCGCAGATCTGGTCGGTGGACGTGACTGGCCGCAATGAGCGGCGCGTGCAAACGCCGGGCGACGCCTCCGATCCTGCATGGTCGCCCTTGATCCAGTAGAGAGTAATTTTTACTGTGCCGAACTGATTTGCGGGGCCGGTTCCCGCCAGAATTTCGAATGGCGACGGTGCGCGCATTGATTCTCCTCGCGCATTCCCTAGGCACCAGAGGGATGCGCTTTACCGGAGTTGTGGTCTCATGATGAAATTTTCGAGTCATTTGAGAATCGCAGCCGTGGCGGGCGCCCTGGTTCTCGCTGCCTGTGCAAACAAGCCTCGCCCGGCCGCGGAAGCGCCGCCTTCCGGCCCCCCGCCGGCTGCGGAACAGCAGAGCCGTGTCGAAACGACGGTGGTTCCCGGAAGTCTGCAGGATTTCCGGGTCAATGTCGGCGATACGGTTCATTTCGAATACGACAAATCCGAAATCACCAGCGAGGATCGCGATATCCTGCAGCGCCAGGCGGCGTGGCTGCAGAAATATGCGCAGGTTCGCGTCACGGTCGAAGGACATTGCGATCCGCGCGGGACACGGGAATACAACCTCGCGCTCGGCGGCCGTCGCGCCAATGCGGTGAAGGATTATCTCGTCAGCCTGGGCGTACCGTCCTCGCGCGTCGACACGATCTCCTACGGCAAAGAACGTCCGGTCTGCACCGAGTCCGACGAGTCCTGCTGGGCGCAGGATCGTCGCGGCGTGACCACGATAACGAGCGGCGCGGCAACGTCTTGAAGCCGGGTTCCCGCCGCGGGAGTGGTTTGCCGCCCGCGGCGGATTTGCCCCACGCTGCGTTTCCGCAATGCCCCATTTTCGGCATAGTATGGGAATCGAGGTTTGTTCGGCCGCTTCGCGTGTTGGGCTCGGAAATGATTAGGAACAGCAGGTCTGGGAGATGGCGGGCTCGTCTGGGTGCCGCCGCTGGCGTCATCTTCTGCGCGGCGGCCTTGCATCCGGCGGCGGCCCAATCGAACGATTCCGCGCGCGATGATCTCGCCCGGCATGTCGCCGCCGCGCAATCCGAAATCGACCGGCTTGCGGTGGAAACCACACCGCTATCCACAAGGACTGACGGCGTGCAGGTTGCGCAGCTGTTCGGCGAGAGCGACGAGGAGAAGGCGGCCCGTCTCCAGCGCGAACAGGCGCAGGATTCCAGCCTGGCCACGTTGAATCAGCGCGTAAACGATCTCGACGACACGTTGCGGCGGCTAACCGGCCAGATCGAGGAACTCGATCATCGTATAAGCGAACAGAATGAGCGCATGGCGCGCATGCGGAAGGAATTCGACTACAAAATCTGTTCGCTGGTCGCGCAACAGGTCGGCGCCACCACGGAACCCGGCGAAGAGACGTCCCTGCCCTGCGCCGGTCAGGGCCAGCAATCGCCAGCCTCACAATATCCGGCTGGTCAGACCGGAGGTACGTCTAATGCGAACGGGGCAATCCATCTCGCCCCGCCGCCTGGTGTCCTCGGAACTTTGTCGCACAACGATCTCGGAAATCTGCCCCAGCCCTCCGCGACCGAGCCAAATCAGATGGCGTCGCTCGATACGCGCCCGCAGTTCGAAACGGCGCTGAACCTGCTCGCCAAGGCCCAGTATGAAGAGGCAAGCGCCGCGTTCCGCAGCTTCGCCGACACCTATCCCAATGACGACCTGGCGGCGCAGGCGGTTTATTGGGTCGGCGACATTGCCTATGTGCAGCGCGATTATCCGGGTGCCGCGCGGGCGTTTGCCGAGGAACTAAAGAAATATCCGACCAGCACGCGTGCGCCGGAGAGCATGCTGAAACTCGGGCAGTCGCTTCTCGCGCTCAACCAGAAAAAGGAAGGTTGCAGGGCTCTTGGCACGCTCCCGACCCAATTCCCGGCCGCTTCGAAATCCGTCGCCGACCAGGCGTTCGCGGCGCGGAAGACCGCCGGCTGCCGCTGAGAGGCCGTTTTCGCCCGCGGAATTCGCGGATACGATGGAACCCATCCTGCTTGAGGATGGATGCTGGCCGGCGGCCGTCGCTGTTTCAGGTGGCGGCGATTCCACGGCCCTTATGCTGCTCCTCGCGGAATGGGCAAATGACTCGGGCCGGGAAAAGCCGGTCGTGCTGACGGTCGATCACGGGCTCGTCGCGGGCTCGGATCGCGTTGCTGCCGAAGTTGGGGTGAAGGCGCGCAATCTGGGGCTTGATGCGCATGTTCTTGAATGGCGTGGGCGGAAACCCCTCTCCGACATCGAGGCCGCAGCGCGCGCGGCCCGATATCGCCTGATGGCAAACTGGTGCCGCGCGCACCGACATCACGCGCTTTACGTGGCGCATACGCTCGAAGACCAGGCCGAGACCTTTCTCCTGCGACTTGCGCGCGGCAGCGGCGTCGACGGTCTGGCCGCGATGCGTGAAATCGCGGCCTTTCCTCTGTCAGGCTTCGAGGGCATGCGCGTGATGCGGCCGCTTCTCCAGGTCCCGCGCGCGCGGTTGCGCGCGCTGCTTGCGACACGGGACTTGGACTGGCACGACGATGCAATGAACGCCGATCCGCGCTTCGCACGCACAAGGCTGCGAGCGATCTGGCCTCAGCTTGCGGCGGCCGGCTTGACGGCGGAACGCATCGCCGATGCCGCCAGCCATCTGGCGCGTGCCCGGGCCGCCCTCGATTGCGATGTGGTGGCTCTGCTTGCGCAGGCCTCTCGGGAGAGTGGCAAATCTGTGCTGCTGGATGGCATGGCGCTTGCCGCCGCGCCCCGTGAAATCGGACTGAGGGCATTGGCGCGTGTGCTGATGCAGGTTTCCGCGCGCGATTACCGGCCACGCTTCGAGCGGCTGGAAGGCCTGTTCGATGCGATTTGCGTGGGCACGTTTGGCGGCGGTCGTACGTTGCATGGCTGTGCCGTGAGACCGGCGCCGAAGAGACACCAATGTTTTGGACCTCGCACGCTTTTGATCGGTTCGGAACCCCGAATTGGCGGCGAATATTAAGCCCAATGGAAAACAGCGATTGCCGCAGCGTCATAAATTTCTTAACGTTTTAGTGGCTGGCAAGGCGCTAGGAAGTTCCTATCTGACTGGGTAGGGTCTTCCGCCTGCTGCCGGATGGGCCTCAGGAAAGGACGGCCGTGAACAATCTCCGAAATCTCGCGCTCTGGATCATTATAGCGCTGCTGCTCGTTGCCTTGTTCAACATGTTCCAGGGCACGGCGAACAGGCCTGCGGCCACGACGACCAATTTCACCGAGTTCAATCAGGAAGTCGTGCAGGGCCAGGTGAAGAAGGTCACCATCCAGGGCGACCAGATCAAATATGAACTTGGCAATGGCCAGGCTTTCACGACCTACGCCCCCAACGATCCGGGCCTTGTTCCGCGGATGCTCCAGCACAATGTCGGCATCACCGTGCAGCCGGCCGATGACGGCATGCCCACGCTGATGGGCGTGTTCATCAACTGGTTCCCGATGCTTCTTCTCATCGGCGTGTGGATTTTCTTCCTGCGCCAGATGCAGGCGGGCGGCGGCAAGGCGATGGGCTTCGGCAAGAGCCGCGCCAAGCTTCTCACCGAACGCACGGGCCGTGTGACATTCGAGGACGTCGCCGGCGTCGATGAAGCCAAGGAAGAACTGAAGGAGATCGTTGAATTCCTGCGCGACCCGCAGAAATTCCAGCGGCTCGGCGGGCGGATTCCCAAAGGCGTGCTGCTCGTCGGCCCGCCGGGTACCGGCAAGACATTGCTGGCGCGGGCCATCGCCGGCGAGGCGAATGTTCCCTTCTTCACGATTTCCGGCTCCGACTTCGTCGAAATGTTCGTCGGCGTCGGCGCGAGCCGCGTGCGCGACATGTTCGAGCAGGCCAAGAAGAATGCGCCCTGCATCGTCTTCATTGATGAAATCGATGCCGTCGGCCGGCACCGAGGTGCAGGCCTCGGCGGTGGCAATGACGAGCGCGAGCAGACACTGAACCAGCTGCTGGTCGAGATGGACGGCTTCGAATCAACGGAAGGCGTGATCCTCATCGCCGCGACCAACCGGCCTGATGTGCTCGATCCTGCGTTGCTCCGACCAGGCCGTTTCGACCGTCACGTCGTGGTGCCCAATCCCGATCTCTCGGGCCGCGAAAAGATCCTGCGCGTGCATATGCGCAAGGTTCCGCTGGCAACCGATGTCGAGCCTCGGGTAATCGCCCGCGGCACGCCCGGTTTCTCTGGCGCCGACCTGGCCAATCTGGTGAACGAGGCTGCTTTGCTCGCCGCACGGCGGGGCAAGCGCGTCGTCACCATGTCGGAACTTGAGGACGCGAAAGACAAGGTGATGATGGGTGCCGAGCGGCGCTCCCTGGCGATGACCGACGAAGAGAAAAAGCTGACCGCCTATCACGAAGGCGGCCATGCCATCGTCGCGTTGAACGTCAAGGGTTCCGATCCCATCCACAAGGCGACCATCATTCCGCGCGGCCGTGCGCTCGGCATGGTGATGCGGCTGCCGGAGCGCGATCAACTCTCCATCACGCGCGAGAAAATGCTGGCCGATATCTGCGTGGCGTTCGGCGGGCGTATCGCCGAAGAACTCATCTTCGGCCATGAGAAGGTGACAACGGGTGCCATGTCGGACATCGAGATGGCGACGCGGATGGCCCGTGCGATGGTCACACGTTTCGGCATGTCGGACGAACTGGGTCCCCTAGCCT
The DNA here is from genome assembly GCA_036272695.1 of Rhizomicrobium sp. GTDB lineage: Bacteria > Pseudomonadota > Alphaproteobacteria > Micropepsales > Micropepsaceae > Rhizomicrobium. The sequence goes on along the minus strand of DATAYG010000172.1, from coordinate 27,597 downwards.
ATGCCGAGAACCAGGACGAAGTCTTCCTCGGCCACACAATTGCGCGTCAGCAGAACGTGTCCGAGGCGACGGCGCAGAAGATCGACCAGGAAATCCGCGCGATCATCAAGAATTGCTACCAGCGCGCGCAGGAAATTCTCGAGCAACGCGCGGAGGATCTTCAGGTTCTCGCGAAAGGACTTCTCGAATACGAGACGCTGACGGGCGATGAGATCGTAGCGCTTCTCAAAGGCATTCCGCCGGTGCGGGCGCCTTACGAGGAGCCGGAACCGCAGCGCGGTCCGGGACCGAGCGTGCCGCAGGCAGGCCGTCCGCGCAGTATCGGCCCGATCGCGCCGGAGCCCCAGCCGGGCAGGTGAGCCGCCGGCCGCAGCTGCTCGGGATCGTCAACGTCACCGAGGATTCCTTTTCGGACGGCGGGTTGCATCTGACGCCGGCGACAGCGCTTGCGCAGGCCCGCGCGGTTGCGGCGGCGGGCGCGGATATTGTCGATCTGGGGGCCGCCGCCTCCAATCCCGCCGCCAAACCGGTCCCGCCCGCGCTCGAAATTGCGAGACTGGCTCCCCTCGTGGAGGCGCTGCAGAACGAGGGCATCCCGATTTCGGTCGACAGTTTTTCTCCCGAGACCCAAATCTGGGCGCTCGGGAAGCGTGTTGCATTTCTCAATGACATTCATGGCTTTGGTTGGCCACAGATTTACCCCCGACTCGCCGCGTCAGATGCCAAGCTGATCGTCATGCACGCGCTCAACAGCGAAGGCCCGGCGCGCCGCACCGACGAAACGCCGCCGGATCTGTTTGGCCATATCCTCGCATTCTTTCAGAAGCGGATCGCGGCCCTCACGCAGGCCGGTGTCACGGGCGACCGGCTGATCCTCGACCCAGGCATGGGCTTGTTCCTGGGACGCCGCCGTGACGCGTCCTTCGAGATTCTGCGGCGGATTTCGGAGTTGAGGACAGCCTTCGGTCTGCCTGTTCTGGTTTCCGTGTCGCGGAAATCCTTTCTCCGGCCGCCCGGACGCAACCCGCAGGAGGCCGGGGCCGCCACGCTTGCCGCAGAGCTGTTTGCAGCTTCCCAGGGTGTCGATTACATCCGCACGCACGATTCCGGCGCGCTTCGAGACGCACTTGGTGTTATGGAAGCCTTGGCAGACGGGACATCGCCGAATCCTTCGGGAATTCGTCAAGATTACCCTGCTATAATTCATTGATTTCGCAGAAAGAGGGCCAATTCCGCATGAACCGCAAATTTTTCGGCACAGACGGCATTCGGGGCCTCGCGAACAGTCATCCCATGACTCCCGATATCGCGATGAAAGCGGGCATGGCAGCGGGCCGTCTCTTCACCCATGGCGATCACCTGCACCGCGTCGTGATCGGCAAGGATACGCGGCTTTCCGGCTACATGATCGAATCGGCGCTGGTCGCGGGCTTCACCGCGGTCGGCATGGATGTCTTCCTGTTTGGCCCGCTCCCTACGCCCGCCATCGCCATGCTGACGCGCTCGCTGCGCGCCGATCTCGGGGTGATGATTTCGGCCTCGCATAATCAGTTCGAGGACAACGGAATCAAATTCTTCGGGCCGGACGGGCTGAAGCTGTCGGACGAGCGCGAGCTCGAGATCGAGCAATTGATGGAGAATGGTTTCGAGGACGGGCTCGCCAGATCGCCCAAGATCGGCCGCGCCAAACGCATCGACGATTCCCAGGCGCGCTACATCGAATACGCCAAACGCACCTTCCCCAGGAACCTCACGCTCGACGGGCTCAGGATCGTGATCGATTGCGCGAACGGCGCAGCCTACAAGGTGGCGCCGCTCATCCTCTGGGAACTGGGCGCGGAGGTCATCGAGATCGGCACGGAGCCGAACGGCTTCAACATCAATCATGAATGCGGTTCGACCTTCCCCGAAGCGATGCAGCGCAAGGTGCGCGAGCGGCGCGCCGATTTCGGCATCGCGCTCGACGGCGACGCCGATCGGGTCGTGATGGCCGACGAGAAAGGCAATCTGATCGATGGCGACCAGATTCTTGCGCTGATCGCGCGCTCATGGTCGCGCACCGGCGAGCTCCAGGGCGGCGGCGTGGTCGGCACGGTGATGTCCAATGCCGGCCTCGAGCGCTATCTCGGATCGCTGGATCTCAAGCTCGCACGTGCGCCGGTAGGCGACCGTTACGTGATCGCCCGCATGTGGGAGGGCGGCTTCAATGTCGGCGGCGAACAGTCCGGCCACATCATTCTGAGGGATTTCTCGACCACCGGCGACGGCATCGTCGCGGCGCTCCAGGTGTTGGGTGTGCTTGCGCAGGAGGAACGGCCTGCGAGCGAGGCGTCGCATATTTTCGAGCCGCTGCCGCAGATCATGGAGAATGTCCGCTACCGCAACGGCTCGCCGCTCAACGACTCGCGCGTGACGGAACAGATAAAGGCCTGCGAAGCGCGCATGAACGGCTCCGGCCGGATCATCGTGCGGAAATCGGGTACGGAACCGGTGATCCGCGTGATGGCCGAGGGTGACGACGAGAAGCTGGTGCGTTCAGTCGTAAGCGAATTGGTCGCGACGCTTCGGGAAGCGATTGCTTGAAGGACAAACCCGCGCGGCTCCTGATCATCGGCGGATCGGATTCGGGCGGCGGCGCAGGGATCCAGGCCGATATCAAGACGGCCACGGCGTTCGGCGTTTACGCCATGACCGCCGTAACGGCCGTCACCGTCCAGGACACGGTGCGCGTACATTCCATCCATCCTGTTCCCGCTTCGGTTATCCGTGATCAAATCACTTGCGTTCTCGAGGATATCGGCGCCGATGCGATCAAGATCGGAATGCTGGGTTCGCGGGAAGTTGTAGAAGCGGCCGCCGATGTGCTTGCCGGCCGTACCTCGATCCCGATCGTACTCGATCCTGTGCTGGCCTCGACAAGTGGGGCATTGTTCCTGAACGCAGACGCGATCGATTTGATGACAACGCGCCTGTTTCCGCTGGCCGTGTTAGTGACTCCGAATCTGCCTGAACTTGAACAACTCTCAGCGCTGCACGCGGCTGACGACGCCGAAATCATCATCGCCGCCGGACGGTTGCGTGCAGGCGGCACAAGGGCCGTGCTGGTGAAAGGTGGCCATGCCGAGTGCGCAAATGTTCGCGACATTCTCGTCAGTGATGACGGCACCCAGATATTTGAAGCGTCGCGCATCGAAACCCATCCCGCGCACGGCACGGGATGCACACTCTCGACAGCCATCGCCTGCGCATTGGCGCGGCACATGTCTTTGTCAGACGCAATCCGACAGGCGCGCGGTTTCGTGCGCAGTGCGCTCGAAACCTCACTACATCTTGGGGCTGGCTACCGGCCTCTTAATCACATGCTCAATATTCCGGATGCTGGCATTTGATGGTTTTCGCTGACGCCGACAAGGATCAATGGCAGACGGCGCGCGGCCCGGTACATTGTCCCGTCAAGGGGGCAAAAAGACCGGCAATGACGTTTACGGAATCGAACCGAAAAAATGCAAAGCGATCTTCCCCTTGAACCCGCGCAGGTAGACGAGAAGGAGAGTTCGTCACTGGAGGCTGGAGTTCGACCGCGCCGAAGCGGCCATCAACATGCAAGAGGATCAAATGCCCGCAAAATCAGTGCTAATGTCAGTCACATTCGCGATTGCAAGTGTGACTGGAATGGCAAGTGCGAAGCCGGTTATCACGACCTTCGATCCGTTGGGATCGACCGATACATATGTCTTCAGCATCAATGACGCCGGTGCGCTCACGGGATATTACGTGGACAGCAATTTTGCGTACCACGGCTTCGTGCGCGCGCCCGATGGAACAATCACAGCATTCGATCCCTCGGGGTCGGTGTATACAATTGCCAACGGCATCAATTCCGCAGGTGCGATCGCCGGAGGCTATTGGGACAGCACCGGTGCGGGACACGGCTACGTCCGAGCCCCCGACGGAACGATCACGTCGTTCGACGTGTCGGGAGCACGCGGCACCACTGCCAACGCCATCAACCGTGCGGGCGCCATTGCCGGCAACTACACAGACGGCAGTTTTGTGGTACACGGTTTCGTGCGGGCCGTGGATGGAACAGTTGCCACATTTGATCCGTCGGGTTCGATCTTCACGGTAGCCAACAGCATCAATGACAAGGGGGCAATCGTGGGATTCTATGAAGACAGCAATCACGTGGATCATGGTTTCGTCAGAGAGCCCGATGGGACAATCACCGCGTTCGATCCGCAGGGATCGTCCAGCACCAAGGCCACCGGGATCAATAGCAGCGGCTCGATCGTCGGCAGTTACGACTACATGAACAAGTCGGAGCGCGGCTTCGTGCGGGCGCCGGATGGAACGATCACGCCGTTCGATCCAAAAGGCGCCTATACCGTTGCCGCAGGCATCAATCGCGGCGGCGCAATCACAGGTGGCCATGACGACAGGAGCGGCATTGAACGCGGGTTCGAACGGACGCCTGCCGGAAAATTCAGGACGTTCGCTCCTTCGGGATCGACTGACGCGGGTGGCAATGCGATCAATGACAAAGATTCTGTTGCGGGTAATTATGACGACAACAACCTCGTGTCGCACGGTTTCGTGCGAAGTGGACGATAACCAAGAATGTCTTTGGCCGAATTCCGCTCTCCACCTAGGTGTGGAGAGAAACGTCACCGGTCCGCAAAAGGGTCGCGGACGAGGATTGTATCCTCGCGCTCGGGGCTTGTTGAAAGCAGCGCCACCGGCGTGCCGATCAGCTCCTCGATGCGGCGGATATATTTGATGGCGGTGGCCGGAAGGGCCGCCCAGGAGCGTGCGCCACGGGTGGATTCACTCCATCCTTCAAGTGTTTCATAGATCGGTTCGAGGCGCGCCTGCTTACAGGAATCGGCTGGCAGATGATCGACTTCCGCGTCGTCGAGCCGGTAGCCGACGCAGAGTTTGATCTCTTCCATCCCGTCGAGCACGTCGAGCTTGGTAAGCGCGATGCCATCGATACCGCCGGTGATAACAGTCTGCCGCACCAGCACGGCATCGAACCAGCCGCAGCGCCGCTTGCGTCCCGTGACCGTGCCGAACTCCGCGCCGCGCGTGCCGAGCAGGTCGCCGATGTCATTTCTTTGCTCGGTGGGAAACGGACCTTCGCCGACACGCGTCGTATAAGCCTTGGCAATGCCGAGCACATAGCCGATGTCGCGCGGGCCGCAGCCGCTGCCCGTCGCCGCCTGCCCCGCCACCGTGTTGGACGAAGTCACATAGGGATAGGTGCCGTGGTCGATGTCGAGCAGCACCGCCTGCGCGCCTTCGAACAGAACGCGCCGTCCGTCGCGCCGCGCCGCGTCGAGCGCGCGCCACGCCGATCCGCAATAAGGAAGAATCCGCGGCGCGATGCTAATCAGCTCCTGCAGCAGCGCCGCCTTGTCGATCTCATCCGCACCCACCCCGCGCCGGAGCGCATTGTGGTGGGCGAGCAGCCGTTCGACCTTGTCGGGCAGCGAAGCCGGATCGTTCAAATCGACCACGCGCAATGCGCGCCGGCCCACCTTGTCTTCATAGGCCGGTCCGATGCCGCGCATGGTCGTGCCGATGCGCTGCACGCTGTTGGTTGTTTCGCGCGCGTGGTCGAGGTCGCGATGGAGCGGAAGAATCAGCGCGGCATTTTCCGCGACAAGCAGGGTCTCCGGCGAGACTTGTACGCCCTGATTTCCGAGTCGCTCCACTTCGGCGACAAATGCCCAGGGATCGACCACCACGCCATTGCCGATAATGGAAAGTTTGCCGGGCCGGACCACGCCGGACGGCAGGAGGCTGAGCTTGAATGTCTTGCCGTCGATGACAAGCGTGTGCCCCGCATTGTGGCCACCCTGGAAGCGCACCACCACGCCGGCACGGGCCGACAGCCAGTCGACGATTTTGCCTTTACCCTCATCGCCCCATTGGGCGCCGATTACTGCCACGTTTGCCATGACCAGAGTCCAAATGCCGCCCCGTCCATTCGGCGCGAAGCCGGACTATAGAATCGTAAGAGGCCGGCGTCAGGCCGCTTTCGGCCCGAAGGGAAGCAACATGGGGACACGGCGGCGATAGGCGTCATAGGCGTCCGCGCCGAGTTGTTCGCGCAGGAAACGCTCCTCGAGCCGCGCCTTGATCCAGAAACCGAGCGTCATGACAGTAGCGCCTGCGAGCGCAACTATTGTTCCCTTCATCACCGCCGTTGCGAACGCGCTCGCAATCAGGCCCGTATAGATGGGGTGGCGGACAATCCCATAAGGGCCCGTGTCGACGATGTGGTGGCCCTCTTTCCGCGTGATCCAGCCCGACCACAATTTGCCGAGATGAAGGCGGGCCCACCAGCAGAAGATGAAACCGCCGGCGCAGATGCCGAACAGCGCCCAATTCAGGCCCGCGCCGAGCGACCACAGGCCCAGCGGGTTATGGTAGCTGCGGCTGACAAATCCGAACAGCATCGCTGCTCCGGCAAGAGTCACGATTCGGTAGAGAAGCTCCGAGCCGACGGGCGGCCGCTCGGCCGTGCGCTCCGACCATAGTGCGGCTGCAAGCCAGCTGATCACCCAGACAAGCCACAAATATTCGATGGCAAGTTGAGGAGTCATCGCTGCGGCGCCTCCAGCTCCGTCCCTCGAAGTGGGACCAGCCTCGTGGAAAGCAAGACGCCCACACCATTCATGCCGGCTGCATTTCGCTCCACGCCCAGTCGAGCCATGGTGTCAAGGCTTCGATTTCATCGCTCTCGACGGTCGGGCCGCACCAGATGCGCAGTCCGGGAGGCGCGGTGCGGTGTCCGGCGACATCGAACGCAACCCCATCGTTTTCGAGCAGATCGGCGAACTCCCGCACGATCACCCGCTGGTCCGCCGGTGCGAGATCCACGAACCACGGCTCGACGATTTTCAGGCATACCGACGTAGGCGAGCGGAAATGCTCCCCGGTCGCCATGAAGGTCAGCCATTTGCTCTCGCGAACCCAGCGCGACAGCGCGGCGAAATTCCTTCCGGTGCGGGCGAGGAGCGCCGGCAAGCCGCCCACCGTTTCCGCCCAGGCAAGCGCATCGAGATAATCCTCGACTGCCAGCATGGATGGCGTATTGAGCGTCTCGCCCTGGAACAGTCCGGGATTGAACTTTCCGTCTTTCTTCACGCGGAAAATTTTGGGCACTGGCCAGGGTGGCGTATGCGATTCGAGCCGCGCTATGGCGCGAGGCGAAAGCACCAGCATGCCATGCGCGGCCTCGCTGCCGACCCCTTTCTGCCACGAGAATGCCGTGGCATCGAGTTTCGGCCATGGCAGATCCATCGCGAAGATGGCGCTCGTCGCGTCGCATATGGTGAGACCTTCGCGGTCGTCCGCGATCCAATCGCCGTCCGGTGCGCATACGCCCGATGTCGTGCCGTTCCAGACGAAAACGATGTCATGCGCGGGATCGGCTTTCGAGAGATCGGGCAATTCGCCGAACTCCGCCCGGAGCACCTGCGTGTCGAGCTTCAACTGATGCACGGCATCGGTCATCCATTCCGCGCCGAACGTATCCCAGACAAGTGCGTCGACGGCGCGCGGCCCCAAAAGCGACCACATCGCGAGTTCGACGGCACCCGTATCCGAGGCGGGAACTATGAAGATGCGATAATCCTCAGGCACGCCGAGCAGTTGAGCGGAACGGTCGATCGCCGATTTCAGCTTCGCCATGCCGGGCCGCGAGCGGTGCGAACGTCCCAGCACAGCGCCGTTCAACCGCTCCGCTGCCCAGCCCGGACGCTTCGCGCAAGGGCCCGATGAAAAGAATGGCCGCGCAGGCCGGGTGGCCGGACGGGTTGCAGTCATGTCAAGCCCTCAGAAAACAGAACTCGGTTCATTGATGTCGGGACCATATGTCATGTCTCGCTCAGGTGGGACAGCACACGGCGATGAATGTCGGGAATGCGTCGAAGTCGGGGCAGGACAATGCCGGAACATCCGCTGTCACCGGGACGTTTGTCTTTCGAGGACACGGAGACGCCCGCCATGCCGCTCGAAAGCGACCCGCCCATCGATCCCGATACGATCGATCTCGGCATCGCCACCGACAAGGTGTGCCACATCATTCTCAAGGCGCGGGCCTTTGACGCGAAGGAAGCCGACGCCGATCCAGAGTCCGGCTCCAATCCCGCCGATGATGGAATGGCCGATGTGCTTGAGAACCAGCCTGACGATCCGACATATAGCGAACTCCTCGCCTTCATGCGTGCGCTCGACATTGACGAACAGATAAACCTCGTGGCGCTGGCATGGCTGGGGCGCGGCACCTACGATCTTGGCGAATGGCGGCAGGCGCTCGACATGGCACGCAGCGAACACACTGCGCGCACCGCGGAATATCTGCTCGGCCTGCCGCTGCTCGGCGATTACCTCGAAGAGGGCCTCGCGATGTTCAACGAGAGCTGCGACGATTTCAACGCGCGGATTTGAGGTACTAATTCCCTCTGCTTGCTCCTCGGGGAGCGAGACTCCGACGGATATCGCTATACGTCAATCTCACCGCGCAGATAGAGCGCGCAGGCGCCCGAGAGAGTGGTGCGCGCGCCAGCGTCGGTGCAAATGAGATCGCCACCACGTGGGCTTTCCTGACGTGCGCGCAGGGTTAGCTTGGCGAGGCGGCGTGCCCAGAAGGGGGCGAGCGCGCAATGCGCGGAGCCGGTGACGGAATCCTCGGGCAAGCCGTGATGCGGCGCGAAATAGCGCGAGATGAAATCATAACCACGATCGCCTTTCGCGGTTGCGATCAGGCCCTTGTCGGTCGGGATCAGTTTCGCGATTTCGCCCGAACCCTTGATCGCGCGCACGTCTGCCGGCGTTTCAAACAGCGCGAGAATGTTGCGGCCCGTGTAAAGCGCCACGGGCGCAGCCGTGCCCAAAGCTTCACCGATCTCTCCGGCGAGCGCCGCATTTTCCAATGGCTTCACGAAGTCCGATGGCAGGGACATCCGATGTCGGCCGTCCTCCCCGCGCTCCACCGTAAGTGTGCCGGAGCGCGTTTCGAAATCGACGGAATTCAGTTCGCGATCCAGTTCGGCAAAAACCAGCCACGCGCTCGCTAGTGTTGCGTGGCCGCAAAGATCGACTTCCACGGCGGGCGTGAACCAGCGCAATCCGTAGTGGCCCGCGCCCCGGCGCACGAGGAATGCGGTTTCGGCGAGGTTGTTCTCATCGGCGATGCGCTGCATGTGCGCGTCGTCGAGCCAGGTATCGAGCGGTACTATTGCGGCCGGATTGCCCTCGAACACCCGCTCCGCAAACGCATCCACCTGCCAGAGTTTCAGCTGCATTTGTTTTTCCTTCCAGCTACATCGCTCGCAATAAATTAGTTGTCATGGCCCGCAAATGCGGGCTACCCAGGTCAAATCTGGCAAAATGTCGCTGGACAGCAACGATTCACCGCGCACTTTGAAGGTGGAGCGAACGTCACCCGGGTGGCCCGCATTTCCGGGCCCTGACAAATTTGTTGTGACAGAAAATAAAGGCGCCGCTCACCCTGCCATCGCCAGTGTGTGGCGGCGCTTGTCGGCGAGGGAGCGTTTCATCTGCTGCTGCAACTTTTCGAAGGCGCGCACTTCAATCTGGCGCACGCGCTCGCGGCTCACGCCATATTTCTGCGACAGCTCTTCGAGCGTTGCCGGGTCATCCTTCAGCCGTCGCGCTTCGATGATGTCGCGCTCGCGGTCGGTCAGTTCGCCGAGCGCCGAAGTCAGCAGATCGTGCCGCTCGCCCATCTCCTCGGCATCGGCAAGCCGCGTTTCCTGATCCAGTCCCTCATCGACCAGCCAGTCCTGCCATTCGGATTCGGAATCCGAACGCAACGGCGCGTTAAGCGAGGAATCCGGCGCCGAAAGCCGCCGGTTCATGTTGATGACTTCCTCTTCCGGCACGGCCAGCTTGGTTGCGATCTCGCGCACCTGTTCGGGGCGCATGTCGCCTTCTTCCAGCGCGCCGATATGGCTCTTCACCTTGCGCAGATTGAAGAACAGCTTCTTTTGCGCGGCGGTGGTGCCCATCTTCACCTGGCTCCAGGAGCGCAGGATGTATTCCTGGATCGCCGCGCGGATCCACCACATGGCGTAGGTCGCGAGACGGAAGCCGCGATCCGGCTCGAAGCGCTTGACCGCCTGCATCAGCCCGACATTGCCTTCGGCCACGATTTCGGACAGCGGCAACCCATAGCCGCGATAGCCCATCGCGATCTTGGCAACGAGGCGCAGATGGCTCGTTACCAGCCGCCGCGCTGACTCGGGATCTTCGTGTTCCCGCCAGCGCTTGGCGAACATGTACTCCTCTTCCGGCTCCAGAAGCGGAAACTTCCGGATTTCGGAGAGATAGCGGGAGAGGCCGCCTTCGCCCTGAAGCGCCGGCACGCCGCGACTACTCATCTTTCAGGGCCCCGTTTGGCGCTCCGCGCGCCCAAGTGCACGCAAAATCGCCGCATCCTAAGAACGCGTGGGGATGCGGTTCGCCGCACACGATAATGAAATCTGCCCCAAGCCTAAACAATGTATGTTCGCTCAGCGGCGTTGCAAGCCGCGCAGGTGTCCAACAAGAGCGGCGAAATCGGCCGGCCAAGGGGATTCGAAACGCAGGCGCTCCTGGCTGGTGGGCTGCTTGAATCCGAGCAGGAAGGCATGCAGCGCCTGGCGCGGGAAGTTCTGCACCGCGGCAAATGCCTCCGTTTCAGCCGGCGTTTTGGCGCGCGGAACTTTGCGGGCGCGGCCATAGGTTTGGTCGCCGATCAGGGGATGGCCGATATGGGCGAGATGCACGCGAATTTGATGGGTGCGGCCCGTCTCGAGCCGGCATTCGACGAGGCCGGCGAAGGGCCGCTCGGGATCGCCGTAGCGTTCCATCACGGCGTAGTTGGTCCGCGCGGGTTTGCCGCCGCCGCGCAGCACCGCCATGCGCTTCCTGTCGAAGGGATTGCGGCCGATGTCGCCCTCGATCTTGCCCAGTGCGAGCCGCGGCGCACCCCACACCGCGGCGTTATAGGCGCGCTCGACCGTGTGATGAGCAAATTGCTTCGCCAGGCTGTGCATGGCGCGTTCGTTCTTCGCCGCCACCACCAGGCCGCTCGTATCCTTGTCCAGGCGGTGCACGATCCCTGGCCGCGCCTCCCCGCCCACCCCCGAAAGTGACACACCGCAATGGGCGATCAGCGCATTGACCAGCGTCCCGTCCGGATTGCCTGCGGCCGGATGCATCACGAGCCCGGCCGGCTTGTCGATCACGATGAGATCGGCATCTTCGTGCACGATGACGAGCGGAATATCCTGCGGCGCGGGCGCGGCGGGACGTAGCGGAGGCAGGCGAACGGTGTAGCTGTCGCCTTGCTTGACTCGAATGTTGCCGTCGCGTGCGACGGCATCGTGCTGGGCCACATTGCCTGCCGCGATGATTTGCTGCAGGCGCGAGCGGCTGAGATCCGGCAAGGCCTCGGCGAGAAAGCGGTCAAGGCGCTTCCCCGCTTGCGCAGGCTCGACCGTCGCGCGAAGAAGCGTTTCGCCCTCAGGGACAAGCTCGCTGTCTGATCTGTCCGAACCCGGCACCGCGCCGCCTGCTCCTTCGACAAAGTCCTCCGCAACCTATCGCAGCGCGCTCGCGGCCGTCATCTTCCTGGGCGCGCTCATCGTGATCGCACTGGGTGTGCTGGTCGTGGGATTGGTGACTCGCTTCAGCGGCCGCCATCGCGCGGAGGCTCCTGCTTTCGCACAATTCACGCTTGCGTCCGGCAACCGGCTCGTTTCGACCGACGTCTCGGGTGACCGGCTTGTGCTCCGCCTTCGCGGTCCCGTGGGCGACGAGATCGACATCATCGACATGGAAAGCGGCCGGCTCGTTGCCAAGATCCGCTCGGCGCCCCCGGCGCCGAAACCATGATCCAATCGCTCGCGCTTCCGGCTGCGCTTCGCGAGCAGCTGAAGCGGGAAGCGAGAGCGGCATTCCCGCGCGAGTGCTGCGGGCTTATCGAAGGACGGAAAAACTCCCTCACCCTGTCGCAGGGTGAGGCCGCGGCGCTTCACACCACGCCCAATCTCGCGCGGGAATCTGGGCGTTTCGAGATCGATCCTGCCGCCCACATCGCGCTGCTGCGGAAGCTCCGCGGGACAGGCGGCGAAATCATCGGCTGCTATCACTCCCACCCCGACGGCCGCTCCGAACCCTCGCCACGCGATGTGGAAGGCGCAGGCGAAACGGATTTCCTCTGGCTGATCGCAGCGATCGAAAGCGCAAGTGCCGACGTCGAGATCGCCTGCTTCGTGTGGACCGGCGCAAACTTCGCGGCCGTCCGGGTCGAAACAGATTAGCCTTCCTGGGACCGCGGGCGTCCTCGCCCGTATCTTTTTTCGTGCTCTACCGCCGCGCCGCTTGAGCGCAAGGGCAGGCGAGGACACCCGCGGTCCCAGGACGTGAGCTCGCCTTGATCCCGTTCCGCCCGCGCCGGTATAAGCAGCGTTTCCGCGAGCGAGCTCCCATCGTCTAGCGGTCAGGACGCGGCCCTCTCAAGGCTGAAACCGGGGTTCGATTCCCCGTGGGAGCGCCAATAAAATCAATGACTTGCAGATTGCCGACTCCTCTTTGTCCAATTTTTGACCAATAAACGCGTGCTAACGCAGGCGAAGAGCTAAGAACAGTCCGGCCGAATGCCGAGTCGACAACTGAGCCTAACGATGGACGCGCGCCGCTACCTCGACGAGATCGTCGACCCCACCGTGAAGGAATACGAGACCGAACCGACTTCTGTTCGCCGCGCGATGCTGGCCTGAATCGTCACTTACCACGCCATCGAATACCTGGGGCTGAAAGAGCAGCGGAAGGATTTGTGGCAGGAATGCCCCGACCTCGCTCTCGTGGGCCGAATTTGCCACGCGGCGAAGCATGTCGAGGGAAGGCATCAGCCCTTGAGGTCGGAGAACGTGATCAGCCGGCCCCCTGGTTTCTTCGACGTTGGCGCGTGGCATCTGTCGCGCTTCGATGACCCGGTCGGCGGCGTCACGGTGAAGGGCGGGAGGAACTTGGATATTTTGCGAGCACTTCATGGCGCGGTCGCTTTTCTTCGAGGGCGGACGTCGTCGTGATGCTGATTTCGGTGTGGAGCTTTGTGATCTCGGATGCGGTCAGCGCCTGATCCAAAATCTTATCGCCATTACCGCGCTCGACTTTCCGATCCGTGGCGTCCGAAATTGGAACTGCGAATGGCGTGACCTGCGTCGCGCGGAGCTCGCCGAGAAAATTCTGGCTCCCGGTCATCGTGCCTTTGATGCGATAGCAATCATCCGTGCGCCATTCGCGCATGCGGGAGAAGGAGCATCCCGAAGGCGAGGCGAAGGCGAAACGCCTGAAATCGCGGGGGCGCTCGATGTCGCCTTCACGCCCATCGAACGACTCCGGGCAGCCGAAGAGGTTTTCGATGAAATAAAGGCGCTGAGATACAGCCAGGCGGCGGCGTTCAGTCTACGCGATGGGGAGCCCCTGTTGGAATTCCTGACGGTTACGCCGAAATTGCCAGTGCCGCAGTTTCGAAGATATGCGACATCGCAGGCCACGGATTGCGGCTGCGCACACGATGACGACGCTGCGGTCGATCTTGAGTGCGAAACGGTCGAGGCTTTGTTGGGAACAGCCTACCAAGTGAAGATCACGGCTGTCGTTGAAGCGGCGGTCCGGCTCCTCGGGAATCCCGATCACGAAATTCGTGGTATGAGCCCGCGCTTCAATGCGAAATTCTCGCAAGTTGAGGTGCTTTGGGCGCTCGGCAACTATTTTAAGCATCGTGACGAGTGGGATCGCTCGGAATGGGATACGCCAACCGCATCGCGACGGTTCACAATTCGGGCCTTGATCGCGGCTGGCTTAGAGCCTTCGTCGAGTGGAAATCTCCGCGAGGGCGCAACCGCTCTCGGAAATGCCGCCTTCTCAGAGATGGCCGTCTTCGAGAGGATTATCGACGAGTGGGCAGCTGCGATCCGTACAGAAGTGAGATGCTAAAAAGATGGATGACGGTTCTAAAGCTTTGATCGTGGCCCTCTCCGGCGTTGCCCTCCGCCCGGTCACCGAGCTCGTCGACAGCAGCGCTCCATAGCGATGACCACATTTCCCTCGGCTCACGCGCTCGGATGGGGGTGGGGTAAATTTTGCTCCGGCACTCTCAGGGATGAACCGGCCGGGGGATGCTTCGTATTTCCGCGAAATTGGAAAACTTTTTTGCATGTCGCGGGAAGCTCAAAACGGACGGGCTGGAGCCACGGTTTCGAAGCAGAGAAGCACCGGGTTCTTGCCCGGATCAAGCGCAAGGAGATCGGTGGCGACTTTCTTATGGTTCAGCTGCGCGAGCGGTGCTCTATACAGCACCAGGTACGCGGGGATCGTACTGGAATTGAACCACGGACCAGGGTTGAGCGCAGCATATTGTCTATAGCCGGCGGATGTGCCGCGAGGCACTCCCCTGCTTATTCCAATCTTGAAATGATCGGGTGGCAGTTTCGTGAACCACGAAGCGGTTTTGATTTTCATTAAAAAACTTTAGGGCAGACGGCAAACGGAACAAGTCAAACCCGGCTCCAATGAGATCGAGTTAACTCGCAACCTGGCCGAAGCCTATTCCACATGGTTTTGCGGACGTCATCAGCCGGCGCCAGGCGCGTCAGCGTGTCGATGGTGTCAGCGGGTATTATCTCATTGCGTTTGTCAAGTCCGGCCGTACGTGACCTTTCGCCGAACGCCGGGTTTTTGTCCACTGGGTCGATGAACAAGCGCGTTCATAACGCGATGGCTAACTAGACGTCGATAATCCCGCGTTTGATCGCAATCGTCACAGCTTGCGTGCGGTCGCTGGCCCGTAACTTCTGCAGGATGTTCTTTACGTGCCCTTTTACGGTATCTTCGGAGATCGACAGACGCCAGGCAATATCTTTGTTCGCGCCGCCGGCCGCTATTTGACCCAATATTTCGAATTCCCGGGGACTGAGATCGTCCGCCGCCACATATTCGGCAATTCCGGCCGCGATTTCCGGAGGAACAACTCGGCGTCCTGCATGGACGGCGCGGATGGTATCGAGAAGATCCTTACGCATCATGTTTTTGAGGAGATATCCGCTGGCACCCGCTTTGATCGCACGCACGATCTGCATGTCACCGGAATAGGTCGTGAGCACGATGATGCGAGCATTCGGATATTCGCTGCGAATCGCCTGAATAGTCTCTATTCCACCCATTTCCGGCATCTGGAGATCCATTAACGTCACGTTCGGGCGAAATTGACGATAGAGATCGAGTGCTTCGCTACCGTTGGCGGCCTCACCGACAAGGTGCATGTCGCGCTGCGTCAGAAGGACAGCGGCAACCCCCTCCCTCAGCAGTGGATGATCGTCCACGATTAGCACTGTTATCCGGGTATCCTGGCTGCTCATCGCCTGATCTCGGCAAATATCAGCCTTCGCAATCGTTGCCACGCGGAAGCATATGTCGGGCGAACATAGGCGACGCTCGGGCATATCGTGACCGAAAGTTCTGTTCCGTTACCCGGCGTACTCAGAAGCCTGAACTTGCCGGAAACGCGATCGGCGCGCTCACGCATTCCGACGATACCGTAATGGCCATCTCTTCTTCCCGCGGCGACCACATCGGCGGGAAGACCAGCCCCGTTATCGCGCACGCGAAGCCGCAGCGCCAGCCAATGATAACCGATCTCCACCTCGATCAGGCGCGCCTGAGAATGATGGAACGCGTTGAAGACGGCCTCACGTCCGATCCATCGCAGCTCGTCGTACACGACGGCATGCAGTGTCCGGGGCGTTCCCTCGACCACGATCCGGAATGTCGACGAATGATTGACCGCCAGCTCTTTTCCGATTTGTTCGAGATAGCCCGCCACATCAGTGTATTCGTCCGCAAGGCGAAGATTTCGCACGCGGTCGCGGCCGTCGACGAGAACCTGATCGGCGCGATCCAGCGCAAGCTCCATTTGTGCCTGTAGTGGGGTACCGCCCGGGATCTGATGCATGATGGCCTGGAACCTCATGATGAGGCCCTGGACGCCTTGCAGCAGCGTGTCGTGCAACTCCCTGGCGATCCGTTCGCGTTCGCGCAATCGCTCCTCAAGGCCGATGCGCACGTGCGACGCCATCTGGTCCATACGATAGGAATAGACTGCCCAAAGAAGCAACGCAGCGCCGGCAGTGCAAAGAAGTACGAAAATCCCGCTTTGTACAAAAGTCGGAGGAATCTCAAACGTGACCGCTGCGTTCAAAGGATTGCGGGCACCTTCGCCATTGGCGGCGGTCATCAGAAAGCGATATCGGCCGGGCGGAAGATTTGTATAAAAGGCTTGTCGGCGGCTGCCGGCTTCGACCCACGACCTGTCGAATCCTTCCAGTTTGTAGAAGAAACGCAGCCGTTCCGGAGACGAAAGGCTGAGCGCGGTGTAATCAATCCGTAGATTCTTGATACCGGCAGTGAGTGTTAGGGCATCCCCGCTGAAAGTTTCGTTATCTGCAGTCATTGATGTGATGAACACGCCTGGTGGACGGGCACTTCTGATGAGCTGAGCAGGGTCCGTTGTAACGATACCGTGATTGGTTACAAACCACAGGCGGCCATCTGCTGTTTCGGCAGCTGTGGGCTTGACATCTCCCTGTTGCGCAGTGCCGTCCACGTTATCATGATAATCGTAGAGTCGATATTTCGGTTCATAGCTCTGATCATCCAGTGCTCTGTTGAACTCGCCCGGCGTGATACGCACGATACCCATCATCCCATTAAGCCATATCGCTCCGTCTCGCGATCTTATGATTCCGGTAATTCCTGTAAACGCGGGAGCCCGGTTTGTCGTGACTGCACGGATATGACCGCCCAATACTTCGCCAAGCCCGAATTCCCCACCTAACAATAAGCGCGGACCGTCAGGGCAGATCGCCGTAACGGTGCCGAATTTGAGCCCATCGCGTTGCGTGAAGCTGTTGGTGTGCCCATCTAAAATGCAAGTCAACAGGTCCTTGTAATATCCAAAACACATCCGTCCGAGCGCATCGGTCGCAATAGCTCGAATCAATTCGGCTGGCAGCGCACTCCCGGTTGGTTGATGCCGCCATTCTCCGTCCCGATAAAGCAACATAGGGGAATTGTCGAAGCGCGCCAGCATGGAGCCGTCCGGGGTCTCGCCCATAAATGCCACAACGGTCGATGGTTGTTGTGCCGCGATCAGCATTGTCCGCGTTCCCGAACGGTCCAGCTGGACCAAACTGAGCCGGCCGGATTTGGGATCTCGCAGCAGAATCCACGCGTAGCCATGACTCGACTGGTATTCATCGAGCAAATGTGGCGGCATTCGGGCAACTACTTCCGCGGGGCGATCGCCTTTCACACGAAACATGTTATCTGCGTCGCTTACCAGCAGCGAGCCATCCTCCGCAGCGGCAATCGAGTAACCGCGGCTCGTGTATGTTGGTATCCCGTCCACGGAATGAAAATCCGCCTTCCGGAAGCGATCCAAACCAAGGTTTGTGCCAACCCAGATGTCTTTCTCGTCGTCTTCAAACAGCGGAACGGCGATGTTTGCGGCAAGTCCGTCGCTTTGAGAAAAACGGTCCTTCACGTCCTGTTGATGTATCGCGCCCATTAACGGATCGGGGCGTCCGGCGCGAAAAATGCCGCCGTGATCGGCGTCAGTTCCCCATAAGTCACCATCATGGTCAAAAAGGAGACGCTTTGCCCGCACTATATCATTGGAGGCATCAACCACCGGAACGGGCAACAGCACCCAGCGCCCTTTCGCGATCTGGGCCGCTGGAAATACACCACGCAATGCATCCGAAATCCAAATCGAGCCGTTCGGCGATTCGGCCAGCGGCGCAATGGCGCTCAACGTGGCGAGAGCAACGCGAAATCGTTTCTCCCCTGGGAGCAGATAGATAAGAGATGTTCCCGTTGTTACCCACAATGTCCCGTCGTGGGAAACGAGCAGATAATCAGCGCGCTGTTCAGGATGACCCGGATCTTCCGCGAGCTGTTTCCAGCTCGCTCCGTCATATCGATAGAGACCGGAGCGTGAGGCGGCCCATATCCGATTCCGTCGATCGCAGGCGACGCTATAGACGCGCCCGGGCGGAATTCCGTTTTGCGGACCGAAATTCGTCAGGCGGTTTTTCCGTATCAAACCGGCGCCACCATCGAAATAGCCGAACCAGATATCTCCGGAAGGGCAAGCCGTAATCGCCGTGATATCAAGGGAAAAGAACTCGACCCCGTTTTTCGGACGAATTCGCTCGAAGTTGACTCCGTCGAATCGATAGACACCTTCGCCTGTGGCAAGCCACAGATAACCATCAGGCGACTGTGCAATGTCCCAGATGTCAGGCGGAGCTCCCACACCGATGGTCCATGACGTGTGCTGATACTGGGTGATGCCAAGGTTCTGGTCGATCGCCGCGCTCTGGCGCACCATCATCATTGTGATGGCGACGGCAACGAGCCAAGACCTGATCGACGAACACATGGAGGAAATCCCGATCGACGGACGTTGACGTTAGCATGGGGCAGCGGGCTGGTGCCAAATAAGGGGCGACACCCCGAAAGGGTGGGTGGTCTCCAACCCTTCCGATGGGTGCGCCTGTGGCCAACGGCACGTATCCTCTGTCCATGCGGACGCTGTACTCAATCTACCCGTTGGGCTCGGCAGCGACGGCTCTGCTCCTGGTCCGGCTGCTGCTGGCCGCGCATCTGATCTACAGCGCATGGGGATTGGCGTTCCATTTCCCCGGATCTATCGAGATTGGTCTTGTTGTCTGCGGGATCGGGTTGGCAGTCGGCTTTGTCACCCCGCTTTGGGCGGTGGTCTGCGCATTTCTGTCTGTTGGCGAGCTCGTGGGGGCGAGCGGACCGCTTTCGATTTGGCTCTCCTTCGATGCGCTGCCTGCCATCGCGGTGGTGCTGGCGGGCCCTGGCGGTTTCTCGATTGACGCGAGGCTGTTTGGCCGGGAAGTCATCGAATGGAACGGGTAGATGCCCATGCATTGACGGCTCGATATCCCGGACCGGGCGAGGTCATGCGCGGATGAGCAAGGGCATAGGCGCTCCGTCGGCAACCGCCGTCGACTTATCCGCGACGATACCAGGCGGATACATGGAGCATGCCGGACACGGAGATACGTCAATCCGTTCGTCACAAACGCGACCTTCTCCTGCAATTCGGAAGAGCGATGGCTTGGCACGCGAAGTAATCTGCATCGGAGATTATAAGCTCGTTCCATCGCGACGTCTGCTGACGAAGAGAGGCGAAATCGTCAGGTTGGGAAGCCGCGCATTTGATATTCTGGTTGCTTTGTCCGACAGGGCGGGCGAGGTCGTCAGCCAAAGAGAGTTGATTGGAAAGGTGTGGCCCAACGTTTTTGTAGAAGACGTTAGTCTCCGCGTTCATGTAGCCGCATTGCGTAAGGCGCTCGACTGTGACGGCACGCGCTTTCTCGCCAACGTTTCCGGCCGGGGGTACAGCCTCCTTGCTCCCGTTTCGCGGACAGTGATTGAAGAGACGCCCGAGCCGGATTCAGCCGTCGAGCCGGCATATCCTCTGCCTCCACCGCTGGCTCGCATCGTCGGACGAGATGAAAACGTCCGTGAAATACGCGGAAAGCTGCTTTCACGAAAGTTCCTGACCATCGTTGGATCGGGAGGCGTAGGGAAGACGACGGCCGCGCTTGCCACCGCACATTCGCTCCTCGGGGAATTTCTTGGCGCGGTATGCTTCGTCGAACTCGGTCCTGTCGGCTCTCCTCAATTTCTGGCCGTAAAAATCATGTCGGCCTTCGGTTTGCCGGTTCAGGCTCAAGATCCCGTTCCCGAACTCATCGAGCATCTCCGCCGTAAGCGTGTATTGCTCGTCCTGGACGGCTGCGAGCACCTGATCACCGAGGCAGCCATGGTCGCGGAACGTTTGTTCAGAGGGGTGACGAATCTTCATATTCTTGCGACAAGCCGTGAAGCTTTGCGGGCCGAAGGCGAGTACGTGCACCCGCTGCCGCCGCTGATCAGCCCGCCGGAAGACGTGACGTTGACCGCGGCGGAAGCGCTTGCCTATCCGGCGATCCAATTGTTCTTCGATCGCCTTGCGGGTGCGGGTTTCGGCGACGTGCTGAGCAACGAGGACGCGCGGATCGTCGGAGACATGTGCCGCCAGCTCGGCGGAATTGCGCTCGCAATCGAGCTTGCCGCGGGACGTGCAGCCACCTGCGGCATTCGTGATACTGCTTCGCTGCTGAAAAGCCGGTTTGCATTGCTCTGGCCGGGACGAAGAACGGCACCGGCGCGCCAGCAGACGCTCTACGCGACGCTCGACTGGAGCTACAATCTCTTGTCGGACACCGAGCGCACGGTACTTCGGCGGCTCTCGGTTTTTGCCGGCAGTTTCACAGCCGAGGCCGCGCAAGAGGTCGCTCGCGGCGATCTTGAACTCGAGGAGGTCGTCGAGGCAATCGGACGTCTGCTTGAGAAGTTCCTCGCGTCGATTGATCCATCCGATCCTTGTACACGTTATCGCCTGTTGGATACGACCCGCGCCTATGCAAGCAGAAAGCTCGAAGAAGCTGGCGAGTGTGAGCTCGTCAGACGAAACCATGCGCTTTATTACTGCGAATTGCTTCGCGCCACATCGGCGAACGAGCGTGGCACAGACAAGGCCGCCGCTTCGGCCATGGATCTGGATGATGTCCGAGCCGCGTTGCGCTGGGCATTTGGAAAGGGCGGAGATGCACTCCTGGGCGCCGACATTGCTGCCTTTTCAGCGCCTCTCTGGTTGGGCAGGGCTTTGCTCACTGAATGCCGCGTATGGATGGAAAAGGCGGCCAGCGTCAGCTGTGATGCAAAGGGAGCGCCCACCCAACAGCAATTGCGCATCCAAATCGCCTTCGCGAGCACCGAACTCTTTACCAGCGGCTTCACCGGAAACACCATTGCCGCATGGACCAAGACATTGGAACGAGCCCAAGCGTTAGGAGATAAGCCGGCACAGCTAATGTCGTATCTGGTACTTTGGGGAGGTGAGATTCGGGCGGCTCGATATCTCGACGCTCTCGACACTGCCAAAAAATGTGCTGCGCTCGCAAATGGGTCATCGGACGCGGGTACGCTGGCCATGGGCGAATGGATGGTGGGTCATTCCAAACACCATCTCGCCCGCTTTGCGGAGGCCCGGGAGCATCTTCTGCACGGCCTCCAAATCGATACGGAGGCCGCACGCTTCGCCAGCACAAAGGAAACCGGCTACGACCGGCGCATCGATGCATTTTGCATTCTTTCGAATACGCTCTGGATGCTGGGCAAACCGGATGCAGCCAAAGCGTGGGAGAATCGCGCCCTCGCCGAGGCCAAGTCCTTGGGATTCACCATTCCGATTGGCCTCGCCATGTCATGGGCGTTGCTGAACGGACATCTCTCCGAGCCCGATTACGACGTTGTCGAACGCGACGCAGTCGAATTGCTTGAACAGAGCAGGATGCATTCAATCGACAGCGATGCGGGTTTCGCCCTTTGCATCATGGGCTTGTGCCAGGCGAAGCGCGGGCAGTTCGGGGCTGGAGCACGACTCGTCGCCGAAGGTCTGCGCGTGCTCGTCGGGGCGCAGATGGAGGCCTTCAGCGCGCTCATTATTTCCCACACCTGCGAGGCCGCCATTTCTGCGGATCGTACTCAAGATGCTTTGTTCTGGATATCGCAGCTCCGGAGCGCTGATCACGATCAGGAACATTGGTGCTCGAGCGAAATTCTGCGCGTTCGCGGTCTTCTGGCGTTTGCTCTGGACAGTCAGGACGACGCCGAGGCGCACTTCAGAAACGCCGTGCGGATTGCCCGTCAGCAAGGTGCCCTTTCCTGGGAACTCCGTTCAACGATAAGTCTCAACAGGCTCATGCTGGAACAACAGCGTGAGAAAGAGGCGCTGGACGCCCTGGAAGCAGTGTATGCGCAATTCAATGAGGGCCACAGCGGCACCGACCTGTTAGCCGCCAAACGCCAGATTGAAGAATTGAGAATCAGACTCCGAGTTCCTCGTTGAGTTCGCTTTGACCAACCCCGCGCTCGTCGGATATGAGCGTGGGCGTATGAAGCACGGTCTTTGGCACGGCGCGCGACCTGCTCATGGGGCCTGTCCACACCGAACTTCATCAAGGGACATTCTCCACGAGCATTTCCCAGACATCGTGACCTTTGCCGTGCAGCATGGCCCTGGCGGTGTAGACAGCCATTCCGAATACGGCCTCCGGAGAAACGAACGGACTGGGCGGCGTTACCAACTGCATCGGATTGACCTTTACATGCAGCAGGGCCGGCCCGGGCTGGGAGAGCCACGCCGGGATTGCGCCTTCGAGATCCCCTGCCTTGGAGATGCTTCGCCCCCAGAGCCCCATGGCCTCTGCTACCGGGCCAAAATCGGGGTTCTTCAGGGTGGTGTATACCGGATCCAGGCCGGCCGCCTTTTGTTCGATATCGACAAAGCCGAGTTTTCCGTTGTCGAAGAGCACGATCTTGATGGGCAAATTCTCCTGAACCACCGTCAACAGATCGCCGAGCAACATGGTGAAGCCGCCATCGCCGGCCATGCAGATGACTTGCCGGCCCGGTTGGCATTTTTGCAATCCGATGGCCGACGACATTCCACCGGCCATCGTACCGTGCAGAAGGCTGGCAAAGGTCCGCCGCTTGCCCATCGTATCGACATGGCGAAGCGTCCAGACCGCCGCAGTGCCGTCGTCGGCGGCAAACAATGCATCGTCCGCCGCGTGTTTGTTGACGAGTTTCGCGACGTAGGTTCCCGGAATTGTGGAGTTTGGCCCCGACACGCTCTCGGCATCCGCGGCAGCCCGGTCCTTCCGGTGTCGCTCTACATATTTGACGAGGAAACTGTCGTCCGCATGTTGTTCGAGACGGGGCAGCAATGCCTCCAATGTCGCCTTGATATCACCGACTGCGCCGATCGTCACCGGATGCCGGAGGCCAATATGGGTCGGGTTCTCGTCGATCTGGATGATCTTTGCTTTGTCCGGATAGAACTGACTCCAGGCAAAGTTGCAACCAAGCAACAGGAGCGTGTCGCAATCAAGGATGGCGTGGTAACCGGCTGGCTGACCGATGATGCCGCTCATCCCGACATTGTAGGGATTGTCGTATTCCACGAAGTCCTTGCCGCGCGACGTATGAGCCATCGGGGCCTTGAGCCGCGCCGCCGTGGCGACTACCTCGTAATGTGCTCCATCACAACCGGCCCCGGCATATATCGTGATCGCGTCACTGTCGTTGAGAATGGCCGCGAGCTCATCGAGATCGGAATCAGTGGGACGCACCAGCGGGCGGCGCGCATGTACCACGAAGGGTAGTTCGTCATGTGCTGGTGCGTTCGAAACATCCGCTGGAACGACCAGGACGGCCACGCCGCGTTTGGTCAGGGCGGCCTGGCAGGCCGCAACAGTTTTGTGTCGCGCCTGTTCGGGGGTCAAAATCATCTCCGAAAAGACGCTGCAGCCCCTATAAACGTCTTGCAGATCGACCTCTTGAACTGACTGGAAACCAATGTCCTGGCGGATTATCTGGGACGCGATAAGAACAACCGGTGCCCGATTGCGGTTGGCTTCATAGAGACCATTGATGAAATGGAGACTGCCGGGCCCGCAGGATCCGGCGCATGCGGTCAGGCGACCGCTGAACTGCGCTTCGGCTCCGGCGGCGAAAGCGCCGGCTTCCTCATGACGCATATGGACCCATTCGATCTCGCTTTTGTCGATCGCGTGTGCGATCAGGTTCAACGTGTCGCCGATGATGCCATAACACCTCTTCACACCGGCAGACTGCAATGTTTCAACGATGACTTCGGCTACCCTCTTCGTCATTTGGATCTCCGGTCGGCTTGCGAGTATTCCAGTTCTGTGCTTGTCCGAAGCAGCAGGTCCGGACTTGCGCCGTTCACGTCATTACATCCCGTCAACGTCATGGCGACCTTGAGTTCCTCTCTCAGGATCTCCAACATGTTCCGCACTCCGGATTCGCCAGCCGACCCCAGTGCATAGGCCCAGGCTCGCCCGACGAAACAGGCCCTTGCGCCAAGCGCAAGCGCTTTCAACACGTCGAGGCCAGAGCGAATGCCGCCATCCATAAACACCGGAACTTTGCCTCGAACTGTGTCAACAACCCTGGGCAATGCGCGGATAGTGGATGTCACGCTGTCGAGCTGTCTGCCACCGTGGTTTGACACCAGAATGCCGTCGATATTCGTGTCGACTGCGCGCCTGGCATCCTCGGGATCGAGGATTCCCTTCAGGATCAGCTTTCCGGGAAAGATCGACCGCACCCATTCGATATCTTTCCAGGTTGTCGATGCATCGAAATTGTCGTGAACAAATCTTCCATAAGAGATGCCTTTTGGCATCACTCCGGCTATGGTGCCGAACTTGAGCGGCCATCCCTTGGTGACGATATCGAGAGCCCAGCCGGGGTGCGTCGCCCCCTGGGCAACAAACCCCAGCATTCCCAGGAGCGTCGGATCTTTCTCCATTCCGTCATGGACTTCACTGTAACGCCGTCCCGGCGTTGCCAGGTCCACGGTGAATACCAGCACCTTCGAACCGGCAGAAACGGATCGTTCAATTACGCTTTTGACGAAGCCGCGGTCCTTGAGCATGTAAAGCTGAAACCATGGGGGAATGCCGGCCTTTTGTGCGACCTCGTGCACGTCGCAAACGCCCATGCTCGACAACGTAAACGGAATCCCGATTGCCTTCGCCGCTTTGGCCGTTTTGACTTCGCCGCGGCTCGCGTACATGCCGGCCATCCCGACGGGTCCGAGGATGATCGGAAGTGACAACGTCTGATCCCACAGGCGGATCGAGAAGTTGAGACGCGATTCGTCCACCAATACCCGCTGGCGCAACAGTGTGGCCTGGAGGTCAGAGATATTTGCACGTAGTGTATTTTCCTGATAGGAGCCGCCGCTGATATAGTCGTACAAAAATGCGGGAAGTCGCGATTCGCATTGTTTGCGATAGTCCTCAACGTTCGCAATAATCATGATGCCCCCGCCGTGAAGGTGAATGCCCCGATAACCGCTGCTGCACGAGCCCCGTCGCTACCAACCTCCTCAACGCACTGCATTGCTGGCTGCCGCAAGTGTTTCGATCCGACAGCTTTCTTCACCATTTGAATCTCCGCTGGAAGAAGCCGTCGCGTGCCCACAGTCGGCGCGGTCTTCAGCGTTCAACGTCAGCCTAAACGGAGAGCGCGCGCGCTCGGTGTTAAGAGTTGATAAGAATTGTCACGACGGTCTCGTGAAACTGCGTGTGCATTGGAAAGCAGGGCCATGCGGACACCGTTCCGCATGAGAGGCGCAATTTGCTCCTCAAAAGGTCACGTCCGACCAATCTGGATCAACATCTGTGCCTTACGGTTCTCCATGAGTGAAAAGATTCAGAGAGTCCGCTTTGGAGTCTGGAACAGGGTTGCCCGGGATGTTCCGCGGCGCGCGACTTACGCAACGATTTCCGCGGTTTTGTTGTGTCATTTCGGCGTTCGTGACGAGCGGATGCGGCTCCGGGGTTCTTTCGCCTGTTGGACCGATCGCCGATGGCGAGCGGCTGATTCTTCTCGATGCCCTCGGGATCATGCTGGTAATCGTCGTCCCGACCATTCTGGCTACTTTGATTTTCGCCTGGTGGTACCGGGCGTCCAACAAAGCCGCTGTTTATCGTCCTACATGGGCATATTCCGGCAGGCTGGAAGTGCTGGTGTGGGCCATTCCGGCGCTCGTCGTTCTGTTCCTCGGCGGCGTCGCGTGGATCGGATCGCACGAGCTCGATCCCCAAAGGCCGATTGCGACCGCGGGCAAGCCGCTGGAGGTGCAGGTCGTCTCCCTCGATTGGCGATGGCTGTTCATTTACCCGCAACAACACATTGCGACGATCAATCAGCTCGTTGTTCCCATGGGCCAGCCGGTCCACTTCAGGATCACGTCGGCTTCCGTGATGAACGTATTCTTCGTCCCGCGGATTGGCGGCCAGATCTACGCCATGAACGGCATGGTCACGCAGCTGAATTTGCAGGCCGACCAGACCGGGACATATCCTGGATTGTCGGCACAGTTCAGCGGCGATGGCTTTGCCGGCATGTCATTCGACACCATCGTCGCGACGCCGGCAGAATTTGATGCGTTTGTCGAGCGCACGCATGCATCGCCGGGCCGCCTCGATGGCCCTGCGTACCGCCTGCTTTCGCAGCAATCGCACGACCGGACCGTTCGGATGTTCGGCTCCGCCTCAGAGGGGCTGTTCGAAGACATCGTGAGCCTCCGGCTTCCGCCCGGAAGCGGACCGCCGCCGCTTGCATCTGTTTCCGGTACGACGATGGGAGAGCACTGACATGTTCGGGCGGTTGACCTGGCAGTCAATTCCGTGGTCGGAGCCGATTCCGCTCATCGCCGCCGGTTTTGTCGGCCTTATGCTCGCCGGCGTTGTCCTGTGGGTATTCGTCAAGGGTTATGCGCCCTATCTGTGGCGCGAATGGATCACCAGCGTCGATCACAAGCGCGTCGGCGTAATGTACTGCCTGCTGGCACTTGTGATGCTGCTGCGCGGCTTCAGCGACGCGCTGATGATGCGCTCCCAGCAGGCGGTTGCCTTCCACAGTGGAGGTTACCTGCCGCCGGATCACTACGATCAGATCTTCTCGGCGCACGGGACGATCATGATCTTCTTCGTCGCCATGCCGTTCGTGATCGGACTGATGAATTTCGTGGTGCCGCTCCAGCTCGGTGTTCGCGACGTGGCATTTCCAACCTTGAACTCGGTAAGCTTCTGGCTCACCGCGGCGGGCGCACTGCTCGTGAATGTCTCACTTGTCGTAGGCGAGTTTGCGCGGACGGGGTGGCTGCCATATCCGCCACTGTCGGAGATGCAATATTCGCCAGGAGTCGGTGTCGACTATTACCTCTGGTCGCTGCAAATCTCGGGCGTGGGAACGCTTCTCTCAGGCGTCAATCTCGTCACCACGATCCTGAAGATGCGGGCGCCGGGCATGAGCTATTCCCGGATGCCGGTCTTTTGCTGGACCGCCCTTGCTTCGAACCTCCTGATTGTCGCCGCGTTCCCGATCCTGACCGCGGTCACGGCAATGCTGCTGCTCGATCGCTATCTCGGATTCCACTTCTTCACGAACGAGCTTGGAGGCAATCCTATGATGTTCGTGAATCTCATCTGGGCGTGGGGACATCCGGAGGTCTACATCCTGATCCTCCCGGCGTTCGGCGTGTTCTCGGAAGTCATTTCGACATATTCGGGCAAACCGTTGTTTGGCTATCGCTCAATGGTGGTAGCGACCATGACCATCTGCATCCTGTCCTTTATGGTCTGGCTCCATCATTTCTTCACAATGGGAGCCGGCGCTGACGTCAACGGTTTCTTCGGGATCATGACGATGATCATCGCCGTGCCGACAGGCGTAAAAGTCTACAACTGGCTTTTCACGATGTATGGCGGCAGGGTGCGGTTCTCGGCGCCGATGCTGTGGGCCGTCGGGTTCATGGTCACCTTCGTCATCGGC
>DATAYG010000171.1:0-29116 GCA_036272695.1 Rhizomicrobium sp. | reverse complement strand
GACGACCGGCGCTCCCCCGTTGTCCGTCCCGGAGATCTGGGTGGCAAGCCCCTGAATCAACGCGTTTTCCGGGCAGAGGAGCGGCGCGGTCACCAGGTAGTTTGCAGGGACCGATGCATTCCACGGCCCGAAATTCGGGGGAGAAGTTGTCGGCGCGAAAACAGAGTTCAAGTTGCCATAAGCGCCGAACCAATTCTGAAGCGGCATCGTATCGTCGGTCTGCCCGTCACCCCTTGCACCGAATTCATGCGGGTCTCCGCGATAGTTGGTTTTTTGGTAGCAGTCGCCGCCCGCATCGATGATCAGCGTGCCGCCATTGTCGCCGGTGAAATTGCCGCTAATGCTCGCCGCCATTCCTGTTCCGGCGAGGGGAAGCGTCAAGCCTATTTTGCCATGCGTCACATCAATACTGGCGATTTCGGTGCCGGGCTGAGTCTGAACACTTCGGCCCATACTATCGGTTCCGCTTCCGCTTACCAATTCACCGACAACGAAGTTCGCGAGAGTCGTGGTAGGGAACCCGCCGACGCTGACACTCGTCATTGTACTTGAACCAGCTGAGCCGGTAGCAGTGTACGTATCCGAGACACAGAGCGGAGCGGAGCCTCCCGTCGAGCCCAGCCATAAATACTCACCGGCGCCTCCATCATTAGGCGAAAAGTATCCGGCGACGGAAATGTGGGCGGGGCCAGGCGGAGAGTTATAATTGATGAGAGGCGTCGAACTGCTCGCGTCAGGACAAAATGGCGGCGTCCCTGGCTTGCCCACGATGCAGGTGAAAGCAAGCGGGGTGCTCTGCGCGAGAGCGAGACCGGCGACGCCGGCCAGCAGCATCACAACCGATACCGACAATCCAAGTTTTCTCATCGAATCCCCCATTCCAACCAGCATGCCGGGAAGCCGCTGAATTCCGTCAGCAAATCCAAACGCACCGCGGGTTCAGCGCCTCGGCGCGCCAAAGCGACCACAAAACCTGCGTTGCTTTTTGCTGAGCCCTCCCACAGCAGAGAGGGTAATCCCACGAAATTACCGATGTCAAGAGCGCGTATTCCAATTGCTGCCATGATGTGCTATGTGGGGTTCGCTCGCAACAGAAAAGGGGGGCGCGATGTCCAATTTTTTCGCTCTGTCCCAGAAGAATCTCATTGCCGGGTGTCTGGCTTCAGCGGTCGCGCTGGCCTTCACTGTCGCCCCGGTGATCGGTGCTGAGAAAACGCTCTATGCGTTCCGCGGCGGCAACTACGGCACTTACCCTTGGGCGAGCCTGACGGCGGACAGCGCAGGCAACTTGTACGGAACAACTTACGACGGTGGCTCCTGTAATTACAGCTCAGGCTGCGGCATCGTGTTTCGTCTGTCGCCAAAGGGTCGTGAAACAGTTCTGCACACCTTCACCAGCGGCAGCGACGGCGGATTTCCGAAAGGAGGGTTGATCATGGATAAGGGCGGAAATATCTACGGAACGGCAGCGGCCGGCGGCTCCTGCGGCTTTGGCAACGGGTGTGGGGTCGTGTTCAAAATGACGCCCAGCGGCAAGGAAACAGTCCTGTACACTTTTCAGGGCGGCGAAGACGGAATTGGTCCGACAGGCAATCTCGCCATGGACGATGCGGGCGATCTGTACGGAACGACGGGAGCAGGCGGTGGCAATTTGGCCAACTGCCAATACGGTTGCGGCACGGTGTTCGAATTGGCTCCTGACGGGACAGAGACGGTGCTCTATGCATTTCAGGGAGGCAGTGATGGCAGTTGGCCAATGGGTGGCGTGGCGCGTGACGCTAGCGGGAATCTGTATGGTACGACATTGTGGGGCGGCGGAAGTCCCAGTTGCACTTTTGGCTGCGGAACAGTCTTCAAGATCTCTGGCGACGACGGCACTTATTCGATCCTCCATGCTTTTCAAGGCTACCCCGATGGCGCACTGCCCTATGGTGGCGTGATCGTCGATTCCTCGGGCAATCTTTTCGGGACGACTTCGGGGCCAGGCACTGTATTCAAGCTGGCGCCAGATGGAACGGAAACGGTGCTCCATGCGTTCGGATCGGGCAAGGATGGTTCATTGCCCGAAGCCGGCGTGATTATGGACAAGTCGGAGAATCTGTATGGAACCACTTGGGGCGGTGGCGGCGTCGATTGCAAAAGGGATATTGGTTGCGGCACGGTTTTCGAGATGGCGGCCAATGGCCAGGAGAAGGTTCTCTACGCGTTCGGCAATAACGCTCGTCACCCAGGAGCCGGGCTGTTTCTCGGCAAGTATGGCGAACTCTACGGGACCACGACCGGCGGCGGCCACCACGACAACGGCGTGGTTTTCGAACTGAAGAAACAGCTCGGCCAGATTGTTCTGTGGTGACTACGACAGCGTTTCCCCGTCAACGGCGCGGTAATCGCTGCTGCTGGCACGGTATTTCCACGCCTACGCTCAGGACGTAGCCCGGGATCGTCCATGTTACCATCGTCGCGTCCCGATTCGGGCACGATGGGGTACTTTCTAGGATGAACGACCCACCTCCCCCATCGGCTACATTGTGAAATCCCGCGATGTAGATGTAACTTGGAGAAGTTCCCGGCATGCTACTTCTGAGCGGAGTTCCAGCCGTGCATGGTGTATAAATGCACGGCACGCCGATCACCTGGGCCACAGCGGGAGTGAAGACCCAAAGCACGACCAACCCGGCAACCACCGCCAAAACGGTGGCAGGTAACACCAATTTCATGACTTTCCCCAAAGCTGCCAAGCTTCCCCAAAGGAGCGGCGGATGCCCCCTTACGCAATTTCGGCGCATCGCCGCCGAATCGGTATTGACTAGCCTGCCCCCCGGCCATGTTATGCAAGCGGAATTGCGGAGGCTCTTTTGCTTTCGCGAGCAAATTGGGGGAGCAGAAAATGTGGCGAATCTTCGGAACAGCGCTTATTGCGTTACCTTTGTTATGCATTCCGTCTCATGCAACAGTGACCATATCATCCCAACCGACGCAGAACATGGCATGCGCGGATGGCATCTGTGCGCCCACGGCGCAGGACGCTGTGCTGAATGTTTCCGACCTTGAAAACTTCCTCGCTTCCGGCAACCTGATTGTGACAACGACCGGGTCAGGTGGCGTTCAGAGCGAGGATATCAACGTAGATATTTCGTTCGCATGGTCCAGCGCCAGCGCTCTTTGGCTCGACGCATACGACACCGTTGCCGTGGACAGCGCGATTTCTGTCACTGGGGGGGGCGGCCTTTCACTTCAGACAAATGATGGCGGCAGTGGAGGTGTATTTTCAATTGGCAAGGAAGGAAATGTTACATTTGGCGACCTGTCGAGCCAGGTTACAATCAATGGAACCTCTTACACGCTCGTAACCGACGTTGCTTCACTCGCCAGCGCGATAACCGCGAACCCGGCCGGCTCCTATGCGCTCGCTGGTCCATACGACGCCTCTGCCGATGGTACATACTCTGAATCGCCCATTCAGACGACATTCACCGGCATGTTTGAGGGTTTTGGAAACGCGATTTCCAATCTCTCCGTCAGAGATAAAGCGAAAGAAGACAGGCTGGGCCTGTTTTCTAACAACAACGGAATAATTGAGCATTTAGGTCTTCTGCACGCGGAGATTGTCGGCGCAAGACAGGGCAGTTACGCTGCGGGCACGCTTGCTGGTGCGAACGGGGGTTATCTCTTTCAGGATTTTGCGACAGGCCGCGTTACCGCTCGTGGCCCCGGGAGCAACGTGGGGGGCCTAGTTGGAGGGACTGGCTCCGGGGGCGTCAGCATCGATCAATCCTATGCGGACGTTCGTGTGGATGGTGGTAGCAAAAGCAAATCGAAGAGGAAAAGCGCATTTGGTTCCGGCGGCCTGGTGGGAGTGATCCTTGAGGGGGAAATTCGGCAAAGCTTTGCCACAGGGCCTGTGAATGTGGAGGATACCGGAATTGCCGGCGGCCTTGCCGGCCTCAATGCTTTATCGACTATCGGAGACTGTTACGCGACCGGTGCCGTTACCGGTGGACAGGATTCCAAGATCGGAGGGCTGATCGGGGTCGAGTCTAAGGGCGTTACCGAGACGGTCGAAACCTCCTACTCGACCGGCGCGGTGTCCGGTGGAGAATCCAGCCTCGTCGGCGGCTTTGTCGGAATGAGCACAAGGGATTCGGACTACGCTAATGCGTATTGGGACACGACCACGAGCGGCACGGATCGCGCGGCTGGCAAAGGCAGATCGCACGGCATCGAAGGCCTGACGACGGAACAGTTGCAATCGGGCCTGCCGGTCGGCTTCGATCCCTCGATCTGGGCGAAAGACAAAAAGATCAACAACGGCCTGCCTTATCTGCTCAACAACCCGCCGCCGAAGTAATTCCCTCGCCCCCGCAAGGGGGGGAGGGTTAGCGCGAATCCGGCGACAGGATAGTTATTACAACAATTCGGCTTGCTCGCGCGGCTTCGGCTTGCGGCCGGGAGAGCGGCGTGCGATGGGCCGGCCGAGGCACTTTTCGAGGTCTGCCACGAAGTTTGCCGCGGCCAGCGGGCGTCCCGTGCGTTCCAGCGCGCGCAAGCGCGCGAAGCGCTCCGCGTCGCGCGGATCGGGCCTGATCAGCGCCCGGAAATCGGCAACCCGGCGCAGCGCGGGTTTCACGCGTACGAGCGCGTCATCCTCGCCCGCTAGATGCGCGGGCACGCTCGACCATGGCCAGTCTTCGGCGCGCGCCACCAATCCCGCGCGCACGGGATTAAGGCTCACATAACGGATTGCCGTGAGCAGATGATTTTCGTCCATCGGCACCGATGAAAACCGGCTCTGAAAGAGATGTCCGCTCCAGCGTCCGCGCGCGTTTACGAAGTTGGTATACCGGCGATGCGCTTCGCCGATCGCGCGGGCGTTCGAGGCCAAATTCAAAGCCTCGAGCGCCGAAGCCGCGTTGAAGAGATGGTGGAAGGAAACGACCGCGCGCGAGGGACGGCCGCCCACGGAACACGACGCCTGTCTGGAATTTGCCCAACGGCAGCGGCCCAGGCTTCCCCGGGGCTGGCTGTGCAAGCATCTCAAGACGTTCCCCAGGAGCTGGCGCCGGAAGCCGTCGGGCCGACCGCCGGATTCGGTGCGCCGGGCGCGGAAATCCTGAGGCGGCCAGCCAGCCGCGCGAAGCCCATTGCCGGCATGCATCCAACTTGCGAAATGATCGTTAGTCATCATGCAGTCAGGGGAATTCCTGCAATGGATGCAGCGTGGTCGCAGCCGTTTGTCGTCTGGCCGGGGCGCGGATCGCCGGTGTCGCTCGCGACCTGGGCGCGCGAAGTTCGCAGCTTCGTCGCCGCGAGCCTGTCGCCGCCGTCCTGCCCGGACGATGCGGCGCGCGGGCAGGGCGAGCCGGTGATCGTCGTTCCGGCGTATCTGTCGCCGGGCTCTTCGACGGACGCGCTCAGGAAATTCCTTCTTCGGCAGGGATTTGCGGCCGAATGCTGGGGCTGCGGAATGAATCTCGGGCCGACGCGGCATTCGATCGAAATGCTCGACCGGCGTCTGCGCCGGACCGCGGAGAAGCATGGCCGCAAGGTGGCGCTGGTCGGTCTCAGTCTGGGCGGCACGCTGGCGCGCGAGGCGGCGAAGCGCTGTCCGGAATGCGTGTCGCGCGTCGTCACGCTCGCGAGCCCGATCAATATGCCGGTGACCACGCCGCTGGCGCCGCTCGCGCGACTGACCGCGCTGTTGTGGGACGGCAAGGCCGGCGACGCCATCGAAACGCTCGCGGAGCCGCCCCCCGTGCCTCTGACCGCCGTGGTGAGCCCTGTCGACGGGGTGCTCGACTGGCGCGCCTGCCTTCCCCGCCCGGCGCCGGACGTGGAGACCGTGCTCGTCGCCGACGCCCACATGACGATCGCGTCCAACCCCGAAGTGCTGCGCCTGATCGCAACCCGCCTGGCGCAGCCTGCGGAGAAGTAGGATTCACCACAAAGAGCCACAAAGGTCACAACGAATGATTGGGCGCGAAGCGCGCTAATTACCCTTCGTGCTCTTTGTGCTCTTCGTGGTAAATGTTCCTACCGCACGGCGCGGGCGGCCATGGATTGGGGAGTGAACAGATTGGCGGGGTGGGGGGCTGTGACCTTGTAGGCCTGCGGCTGGTCGTTGAACGCAAAGCCGTAGACGTAGCCCCCGAGCGTCAGGTCATATACGAACTGGCTGCCGAGAATGACGGCAGGAATTTCCGGCATGAGATACATCGTGGCGTGGCCGAATTTCCACAGCCGGCCGCTGTCGTCCCAGGAATCGCTGTAGACCGCGAACCAGCTGTCTTCGTCGAGATAGAGCCGCCGGCGCGCCACCACGTCATGCGCGCCGGGCTTCAGCGTGCCGTCGACCACCCAGACGCGATGCAATTCGTAGCGCAAATCGTCGGGATTGGCATGTTTCGCGCCGAGAATCTCGGCAGTCGGCCGCATATAGAGGCGATTGTTGTTATAGGGAATGAACATCTCCTTCTTGCCGACAAGCTTGAAGTCGTAGCGGTCGAGACCGCCGAAGAAAATGTAGTACTCGTCGAGGGCCTCGAGGCCGGACGCATCGGAATCCGGCGTGTCGTAAGTAATTCCAGGCCCCCGGCGCACGCGATGTTCGCCCGGCAGGATGCGCCAGGCATTGAAACCGTACCGCGCGCTGTCCAGTGGCTGCCAGTCGAGATAGCCTTCGCCCACCTTGGTGGGCGGCGCGTCGTCGAGGCGCAAGGTCTTGAAGTAATAACCACCCGCCGATTGCGGAGCCGCACCGGGATAGTAATAGGGAAAATCGGTGGTTTCGCGGTATCCCGTCGCAAGTTCGGCGGCGCCGTCGGCCGATACGATCCAGGTCTTGAGGGAAACCTCGCGCGCCGGTCCCCAGAAGGCGAGCAAATGATTCCACATCGCCTCGAACCCGTTCTGCGGAATGGGAAAGGGAATGCCCCCGGCTGCGCCCTCCACGCCATAGGCAATCCCCTCCGGCGCCGCGTGGGCGCGGGTGGCATTCAGGAATATGCTGGCATACACGGCGGGCGGCGCCGCGGCACTGCGGTGTGTCGGATAGATATCCATCCGGTAGTCCGCATAGCGGCGAAAAAGCGCCTTGGCGCCTTCCGGCAGGTGGTCGGCATAGGCATCCATGTTCTTCGAAGTGATCGCGAACAGCGGCTTCTCGCCCGCAAACGGATCCGGGCGCACGTCGCCTTCGCGGTAGCCGGGAGGCGTCGTCGCGTAGCCGCCCGTCCAGGGCGGGATGGTGTGATCCTTGTTGCCGGCACGCTCGGCGCCAACGGGGGTGAACGTCGAGTTGAGTTGTTCCGCCTGGGCGGTGGAGACCGCGGCGCGCGCGGGCACGCTGCCGCTAACCCATGTTAAGGCGGTGGCGGCCAAGATCGAAATGACATGCCGCATTCGGCCTGCTCCGGCGCTTTTGGTAAAATGCCCACTTCCTGTATGTTCGCTTCTACCTCAGAAATCGAGCGGTGACACCGGGGGACGAGGGTGGAGCGGACGGCCCCTGCGCGGGAGGGACTGTGCTGGCCAATGCGGCGGAACTTCGCCGGCTGGCTCCTGCTGCTCTGCGCCCTGCAGGCGCCCGCGGCGCTGGCCGCGGATCTCTATCAGGACGACGGCTGGGACGTGCGCTGGGACAACACCTTCCGGTATACGGCCGGCTTCCGGTTGTCTCACTACGACGAAGCGGTGGTCGCCGACCCCAATGCCGACGACGGCGACCGGAACTTCGCGCCGGGGCTCATCTCCGACCGGCTGGACTGGCTGTCCGAGTTCGACCTGTCGAAAGGTCCGTTCGGCATCGATGTGAGCGCCACCGCCTGGTACGACACCGTCTATCATAACACCAACAGCAACGATTCACCGCCGACGTTCAATCCGTTCTCCGTCCCGCACAATCATTTCACGCGCTCGACGGAAGAATTGATGGGCGAGGACGCCGATCTCTTGAACGCATTCGGCTATGGCAGTTTCGACGCCGGGGACTGGCCGGTTTCCTTCCGCATCGGCCGGCATACGCTGCTGTGGGGCGAGAGCCTGTTCTTCGCCAATAACGGAATTGCGGCCGGGCAGGCGCCGATCGACGCCATCAAGGCGGCGAGCGAGCCGGAAGCCGAGGCGAAGGAAGTCTATCTGCCCGTCGGCCAGGCCTCACTTACGATCGAGCCGCGTTCCAATCTTTCTTTCAGTTTCTACGACCAGTTCGAGTGGCGGCGGACGCGCCTGCCGGCTTCCGGAAGTTATTTCAACGACGCCGATTTTCTCGATGCCGGCGGCGAGCGGATCATCGTCGGGCCGGACCAATATCTCTACCGCACGCCGGACGAAGGGCGCTCGGCATGGGGCCAGTACGGCGCCGCGATGCATGTCCTTCTCGACGATATCGACTACGGATTCTATGCCTTGCGGTTCAATGCGAAGGAACCGGAGATATTGACCTTTTCTCTGCCCGTTGTTCCTCCCGGAGCCGAGCAGGTGGGCGATTACTGGCTCGTGTTTCCCCGCGGCATCCAGGCCTATGGCGCGAGCTTCAGCGCGCCGCTCGGAGACGACACGGTCGCCGGCGAGGTGTCGGTGCGCCGCAACATGCCGCTGATCAGCCAGTCCCTGTTCGCCGTCGCGGGGAGCAGTGGCGGCGGTGGTTATGGGGGCTTCAGCTACGCGCCGGTGCGCGCCCCGGGCAGTGTAACTCCGCCGCCGCAACCCTCGTTCGATGTTCTGTCCTATGCGGTCGGCGACACGCTGCAGGGACAGTTGTCGACGGTGTCGGTGCTTTCGCCTGGCCCGCTGTGGCAAGGCGCCGACCTCAGCGCGGAAATCGCCGCCAACGACCGGCTCAACGTGACCAGCGGAATCGCCGAACTCTCGCCCGGCCGCGACCGGTTCGCGGCGGCGCTGCGCAGTGTTCTCGAGCCGCATTACTACGAAGTCCTGCCCCAGCTCGACGTGTCGCTGCCGATCGGGCTCGGCTACAATCTTATCGGCAAGTCGAGTGTCGATTCATCGATGAACGACGGTGCCGGAGACTTCGAACTTGGCGTGTCGGCGACCTACCAGACGGTCTGGGAAGGCTCGATCACCTTCACCCATTACTTCGGCCCCCCGGACCGGCAACCATTCGCCGACCGGGATTTTATTGCGCTGAGCGTGGAACGGACATTCTGAAATCAGTATCTCCGCGAAATCGCGTGGCGGAGCGCCAGGAGACGGAACGGCTTCCCGGCGTTTGCTTTTGTACGGTCGAGGTGCCGGCATGGCGGTGCCCCATCTCCGTCATGGCCGGGCCCGCACGGTCCTGATCGAATCGAGCACCTTCCGTGTGCAGGGCGAAACCGCAAGAAGCATCATCCCGGACCGCCGGGAGAATTTTTTTCGGCCGCCGAAGCGACAACGGGAATAAACACGGTCCGCAATTCGTCCCACGCGTGCACGGCGCGATCGAAGTCGACATGAAAAGCAATACCGTCCGGCGTTCCAGGACGCAAAGCCGGGTTATGTCCTGGGCATTTGTGACAGTATCAAATTCCAATCCCCCGCACGCCGAAGACGATGAATGGCAACGCCGCCACCGGCAATCGGTTCAAACACCGCGCCAACGTCGTGAACCTGAAGCAGGGTTTGCTTGCGCAATACGGCGATCTGCATGGCATGGGCTGCGGCATGGCCCGCACGCAGCAGAGAGTATTTGCTTCCTGTAACGCAAAAATGGTCGGCAAGTATTACGGACTGACGCTACGCCGCGGCGAAGGGTTTCCTCGAAATATTTGTGAAAACGCCGGACGGCCCGGATCTGCAATGTCGCGTCGAAGACATTTCCGGTGAACGTGGAATAATCGCAGTCACCCTTTCGTCCACCCATGGGCGGAGCGGGTTCGACAGGGTTCGCATCCGGCTGCCGCCACGCGAAACTTTTATGGAGATCACATGAGAACGAAAATCTCTTTGGCAATCGGCGTGATGCTGCTTGCTACTTCGGCATTTGCGGGCGAAAGCGCGATAAGGTCCAAGGCCAGCCCGGCCTTCAAGATCACCAAACTGGTTTCCAACCAGTCGGGAAAGGCGAAAAACACCGATGCAAATCTGGTGAATCCATGGGGGCTGTCGCAGGCTCCCGGTACCTCGCCGGTCTGGGTTTCGGACAATGGATCTGGCTTGTCCACCGTCTATGACCAGGGCAACGGCGAGAACACGGGTCTGGTTGTGACAATTCCGGATGGCGATCCGACCGGGCAGGTCTATGTAACCCCGGGGCTTGGCTTCAAGATCACCGAGAACGGAAAAAGCGGCAATTCCGAATTTATTTTCGATTCGGAGGCCGGCGTGATTTCGGGCTGGAATTCTTCGGTGGACGAGGCGAACGCGGTCATCGGTTATGACGGTTCCGCAAATGGCTCGGTTTACAAGGGGCTCGCGCTCGATGGTTCGAGCAAGCTTCTGTTTGCTGCCGATTTCACCAACAATCAGGTACAGGTATTCGACACCAACTGGAACGTGGTCAATTCGTTCACCGACAAGAACCTGAAGGGTTATGCGCCATTCAACGTCGCAGTCATCAATGGCAACCTGTATGTGACTTTCGCCAAGCAGGGCAAGAAATGCTGCGACGAGAAGGACGGTCCGGGGCTCGGATATATCGACGTATTCAGTGAGTCGGGAACCCTCCAGCAGCAGCTGGTAGCCCAGGGCCACCTGAATGCGCCATGGGGTCTCGCCATTGCGCCGTCCACGTTTGGCAGCTTTGCCGGCGCGCTTCTGGTCGGTAATTTCGGCGATGGCTGGATCAACGCCTATGATCCGAGCAGCGGCAACTATCTCGGCGCGCTGAGCGACAAGAAAGGCAGGCCTCTGGCGATCGACGGTGTCTGGGCGCTGGATCCAGTTCCGAGCGGCGAGATCACTTTCTCTGCGGGACCCAACGGGGAAAAGAATGGTCTGCTGGGATTGATCACTGCCCAGTAATTGCGATTCCGGAACCGGAATGGCCGTGCTGGTCCGGGATCCCCCTCCCGATGTGCGTTTCAGCGCAGGATCAGCACAGCTCGCATCGCTCCCGGTCCGCTCGGACCGGGAGCGGTTTGCTATTGTCGGTTACGGCTATCCACCGTGTCATCAAAGGCCCGTCGTCGTTAGTCGGGCGATGTCATGCAACGAAGTCTCTCCTGCTCTCCGCATGGCGGCAGATCTCGATGGTGCCATTGTTGGTGATAAAACAGCCCACGCCGCGGCATCGACTGCACGGCGCGGCGCCACGCGCTTTGCAGAGTTTCACAAGCTCGATTTCGGTCGCGTGCAACAGCGCCAGTGCGGCTGTTGCGCCCTTGTGAGAAACCGCCGTCGCCTCGCCGCCTCGCCATGCCGACGCGAAGGCGTGCGCAGCGCCGCCCGCCACCGGCGGCGGAATGACAAGTTTGAATCCGTGCGTCGGCAACCAGTCTCGAAAGGTGTCGAGGGCAGTATCGATATTGGCGACCTGACGCATAAGCCGCGCAGAGGCGATTTCCGGCATAGGGCTCCCTCATAACCTTATTGGTCTTAATATAACCGATGTGGTCGCGATTGCAAGAGCCAAATGGTTCCGCCAAGAGTGTCGCGCCTTGGAGCCGGCACTGGGTTTTGCGGGGCTCGCGGGCGATCGCTTTGGTTCGGGATGATCGAAATGGGCTCCAAGGACTGGTACCGCCTGCGTGGGGTCGTCGCCACGCTCTTCCTGCTGCTGGCGAGCACGGCAGCACAGGCGCGGGCAGCGCCGGATTCCTTTGCCGAACTGGCCAACCGGCTTCTGCCAACCGTTGTCAACATCTCGACCAGCGAAACTCTGAAAGCCGCGCCGGACGGTGCCCTTCCCGAGTTGCCGCCGGGGTCGCCGCTCCAGGACCTGTTCAAGGATTTTCAGGAAAAGGGCAAAAACCGGCCGCACCACATCACCGCACTAGGATCGGGCTTCATCATCGATCCATCGGGACTTATCGTAACGGACAACCATGTCATCGACGGTGCGGACGAAATCTCCGTAACGCTGGACGACGGCACGGTGCTGCCGGCAACGCTGGCAGGGCACGACGACAAGACCGATCTTGCGCTGCTGCGCGTTCATCCCAAATCCCCGCTGACCGCTGCGCATTTTGGTGATTCCGATCGGGCACGTGTCGGCGATTGGGTGATCGCGGTCGGCAATCCGTTCGGTCTGGGCAATTCCGTTACCGCCGGAATCGTCTCAGCCCGCAATCGGGACATTGCGGCCGGTCCGTATGACGAGTTCATTCAGACCGACGCGCCCATCAACCGGGGAAATTCCGGCGGCCCGCTCTTCGACATGGACGGCGATGTCGTGGGGGTGGCGACAGCGATTTTTTCGCCGAGTGGCGGCTCGGTCGGGGTGGGATTTGCCATTCCTTCCAATCTCGTGCGGGAAGTAATTTCCCAGTTGCGTGAATATGGTCAGACCCGCCGCGGGTGGATCGGCGTCCGCATCCAGGAAGTGACGCGCGAGATCGCCGAGAGCCTCGGT
The DNA here is from genome assembly GCA_036272695.1 of Rhizomicrobium sp. Lineage (GTDB taxonomy): Bacteria > Pseudomonadota > Alphaproteobacteria > Micropepsales > Micropepsaceae > Rhizomicrobium. Next base: position 16,608 of record DATAYG010000171.1, on the reverse strand, counting down.
CTGCCCTCGCAGGAAGGCGCGCTGGTGGCAGAGGTCACGCCGGACAGTCCGGCCGCAAAGGCCGGCCTGCAAAACGGCGATCTCATAACCGGATTTGACGGAAAGCCCGTCAAGGACTCGCGCGCGTTGCCCCGGGTCGTCGCAGAAACGCCGGCCGGGAAGACGGTCAGTCTCGAAGTTCTGCGCAAGGGCGGCAGGCAGTCTCTGCGAATTACCGTGGCAAAGCTCGAGGACAGCGCCCAGCCGACGAGCGCTTCAGGCTCCGCGCCGTCAACTCCCAAGATGCTGTCCAAATTCTCCCGGCTGGGAGTCGCCGTGCAGCCGCTCGGCCGGGAACAGCGCGCGAAATTCAAGGTCGGGCCGGATGTCCATGGTGTGGTCATAACCGATGTCGATCCGGACAGCGCCGCCGGCGAAAAGGACGTAAGGCCAGGCGATGTTATCGTTCAGATACAGAACGAGGCGGTTCAGACGCCGGACGATGTAAGCCGTCTGATCGATGCCGGCGCCAAGGCCGGCCGCAAGGCGGTCCTGCTCCTCATCAATCGCGAGGGACAGCTTGCCTATGTCGCGCTTCCCCTGGCTGATGCCGGATAAACGCCGGCAGGAATGCGCATCGACGCGGTACTGATCGCGGGGGCCACGGCGAGCGGCAAATCCGCGGCAGCACTGGCGCTGGCCGAGCGTGTGAACGGCGCTCTCATCAATACCGATTCGATGCAGGTCTATCGCGAGGCGTGCATTTTGACGGCGCGCCCTGACCACGCCGCGCTGTCACGCGCGCCCCATTATCTTTATGGCCATGCAAGTGCGCATGAACCCTATTCGGCTGCGCGTTGCCAGGCGGATGCGCTCCGTATTCTCGATGACGTGCGCGGACGGGGCATGATGCCCATTTTTGTCGGTGGCACGGGACTTTATTTCAGTGCTCTGACCGAGGGTCTCGCCGACATACCGCCGATTTCTCAGGCGATTCGTGCAAGGCTGAGAGCGCGCCACTCCGAAATCGGCGTGGAAGCTTTCTTCGCGGAGTTTGCCGCACGCGATCCGGAGAGCGCTGCGCGTCTGCGCGCCTCCGATACGCAGCGTGTGTTGCGCGCGGCCGAGGTGTTTGAAATGACGGGTCATTCCCTCTTCGACTGGCAGCGGGACCGTGGCTCGGCACCTCTGGCCGGATTGCGCCTTGCGCGCTTCGTTCTGTCGCCTCCGCGCTCCGAGCTCCACCGGCGAATCGAGGCGCGTTTCGAATGGATGCTTTCGGCCGGCGCCGTAGAGGAAGCCGCGCGGCTGAGAGATATCGACCCGGCGCTGCCCTCGGCAAAGATCCTTGGCCTGCGCGAACTTCAGCGCGTGCTCGATGGCAATTTCACTCTGGACGACGCAAGATCGGCCGCAAAGGCCGCGACGCGCCAATATGCCAAGCGTCAGCTCACCTGGTTCCGTCACCGCATGGCGGACTGGAGCTGGATCGAGGTGCCGGGCACGGACGAAATCGTAGCGCACATGTTCGCCGTGATACACGGGCCTGAGTGAGGCAACCCATGCAGATTTATTACGATCGCGATACCGATCCGGAGTTAATCCGGAGCAAGCGGATCGCCGTTCTCGGATTCGGCAGCCAGGGCCACGCCCACGCGCTGAATCTGCGGGACTCGGGTGTAACCGAAATCGCCGTTGCCGGACGCCCGGGCGCGTCGCTCGACAGGGCGAAGGAAACGGGTTTCCACATCCTCTCGAATGCGGACGCAGCGGCGTGGGCCGACGTGATCGTGATGGGGGCGCCGGACGAATCGCAGCCCGATATCTACAGGTGCGATCTCGCGCCGCACATGAAACAGGGCGCAGCTTTGTTATTTGTTCATGGCTTTGCAATTCATTTCCATCTGATAGAGCCACGGCCCGATCTCGATGTCGTGATGGTCGCACCGAAAGGGCAGGGCCATGCGATGCGCCGCGAATATCTGCGCGGCGGCGGCGTACCCGGATTGATTGCCATCCAGCAGAATGCGAGCGGCAAAGCGCGCGAGCTTGCGCTTTCCTATGCTGCCGCGATCGGCAGCGGGCGGGCCGGAATCATGGCAACGACGTTCGGCGAAGAATGCGAAGCAGATTTGTTCAGCGAGCAGGCGATTCTGTGCGGCGGATTGATGGAACTGATCCGTGCCGGCTTCGATACGCTGGTGGACGCGGGCTACGCGCCGGAAATTGCCTATTTCGAATGCCTCCACGAAGTGAAGCTGATCGTCGACCTGATCTATGTCCGCGGCATTGCGGGCATGAACACCGCCATCTCGAACACCGCGGAATACGGCGAATATGTTGCAGGCCCGCGCATCGTCACGGATGAAACGCGCGCCGAGATGAAACGAATCCTCGCCGACATCCGGTCCGGCCGTTTCGCGCGTGACTGGGTGCTCGAAAACATGGCCGGCCAGCCCTCGTTCAAGGCGATGCGCGCCCGTGCCGCCGCCCATCCGATTGAAGCGGTAGGCGAACGTCTCCGCGCCATGATGCCGTGGCTGGCGGACGGAAGAAATCAGGACAGGAAATAGCTGAGCCGGTGGCCAGGGCGTGTTACTGTTCCGCGCCCGGTGACCGATATAAGGATCGGTATGCTTAAGAGCGAATTCCGATCAAGACTGTCATGGCCCGCATTTGCGAGCCATGACAAACTTGCGGAACGAGTGGGAAGCGGGCCTTCGGTATGACGCAAACTATCCACTTTCAACGATCGTGTGGGCCGCTCTCGACTTGTGAATTTTGCCCGCGAGCCTCGCAGCGGTGACGCCGCAAAGAATTCAGCGAGGTTGCCGCTTCGCTGCGTTTTTTTGCTGCCATTCATCGACCGAGACGAGCACCGCAGTCTCGCGCCCGTTTCTCGTGATCGTCTGCGGCCCTTCGGATTGGACGCTGACAACGAGCTCGCTCAACCTGGCCCTGGTCGGCGGCTAAGCCGGATTCTCCATGCTGAACATGCCGGTGTCGTCGTCATAGGCGAAGAGTTCGGCGAAGCGCGCCCAGCCTATCACCGCAGCGAGAGTCTGCTCGGCCATGTCGGGGGTCATGTGATCTTCGAGTTCGTCGATGAAGCGTGATTTGGGTGCGGTGTGACTGTCGCGTTCGTCCAGTACCCGCCGGATATGGGCGGCGAACGGTACGTAACGAATTAGCAGCCGTGCGAAGATGCGTTTGCGCTCGTCCGTTTCCTCATTGGCGAAGCGCTTGCCGGTTTCGGTGAGCTTGATCTCGGCGTCTTCCACTTCCGCCATGCGGAGCAGTTGAAGCGTCTCGACGACGGGAAACAGTTCGTCGATCTCCATCTGCAAATCCGACGCGATATCCGGCAGGTCGGCTTTCCCGTTGTAGGGCGAGGCCCAGACGGCTTCGATGAGACCGGAGATCAGTCCGACCGGGACCTCCGGCAGGATCATGGCAAAGCCCGTGCCGGCAATCCGGTCGAGCTTTGGTCCCTTATCGCGACGTGCTGTCATCTCCACATAGATGCGGTCGATCAGCGCGCCGAAGGCCGGATCCTGACGGTCGCGCGGCTGGCGCATCGGCACCTTGATTTCCGTCACGATGCGGCCGGGATTGGTGGAGAACAGCAGCACGCGGTCGCACATCAACACCGCTTCTTCGATGTTATGCGTAACGAGGATCACACCCTTGATTGGAAGCTGTCCCTCCGACCACAACTCGAGAAAATCCGTACGCAAATTTTCAGCCGTGAGCACGTCGAGCGCCGAAAACGGCTCATCCATCAGAAGTATATTGGGATGGACCACGAGCGCGCGCGCGAAACCTACGCGCTGGCGCATGCCGCCCGAAAGCTCGCGCGGATAGGCGGATTCGTAGCCGTCGAGGCCGATGAGGTCGATGGCCTGCAAGGCGCGCTTGCGGATTTCGTCGGCCGGAAGTGCGAGCGCTTCGAGCCCCAGCTCCACATTCTCGAGCACCGTCAGCCACGGAAACAAAGCAAAGCTCTGGAATACCATCGCGATCCCGCGCGCGGGTCCGTCGACGGGCTGGCCGAGATAAGTGACGGTTCCACCGTTCGGATGCGCGAGCCCCGCGATCAGACGCAGAAGCGTCGATTTGCCGGACCCCGAGCGTCCGAGCAAACCCACGATCTCGCCTTGCTTCAGAGAGAGGTCGACGCCCTCCAGAACCGAAAGCTCGCCGCCGCCGGGTTTCGGAAATGCGCGGTAGACATCGCGGACTTCGAGCAATTCGGGGGCATCCATCTCCGCATCCTCACGTCAGCCGATATTTCCGTTCGGCATACCAGTAAAGCGGGCGCCAGAATATGCGGTTGGCAAGCGCGACGAGCGCGCTCATGACAGCGATGCCGAGTACGATGCGGTGGAAGTCGCCGGCATCGGTCGCGTCTTTGATGTAAGCGCCAAGTCCATGCGCCTGCACCGTGTGACTGCCCCAATTCACCCATTCCGCCGCTATGGCGGCGTTCCATGAACCACCCGAGGCCGTGATCGCTCCCGTGACATAAAAGGGAAAAACGCCGGGAAATCCGATCTTTCGCCACCACAGCCAGCCGCGCACCTGAAAATTTGTTCCCGCGTCGCGCAATTCGGAAGGCAGGCCGGACGCTCCCGCGATGACATTGAAGAGAATGTACCACTGCGTGCCGAGCACCATCAGCGGCGAGAGCCAGATGTCGGGATTCAGGTTGAAGGTAACGATTGCCGAAACAGCGAATGGAAAAAGAATGTTCGCCGGAAAAGCAGCGAGAAATTGGGCGATCGGCTGAACCAGCCGGGAGAGCTTCGGCCGCAGGCCGACATAGATGCCGACTGGGGTCCAGATCGCGCTCGCAATGGCAATGAGAATGAACACCCTGACCATCGTGGCAAGGCCGAGCAGACTTGCTTCAAGGACATCGGACCAGGAAACGCCGGTAGAAACGAACGCGACGACGCGCCAAAACGCGTACAGAATCATGAGCGAAAGAAGACAGTACCAGACGATGTCACCAGCGCGCGTCCATGCAGGACTGTGCGGAACTGGCAGCCGTACTTTAGGCGGCGGCGCCAGCCTGTAAGACCAGCGTAGTGCCTGCTTGAAAGGCGCCGCGACAGCGTCGATCAGTTCCGAGCGCCGGAACATGGTCAGCACCCATGATTGCGGCGGTTCGTCGTTTTGCTCCTGCTCGAAACGGAAACGGTCGGCCCAGGTAACGAGCGGCCGGAACAGCAATTGGTCGTAAATCAGGATTACGACCAGCATCGCCACCACAGCCCAGAAAATGGCGCCAAGCTGCCGCCGCTCGATCGCCAGCGCGATGTAGGATCCGATTCCGGGAAGTGTGATTGTCGTATGTCCGACGGTTATCGCCTCGGACCAGACGACAAAGAACCAGCTGCCCGACATCGACATCATCATGTTCCAGACGAGCGACGGCATCGCGAACGGCGTCTCGATGCGCCAGAACCGCGCCCAGCCACTGAGGCCGAACACGCGGCCGGCTTCTTCCAGTTCTGGCGGCACAGTGCGGAGCGACTGATAGAAGCTGAAGGCCATGTTCCAGGCCTGGCTGGTAAAGATCGTGAATATGGCGGCCAGTTCCGCTCCCAATACGCGTCCTGGAGCCAGAGCAAGAAAGAAGAGATAGGTGACGGAGAGATATCCGAGGATCGGAATTGATTGCAGAATGTCGAGAAGCGGAATGAGTACGGTGCCGGCGCGTGCGCTCTTGGCCGCCCAGGTTGCGTAGGTGAAAGTAAAGAGCAGCGAGACGACAAGCGCGGCCAGCATCCGCAACGTGGTGCGCAAGGCATATTCCGGGAGTGCCCAGGGGCTCAGAGAAAGGGGATTGGATTTGAGCGTGGCGAGCGGCGCGACGAGGCTGCGGCTTTCGTCGGCCAATATGACGATGACGCCGAACACTAATATCGCGGCCAGAATGTCCCACCGCCCCGGCAGGAGGCCACGGGCGCTGATCGAAACGGGCGGCAGTATTTTCATCCGCGGGCCTTCGCCGATTATTCGAGGGCTATGGAGATTGGCCCGCGCACGCCCCGCGCGTGCCGACCGGAACTTTACGTTTCGTGCCGGAAATTTGCCTCCTATGCAATGAGACGATACCGCAATTGATACACAGAAAAAGATGAATAAGCCTTGGAAAAGGCGTTACGTTCCGACGTCGCAAACTATTGCGCCGCGCGCGACGTTCGGCGTAAAAGCCTCGCGACGTGTCAGACGCGTGAACGCGCGCGCCGAAGGGCGACCCGTCAGGTCAGCAAATCGTCATTTCGACGCTGCCGGCAGGCCAGGAGAGGAACGCGTGCCGTGGCGGTTTCACGGCAGCTCGGCACAGTTCGGACAAGCGGGTTGGACCGTCCGAAATCGGATCGAGCGAGATAGGGCAGGACAGAAACGCGTAGCTGGGTGCGCAAGACATGGAGCGCGCCGGCTGGAAAGGAACGGGCATACAAAGCATGTTCGGGAGCCTACTTGGCATCCTGTCGAGCGACATGGCCATAGATCTGGGAACGGCCAATACTCTTGTTTATGTAAAAGGCCGAGGGATCGTCCTGAACGAGCCGTCCGTCGTTGCCACGATCACCAGTCGGGGCGGGAAGAAGGCGGTGCGGGCCGTCGGCAACGACGCCAAGATGATGCTCGGCCGCACGCCCGGAAACATCGAGGCGATCCGGCCGATGCGCGACGGGGTCATCGCGGATTTTGAAATCGCGGAAGAGATGATCAAACATTTCATCCGCAAGGTCCACAACCGCAGATCCTTTGCCAATCCGATGATCATCGTCTGCGTGCCTTCCGGTTCGACGGCCGTGGAGCGGCGTGCGATTCAGGAATCGGCGCTTTCCGCCGGTGCGCGACGTGTCTTTCTCATCGAGGAGCCGATGGCGGCGGCGATCGGCGCCGGCTTGCCGGTTTCGGATCCCACCGGTTCGATGGTTGTCGATATCGGTGGCGGAACAACCGAAGTCGCCGTTCTTTCGCTCGGGGGAATTGTCTATTCCCGCTCGGTGCGCGTTGGCGGTGACAAGATGGACGAGGCAATCATCGCCTATATCCGGCGTCACCAGAATCTTCTCATCGGCGAAGCAAGCGCCGAGCGCATCAAAAAGCAGATCGGGACAGCGGCGCCCCCGGGCGATGGCGGGGGCGTGACCCTCGAGATCAAGGGCCGCGATCTTCTGAATGGGGTGCCCAAGGAGATCACGATCAGCCAGAAGCATATCGCCGAGGCGCTGGCCGAGCCAACGAGCCAGATTGTCGAGGCCGTGAAGGTAGCACTCGAGGCGACCCCGCCCGAGCTCGCGGCCGACATCGTCGACAAGGGGATCGTGCTGACGGGCGGCGGCTCGCTGCTTGCCAATCTCGATCAGGTACTTCGGGAGGAAACCGGGTTGCCGGTCAGCATCGCCGACGATCCGCTGTCCTGCGTGGCGCTCGGAACGGGACGTGTTCTTGAGAATGCCAAAGTGATGCGTCACGTTCTGACAACAGCGTTCTGAATGGGGGAAGCGCGCTCGGTTTGGTGACGGTATGGCGAATGGCAGCCTGAGACTCGCGCGCAACCGGGGCGGCGCACCGGTATCGCTCGCCGTCTGCGCTGTCCTTGCCGTCACGCTCGTGCTTTTGGGCCGGGTGCAGCCGACGCTTTTCGACCGTGCACGTGCCTATGCTTCCGACCGGGCAGCACCTGTGCTCGAAACTGTTCGTGAGCCGCTGGGCAAGGCGGGTGCATGGCTGGGCGGCCTTGCCGATGTGTTCAACGCCTATCAGGAAAATCTGCGCCTCAAGGAAGCGAACACGCGGCTCCGGCAGTGGCAGAGTGCGGCGCTGACTCTCGAGCAGCGCCTCAAGCGCTATCGGCTGCTTCTGAATGCCGTTCCCGATCCCGAGCTTGGCAACGTCACGGCTCATGTCATCGGCCGTGCGACCCGGCCCTTTTTCAATACAATGATCCTAGATGGGGGCCGGCGGCAGCACGTGAAGCCCGGCGAGGCGGTGGTCGATGATCGCGGCATGATCGGCCGCATCTTTCTTGCCGGCGATCATACTTCGTGGGTGATTCTGCTCACCGATCTTAACAGCCGCATACCGGTCTCGATCGAACCCGGAAACGTGCAAGCCATCATGGCAGGTGACAATTCCACGGCGCCGATTCTCGAAGTGTCCGGCCAGGGCGTTCATTTGCGCGCCGGCCAGCAGATCGTGACTTCGGGCGATGGCGCGCTGCTTCCGGCAGGCCTGTCGGTCGGGAAGGTGTTTTGGGACGGCAGCGATTTTCGCGCCGGACTCTACGCGGATGCGGGGCACAGCGATGACGTGCGCGTGTTGGACCTGAAGCTTCCCGCCGAGCAACTGCCCTCCGTCTCTGTCCACGATCTGCCCGTCACGGCAGCCGGACTGGCGCCGTTAACGCCGCCCCCGCCCAAGGTCACTCAGCCGGCACCGGCCCCTGCAGCTGCTCCATCCGCGGCCGGCGCCGCGTCTGTGCCAAGTCGCCCCGCAACGGCTAAGCCTTCCCCCGCAGCTCAGGCGAAGCCTCAGGTGCAGCCGGGTGCCACTGTTCCCGATCAATCACCTGACGATCAGTAGAAGCGTGGCGGACTGGTGAGATCGAAATATCCGCTCCTCACAGCTTGCGGTTCGCGACGCTGTCAGCAGATTGTGTGCTGCGCGGGGACAGACTGATGCCGGGACAGGAACTCTACAATATACCGGGCTTGCGTTTTTTTGCAGCCCTCGTGCCGTTCGCGCTCGCAATCATCGGCACGATGATCGCAAATTTTCCGATTTCCTTTACCAATGGATTCCTGCCCGCGCCGCTATTCGGATTGATGCCGGTCTATTTCTGGGGATTGGTACGCCCCGATCTGATGCCGCCCTGGGCCGCGTTGCTCGTGGGACTGACGGAGGATCTTCTTTCGGGCGGCGCGCCGGGTATCTGGGCGGCATCTTTCGTAGCCTGCTACATCTTTGTCGATCGCCAGCGCGACTCGCTCGCCGGTCTTGCGAGCTACGGCGCAATTCTGGGATTTGCGGCGGCGATGCTGGTGGCGGCAGGCACCGGGTTTGCAATCGTCACGGTCTATTACTGGCGTCTGCCGCCAGTGGCACCGATTGTTGTGGCGACGGCCATAAATGTGATGTGGTACATTCCGGCGCTCTGGTTCATGAGCAGGGTGCAGCATAATTTTATCGGGCCGTTGCGGGGCGATTTCTGATGCCACTTTTCGACCGCAAGGATAAAAGCCGGTATGCCGCCTTCACGCGGCGGACGCTGCTGACCGGGGGCGCCGTCGGCGCGATTCTCGGTGCGCTCGGCGTCAGGCTTTATCAGCTCCAGATACTCGAAGGCGATCAGTTCCGCACCAAGGCGGAGGAGAACAGCGTCAGCGCGCGTCTTGTCGCGCCGCTCAGGGGCCGCATTCTCGACCGCTTCGGTGTGGAACTCGCGAGCAATCGCCGGAATTACCGGGTGCTGATCGTGCCGGAACAGGCGCTCGGCGGAGTCGAGGCCGCACTCGATACGGTCGGGCGTATCATTCTGCTCACGGACCGGGACCGCGCCCGCATTCTGCGTGACATCGCCAACAACAAGAAATTCGTCCCTTCGACGGTCGCCGAGAACCTGACCTGGGAGGAATTCGCGCGCGTCAACCTTCATCTTCCCTATCTCTCGGGCATTCAACCCGACGTGGGAGAGACGCGCGGCTATCCCTTCGGCGACGAGCTTTGTCATGTGCTGGGCTACGTCGCAGCCGTCTCCGTGAAAGACGAGGACGCCGACAGCAATCCCGTGCTCGAGCTGCCGGGGTTCCGTATCGGAAAGCGGGGAATTGAAAAGTCCTTCGACCAGGAATTGCGCGGCACCGCGGGTGTAAGCCGGGTGGAGGTGAACGCCTATGGCCGCGTCATTCGCGAATTGAGCCATGATCCCGGCGCGCCCGGCGACGATGTCTGGCTGACCCTCGATCAGGACCTGCAAAAATTCGTCGTGCAGCGTATGGCGGGCGAAAGCTGCGCCTGTGCCGTAATGGATGTGACCACGGGCGATGTGCTCGCGCTTGCCTCGACGCCTGGCTATGATCCAAACCTGTTCAATGTCGGCGTTACGTCGCCCCAATGGCGCGCCTTGCTGTCGGATGATCATCGCCCGCTGAGTGACAAGACTTTGGCGGGACTATATCCGCCGGGATCCACCTTCAAACCGGCGGTTGCACTTGCGGCGCTGGATGCCGGCGCCATCACGCCGGATTTCAGCGTGAATTGCACGGGCTCGCTGGCCTTCGGCAATCACATCTTTCATTGCTGGCAGAAACATGGGCATGGACATATCAGTCTGCATCGCGGCATCGCACAGTCCTGCGACGTCTTTTTCTACAATGTGGCGCGCCGTCTCGGCATCGATGGGCTTGAGGCCGGCGCACACAAGCTGGGCTTCGGCAATCACACCGGCATCGAGATTCCCGGCGAGCGTTCGGGCGTAATTCCGGGCCGAGCCTGGAAAGAAGCGACCTACGGCGTCAAATGGCTGGAAGGCGAGACGCTCAATGCCGGGATCGGGCAGGGCTACGTGCTGGTGACACCGCTCCAGCTCTGCACCATGGCGGCACGTATCGCGAGCGGAAATGCCGTGAGCCCGCGCGTCGTGCGCGTGCTGGGCCGCGAGGCGCAACAACGGCCGGAACTGCCGAAGCTGTCGTTCTCTGCCGATGCGCTTGCCGCGGTGCAGTCCGGCATGAATGCGGTGACGAATGAGCCGATGGGCACCGCATTCAGATGGCGCATTCCCAATCCGGGATTCGAAATGGCGGGCAAAACCGGCACCGCCCAAGTGCGCAAGATCAGCGAGGCGGAACATCTGGCAGGGGTCATCAAGAACGACAAGCTGCCCTGGAAGCTGCGCGATCATGCGCTCTTTATAGCTTATGCTCCCGTGTCCAATCCGCGTTACGCGGCGGCGATCGTCCAGGAACATGGCGCGACCGAGGCGCACCCGCACGTCCAGATGGCGCGTGATATTCTGCTTTACGCCCAGCAACGCGATCCGCTGAAGCGCACCACAGCCTGGCCGGTGAATGCGGCTTCGCTTGGGCCCGCCGAGCCGCACGCATGACCACAACGCCTTATGTCGCCGAGCGGCGCAATTTCAGCTGGATCGAAAAGCTCGTCCAGATCAACTGGTTTTTTGTCCTGCTGATTACAGTCATCGCGTTTATCGGCTTTGCGATGCAGTATTCCATGGCGGGTGGTCACTTCTTTCCCTGGGCCGCGCCGCAGATGGCGCGTTTTGCGGTCGGGCTTGTCATTTTCGCGGCCGTGTCGCTCGTCGATATCCGCATATGGATGGCACTCGCTTATCCCGCCTATATCGTTTCGTTTCTGCTGCTGATTGCGGTGGAGATCATCGGGCATGTCGGTCTTGGCGCACAACGCTGGATCGAAATCGGCCCGGTCCAGATCCAGCCCTCGGAACTGATGAAGATCGCGCTCGTGCTTGCGCTCGCGCGCTATCTGCACGGGCTCCCTCTCGAAGAGGTCTCGAAGCCGCAGAAGCTGATTGTCGCCCTCATCATGATTGCCGCACCCGCCGTGCTGGTACTGAAGGAGCCCAATCTCGGGACGGCAACGATCCTGTTTGCCGACGGCTTCTCGCTGCTCTTCCTCGCGGGCCTCTCCTGGTGGTGGATCCTTCCGTCTTTCGCCGGAATCATCGCCGCCGTGCCGGTCGCATGGCACTTCCTGCATGATTACCAGAAGCGCCGCGTGATGACCTTTCTCAATCCCGAATCGGATGCTCTCGGTGCCGGCTGGAACATTACGCAGGCCAAGATTGCCATCGGGTCGGGCGGCCTTACCGGCAAGGGTTTCGTCCAGGGCACGCAGAGCCGCCTGAACTTCCTGCCGGAGAAAAACACCGATTTCGCGATCTCCGCGCTGGGCGAGGAGTTCGGTTTCGTCGGCTGCATCACGCTGCTCTTTCTCTTTGCGGTCGTCATCGGGTTCGGCATCCGCACCGCCATGTCGTCCCGCAGCCAGTTCGGCCGGCTGGTGGCGATCGGCATTACCCTCAACTTCTTCTTCTACATCATGATCAATGCCGCGATGGTAATGGGCATGATCCCGGTCGTCGGCATTCCCATGCCGCTTATTTCTTATGGCGGCACGGCCATGCTGACCGTGATGTTCGGCTTCGGCATCCTCATGAGCGTCCATGTCCACCGCCTCGTCGAACTGCCCAGGAGCTCGGGGGGAATTATCTGAGACGCAACATGGTTGAACGGAGTCCGTCGGCAAATAAACTCCTGCATTTCACGTCGCACGCGGCCCAGGTCATTGCCGAACGAAAAATCAGCGAAGACTGGATCGTTCGGGCAATTCGAAAATCCGATAGAGAAGGAGCCCGATCCCGTTCAGAGTGGAGCTATTCGCTCCTACGTTCGGATCCCGGAATTCGGTAATCGTGTTCTTCGCGTGGTGTATTGCGAGGAACCCGGGCGGTGGCGCATCATAACGGTGTTTTTCGATCGGGGTTGGAGCAAGAGAAGGAAAACGCAATGAGATTGCGAATGGACGAAGCCGATGACGCGCTTTACATTCGCGTCCAGGAAACGCCGGTTGTCGAGTCCGAGGAGGTGAGCCCCGGCATTGTCCTTGATTACGATGCCTCCGGGCGGGTCGTGGGCATCGAGATGCTGAATGTGCGCGCCCGCTTGCCCGAGGCTAACCTGAAGCAGGTTCAAGTCGAGCTTGCCTGATCCGACATGGACAGGGCGGAGGCGCTCTGCTATAGGCCCGGACCTTCCGGGGCTCCCGCCCCGGAAAGGGCCCATAGCTCAGTTGGTAGAGCAGCTGACTCTTAATCAGCGGGTCACAGGTTCGAGTCCTGTTGGGCCCACCAGCCTTCGCGCGCTACGGCACGGCAAGCCAAACCAAATCCTTGAAATATCAGGCGAAGCGGAGCGAAGGCTGCCGTGCCGGAGCCGCAGGCGGCGTGCTTGACAGGCTTTTTTGCCTGTCTTATGCCTGACAGGCTCTTTTGGCTGTCAGCCCCCCCTTGATTCAACGAATTAGGCCAAGGCCAGCAATCCCCGAGCCGCCGAAGTTCGTCGCGGTTCTCACCGGCGATATCATTCGATCGGCGGGGATGGCTTCCAAACAACTTAACGGCGTCCGAAATCTCATGGCCGACGGGGTTGACCGATTTGCGGAGTGGCAGCCCCACACAGTCTATGGGAAGCCAACGTTCTTCCGCGGTGACGCATGGCAGCTTCTACTCGCGCAACCACGTTGGGCGCTGAGGATCAGTCTCCTAATTCGAGCAATTCTCCGGGCTGAAAGCAATGTCGACACTCGGATAGCGATTGCCATTGGCGGAGCGGACGAGATCGTCCCGGATGACATTTCACTCTCAACGGGCGAGGCGTTTACACTCTCCGGCCGAGCGCTCGACAAGATTACGGGCTATTTCGAATTAACCGGCGCAATCCCCGATCGCGCTGGAGTAATGGCTACATGGTTGCCGGTCATTTTGCACCTGTGCAGCGGTTTGGCACGATCCTGGACGAGCCGGCAAGCAGAGATTGTCAGCCATGCTTTGTTGTTGGAGAACTTCACCCACGAGTCGATCGCAAAGTTGCTCGATCCTCCGGTCTCGAAGCAGACCGTGACCGGGGCGCTGACGGGAGCAAACTGGCGAACACTGGTCGAGCCAATTCGAGCGTTCGAGGCTGCCGATTGGGCTTCGATCATCGGATCAGACGGCATAAACAACATCACTCGACAACCCAAATAGGCTGTTTCGCGTAAGACAGGTGATTCTGGCTGCTGGACGCTGGAGGGAAGAGCGCAGACGAAAATGGATGAGACCTTCACCGCACTCGTCGTAGCTCACTTGATCGCCGATTTTCCACTCCAGCCCGACTGGATGATTCGACGGAAGAAGAACCCGGCCATGTTGGGGGTACATGCTGCGATCGTAGCAGGCACTGCGGTTTTGGCTCTTGGAGCTTGGCCCCTGTCATTGCTTGCGATCCTGGTGGTCACCCACCTGGCCATGGATGCGATAAAGGTATTTTTTCTCAAGGATGCACTCGGCAGCTTTGCTCTGGATCAGATCGTTCACCTCGGCATAATCGCCGGGTTGGCAAGCGCTTTTCCTGAGGTCGTCGCGGATGGGTGGTGGGCGGGCCTGGAGCCGAGCGAACTGAACGTCTACTTTATGGGTCTTTGTTTGATGGGCGGCCTCATCTTGAGCTTGCACGTCGGCGCGATCATCATACGCAAGGCGACAATTCCATTCACCAATCAGATCGAAGGTGAAATTCAGGGATTGCAGGACGGTGGATTCTACATCGGCTGTCTCGAGCGTGCGCTGGTGATGCTGCTCATGCTGATCAATCAACCGACCGGCGTAGGTTTCCTGATAACCGCAAAGTCAGTCCTGCGATTCGGGGATATTAGTGAATCGCATCAGCGAAAATTGACAGAATACATAATTATTGGAACTTTCATGAGTTTTGGTTGGGGTTTACTAATTGCAGTGCTGACTCAGCTCGCGATTAGGCATTGGGAAAATTGAAAGTGGGCCGGCCAACCCCACCAATTGTCGAAGGCGCCTTTGCGCGTTCGCGGTCCGACGCGAAAAGCCGCTGCTTTCAACCCTGGCCGCGGGACAACAATTCCTCGATTGTTTCCTTGCCTTCGGAGCTGTAAATCCAGGTTTCCGCCTGTTCCTGTGTTTCGAACTGCAGGGGAACGCGGTGCGGTTTCACTCTGCCGGGGACCGGCACCAGTACTTCATAGGTTCCCGCAAACCGCGCATCTTTTGTCGGCGCGGCATAAGGGCGGGGCAGCTCGTTCTTCTTCTTTTTCATCGATTCGATTCTTTCCTGTGGTGCCGTTCGGCCGTTGCGCCGGCTGCGGGTGTCGTATTTACGTTTTCCTGGAACAGAGACCGAACTGATGGAATCGGTCTCGCGCTTCGACAGGCGCGGGGTAGGGAATTATTTGTTACCGACCGCGCCGGGGAAACCTGTTTGTTCAGGTCGGTTTTTTGAACCTGAATGCAAACTGGTCGGTATGTCCGCGGATTTCGGGCTTGAACACCAGCAAATTGTGGTCGTCGGCAGGATTGTGCAGGACGTCGCTTTCGCCATCGAAGCCGAATCCGGAAGCCGTGACCTGCGTTTTGACGAAAGCAGGATCGATACGGTGCAGGCGTTCGGTGTCGCGCAGGCCGGAGCCCATCTCGGCGGCATGATCCACCACGATGAAAGCACCACCGGGTTTCAATGCCGCAAGAACGCGTTTGTCGAGAATCGCGGGATCTGTGGGGCCCATGAATTTGTCGGGATAGTCATGGTAGTTCTGGGAGGTCCACACGACATCGACCTGCGCCGGCGCCGCGAATTGCGCCGCCGGCTCGATGAGCACCGACACATTGGGATAGGTCTGCGGCAGTTTTTGCGTCACGGCTACGTCGTCCGCGTCCTCCTTGGCATATTCCGAGGGCCAGATCGCATAGACGTGGCCGGTGGGGCCGACGATCCGGGCAAAGACACGCGTGAAATACCCGCTGCCGGGAATGAGATCGACCACGACATCGCCTGGCTTCACGCCTGCAAATGCCATCAGCTCCGCCGGTTTGCGCCTGGCATCTGCCTTCGCGTCATCACCGCGCGCCGGGTCGTTCACGGCCGCCGTGACATAAGCGGGAATCCCCGAATTCGATTGCGCCGCCGCGGCCACGCCGGTTGCGCTCAACAGAACGGCAATCGCCGCAACGTTCAAGCTGTTCATCCTGGCCCCTTTCGAAGGTCGCAACCGGGCAAGACCGGCCGGCGCATCATAGAGATGCACCTGCGCGTGCGAAAGGCCGCGGTCTTCGCTCGCCCGAATAGCAGATCAGCCATGACGTCGGGAAGATGGCCGGTGCGGCCGCCTGCGCCTAATGTATAGTGGTCGATAGTCGAAAGAGGAGCGTGCCATGAAACTCAACCCCTATCTCAACTTCAACGGCAATTGCGAAGAGGCTTTTCAGTTCTACTCAAAGGTCCTGAACGGCAAGGACCTGCGCGTCATGAAGTACCGTGATTCCCCAATGGGCGCGCAGATGTCCGAAGCCGAGAAGGACATGGTGATCCACGCGCGGTTCATGGCCGGCGACACGATGGTCATGGGCTCCGATGCTGTGGGAGGCCGTTACAACACACCGCAGGGTTATGCCGTCAACATTGATGTCGACACGCCGGCAGAAGCCGAGCGCATCTTTGGCGGCCTGTCGGAAGGCGGCAATGTCGGCATGGCCATGCAGGAGACATTCTGGGCGAAGCGCTTCGGCATGGTGACCGACCGGTTCGGCACGCACTGGATGGTCAACTGCGAAAAGCCGATGGGCTGAGCGGGAAGGGCGGTATCATCTGTGTCGCTGCGAGCCCGGATCATCGCTTAGCTTAGGAGGGCGCGGCGCCGATGAGCGCCGTATGAGGTAAGATGCGTTTTGTGAGGGACACGTGGATCACGCTTGGACGTGTCGTTGTTGCGGAAAACAATTCAGCAGCCTGCCGCTGGATTTTTCCTTTAGCGCGCCGATTTACTGGTCCGGCATTC
>DATAYG010000170.1:0-3822 GCA_036272695.1 Rhizomicrobium sp. | reverse complement strand
CCTTGCCTGATCGCCGGTGGCTCTGAGCGTGTCACCGAGCCTGGTCCAGCAATCGGCACGCCCTGGATTTTCGTCGGCCAGATGCTGCCGGATGGGAAGCGCCTGCTCTTCTTCGCCGATGCCTTCGAGGATCGCCGCTTTCAGCTGAAGAAACAGCGGATTGTCTCTTTCGGCGGCGAGCAGCCGGCCGGCCTCGGCCAGCGCCGCTCCGTATCGGTGCAGCCTCAGAAGCAGTTTGGCGTGTTCGAAGCGCGCTGCGGTGAAATCGGGCGCAATATCGAGACACCGTGCCAGCAGCGATGCCGCATCATGGCGGCGATCCTGCCGGATGGACGCTCGCGCCGCCAGCCAGTTGGCATCCGCATCGTCGGGATGCCTGGCGAGCCAGTCGTGCAATGCCGATTGTGCGCGCTCTGTTTCCGATCCGCGCAACTCGGAGGCGAGACGCTGGAGATGCGGCTTGCGTAGCGGCCGTTCGCCTCGCATGCGTGCAGCCGCCTCCGCAAACAGGTCCCGCCCAAACTGCACCGGAGAGTCTTGAACGACCTGTGCCCGGGTGGATCGCCCCGCTTTCAAACTTCGGTCCATGCCCAAGCTCGTAGCACAATCACATTCCACGGCGAACCACGGAAACAAAGAGGGCGGCCCATGGCCGCCCTCTCGTTATTCAGCAACGCCCTTGCGGGCAATCCAGCAGATAGAAGAACCTTACTTCTTCTTCGCCGAACCCTGCAGGTCGAATGCGAAGTCGCCATTGTAGCCAAGGCAAGTGCCAACATTGCCCCAGGTCGTGCAGCCAACGCCGAAGCCGCCTTGGGGGTTCTCCCATTCCGCTTCGGTG
This sequence comes from Rhizomicrobium sp., assembly GCA_036272695.1. Lineage (GTDB taxonomy): Bacteria > Pseudomonadota > Alphaproteobacteria > Micropepsales > Micropepsaceae > Rhizomicrobium. Next base: position 2,981 of record DATAYG010000170.1, on the reverse strand, counting down.
CCGTGAATCGTGCTGGTCTGTTCCCAGCCCCACTCCCACCCGGTGTCAACATAGGGATCGTTGCCAACGACCGAAACCCAGTAGGTACCGGCTTTCAGCTTCACGCCCTTCTTGCCGAGGCTTATGCTCAGCGAGCCGCTGTTGTCCGTGCCTTTCACGCCGTTGAACGTGCCATTCTTGACAGCCTTGCCGGGCATTCCCTTGGCGTCCGCGTAGAAGATAACATTTTCGGACGTGTTGAATTGGCAGTTACCGCTGCAAGTTCCCGAGCCGTTGAAATACAGACCGCTCACATCGACCTCGGTAACCGTCCACGTCGTCTTCTTCGGAACTACGAAATCGTCTGCGCCCGCCGCATTGTAGGTCGGTGAGTACGAGCCGGAGGTGAAGTTCTGGGAAACAACGGCTTCGCCGTCGCCGCTGTTCTGGTTGTACAGTATCTTCGCGCCTTTGGCGACGTGGAAGATGGGAGCGGTCGCCGGGCCGTGAGCCCCGAGCACCGGTTTCTGCGCAGCCGAAGCGCCACCAGCGGTGAGGGCGAAGGCCGCAGCCGCGGCCAACAGTACAGTCTTACTCATGAAAACCCCCTGAGGTTTTGCGGACCGGAGCTATTCCAGTCCATCCCAGAATCACTAACGGGGTATTCGGGATTTCGCAAGCATCTGTAATGGCGGATCAATTTTCGACGGCGGGGCTAAATTTTTCATTATTGCGCAATATTAATTTGATACGCGCATTAGAGAAGCAAGATTGTTGTCTCATTCTGCTGCTTCCGTAATAAAATTACCGGCGATTTTGAAATTCCCGGCTTTCATTTAACCGAACACCATCTTTCATTGGTTACGAATATTTCCAAAGCATTAAACCTCAATGCGAGAGGCATTCCGCTTGGGGAATTGTCGCTGATGCCGATAGGGATAAGGCGGCGTCACGCGGCTTGCGTCGTCGGGCTCCGATGATAACGGTCGGGATCGTCGGCCTGTGGAGAAGGCCGGTTGAGCGCGATTTGCGGCACGGTCTTGCCGGATTCCTGGGAAATGGCGTCCAGCGCGTCGACCACCCTGTAGAGAAATTCGTCGTCCACCGTCGACCCCGCGTCGTTGGAGGCCTGCACATTGCGATGACTGACAGACGGAGGCGGCGCGCATCGCTGGTCAGGCGTCCCGCCCAGCGGCGACCAGACGACAGCGCCCATTCCCTGACCCAGACCGAGCGGCATCAGCTTCCATTCGTAGTCGCGCCCGACGAGCGAATAATAGATCTGGTTGGCGAAAGGCCTCCTTTTACTATAGAGTTGCGCCGGTTGCGGCAGCCAACGGAGAGAGAATTCCACCGTTCGCCGAGCATGATCTGTGTACGCTTGAGAAAGATGCGGCCAGATGGCATCTGGTCCGCTGCAAACTGACGGGTGTCAGGTGAGCCATGATAGAAGCCTCTTGCCACTGTGGATCGGTAAAGCTGGAAATAGCGGCCGCGCCTGAAACAGTCACCGACTGCAACTGTTCCATCTGCCGCCGCTACGGGGTGCTGTGGGGCTACTACTCACTGAATCAGGTCCGTTTTGCCGCAGGCGAAGACGCGACAGAGTTCTACATGTGGGGCGACAGGTGCCTCGAATTCCATCGCTGCCGGAATTGCGGCTGCGTCACGCACTGGGCGGCGACCGACAAATCGCGCGACCGGATGGGCGTGAACGCCCGGCTGATGTCTCCCGAAATCCTGGCCGCGACGCGTATCCGGCATCTCGACGGAGCCGATACCTGGAAATATCTCGATCGGTGAACGACCATGAAATTACCGACAAGCCTGGCCATCGACCTTATTAGCCCAGTCCGAACACGGTTACCGTCTTATAGGCCGCAACATATACGCGGCCATTCGCTTCCAGGGGCGTAATGAAGGCATTTCCTCCCGGTTTTGACCATGTTCCTGCATTCGCGGCAAATATCGGATTTCCAAGCGCAACCGCGTCATAAGCTTCGAGTTGGACGGTAGCGCCCCGCCTGATCAGCCACACCACGCCGGTGTCCGCTTCGCTGCCGTTGGAGGAAACGATCGGCAACGATCCGCCGCGCCCGGCTGGTGATGTTCCTTCCGCCACCTGCTTCAGCGACGGCTGCGATCCCGTTGCGACGCTGAAACCGCGCAGAACATCGCCGTCGATTTGTACATAGACGAGACCGCCATTGGGGCTGCCGTAATAGGCGGGCCCGCCCCACACGCCCTGGCCGTATTTCCTGAGGCTCAGCCATTGCAGGACCCCTCTATCACCGGTTTTCAAGCCGCCAAGATGAGTCTGACTTAGAAGATACAGCACCGCCGACTTGCCCATCGCCACCGCCATGGGCGGCGCCATCTGTCCCTGGACCACCGGGAGGAGCATTACCCCGCCCGAACCAAAGTCCAGATCATGAGCGTTCAGGTTCTGATATTTGGCTGGCGTGAAATGGCTTTGCACCTTTTGCAGATCCGGAGGCAGGCGCAGCACGCTCTGGCCCCAGTCTCGAGTGCCGGGTGCAAAAGCCCCATTGCCGGTGACGGCGAACACATTGCCGCTGGAGTCGATGGCCGGTGCGAAACCGGACATCCAGATGCTCGCGAGCTCATAACTGGCGGGCGTCTCGATCGTATGGAACTTTGCGGCAGGCTTTAGGTCGGCCCCGTCGTAATCGAGCAGCCAGCCCGAAATGTCTTCGGCCGCGTGATCGCAATGCGAACCGATGCCGACATAGAGATTCCGGTCGTTATAGGCGAGCCCCGGCCTGTTCCACTGATTTTGCGGGTCGAAACTGATCGTGGCGCCCCCTTTGATTTCCGCGGCGGGATCGATCTCGGCGGCCTTGATCATGTCGCGTCCGGTGCCGAGGTCCAGCGCGTGCAGCTTCGTATGGAATGAATAGGGCGCAGGTTCCGTCGCCGCGACCAGATAGATCGTGGCCGAGTTAGATCCGTTGCGCACGATTACCGGCGTGCTGGAAATA
>DATAYG010000169.1:0-9777 GCA_036272695.1 Rhizomicrobium sp. | reverse complement strand
ATCTGCCGACCACGGACAGAAGCGGGACCCCGGCGAACGGACAAAGGCAAAAGGGATTGACTTCCAAAGGCCCGTTACAGAAGGGAAGAACGCAGGGAAGCGCAAAAATCCGGGGCCCAATCGCGGTGGACGAAGCCGCGAACTGATGTCAACGAAACCGCTCGCGCTGCGGCAGCCGGCGCGAAACGAACCGAAGCCGCTTTCCCTGGTGCAGGGAAAAACGCAGGGAAGCGCAAAAAACTGAGCGCCATTTGGGCGGACGATGGCGCGAACGGGAATTCAACGAAATGGCATGTGTTGCCGACGCCGCCGCCGCGAAACAAATCGGAATCATTTTCCCTGGTGCAGAGAAAAAAGCAGGGAAGAAAACAAAATCATACATTCCTTCGACGGAACACTCTAGGCAGGGCGCGCCGGTGACCGGGCCGCCCTGATCGCGCGTTCGAGGGCTTTCAGCGCATCGAGATAGATTTCGGAAAGTGCCGGAAAGGGCTGGATCGTGTCGCAGAGCACCACGAGCGGCACGCGGGCGCGGATGGCGAGCGTGGCCTGCTGCAGCCACTCGCCGGCTTCGGGGCCGAGCGCGCAGGCGCCGGTCAGCCGTTCGCCGTCGCTGAGCAGGGTCAGAAACCCGTTCGACTGGGCGTAAGCGCGCGTGTAGGTCGCGGTTCGTGCTACTTCGGAAATGGGCGCTGTGGCGCTGAACGCTGCCTCGGACGCGCCGACCGAAGCGGCCTGCGGATCGGTGTAAGTCACGCGCGGCACGGCGTCGTAATTTGCTTCGCGCGCCTCGCCCAGGATGTTCGCCGCCACGATCCGGCCCTGATATTTGCCGACATGGGTGAATTGCCACAGACCGGTGACGTCGCCGATCGCCCACAGGCGCTCGCCGGCGCGCAGATGCGCGTCGACGGATATTCCGTGTTTGTCGAACTTCGCGCCCACGGTTTCGAGACCGATGCCTTCGACACGCGCATGCCGGCCGGTGGCGACGAGCAGCCGATCTCCGCTCAGCGTGCGGCCGTCGTCGAGTTCGAGGAAATAGTTCTTGCCGTCACGTCCCGCGGCGGTCGCGCGCCGGCCCAGCGCGAGCTCGATGCCATCGGCGCGCAACGTCTCGGCGAGTGCGTCCCCAAGCGGATGCGGTTCGTGCGGGAGCAGATGGTCCGCGCCCTCGACGAGAATCACTTTGCCGCCGAGGCGGCGAACGGCCTGGCTCATCTCCACGCCGACCGGCCCGCCACCAAGCACGAGCAAACGACGGGGGATCGCCTTCATGCCCGTCACTTCGCGGTTGGTCCAGATGCCTTCGAGGCCGGAAAGGCCCGGCACGGGTGGAATGATCGGATCGGAGCCGGTCGCCAGAACGACATGCCCGGCGGTGTAACGGACACCGTCGACCTCGACCACGCCGGTTCCGGCCAGCTTTCCCGTGCCGCGAATAAGAGCAATGCGGTTGTCCGCGAGCCACTTCACCTGGCCGGCATCGGAGTAATTCGACACGATGTCGTCGCGCCAGGCGAGCGCTGCGGCGACATCGATCTCAGCTTTTCCCGCCGCTTCGTTGGCGCCGTGCACGGCCTCGCCCGGGCGCAGCAACGTCTTGGATGGAATGCACGCCCAATAGGAGCACTCGCCGCCGACGCGCTCGTGCTCGACCAGCGCGACCTTCAGACCGCCATCCGCAAGCGCGCCCGCGCAGTGCTCACCCGGCGCGCCGCCGCCGATGATAATTACATCGTAGTCGTTGCTCATGACTGCGACCTTTGCGGTTCGAAGCCCTTGAGCAGGGTGAAGACGGCGTCGGCGCCCAGCCGGCGGTCGGATGCGATTTCCCGATATTCGGACGAGTCGACGAAGCGCCGCGCTTCATCCGCGTCGGGAAATTCCAACAGCACGATCTTGTCCTGGTTCAGTTCGCCTTCGAGCGGCACCGGCGCCCCGTCGGCGATGAGAACCCGGCCGTTGAATTTGGCAAAGACGGCGGGGAATGCCGCCTGATATCGGCGGTAAGTGGCGAGATCCCGGAAGCGCTCCTGCACGAGGATGTACGCTGCCATGTCCTGCCTCCTCATTCATGCCGGCGGCGGCGTCCCCGCCTGCTCGGCCACCATCCAGGAAGCATACCAGTCCGGCCAGTTCGCGTCGCGCTGGCCGGTTCGTTTTTCGGGCTCGCCATGCGCGGCCTCCGCGCGCGCGAGGGCGGCGGCAAGATCGTCCGGCGAGCTGAATGTCGTAGTGCCGGTGTCGATCCGACCGGGCCGTCGCGCGGTAACCTCCTGAATGAGCCAGCTGTTGCCGTCGGGATCGCTGAACGTGGCGAAAGAGGCGTAACTCGTCCGCTGCGGATCCGGTCCGTCGAGATTGCCCTGCGGGCCACGGTGATACACCGCGCTCACGCGGGCACCGCGACCGGCGAGCTCGGCGTGTGCGGCCTCGATGTCGGACACGATAAGAAATATATTCTGCGACGAACCGGGTGCGGCCGAAGTAAGCCCCTTGCCGAACTGCAGCGAGCAGGACGAACCGGGCGGCGTGAACTGCACGACGCGAAATGCATCGCCCACGGCTATGTCCGCGTCGGGCCGCCAACCGAGGCCGCCGTAAAAACGCCTGGCGCGATCGACATCCGAAACGGGAATGACGACGACCTCGAGCTTCATGTCGGGCCCTCGCGGTTTCGCGGGTTCGGCCGCAGCTTCGCTGGTTGTTTGTGTGCTGCTCATGTCCGGCTCCTGAGGATTGAGAGGATTTCGACAATCTCGTTTGTGGTCACGATGGCACTCGCGTAATTCGGGATATTGACGTCGAGCGCGGCATGCATCTCCGCGTCGGAGTAATCCGCCGTCGCGTCTCTTACCACCGTGACGTCGTAGCCGAGCTCGGCCGCAAAACGGACCGTCGCCTCGATGCAGGTATGCGCGATGAGCCCGATGACGATGAGTTGCCCGATGCCGTGCTTCTTGAGTTGCAAGTCCAGATCGGTGTTGGCGAAGCCGCTGGAACACCAATGCTCCATCGCCACGGTCTCGCCCGGCCGGGGCTCGAAGCCGGCGCGGAGTTCGCCACCCCAGGTGCCGTATTCGAAAGTCTTGTGCTGCCAGGCGGCCTTCTGGACAGGTGCAATGTATTTCCAGGTCTCGTAATCGCCCGGCCGGTAGCGATGATGCAGGGCATAGAAAACCCGAAGACCCGCGTCGCGCGCGGCGTACAGAATTTGCTGCATGTGGGGAACGCAGTCATTCGCTTCGGCCACTGCCTTGATGCGCGGCCAGACCTTGCCACCCTCGGAAATGAAGTCATTATACGGATCGACCACGAGAAGTCCGGTGCCGTCTCTGTCGTAGGCGTGCAACGCCACCCTGCCCCTCCGCGATGCAAATATCGATTGCCGTGGAAATTAGCGCCCGAAGCACGGCGTGACTTTTCCAGGATTGCTGCAACTTTTCCCGCTTTGCCGGGTCGGGCAGGTCGCCCGGTGTTTCGTGGCCGTTCGGGCAGGACCGGCGTCCGGCAGGCCATGTTTAACGCATTCTTATGTCCCACAACGCTAAGGAACGTCCGGGAATGTCTTCCGGAACCACCGGGGTGGGCGAAGGACAATGGTCGCTTTTCCAGCCGCCGTGGATACGCAACCGAGCGCGGGCCCGTCGCCGAGTCTGAGCCTGCTTGTGATGGCCGCGCTCAGCGTGTTCAGCGCAACGCTCGCCGGCGCTACTGTCACCTGGATCCAGGGCGTGCTGTTGCCCGTCTGGCTCGGGTCGGCCCTTGTCGTCTACTGGTTCTTGTGCACGCCGCGCCGCGATTGGCCCACGATCGCCGCGGTGTGTTGGCTCGCCTACGTCACCGCGTCCGTCGTCCTCGGACGCGGGATGCCGCGGTCCATACTGCTTCCCACCGTCAACCTCATCCAGGCGCTGCTGGTCGCGGCGCCGCTGCGCGCCCTCAGACTCGACTCCGATTTCACCCGGCCACGCACGCTTCTCGTATTTTACGCGCTCGTCCTCGGCCCCGTGACCATGCTGGCTGGCCTTCTTGCGGGCTTCGTTCTGTACCGGCTCACGGACGCGCCTGTCATTCAGGTCTGGACGGAATGGTACGTTACGACCGCTCTGGGCCTCGCGATGCTCGTGCCGATCCTGATGGTCGTGCGCCGGGAATCGCTTGCGGCCATTTTCGCGCGCGAATTGCTGCCCGGAACGCTTGCCCTGTTCGGCATCGTGGCCGCCGCGATTGCACTCAATATCCTTTATCACGGCTATCCGCTCGGATTTCTCTTCTTTCCGGCCGTGGTGCTGATCACGTTCCAGCGCGGGTTTGCAGGCGGAGCGCTCGGACTCGTTGTTATCGTCCTTTACCTGGCCTCCGGTTTGCCGGATGTTCATCGCACGCTCTCCCCAGCCGATGCGGGCCTGCACCTGATCTTCGTCCAGCTTTACACGGCCGCGATCAGCTTCACGGTCATCATTGTCGGCGCGGGTCTCGCGCAGCGCCGGAAGCTCGAATTGAGCCTTGCGGAAGCACGCGAGGAGGCCGTGGTCGCGCGCGACGCGGCCGAAGCGGCAAACCGTGCAAAAACCATGTTCCTCGCCAATATGAGCCATGAACTCAGAACGCCGCTGAATGCGGTGATCGGATTTTCCAATCTCATACATCGCGAGATGTACGGTCCGCTCGGAGACGGGCGCTATCGCGAATATGCGAGGAGCATTCACGATGCCGGACATCATCTGCTCGAGGTCATCGGCGACATTCTCGACATGTCGAAGATCGAGGCCGGCAAGTACGAAATCCTGCGCGAGACTCTTTCGCTAAACGAACTCGTGGGCGAATGTGTCGAACTGATGAGTGAGCGTGCCGCCGAGCGGCAGGTGAGCCTCGCCCTGGATCTGGCGGGGCCGGAATACATCGTCGCCGACCGCCGCGCCATGAAGCAGATTGTACTCAATCTCCTCTCCAACGCCATCAAGTTCACGCCCGCCGGCGGCAAGGTGACCGCCGTCACGAAAACAGCGGGCGACAGATTTGTATTTGCCGTTGTCGATACCGGCGTCGGCATCCCCGCACACGAACTGCACAGACTCGGAAAACCGTTTATCCAGCTCAGGCGCACAACGGCCGCCGTATCAACGCAACCCGGCACCGGACTGGGATTGGCGCTGGCGCGTGCGATAGCCGAAAGTCATGGCGGCGTTCTGATCATCGAGAGCGAAGAGGGGCGCGGAACCTGCGCGAGAGTCGAAATCCCGACCATTGCAACGTGTGAAAAAAACGCCGCGTGAGATTTGCATTGCTGATTTCCTCGGTGCGAGGCGATAACGGCGCGGGGGAGTAACCATATCGCGGCAGCGCGGTCTGGTGGCGAAAGTCGACAACCATCAGTCGGAAAACGGGTCCTGGCAGGGCACGCCGGTGCGTGCGATGTCTGCAACATTGCGGGTCACCAGTGTAAGGCCGTGCACTTTGGCGGTCGCTGCGAGGAGGCCATCTATCAACGGCAATGGATCGGGAATACTCAGCGTTGCCCAGGCCTGCGCGATGGGTTCGTCGATCGGCAGGACGCGATCGCCGAGGCGGGTTCGCATCTGCGCATACCACCGGTCCAGGAGCTTTGCCTGCGCCGCATCGCGCCGCCGTTTCAATTCGATGCCGCGGCGGATCTCGGCGAGCACGATTACGCTGGTCCCGATCTCTGCGACAGGAGTTCGGTCGACCCACCGGACGACATTCGCGTCGGCCCGCTCGCGTTTACGGATTTCCGAAATGACGTTGGTGTCGAGCAGAAACTTCACAGATCGACGGCGCGCCAATGTCGCTCGCGCCGCTGATCGAAGACGCCCGCAAACGCCTCATCGGGAAGATCGGAGCCGAAAATATCGAATGCGCTCCCGACCTTCCGTGGGATCAACAGTTTCGCGAGGGCCGATCTTAGCGCCTCGGCCTCTTCTTGCCCGCCACGCAATGTCTCCGCGACAGTGCGGATCATTGCGGCGTCTCCTGCCGTCGACTGGACCTCAATGCGGACAAGCCCGCGTGCCCTGGCCCGGCGGCGATGGCCCCGCGTAGCTTTCCGTTGCGCCTTGCTGCTCATTATGCATGCTCAAATCTGCTAACCGGTCATATAACCGGTAATTATCGCCCGATCAAGACGCGCGCGCTTCGTGATTTTTCAGGGTAGGCTGATTAACCGGTTATATAACCGGAAATAAATTGTCGCACAAGGCGCGGGATTTTTTTCGAGTGGCGCTTGCGCCACGGCCTCCCGCCTGCCGGGATGGCAGTCGCGCTTGGTGCCTCCCGGAATCCCGACCATTCGCCAAAGAGTTTGGCAGCCTATGAGTGAATTGCAGCAACAGTTAATATATCACCTGTTCCGCGCAATCACAGGTGCCCGATCTCCAGAGATCAAGGCTGCGCCGTCTCCCGGCGCAGACCGGCGATATCCCTCTCCGTCACGGAGGACGGTTTCGCGCCGAAGCGGGCGGTGACGTAGTTGGCGACGGCGGCGATTTCGATGTTGGAGAAGGACTTGCCGAACGCCGGCATGGAGATGACGCCGTCGGGTGTCTTGCGCGTCGTTCCGGAGATAATGATTTGCGCGACGTTGGTAGCGCTCGGGTCGTTGACGTCGCGGGCGCCGGTGAGTGTGGCGAAGGGCGAGACGGGGCTCACGCCCGTCCAGCCATGGCAGGCGGCGCAGGCGCCTTCGAACATGTGCTTGCCCAACGCGTCGGACGCGACGACGCCCTGCTTCGGCGACGCGGGCGCCGGCGGCGCCAGCCTTGCCGGAAGATCGGGCGATCCGATTGCTGGAATGCTGCGCAGATAGACGACGATCGCGCGGATGTCCTCCGGCGCCATCAGGCTGAAGCTGGCGTCCACCGCCTCGCCCATCACTCCGCTCGCGGTGCCGTGACCCGTTGCATGGCCTTTGGCGAGATAGGTGAACAACTCGTCGTCGCGCCACGCGCCTATGCCGGTGGCGGGATCGCTGGTGATGTCGTAGGAGCGCCAGCCCCCCGCGAGAGCCCCGGCGAATTTGCGGCGGTTGTCGAGCGCGAAACCGATATTGCGCGGCGTATGGCATTCGCCGCAATGATGGAGCGCCTCGGCGATATAGGCGCCGCGATTCCATTCCGGGCTGCGCGCCGCGTTCGGTTCGAACCGCTTGTCGGCGCTGAGAAACGCGTCCCAGAATCCCATCAGCCAACGCTGATTGAACGGGAAGCCGAACGTAATTTCCTTGCCGGGTGCATGCACCGGCGCGAGACTGAAGAGATAGGCCTTGATAGCCAGCGCATCGGCGTCCGTCATGTACGTATAGCTGGGATACGGCATCGCCGGATACAGCCGCATGCCATCGCGACCGATACCCCTATGGACCGCGTTCAGGAAATCGGCGTCGGTCCAGTTGCCGATGCCGGTTTCCTTGTCCGGCGTGATATTGGTCGAATAGATCGTGCCGAAGGGCAGATTGATGGCGAGACCTCCGGCATAGGGCGTGCCGCCCTGTGCGGTGTGGCACGCGGTGCAGTCGGCGGCGCGGGTGAGATATTCGCCGCGCTCGACGAGGCTCGCATGCGCAAGCGCGCCAGGTACGCCCGTCGGATCGGCAGCCTTATATTGGGCGAGCGCAACCGGGCGACCGCCTGCGAAATCTGTCGGGCCGGGGCCGCTGAGCAGCCAGATACTGTTGCCAAGAACAACGAGAACGACGAGAACGGCGGCGCCAAGGGCATAGCGCATGACAGGGCTGAGCCGAAGGAACGCGTTCATGCCCGTTTCCTCCCCGCGAGCACGTCGCGGTCGACGGGCATACGGCGCAACGGAATGCCGGTCGCGGCATAGATGGCGTTGCGGATCGCCGGCGTCGAAGCCGTCACGCCGGCTTCACCGATCCCGCCCGGCGGCTCGCCGCTTTTGATCACATGCACATCGATCGCGGGCGCCTCGTTGATGCGCAGCATGCGGTAGTCGTTGAAGTTCGACTGCTCCACGCGCCCGTGTTTGATGGTGATCTCGCCATAAAGCGCCGCGGTCGCGCCGAAGATCATTCCGCCCTGCAATTGCGCGACGATGGTATCGGGATTGACGGCGATGCCCGTATCGACCGCCGTGGTGAGACGATGCAGCTTCACATTGCCGTCCTCGTCCACTTCCACATGTGCGACGGTGGCGATGAAGCTGGCAAAAGAGATTTGCGCCGAGACGCCGCGGCCATGGCGCAGCGGCAAAGGTGTTCCCCACCCGCCCTTTTCCGCCGCGAGATCGAGCGCGGCGAGCAGGCGCGGCGTCTTCGTCAGGTGTGCGCGGCGGAATTCGACCGGATCCTTTCCGGCCTTTCGTGCGAGTTCATCGATGAAACTCTCGATGGCGAAGACATTGTTGTTAGGACCGACGCCGCGCCAGAAGCCGGTCGGCACTGCCGGCGGCTCGCGCCGCACCTGTTCCACGACGAGATTCGGAATCGCATATGGCACGTCGATGGCGCTGTCGACTTCGTCGAAATCGATGTTGTGATTGCCGGTGAAGCCAGGTGGCAGCCAGCGCGCTACGACGGCCGAACCGGTGATGCGGTGACGCCAACCGTCGATCTTGCCGTCCCTAAGGGTGGCGGTCAGGCGATCGTAATAGAGCGGGCGATAGAGGTCGTGCTGGATGTCTTCCTCGCGGGTCCAGACGATTTTCACCGGCCCGTCGACATGCCTCGCGACGCGGACGGCTTTCACCACCATGTCGGGCTCGAGCCTGCGGCCGAAACCGCCGCCGATGATGTGATTGTGCACGATCACTTTCTCGAGCGGCAGGCCGGCTGTCGCCGCTGCCGTCGATTGCACACGCGCCATGATCTGCGTGCCGATCCAGATTTCACAGGAATCGTTTGTGAGATGTATCGTGCAATTGATCGGCTCCATCGTCGCATGGGCGAGGAACGGCAATTCGTAATGCGCTTCGAATTTGTCGCCCTGCGCGAGCGCCTTCCCTGCGTCGCCGCGCGTTTTAGCAACCAGTCCGTTCTGTTCGCTTGCCTTGTGGATGTCGGCGCGGATCAGCGCGGTATCGACATGGCCATTCGGGCCGGGCTCCCACTCGATGTCGAGTGCATCGAGCCCGCTTTTCGCCGCCCACATGTGATCGCCGATGACCGCCACAAGATCGTCGAGCACGACGACTTGCTGCACGCCGGGTATTTTCTTCGCGGCGCCGTCGTCCACATGCGCAACCTTGCCCCCGAAGGCCGGACTCGCCGCGAGCGTTGCAAATTTCATCCCCGGCAGCATCACATCGATGCCGTAAATCGTCTTGCCGTTGGTCTTGGTGGGCGTATCGAGCCGCTTCAGCGGTCTGCCGATGAGCCGGAAGTCCTTTGGCTGTTTCAGCGGCGGATTGGCGGGCGGCGTCCCGTTCGCGCTCGCGGCCAATTCGCCATAGCTGAGCGAGCGGTTGCTCGCCTTGTGAAACACTTTGCCGCTATCCGTCGTGCAGCTGTCGGGAGACACGTTCCATTGCTTTGCCGCGGCCGCGACGAGCAATGCGCGCGATTGCGCTGCGGCCTTCCGAAGCGGCATCCAGAAGGCGCGGATGGAGTTGGAATTGCCCGTCGCCTGAACCGTGAGCATGGGATTGGCGTAGAGTTTCTCGTTCGCCGGCGCGTGTTCCAGCGCGATGTTGTTCCAGTCCGCGTCCAGCTCTTCGGCGAGGATCATCGGGATCGAGGTGTAGACGCCCTGTCCCATCTCGACCTGCGGCATGACGAGCGTGGTCTTGCCGGTCGTG
>DATAYG010000168.1:0-10964 GCA_036272695.1 Rhizomicrobium sp. | reverse complement strand
TATGGCATTAATGCTAAAGGACTGGTCGCCGGATATTATTACAGGAACTATCGCGTACACGGTTTCCTGCGCTCGCCAAAGGGAAAGCTCGCTACGTTCAATGCGCCGCATTCCGGCGATGCCACCCAGTTTTACGCCATGAACGATAACGACCTGATCGCGGGCTTCTCCACCGACGGTCAAAACCACGCCCGCGGCTTCATTCTCACGCCGTAGAGAACGAGGTTCATCCATGCGCAGTACATTCGCAACGCGGTCGATCGTTCTGCTCTCGCTCGCAACCGTCCTCATTCCGCCAGCCGCCTTTGCCGGCACGGAAACGGTACTTTACGCCTTCCAGGGCGGGACGGATGGCGCCTCGCCCTGGGCCGTTCCCACGATGGACGCGAAGGGAGATCTCTATGGCACGACTTTGCTTGGGGGCGCGGGCGGTAACGGCGCAGTGTACGAACTGGTTCACGGGAAAGGCGGCTGGACGGAAAAAGTTTTGTACAGCTTTACCGGGGGCAACGACGGCGGATGGGCGTATGGCGGCGTCGTTCTCGACAGCGCGGGGAACATCTACGGCGGTACGCGGTCTGGCGGTTCGAGCGACTGCGGCGTGGTTTATGAACTGAGTCCCGGCAAGCACGGCAGCTGGACAGAGAAAGTTCTCTACAGCTTTCCCGGCAGCCAGGATTGCGAAGGCGGCCCGATGGGCGCGCTCACCCTGGACAGCAAGGGCAATCTGTTCGGGGGAGCCGTGGGCGACAGTCCGTGCGGTGGGTATTACTATTATGGCATCGTGTTCGAATTGCAGCACACCGGAAGCAACTGGAAGGAACACGACCTGCACGATTTCTGCGGCAGTGATGGGTATGGCCCGGTTTATGGCCAGCTTGTCTTCGATTCGGCCGGCAACCTCTATGGGACGTCGGGCTCCGGCGGACCGGGTGGGCGCGGCGTTGTCTTTGAGTTGAGTCCAGCCGCGCATCACCAGTGGAATTTCACGGCAATCCACTCCTTCACCTCCGACGAAGGCGGCCTCGCCGATGGCGGGCTGACGATCGATGCCAGTGGCACGCTCTACGGTGCAGAGGGGGATGGCGGCGCGCAGGGAAACGGATCAATCTATCAGTTCACGCCCTTGGGGGGCGGCGTATGGAATGAGGCCGCGCCTCACATCTTCAATGGGTCGCCCGATGGCGTGTTGCCGTTCCAGAATCCGGTGAGTGATGCGAGCGGCAATCTGTTCGGCACCACTTATAATGGCGGCGACATAGCGGATTGCTGGGACGATTGCGGGGTAATCTACGAACTCGTCCGGCAACAGAACGGCACCTGGACGGAAAGCGTAGTTTACGACTTTGGAACGCTTCCCAGCGGCGCCGACGGATACGCGCCTGTTGCCGGGCTCATTCGGGACTCGAACGGGAATTACTTCGGTACGACCGTGAAGGGCGGCGCCGTCTCCGGGAAGCGCCCTTGCGATTGCGGCGTCGTCTACGAGTTCACGCCCTGATCGCCCGGAAGAGCTGCAGCGTAAGGAGCCCATCTTGGGCAAGTGCGGAAGGCATTCGCTCTACTTCGTGATCTCTCTCTACACCGAGCCCGAAAGTATCAGCAGCGCCGGTGATTGGATCACCGGCTCCTGGAACGAGGATCAGCCCGGCTCGCATGGCTTTCTGCGAAGCCCGTAAACCAACATCGTTTGTTTCGCCGGCCTTTTTGACCAAATGTCTTGGCTGTCTTCCGAGGTTACAGTCCGGCGCTTGGGTGGGAGCGGCCGGTTTTTTCGCATTGCTGCCGGCGCCGGATCATTGCCTCGCCTTGGCAGGGGGCGAGTCCGTAGCGTTCCGGGCGCGGCGTTCGGCCGCAAATCGCTGATATCGCTGCTATGCCGTTTGGGCGCGGCTGCGGATCAAAGAGTCGCAGTCGCGGGTTGCCTTGCCCAGGCGGTTCCGGTAGATAGCCCGGCTTTCCGGGCCGGAGGCGGCCCGGGCCAAAGCTTCGAAGGAATTCCGTCATGCGCGAGATTCAGGAACTGGGCGCGGAGCCCCGCCAAGGCAAGGGCAAGGGCCACGCCTTTCGGACGCGCCAGAACGGCCGGATCCCCGGCATCGTTTATGGCGGCAATGAGGCGCCGCAACCGATCACGGTGGATTATCGCGAACTCGAACGCCATGCGAGCAAGGGTACCTTCCTGACCACTCCCTTCATGCTCAAAATGTCGGACCACAAAGCGCGGGTGATCCCGCGCGCGGTGCAGACGGACCCGGTCAGCGACCGGCCGGTGCATGTCGATTTCATGCGTCTGGCGGAAGGCGCCCGGATCAGGCTGGCCATTCCCGTGCGGTTCAAAGGGCAGGAAAGCTCGCCGGGTCTGAAGCGGGGCGGCGTGCTCAATATCGTCCGGCACGAAGTCGAGCTGCTCTGCCCGGCCGAGAGCATTCCCGAATTCATCGAGGGCGATCTGTCGGCGCTCGACATTCACGGTTCGCTGCACATCAACGATTTCAAGTTGCCCGAGGGCGTGAAGACAACGATCCGCGAGCGCGACTTCACCATCGCTTCGATCGTGGCGCCGACGAGCGTCATCGAAGAGCAGCGCGCCGCTGCGGCCGCCGCCTCGGCTGCGGCAAGCGCGCCGGTTGCAGAAGCTGCGGCTGCCGCGCCGGCAGCAGGTGGCGCTGCGGGCGGAGCCGGAGCGGCTGGAGGTTCCGGAGGCCAGGCCAAGTCTGGCGCAACCCCCGCCAAGGCACCCGAAAAGAAATAGGCCCCCGCGCGGGCCTTCCGACCCGCCATGTCCGACACGCCGCTCCTTATCGCGGGGCTTGGCAACCCCGGCGCCGAATATGCGCGCAATCGCCACAATGTGGGCTTCATGGCTGCGGACGTGATCCACGAAAGCTACCCGTTCGCGCCATGGCGCGCGCGGTTTCAGGGTCTCGTTGCAGAAGGCGTTCTTGCCGGACGCAAGACTTTCCTGCTCAAGCCCATGACCTATATGAACGAGAGCGGGGTTTCGGCGGGCGCGGCGATGCGCTTTTACAAACTGCCGCTCTCCGCGCTTGTTGTTTTCCACGACGAGATTGACCTCGCCGCGGGCAAGCTCAAGGTGAAAACGGGCGGCGGCGATGCGGGCAATAATGGCTTGCGCTCCATCACCGCAACGCTCGGGCCGGATTACCGGCGGGTACGCATCGGCGTCGGCCATCCCGGAACCAAATCGCGTGTCATCTCGCATGTGCTGAACAATTTCTCGAAGGCGGAAGAAGAGTGGCTCGTGCCGCTCCTGTCGGCGATTGCCGAGGCGGCGCCCTGGCTTGCGCGCGATGACGATGCGGGCTTCATGAACAAGGTCGCGGTTGTCGTGAAACCGCCAACCAACACAATAAAGCCCGCCACCAAGGACGAGTGAATGGGATTCAAATGCGGCATCGTCGGCCTGCCCAATGTCGGCAAGTCGACCCTCTTCAATGCGCTGACGCAGACAGCGGCTGCGCAGGCGGCGAATTATCCGTTCTGCACCATCGAACCCAATGTGGGCGAAGTCGCAGTGCCCGATCCGAGGCTCGAAAGGCTCGCGGCGCTCGCGCACTCCGCAGAGATCGTGCCGACGCGCATCACTTTCGTCGATATTGCGGGGCTGGTGCGCGGCGCATCGAAGGGCGAGGGACTCGGCAACCAGTTCCTTGCCAACATCCGCGAAGTCGATGCCATCGCGCATGTGCTGCGCTGTTTCGAGGACGACGACATTACGCACGTGGAAGGCCGCATCGATCCGGTCGGCGACGCCGAAACAGTTGAAACCGAACTGATGCTTGCCGATCTCGAAAGTCTCGAACGGCGAGTTGTTCCCATCGAAAAGAAGGCAAAGGGCGGCGACAAGGAATCGAAGGAACAATTCGCGCTGATGTCGAAGGCGCTCGCACTTCTTCGCGAGGGCAAGCCGGCGCGACTCGCCGAATTATCGGGAGAAGAGCGCGAACCCTACAGCCGGCTCGGACTCATGACCCAAAAACCGGTTCTGTATGTCTGCAATGTCGACGAACAGTCGGCAGCTGCGGGCAATGCGTTTTCGGCAGCCGTCGAGGAGAAGGCAAAGCGCGAGGGCGCAGCTTGCGTCGCCATATCCGCACGTATCGAGGAGGAGGTGGCGCAGCTCGAACCCATCGAACGTACCGACTTCCTGTCGCATCTCGGGCTCGAGGAGCCGGGGCTCGACCGGCTGATCCGCGCGGGCTACGCGCTGCTGGGCCTCATAACTTTCTTCACCGCCGGCCCGAAGGAGGCGCGAGCCTGGACCGTGACGAGGGGGGCGCGCGCGCCACAGGCTGCGGGCGTCATTCACACCGATTTCGAAAAGGGCTTCATCCGTGCCGAAACCATTGCCTATGAGGACTATGTCGCGAACAGCGGCGAGGCCGGCGCCCGCGATGCCGGCCGCATGCGACTCGAAGGCAAGGACTACATCGTCCGCGACGGCGACGTGATGCATTTCCGGTTTGGGACGTAGTGCATAGGGATCATTCGAACAACGCAGCATGAATGTGCTTGGCAAAGATCTGGCGATTTTTCGCTATTCCTGGGGGACCCGGTTGCTCCTGGTAGCGCTGCCGGTCTTGATAGCGATCAGTCTGGCGGCCGGGGCTGCGTTTTTCGTCCACTCGCTTGCGAACCAGAAATATATTGCAGGTGAGGGACTCGTTGCATGGGTTGCGTCGGTGCTCGCCGGATTTTCGGCCGTGCATGGACTTGCTGCATGGCACTACTATTTATGCACGCGCCAGGTCGGCATTGACGGTCAATGCATCGTCAACTTTTCGTTCCCTCACAGAGCGTGGCGCAAGATCGAATGGGGGATGGTCGAGAATATCGAGTGGCGTCGACATTACAGCAAATATAATTTTGTCTTCGTGTCGACGTATTCGATACGAGGTAATGGCACCGTGGTCAAGTTTAGATCGGACATAATAGATTTATCTCGGCTGATCGAACTGATCAACTATCAGGTCGTCCGCAACGGCATTGAGTGCGTATTTGTCGATTTCGGCGTGGATACCAGGCGTCGGATAGCTGCGTCCATGCCGCCATGTCCCGAGCGCACGCGGATCATGCGGCGTGGCTTGACAACGAAGGTATCGGTATTGAATGCCGGGGGCGGCGCGAACTGATGCACCACGGCGCCGTCTGGGGTACAAACCCGAATCCGGCAACTACGAAGTGACGATCGAAAGAGTATGCGTCACGAAGATGCGCCCCGTTCATGAATACTAAACTCGTTGCGTCGACCGTCGACAGTTTGTGAAAATCGGTGCGCCGGAAACAGTCCTAGGACTGCTCGAGATCGCGCAATTCGCACGGAAGAACTCTTACGGCCAGGGTTCGTCGTGGACACTGTCATGTCCAAGGGAAGTCCGCTTCGGTTTGCCATCCCGGATCGTGACCGGGCCGTCGCGGGTTGAGATCGAAATTGGCTCGCGGTAATGATGGTGCCGCCCACCGAGAGGAGGTTATCAATGGACCCCTGTGCACTTTACCAACAGATGGTAAATCTCGCTCAACAATCGCTCGATATGATCGTCGCCGAGGCAGACAAGCATCCATCTCCGCTCTTGACCATCGCAAAGAATAACGCCGAAGCGTATCTCGCTTTTGCTCGCGCACAGCTCAATAGCTGCGAGACCATACAGGCGGCGATAAGGGAATTTTCGAAGGGAGTTATTGCCGAGGGACCACTTAAGCGTTGAGGCGCTTTTCACTCGAAACCGCTACAGGGCGGGGTCCGCCGTCAGGCTCGAAGCCCCGACGGCGATCCTTCGGGCGCCGGAACGGGAAATGGGCCACTCAAGCGGGGCTTGCATATCGTCAAGAATTTCGACAAAACGCCCCCGCGTCGAGCTTTCGGTTGCCCCGAGACATAGGCGAGACACGGAACCCGCAAGGGGGTAAAAACCCAAGGAATGGCAGCGTAGCTCAGTGGTAGAGCAGGGGAATCATAATCCCTTGGTCGGGGGTTCAAATCCCTCCGCTGCTACCAGCCGCAACACCCAACCGCAAAGGAACGGGAACGATGGACGGATCGCCCGGCGTGCTGCCGACATTTCCGGAGGTTACGCTCGACGACATCCGCGCCGCTGCACAAGCCATCGAGGGCGTGGTTGGACCTACACCGAGCCACTGGTCGCGTACGCTGTCGGCGATCACGGGCGCCGAGATCCATCTGAAGTTCGAGAACCTGCATTTCACCTCCTCCTTCAAGGAACGCGGCGCGCTGAACAAGCTGCTGTCGCTGACGCCGGAGGAGAAGCAACGCGGCGTCGCCGCCATGTCGGCCGGCAACCATGCCCAGGGTGTGGCCTATCACGCACAACGGCTGGGTATTCCCGCGACCATCGTGATGCCCGAGGGTACCCCTTATAACAAAATCAAACACACCAGGAATTTCGGTGCGCGCGTGATCCTTCACGGAGTGACGCTGGAACAGGCGTTCGAGCGCGCGCACCAGATCGCCAGCGAAGAACAACTCGCCTTCATTCATCCCTATGAGGATGCGAAGATCGTCGCCGGTCAGGGCACGGTTGCGCTCGAACTGCTCGCAGCCGCGCCCGAACTCGACGCCATCGTGGCGCCCATCGGCGGCGGTGGACTGATTTCCGGCATTGCGCTCGGCGCCAAGGCGTTGAAACCAGACATCGAGATTTACGGCGCCGAAGCCGAAGTGTGTCCGTCGATGTATGACGTGCTGAAGGGCGCGTCGCTGCCCTGCTCGGTGCAGACCATCGCCGAAGGCATTGCGGTGAAGAAGGCGGGCGACCTGGCCCGGCGCGTGCTTGCGGCTCTCTGCAAAGACGTGCTGCTCGTGCGCGAGGATCAGATCGAGAGCGCGATTGTTACTCTGCTCGAAGTGGAAAAGACCGTCGCCGAAGGCGCGGGCGCCACTGCGCTCGCCGCCGTGATGGCCAACCCGGACATTTTTCGTGGACGCAAAGTCGGCGTCATTATTTCCGGCGGCAATATCGAAATGCGGATGCTCTCGAATGTGATCCTGCGCGAGCTGTCGCGCGAGGGCCGTATTCTTTCGCTGGTCGTGAAGATCGAGGACCGCCCCGGCCTGCTTGCACGCATCGCGACGGTGGTCAGTGAGACGGGCGGAAACATTCTCGAAGTCTCGCATAACCGCATGCTGACCGACATGTCCGCGAAGTCAGCCGATCTCGGCCTGACCATCGAAGCGCGCGATGCCAATCACGCCCGCGAGATCCGCCTCGCGCTCGAAAACGCCGGCTTCATTCTCCGCCCCGAAACAACCGCTCCCTAAAATATTACCACAAAGAGCACAAAGGGCACGAAGGTATAATCCTTTGTGCTCTTCGTGCTCTTCGTGCTCTTCGTGCTCTTCGTGCTCTTCGTGCTCTTCGTGGTAAAACAAACTTACGATGCCGCGTGGACGTCGGCGCGTTCGCGGGTTTTGGCGAATTTGATCGCGGGAAATTTCGGCGCGACATAGCCCAGTTCCCATTCGCTCTTGGCCAGAAACACCGGCGCGCGGTCGCGATCCTCGGCCATCTGGTTGCGATAAAACGAGATGAACTTCTCCAGCTCCTGCGGCGTGCCGGAAATCCAGCGCGCCGTGTCATAGGGCGAAGGTTCGAGATCGGTATCGAGGCCGTATTCCGCGCGCAGGCGGCTCTTCAGCACATCGAGCTGCAGCATGCCGACCACACCAACAATCCATTGCGCGCCGAGCATCGGCTTGAACACCTGGACCACGCCCTCCTCCGCGAGGCTCTCGAGCGCGCGCGAGAGGTGTTTCTGTTTCATCGGATCGCCGAGCCGCACGCGGCGCAGGATTTCCGGGGCGAAATTGGGAATGCCGGTGAATATCACTTCGCCGGATTCCGACAGCGTATCGCCCACGCGCAATACGCCGTGATTGGGAATGCCGATCACGTCGCCGGGCCACGCCTCGTCCACCGTTTCGCGCTCCTGCGCGAAGAACAGGATGGGATTGTGCACGCCGAGCGTCTTGCCGGTGCCCGACTGCTTCAATTTCATGCCGCGGCGGAAGCGCCCCGAACACAGCCGCAGGAACGCGACGCGGTCGCGATGGTTGGGATCCATGTTGGCCTGCACCTTGAACACGAAGCCCGTCACTTCCTCATCGGCCGGAAGAACAAGTCGTGTGCGCGATTCCTGCGTGCGCGGCGCCGGTGCATATTTCGCCAGCGCTTCCAGCAATTCGCGCACGCCGAAATTCTTGAGCGCGCTGCCGAAATAAACCGGCGTCAGATGGCCCGCGCGATAGGTCTCCAGATCGAAGGCGGAACTCGCGCCCCGCGCCAGCGCCGCTTCCTCTTCGAAATGCCTGTATTCATCAGGCGCAAGTACATCCTTCAACACCGCGCCGGAAACACGCTCCTTTGTACCAAAGCGCAGAAACTCGTCATGTACAAAATCATAGATGCCCCGGAAATTCAGGCCCATTCCTGCGGGCCAGATCATCGGCGCGCATTCAAGCTGCAGCTGGTCGGAAATTTCGTCGAGCAGCTCGAGCGGATCGCGCGCCTCGCGGTCCATCTTGTTGATGAAAGTCATGATCGGGATGTCGCGCAGCCGGCAGACCTCGAACAGCTTGCGCGTCTGGCTTTCGATGCCGCGCGCCGCGTCGATCACCATAACAGCGGAATCCGCGGCGGTCAGCGTGCGGTAGGTGTCCTCGCTGAAATCCTCATGGCCCGGCGTGTCGAGCAGGTTGAACACGCTGTCCGCATATTCGAACGTCATCACGGCGCTCGTCACCGAGATGCCGCGTTCCTGCTCGATCTTCATCCAGTCCGAGCGCGCGCGCCGCGCCTCGCCGCGCGCCTTCACCTGCCCCGCCGCCCGAATCGCGCCGCCTAACAGGAGCAGGTGCTCGGTGAGCGTCGTCTTGCCCGCATCGGGATGGGAGATGATGGCAAAGCTCCGCCGCCGCGCCGCCTCGCTCGCGGGGGTGTCCGTGTTCCGTGCGGCCATGTCGCTCATGAAGCGGCGGGAGGTAGCAGCGCCCGCCGGCCCGCGCAAGCCCGGCCGCGCGCCCGCAACCTGTTTATCAGGCAAAAAACAGGCGATTTTTCAGGACGGGCGGCTTCGGCCGCGTGAACAAACCGCTTTTCGCGAGCGATTGCAGTGCGTTGCGGCCATTTCCGGCCCGTTGTGGAACAGGCGCGTAACAGGGGCCTTGCGCCTGTAAATCGCTCTATTTCGCCGCAACACCCCTCCGCAACGAAACAAACCGCCAACTAATGTTTCACGTGAAACATCGCGCGGCCCCGTCTTGATGAAATTACTTGCTGGTGACCGAGACGGTGATTGGCGGGAACAACACACGCGCCATTTGCATCATGCCGCGGGCTGGATGACGGCGCGCACGCTACTTCAATCGAGCGCCCAGTTCTCCATTTTCAGCCCTGGAAGGCGCGCGAATTCGCCGGTGTTCGCGGTTACCAGAAGCGCGGAGCGGCGCCGGGCCTGTGCCGCAATCAGGATGCCGTAGGCGCCGATCGGCGTGCCGGCGCGTTCATGCGCGCGCCGAATCTCGCCGGCTTCCTCGGCGTCCTCCGGCTCGAAGCTCCACACCGTAATGCCCAGCGCGAGGGAAGCGGCCAGAGCCTGCGCGCCAGCCTGGCCGCGCGCGCTCCTTCGAATCCCGTACGACAATTCATGGAGAACGACCACCGGTATCGCGACCGCCGCGCGCGCGACGAGCGCCGCTTCGAGCCTCGGCCGGACATTGGGAACGCGCCGGTTGATGGCCACAATGACGGCGCCGGTATCGAGGCAGATCATTCGTCGAAGAGCGCGGCGGCGGGCGGCAGCGGCGGCTATTCGGGCCAATCTGCGGGAAGGCTGGGTTCGGAACTGGCTCACGGGCGATATGATGATGCTCTGGCGGGGACGCCCTGCTCCGAAGCCTGACGTGCATGTTCTCGTTCATGCGTTCAATTCTGCCATAGCGAGGATATTGATGTCGTTCCAACTAATCGGGCGTCACGGCAACGCTGTGCGCCATCCAGATGTGCGTGCGGCAATTGCGGCCGTCGAGAGCACTGGTTGCGTGTCGTCTTTTGCAATCGGAAAAATTCGACGGGTCAAGCATAGTAGAGCCTCCGGTTCTATCGAGATCAAATCCGTCACGCCCGGAGGGCTGCGTATCGCGATCTATGCACCCAACATCATCGTGGAGGGTGTTGGCCGATAGCAAAGCGGGGAAGAGGGGCAACCCTCTTCCCTAGAGCATCGGACTTTCATGTGAAGTCGGTTGTGTAGCCGTCATGGCGAAAATAGTTCCAACACTCCTTGGGAGTGAAGAGATCGCATATGTTGCCGATGGCCTGCCAAAGGGCTTCGATCGTTCTTGCTCCGTGTTTGCGTAAGAACTCCTTGAGTTTGGCGAAGGCCAGTTCGATTGGATTGAGATCCGGGGAATAGGGCGGCAGGAAGAGCGGCCATGCACCGCGCTCCTGAATGAGTTCTGTCACGCGCGGTCCTTTGTGCGAGGACAGATTGTCCATGACGACAACGTCGCCCCTGGAAAGATTTGGGCCGAGTTGCGTCTCGACATAGACCTCAAAGGCACGGCGGTTCATCGGACCGTCCAGCACCCAGGGCGCGATCAGGCCATGGCATCTGAGACCGGCGACGAAGGTCTGAGTGTGCCAATGGCCGAAGGGCACATACATTCTGAGCCGCTCGCCGAGCGGTGCCCGCCCGCGCAGGCGCGTCATCTTGGTTGTCGTGCCGGTCTCGTCGATAAACACCAGCCGGTGTGGCTCGATGCACATCCGCGGCTGGCGCAACCTGATCCACTCATCACGTCGCTGGGCGACGTCGGGACGTTTCTGTTCGCTGGCCAGCAATGTTTTTTTTGAATCGCTGTCCATGTCGGATCAGAAAACGCGACAGGCTTGCAGGGGCCGCATCGGTGCCGGTCTCCGCCT
>DATAYG010000167.1:0-5373 GCA_036272695.1 Rhizomicrobium sp. | reverse complement strand
ACGGTCAGGCGCACCGAGCTGGTGCTCGCAGGACGCTCGAAGCCAGAGATCGCCGCTGCAATCAAAGAAGGTATCGGAAAACACATCTTGCCGCGTCTCGAAGCGGGCGCGATGACCTACATGATGTCCAAGCAGGGTCATCTCAACGACAAGGCGCGGAGCTGGGTGCCGCATCTGATGTTCTATTTTCCGCGCGCCGACGGCGCGAACTGGGGCGCCGATCTTCCCGGCGCACCGCCGATGCTGAACCCGCAGTTCCAGGACTCCGCCGAAGCCATCAGCGTGATCATGGTTCCGGTGACGCACTGGTCCGACGGCACGCCCGCACCCAGGATGCGGTAGCGCGCGGCTCCATAATTGATGCCGCGTCGGCATATCAACTTGTTGACCTACTCGCCCGCCTGCTGGAGGAGCTGGCGAGGCTGGTGGATGGCGCCGCTGCCTCCCGGCAGGATGGGGCAGAAGAGTCTCCCGATCCGCGAAAATTCCCTGAGATTGGTCGCTGTCCCGCGCCGGTTCGAAGGCGTGCCGGCAAATCATGCCCCAATTCCCTGAGAATGTGCACGCCGCGCGCGCCGGACCAAACCGCGACCGCCTTCCGCCGGCACTTCCGACCCGCGCGAAATTCCCTGAGAATTGCACGCGCCCCGTCTCAACCGGAGCGCGCACAGAATATTCGCGTCCGAATTTCCCTGAGATGATGCATTCAGCTCGCGCATCGAACCGAACCGCGAGCTCCTTCCGATGCCAAATTTCTCGCGCATCGCGAAATTTCCCTGAGAATTGTCACCCTTCTTGTTTGGTTCATTCCCCGGAACAAAAAGGCGCAGGGCCCAACCTGGCATCTTATAGCCATTTTGGTTCTTTTGTCAACCAATTTGGTTCGACAGCGCTGCTCCGCTCACACGCGGATGCTCGGGAAGGTGGGTCGAGGCGCCGCTTGCGGCCGGCCGGCCGGCTCACCAATCCTCTGTGGAAGGGAGCCGCCAGGCACGAAGCCTGTTCGAAGCGGTCTCTCGGCAGGACGGCAAGCTGAAATCGTTACGAGCCGGACTCAAATCCCGATATTCGCTGCATCAAGACGGCGTGCCGCCTACCCACCCGACCGCCGGCCGCGGCGGATCAGTTCCTGTTTCAGCTCTGCGATCGCTGCGCGGCGCGCGGCGACGGCACGGGCCTTGGCACCCTTCTCGCCATGGACCGAAATGAAGAACCTGCGGCTGTGCCGTCTGCCGTCGGCATCCTGCCAGGACGCCTCCCAGACCGGATGGCGGGTCGCCGCGTAAAGCACCTCGTAGCGGCCGACGCCGACGATGCCGCTCGAACTCTCCCGCGAGCGCTTCTGCCTGCGCCACAGCACATAATCGACATCCGAGCCGGATTTCACGACCTGATCGCGCCACGCCTTGGCCGCGGCCAGCGCCTTGGTCTTTCCGCCGAATTTGCTGTCGGCAAAATGCCTGTGCGTGGACGTGCCCCGGCGCACGACGCCGACCCTCCAGCCGGCAGCATGTTTCGGGCTTTTTTCCAACCGGGAAATGTTCCGGAGGCCTTGGCGGACGGCCGCACGCGGAGTCTTTTTCGCGGCTTTCCGCTTGCTCGCGGCCGGCCGCTTCTTTTTAGTACCAGAGGTTCTGTTGCTCATGGTGCGTCGGGATTCAACCTTCGCGAATCAGTCAGTCAATATAATCTTTTTTCGCGCAAGCCCAAACACGTCCGGTTCGGCCCGTCGGGGACAGGGTGACAGGCCCAAAGCCTGGCGGCGCCATCCCAGCCGGCCCGGCCGTTCAGGAGAGCCCTTGCTCCTGTCATGTTTCGTGTCCCCCTTTTTGCTGCTCCGGGCTTCATGCAGCCGTCGAATAATGCGATTATCACCATGGCGCCCGGCAACGCCCGGGGCTTTCAGATTGACGCGCGAAGGGGACGACAATGATCAGGCAAGTGCTTGCGGTTTGCAGTGCTTTGGGATTTGCAATGGCGGGATCCGCACCCGCCAGCGCCGGCTCGCATCTTCCGAAGATACAGGGGGTCTCCTTCAGCGGCAGCCCGGGAAACTATACCGCTACGATCGCGGGCCGGAATTTCGGGCCGCCGCCCGACGGCATTCCCTGCACCGCCTGCGAGCCGCTTCAGCTGCAGGTGGTCGATCTGGCGAGCCAGCCGTTCCAGCAGGTCATCAACGTGACGGATTGGTCGGACACCTCCATCACGGTGACGGGCATCGCGATTGCGAAGGGCGATGCGCTGCGGATCGCCGTCTACAATCAGACAGCCGGCAATGTCGGCGCGTGGGGCGGACGGATATCTCACAGCCCGGGCACACCGCATATCGGCTCCATCGTGGCCTCCGGCAGCGGACAATCCCTGACAGTGACGATCAATGGTTCGGGCTTCGGCGACGCACCGGACATTATCGGCCAGAATACCAATTCGCCGTTCTTCGTGTTCACCGACTATAACGCCATGGCGCCGGGCACCGACGGCTTCCCCTGGAACGCCGGCTTTTGCGGCGCCAATGACTGCAACGGCGTGACCATCGGCTATGTAAGCTGGACGGACACGCAGATCGTCGTTTCCGGCTTCGGCAGCCAGTACGACAATGGCAGCAACTGGGTGGTCAATCCGAACGACGCCTATTGCGTCGGCATCTGGCCCAGCACGAGCACTAGCAACGGCACCACCGGCGGATCAATCAAATGCCGCAAGCTGCCGGGGTAACGGAGAGACATTGGAACGGAGAGCAATTTATTAGATAGCTCTCTCTTGAGCAGGACTCTCTGAGGGGAAACATTGGTCCTGTTTTGCAATTCCACACTCAAGGAACATTGGGCGGCTCGTCGGGAAATGCGCACTCCCCACAAACACTCACAAACCGAGCTCGCTATGCGAGCCGAGACGGACGAGCCGCAGGGTATCGTCGTCCGGTTTTTCGTAGATCAGCACGAGATCGGGCTTGACGTGGCAATCGCGGAATCCCGACCATTCGCCGGAGAGCGGATGATCGCGACAACGCGCAGCCAGAGGCGTATCGTTCATGAGCGGGATAAGCACGGCGGTCAGGCTGGCATCGAGGCCGAGCCGGTGACGCCCTTTCAGCTCGCGCCTGTAGTCGCGCTTGAACCGGCCGGTGCGTTCAATCTCCCGCATTCAGGTCGTCAAGCAGGGCCTTAACGGTCTTGAAGCGCGGCAATCTGCCCTTGCGCGATTCCTTTATGGCCGCGATCGTCTTGGCGTTGGGGGTCAGGGGCTCGAAAGGGAGCGCCTTGTCCGCCGCGATCCGCACCATGAGAAGCCGGAAGGCATCCGAGACCGTAAGCCCCATTGCCGCCAGCACCGCTGCAGCCTCGTTCTTGGTGCGCTCATCGATGCGGGCGCGGACAACCGAATTTTCAGCCATCAATCCTCCGTTGAGCTACAATGTAGCCCGCAGCAGGGCAATTGCAAGCGCGCATTTGATCCGCCAGCGGCTATCCTCCGGTGATCTGACTTAGCCTCTCCGCCAGCTGTCGGCGCGAAGCCCAGCCCCTTCGAAAGCGCCGGCAAATGCAGTTGGTGTCTGGGATTCTGAACAATCACTCTCGGACCTGTTGGTAGTCGACTGCTTGCTTTCTGAACTCTGTGATAAGCTTGAGTCGAATAGTGAACGAGAATTGATGATTCAATGACTGCAACCCTCAGCGATAACACCCAGCGCAACGCGCGAAAAAAACGGGGCCGTAAGACCAGAAGAGCCAAATCCTCGGCGGAACAAGCACAGGCAAAATTTCCGCGACATTCGCTCTCCAAGGTCCTCCGCATTCCGCGGGCGATCCTTGACCAAAACGCGGGAAGACCATCCACCGAGACAGAGGTCGCGGCCTTTGTAGGAGTCGGACTTGGCGGCCCTCTGCGGGTCGAAATCAGTTCCGCGCTGAAGTTCGGATTGTTGGAACGTCCTGAGACCGGAAAAATTCAACCGTCAGCTCTGGCAAAAAAGATCTTGCGGCCCCAAGTACCTTCTGACGAATTGGATGGTTATCGGGAAGCGGTGTTGAATGCCCCAGAAATCTCAGACGTCTATAAGCACTACCGTGGTGAAAATCTACCTGATGATCAATTTCTGCAAAATACGCTAGTCGAAACATACAAAATTCCCGCAGCGCGGTTTGGGGAATTCAAGCAAGTATTTATGGACTCCCTTGAGGTTGCGCAGTTGTTGGACAGGCACGGCGATAAGATTCGCGTCATTGATATCTCGACAGACGCAGGCAGCGCGCCAACACCGCTTCAATCCGATCGTATGAAAAAGCTCGGCAAGTCCGTGAGTGTAAGCGCTGCTGGCACATGTTTTGTGATGCAGCCATTCGCAGCTCCTCTCGGAGGGTATTATGAAAAGATCTTCAAGCCTGCCATAGAAAAAGCAGGGCTCACATCAGTGCGGGCGGATGCGGAAATCTTCGGTACTGGCAAAATCATGGATCAAGTATTTCAGGGAATTGTCGTAGCAAAGGTGCTGGTTGCAGAGCTAACGACGAGAAATCCGAACGTTTTTTACGAGTTGGCGTCGCGCATGCACTGAAAAAACCTGTCGTATTGGTCTCAGCCCGAGAAGAAGATGTCCCATTCGATTTGCAACATATTCGAGTAATTTATTACGATGTAAGCGATCCATTCTGGGGGGCGAAGCTCATAGAAAAAGTTGCCGAAAACATACTGTCGGCTATTCAAAACCCGAGGAGGCAGTATTCAAGGGGATAGAGCGGGCTATCTAGTGAATGCTCTTGCCCGCGCAGGCTCATACTGCAAAGTGAAGCGCGGTGCCAGGACTGACGGTTCGCGAACTTGAGCGTGAATCGTGCGAGTTGCGGGAATCATGGGCTCATTGCTGCTGTCACTATTTTCAAACGCCCCCTATTCAACCGGCGCGCCAAGCGGACCCCAGATCGGTGGCCTTATTGGTGACGACATCTCGCAGGCTGGAAGCCTGAGCGACACCTACTGGGACATGGACACGAGCGGCGTCACGAATCCTGACCAAGGCGCTGGCTCACCCTTGAACGATCCCGGCATCACCGGTCTTTCGACGGAGCAGCTGCAATCCGGCCTTCCAGCGGGCTTCGATCCTTCGGTCTGGAGTGAGAATCCGAACATCAATAACGGCCTGCCTTATCTGCTGGCCAATCCGCCAGAGTAATTAGGTAACCCACATTCGTCATGGCCGGGGGTGGCCCGGCTATGACGGGTTTGGAGGAGTGCGGGCATTCCAGGCAATCGCGCCGCGTTCAGCCGCGTCGAAAGGAACAAAATAACAAAGCAATTGGATGGGCGAGGGCGATGGCGTGCTCCGGCCCGCTTTGTGTTCGGGATGACAAGTTTGTTTGGGGTTACGCGCGA
>DATAYG010000166.1:0-21345 GCA_036272695.1 Rhizomicrobium sp. | reverse complement strand
TGCTGACGCAGAACCGCGTCAGCACCGCCCTGCCGCGGCTGCCGCAGGAGGTGCAGCAGATCGGTGTTGTTGTCGCCAAAAGTTCGCCCGATCTGCTTCTGGTCGCCACGCTCGTCTCGCCCGACCACAGCCTGCCGCAGCAATATCTCTCCAACTACGCGACGCTGCAGCTGGTCGACCGTCTCTCGCGCGTGCATGGCGTGGGGTCCGTGCGCCTCTTCGGCGGCCGCGACTACAGCATGCGCATCTGGATCGACCCCGACCGCGCGGCGGAAGTGAATATGACCGTCGACGAGATCGTTACCGCCATCCAGGCGCAGAATGTGCAGGTGGCGGCAGGCGCGGTCGGCGCGCCGCCCTTCAACCGCGGCGGCACCGCGTTCCAGCTCGGCATCCAGACGAAAGGCCGTCTGATTACGCCGGAGGAATTCCGCAACATCATCCTGAAGAGCGACAATCAGGGCCGCCTCACCCGCCTGCGCGATGTGGCGCGCGTCGAGCTCGGCGCCCAGGATTACACGGAAAACGCCTATTTCTCCGGCACGCCCACGGTCGGCATCGGCATATTCCAGCTGCCGGGCTCGAATGCACTTTCGACCGCACAGGCCGTGCTCGCCGAGCTCCAGGACGCCTCGAAGACCTTCCCACCCGGCATGAAATATGTCGTGCCCTACAATCCGACCGAATATATCGCCAAGTCGATCTCGGCGGTCGAGCGCACGCTGTTCGAAGCGATCATACTCGTGTCGCTCGTCGTGCTGCTGTTCCTGCAAAGCTGGCGCGCGGCGATCGTGCCGATTCTCGCCATTCCCGTTTCAATCATCGGCTCGTTCGCGGCGCTCACGGCCTTCGGCTACTCGCTCAACAATCTTTCGCTGTTCGGCATGGTGCTCGCAATCGGCATCGTGGTCGATGATGCGATCGTCGTGATCGAGAACATCGAGCGCGTCATGGAGGAAGACGGACTGAGCCCGCGCGACGCCGCGCATCGCAGCATGGATGAAGTCTCCGGCGCGCTGATCGCCATCGCGCTGGTGCTGATGGGGGTGTTCATCCCGACGGCCTTCATCCCCGGCATTTCCGGCGCGTTCTACAAACAGTTCGCGCTGACCATCATCGCCGCGACCGCCATCTCGTGCTGGGTATCGCTGACCCTCACGCCCGCGCTCGCGGCGCTGATCCTGAAGCCGCCCAAAAAAGAAGATGCGCCCGCGGCCCCCGGATTCTTTGCGCGCTTCTCCCGCGGATTCAACGCGGGCTTCGCCTCGCTCTCGGAGCGATACGGGCG
Source organism: Rhizomicrobium sp. (assembly GCA_036272695.1). Lineage (GTDB taxonomy): Bacteria > Pseudomonadota > Alphaproteobacteria > Micropepsales > Micropepsaceae > Rhizomicrobium. Next base: position 20,057 of record DATAYG010000166.1, on the reverse strand, counting down.
CTTCACCGCGCGCGCCATCCGGACGCTTGCCGTGATCGGCGTCGCCTATCTCGTCCTGATGGTCCTCGCGGTCTGGCGCCTCTATGAGACGCCGACCGGTTTCATTCCGGCGCAGGACCAGGGTTATCTCATCGGCGTCGTACAAATGCCGCCCGGCGCCTCGCTGCAGCGCACGGATGAAATTTTGCGGCAGGCGCAGCGGATCGCGCTGAAGAACCCTGGCGCGCTCGGCACCGTTGCCTTCGCCGGTTTCGACGGCGCGACCTTCACCACCGCGCCGAACGCCGCGGCGATGTTTGTGCCGCTGAAGCCCAGCGGCCAGCGCGAAACGGCAATCAAGATCGCAGCCGAACTGCAGCGCTCGCTCGCCTCCATCACGGCAGGTTTGATCATCGTCATTCCCCCGCCGCCCGTACAAGGCATCGGCACCGCCGGCGGCTACAAGATGATTGTCGAGGACCGCAACGGGCCGGACTGGCGCGCGCTGGAAGATGTGAGCAACCGGCTGATCGCGGCAGCGAATCAGGCGCCAGGGCTGCAGCGCGTGTTCACGACTTTCAACACGCACACGCCGCGGCTCTATGCCGATATCGACCGCGAGCGCGCCGAGCAGCTTGGCGTGCCGATCCAGAACGTCTTCGACACGCTCGGCACCTATCTCGGCTCTACTTATATCAATGATTTCAACTATCTCGGCCGCACCTGGCGTGTCACCGCCCAGGCCGACGCGCCGCATCGCGCCGAGCCCGGCGATATCGGCCTGCTCAAGACGCGCGCCGCCTCGGGCAACATGGTGCCGCTCGATTCGGTGATGACGCTCAGGAACACCAGCGGCCCGTGGCGCGCGGTGCGTTACAATCTCTATCCGTCGGTGGAAGTCCAGGGCGACTCAGCACCCGGCTTTTCCAGCGGCCAGTCGCTGGCGACGATGCAACAGCTCGCCGCGAAGATCCTGCCGCAGGGCTTCGCCACCGAATGGACCGAACTCGCCTTCCAGCAGGAGCAGGCCGGGAACACCGGCATCTTCGTGTTCGGGCTCTCGGTGGTGTTCATCTTTCTCCTGCTCGCGGCGAACTACGAAAGCCTGGTGCTGCCGCTCGCCGTCATCCTCATCGTGCCGATGTGTCTCCTGGCCGCGATGCTCGGCGTGAACCTGATGGGCCGCGACAACAACATCCTGACCCAGATCGGGCTTGTCGTGCTGGTGGGCCTCGCCGCCAAGAACGCCATCCTGATCGTCGAGTTTGCCAAGCGCGGCGAACAGGAGGAGAAACTCGACCGCCGTGGCGCCGCCGAACTCGCCGCCCGCCAGCGCCTGCGCCCGATACTAATGACTTCCGTCGCGTTTATTTTAGGCACCCTGCCCCTCGTCACCGACACCGGCCCCGGCTCCGAAATGCGCCAGGCACTCGGCATCGCCGTGTTCTTCGGCATGATCGGCGTGACGCTGTTCGGCCTGTTATTCACCCCAAGCTTCTACGTGATCAGCCGCAATTTGGGGACATGGGCATCGGAGAAGCTGCCGGAAGAGCTGCGCAGGCTGCGGCTGCCAAGGTTGCGAAGGGCGCGGTAAGTTCGGGCGCCGACTGGTTCAATCGTTCGCAAGCCTGGTGCCGTTGTCGTTCACCGGCTGCCCGCCGGTTACACACCATCTCAGAGCGCCATTTCCAGCGTGCAGGTTACGCCTTCGGGCTCGAATCTGACCTGCGTCTCTTCGAGACTGCGTTCGATCAGCCGGGAGCCGAAACCTTTCCGGGTCGGTTCCCGGACAGGCGGTCCGCCACGCTCGATCCAGCACAACTGCAGTCGCTTGCCTTCGGTGCTCTCTCGCACCGTCCAGTCCAGGCAGACCTGGCCGGTTCCATTCGAGAGCGCGCCATATTTCAGCGCATTGGTCGCGAGTTCGTGAAGTACCATCGCCGTAAGCAGCGCGTTCCGCGCCCCGAGCGGCACATCCGGGCCTGTCACGGCGATGCGTTCCTTTTGGAAGGGGGCAAGGGCGCGATCCACGACATGGCGCAGCGGCGCCCGCTCCCAATTGTCGCTGGTCAATACATCGTGGGCATTGGCCAATGCGAGGATCCGCCCGCTGAACGATTTTCGTTCCTCCGCGGTGGCGCTCTGCAAGGTTTGTGAGGCGATGGCCTGAATCGTGGCCAGCGTATTCCTGACGCGGTGCTGCAACTCGCCGACAAGCATCTGCTGCGATTCCTCGGCCTGCTTCCGCGCGGTCACATCGGTCATGAAACAGCGCGTGTGAACGAAACGGCCGTTCTCCCACAGCACGCTGGAATCAATCACGACATCGCGGACCGCCCCATCCTTGCAGCGCAGCTGCGACGGATAATCCCTGATTACTTCTCCCGCCGCCAGACGATTGAGAATGTCCGCGATCGTCTCCTGGTCGACATGGAATTCGGAAATATGCCGCCCGAGATATTCGTCGCGTTCGTAGCCGAGCATCTCGAGCTCGCGCCGGTTGGCTCTCAGGATTATGCCGTCCGGCCCAAGCCAATGGAGGGCAACGGACGCATTCTCGAAAAAATCCGAAAGATCCTTTTCGATGCGTTTGCGCTCGGTAATATCCCGTGCGATCTTCGAGGCGGCGATAACACGGCCGCTGGTATCCAGAACGGGCGAGACAGCGAGCGAAACGTCGATCAGGCGTCCGTCCTTGCGCCGGCGAACGGTCTCGAAATGTCCGACGCGTTCGCCTCGCCTGATCCGCTCAAGGATCGCAGGCTCTTCGGCTTGCCGCTCGGACGGAATGAGCAGCGTGATCGACTTGCCCACAACTTCATGCGCCCGATAGCCGAACACGCGCTCGGCTCCGGCATTCCAGCTCACGATGATGCCGTCGAGGGTCTTTCCGACAATCGCGTCGTCCGACGACTCGACGATCGCGGCAAGCCGCGCGTTGGCCGCCTCCGCCTGCTTTCGTGCCGTAATGTCGTGGAAGGTCAGCAGAATCCGGCGCTCGGAATGACGTGGCAATGCCAGCGGACGGGCGTCCACCACGAAGCTGCGCGGCTCCGCTCCGGCAACTGCATGATCGACCTCGACGCACTCGAACGCGCTGACACCCGTCATCATCGCGTCGAGCCCTGCGCGCAGCCGGTCGATATCGAATGCATGCTCCGCAAGTTCGTACAGCGGCGTCCCTTGCATCTGGTCGCGCGAGATGCGGAACGTGGAGTAAAAGGCGCGATTGCCAGCCTGGATGCGCGCGTCGGCATCGAGCACCACGATCGGGTCACCGACCGTATTGAGGATGGCCTTCGTGAATTCGCGCTCGTGGATCGCCTGATCGATGCTGCTGCGGAAAGCCGTCACATTCGTGAATGTCAGCACGGCTCCGGACGCGGGCGGACTGGCGTTTCCGCAGGGAGCGATGCGCACAACGAAGGATTTTTCTCCGACCGAAAAATTCACCCGGCATGCCGAACCGCCCGCGAAAATGTCTTCGCACCGCGCTTGCAGGTCCGGCATCTCGCCGAGCGCCGGCGCAGCGCGTGGGTCAAGGCCGATATGCGTTGGCGAGAAACCCAGAACATCAGCGGCGGCTTGATTGAACGAGGCCACCGTAAAGTCCCGGCGAATGAGGACGATCGGTACGTCGATTGCGTCGAGGACGTCGTTCCGATCCGGACTGACTACCTCCGCTGCAGGGCGATCGCTGTCCACGCGCGCGCGCCCGAGTTCAGCTCCCGGCGTTGTCGTCGCCGCGTCAACCCCGAGCCGCATACAAACCACGGCTTCGTTGCAACACCGGATCGGCCACAGCCGGCAGGGCCTGGTGCAAGGCCAGCAGCAACGCCTGGGCGCGCGGCATGTCGAAGGACGGCTGATATTGCGAGAGCAGCCGGCTCTCGAGGACGCGAGCTTCGTCCGCTCCGACTGTCTCGCGCAAAGCTGCGGCGACGGCACGCTCCAGTCGCGCGTAATCCTCCACCGGAATCAGGTGCGAGTGGTTCTCGCCGAGCCTTGGCAGCATGTGCGCGTGCACATGACCGTCGAAATTGTCCATCAGGAACGAGCAGAAGATCGCAATGTCGTGCTGGTGCGCAAGCTGATCGAACAGGTCCTCGAGCCCCATGCTGGCCGCAGCGTCCCCGCGCTCCCACAGGACGTTGACCATTTCGCCCCACCAGCGCAGCTTTTGATATCTGCCGCCCGATCGGGCCTGCCCGACGACATCTCCGGCCAGCCCGAGAAATACGGAGGAATCGGGCATGGCGTTCCGCATGAAGCGGGGCAGCAGCTCGTCGGCGTCGACCACCGAAAGCTGGCCTCGCTTGCACGCAGCTTCCACATCCACGCCTTCGCCCTCCAGGCGGGGGCGGATGGCATTCCAGTGCGCAAGTGTCGGCACCAGAATGATCCCCTCGCCATTGGCGAGGGCAGCCCCGGCGAACCGGCACACGGCGCGGTTCAGAAAATCCTGATCCTGATAAAGCTGGACGATATGATCGGAAGGCTTGGCATCGGAGACCAGATGAACCCAGGGCTCACTGTCGGTCGCCGAATCTTGCAGTCCAAGCTGAAGCTCGTGTTCCATGGCAGTGTCCTCACCCCAGGCATGGCAACATGGCGGATCGCACCGCCAAAAAGCCGCCGGCCAGCATATGACCAGGCGAATTCCACCGAACTTGGATCGTGCCGGACAAATAGGAACGCGCTCCGGCCGTTGTCAATCCCTGCGGTTGCGCGGGATAAGGCCCGAGGCGCCAGGCGGTTACGTGGCTTCGCATGCAGGCGGCGCATGCTGGCCGACGTAAGGCGCACACGAAAGCCTGCCGCCGCCTGAGTCTGCGGCAAGGCCGGGCCCGGAGGGAGACGATCGGGTGGACAAACTCATGCGGTTTCCGGATGCCGTGCGGCGCGACCCCGCCATCGATGCCTGGTTTTCCAGGCCCGATCACGAGATGCGGCGGTTCGCACAGCCATGGTTCGAACTGATGCGCGGCTGCGGAACGGACGTGCGCGAGCTTCTGCATGACGGCCATCCCATGGCTTGCGTGGAAGATGCCGCGTTCGGCTATGTGGACGCCTTCAGCGCCCATGTGAATGTCGGCTTCTTTAACGGTTCGTCGCTCGACGATCCCGCCGGCCTTCTCGAAGGCACCGGCAAACGCATGCGGCATGTAAAGCTTCGCTGGGGCCAACAGGTGGACCAAGCCGCGGTCAGCGCGCTTATAAGGGCTGCCTATAACGACATGCGCCTGCGGCTCAAATGATCTCTCTGACGGAGCCTCACGCCCGATGCCGCGCACTTGACCGATTCAACTTCCGCACTCAGCTCAAAGCGCACAAGTCACATTCTGCCTCCTACCTTTGCAACTGAACTGCCGCGCCGGGCTGTCCGGCGACAGCCGTGGCGATGACGAGATAGCGCCGCACCGTCGGCGCATCGCTGCGCACGAGTTGCCGAATGGGGCCGACGGCATTGACGATGGCAGAGCCGGCCGGATTGGTCATGAATGAAGACAGCGGCTGGAGCACGCCCGAGCCGTCGGCGCGGCTCGACAACGCCAGCACATAAGGCTGCTTCGGCGCGAGGCCGGTCACTGCCGCCTCCAACACTTGCGTAAGCCCCTGATCGAACAACGCGACGCTGGTCGGCGCCTCGCCGCTTTTCATGCCCGCCGGCGCGAGCGAAATATGCACCGCCATCCCGGCCACGCCGAGCGGCTGGAGATTTTGAGTGCCATCGCCATCCGGCACCGCATCGGGAACATAGACAAGCGCCTGTCCGCCCTGCCCGCTTGGCTTCGTCGCAATGACCGTATTGGTGAGCGTGTCGATCGCGACGATGCCGTCCGCATTCTCGAGTGTGACATAGACGCGTGTTCCATCGCCCGACGGCCAGATGCCGTGCGGCAGGTCGCCGACCGGAATTGTCGCCACCTGCTGGAAATTGTCGGTACGGAAGACCTTGACGACGTTCAGGCCACCGACGGTGAGATAGGCAAATTGGCCGTGCGCGTTACGGACGATGTTGACGTGATTGGTGATCGGGCCGGTGTCCAGCGTCTTCAGGACAGCGAAAGGTGGATGGGCATCGAATACTTGCGTTTTGCCGATGTCCTTGAGCGTGATCCAGACCTGCGTCCCGTCGGGCGTCGCCGCGATGTTGGGACAGAACGGGCTCGCCTGCGCGACCCGGCCCACGATCTGATGGTCGGCAACGGTGATGACGTCGGTCTCGGGCGTGAAGGACGAGCAAACATAGCCGTATTTTCCGTCCGGCGAAAAGATCGTCATGCCGGGGCCATTTGGAACGGTGATACGCGCCGTCTCCTCGAACGTCTTGCCGTCCAGCACGGAGACATAGTTCTCGCCGCGCACCGTGACCCAGACCTCCCTGTCGTCCGGCGTGAAGAACGCTTCGTGCGGCGAACGTCCGACATAGGTGATGTGCTTGACCGCATTTGTTTGCGTGTCGATGAAGATGATGGCATTCGAGGCGATCGCCACGACCACAACGGTGCGATGGTCGGACGAGAAACCCATCCCGTGCACCAGCAGTTGGCCCGTATAGAGCGGGCTGAGATTCCCGGGCTGCGGATTGCCGAGGCGAATGACACCGAGCACGGTATTGCTCGCGGGATCGGTCACCGAAACGGTGTTGGAGAATTGTTCGGCGGCGTAGACGCGATCGTGATGGCTGACCGGAATATCGGGAGCGGCCGCCGCCCCGGGCGCCTGGCCGCCAAAGGCAGGCGCTGCAAGAAGAACACTCATCACCACGCTGACCGCGAAAGTCGAGAGCTTCATGTCCTCCTCCTATTTGCTGATTATTTTCATGCTCCTGTTTATGTTCAGTTGGACGCCTTCGTCGAAGCAGGCGCCGGCATGGTGGGAACCGGCACGGATGGCGGCAGGGTCTCGCCCACGGCGAAGCGCATGGCGGCGATCTCCTGCTGCTGATCCACGATGATTTCCTGCGCCAGCCGCCGGATCTTTTCGTTGTGCCCGTAGCGCAGCACGGCCACCGCCATGTCGATGGCACCCTGATGATGCGGCACCATCACAGCCACAAAATCGCGATCGACATCGCCGGTGGGTTTCACCGTCATGCCGTCCATCATCTTCGTCATCGCGGCATTGTTCTCGGCCAGATATCCGGCTTCGGAGCCCGCCATGGATTCTGCTTCTCCGGCACGCGAACCCGCAACTCCCGCAGCCGTAAGAAGGATCGGTGCCTCCAGAAGCGCCGCGAGTGCTACGACCGAAACGGCTGACTTCCGACTTCGATTCATGCGCCCCTCCTCCTATCGCTGGCCGCAAATTTGGAGGCCCGACAGCCAATTCAGGCTATACTGGTTGCAGTGCGAATGCCGCATAAAACTGAGCGGTGGAGGAACGCGCTTGCTCGCGGCCGATAAGGTGCTTCCCAACCTCGGACCGAGCGGCAGTTCCGGATGTGCGATCGTGTGGCACGCCGTTTTGATCGTGATGGACGGCAGCCGCAGCAGCGAGGAGGGACAGATGGCTATGGTGGCAGACACGCTCGTCGGTGTGCTCGAAGAGATCGGAGTTCGTCAGATTTTCGGCCTGATCGGTGATTCCCTGAATCCCCTGGGCGATGCGGTCCGCCGCAGCAAGATCGAGTGGATCGGCGTCCGGCACGAAGAAGGCGCCGCGCTGGCCGCTGCCGGACAGGCCAAATTGACCGGCCGGCTCGCGGTATGCGCGGGCACGACCGGTCCCGGCAGCACGCATCTCATCGCTGGTCTCTATGAAGCAGCCCGCGACCATGCGCCGGTCCTTGCCCTGTCCGGCGACATGGCGACGAAGCTGCGCGGGATCGACTATTTCCAGACGACCGAGCCGGATCTGCTGTTCCGCGATGTCGCGCTCTACACCGAAACTGTTACTTCGGCGGCGCAGGCACCTTCCGTCATTCATCAGGCGATCTCCGTCGCCTATGGGCGCCGCGGCGTCGCGCATCTGACCCTGCCGCTCGATGTATTTTCCGCAAACGCGGATGGGCATGTGCAGAGTGTGGCGACATTGAAGCCGCGCTCGGAGTTCGCGGCAAGCGCGGAAGACGTCGGCATGATTGCACGCCGGATCGATCAGGCCGGGAATATCGTGATCATGTGCGGCAATGGATGCCACGGCGCGGCGGACGAGTTGCGGGCGCTGTCGGACCATCTGAAAGCGCCTCTGATCCATTCCTTCAAGGGCAAAGACATCATGCCCTATGACGATCCGCGCTGGATGGGCGGCATCGGCATGGTTGGTACGAAAGCCGATTACAAGGCGATCATGCGGTGCGACCTGCTGGTGATGCTCGGCACCGACTACCCGTTCTCGGAATTCCTGCCGCAGAAGGGCGCAGTCATCCAGATCGATGAACGAGCGGAGGCCCTCGGACGCCGCACGCCGACCGCGCTGGGAATCGTCGGCTCGGTGAAGCCGACACTGAGTCTGCTGCTCGACGAAGTAACAGCAAAGAGCGATGGCAGTTTCTTCGAGCGCGTGACGCGCGAACGCCGCGAGTGGGACGCGATGCTGGACAAGCAGGCGGACCTCGAACGCAGCTCCGACCGCATCCATCCGCAGGCGGTCGCGCGAACCGTGAGCGACTTCGCCAGACGCGATGCGGTATTCGTCATCGATACCGGCCTCAACACGCTGTGGTCGGGCAACTGGATCCGGCAGAGCGGATCGCAACGCATTCTCGCCTCCTTCAACAATTGCGCGGTGGGAACCGCGCTCGGCCAGGCCAACGGCATCCAGGCGCTCGACCGCTCGCGCCAGGTCATTGCGCTCACCGGCGACGGCGGTTTCAACATGCTGATGGGCGAATTCATGACGGCGGTGCATCACAAGCTGCCGGTGAAGGTCATCGTGTATAATAACTCGAGCCTCGGACTCATCGTGCTGGAGGCCGAGGGTCAGGGCCTGCCGGCTTTCCGCGAGGCGATCGAGTTCCCCAATCCGGACTTTACCGCATTCGCTCGCGCCTGCGGCGCCCATGGATTCAAGGCGCAGCATCCAGGGGAATTGCGCAGCGCGATCGCGGAGGCCCTCGCGGTCGACGGACCGGCGATCGTCGATTGCGTCGTGGTGGCCGACGAGATGCCCAACATGCCGCATATCGACCTCGACCAGGCCGGGCACTTTGCCATCGCGAAGATCAGGGAAGCCGTGATCGCCGCGACCGGACGATGATGCCTGTTCGCTGAGTCTCGGCAGACGACTTCGGACACGGAGGTCTGGCCGTGTCGTTCTGCTGCGATCCGGCAGCGAGTGCCTTCAGCGTCCCCCGCGGGCCCTTGAGGCGGTCCGCTGGCGGGGATTCGAACGCCGCCGGCTTGCACCGGAGTGCCCCCGGGAACTTCCGTCCGGCCCATACGTTTTCCGCCGAAGAAGGGGTTTTACGTTGCATTCCACGGCGGCAAATCTCGCGCAGTTCGATGTGCTGGACCAGCTTGCGGAGCTTGGCCAGGACATTCTCGATGCCATTCCGATCGGTATCTACGTCTGCGACGCCGACGGACGAATTCTGCGGACCAACGCCAGGGCCGAGGAATTATGGGGGCGCAGGGTTTCGCTGCGGGATCACGCGCAGCGGTTTTGCGGCTGCTTCCGGGTTGAGACCCTGACGGGTGTTTTCATCCCGCCGGATGCGACGCCCATGGCACAGGCGATCCGCCACGGCGCGAGTTTCAAGAATGTGGAAGCGCGCGTGGAAAATCCCGACGGGAAGCGCTGGATTGCATCGATAACGATCCAGCCGCTGTATGACGAACATGGCCGCCTTATCGGGGCCATTAATTGTTTCCAGGACATCACGCGCGAATACGAACAGCGCGAGGTGTTGCTCAGCCGGCAGAAGAGCTTCGACCTCGCCATGACGGCCTCGAAGATGGGCACATGGCGTTACACGATGGCGGACAATATCTGCCTCTATGACGAAAATGCCCAGCGGCTGTACGGACTGACGGAGGCCCGCTTTCTACACGACGCGGACGGCGCGAAACAGAAATTTCACCCCGACGACATGGAGCTGATGTGGTCGCGGGTGGCCAAAGCCTGCGATCCGGACGGCGACGGTGTTTATGACGTGGAATATCGGGTCAAACAGCTCGATGGCAGCTGGCGCTGGCTGAGCGCCTGGGGCCATGTCGAGTTCGAGGGCGAAGGAGAAACCCGCAAGCCGGTTGCGATCACTGGCGCGAGCCGCGACATCAGCGAAATCGTGCAGGCAACCGAAGCACAGAAGCTGCTCATAAACGAGCTGAATCATCGCGTGAAGAACATGCTGGCGACGGTGCAGTCCGTCGCCATGCAGACGCAGCGCTCCACCCCGCACGCGTTCGGCGAGCGCTTCGAGGCGCGTCTGATGGCGCTCAGCCGCGCGCATGATCTCCTGACGCAGCGGCAATGGGCGGGGGTGGGTTTGCGCGAACTGCTGCGAGAGGCGGTCTCACCTTTCATAAGCGACGGCGAATCCGCGATCTACATGGATGGACCCGACCACACGCTGTCCGCGCGGGCCGCACTGGCGCTCGCAATGGTGATCCATGAGCTCGCCACCAACGCAGCAAAATATGGCGCGCTATCCCTGCCCCCGGGCCGCATCGAACTCGGGTGGTGCGTTGCGCGGAGCAGCGATGCCGATTGGCTTTCCTTGCAGTGGATCGAGAAGGACGGGCCTCCGGTGGAAGAGCCATCCCAGCGCGGATTTGGCAGCCGCCTGATCGAGCGCAGTATCAGCAAGGACCTTGGCGGCAAGGCCGAGATGCGGTTCATGCCATGCGGCCTGCAATGCGTTCTGGCGTTCCCGCTGGAGGCAATCGAGCGTCCGCAATGAAATCACTTCATGGTGTGCGGGTGCTGGTGATCGAAGACGAAACCCCGATTGCCCTGATGATCGAAGACATGCTCCAGGATATGGGCTGCATCGTTGCCGGCTCGGCAGCTACCGTCAATGAAGCACTTGGCTGTGTTGAAGCCGGCGGATTTGATTTTGCACTGCTGGATGTCAATCTGGCAGGCGCGAGCGCCGAAGCGGTCGCCGATGCTTTGGTGAGAAGCGGCATTCCCTTTGCCTTTGCGAGCGGCTATGGCCGGCCCGGCGTGCCCGAACGCCTTCAGGCCAGGCCGGTGCTTGGAAAGCCGTTCAACAGCGCCGAGCTAAGAAAGATTCTCTGCGACAATCTCGCCGACTAGAGTCCGACTGACGCCGCGCGTCTTTGCGATCAAAAAAAGAGGCGCCCGGCCTGGGCGCCTCCTGTGTGCGCATGTGCGCCTGACCAACGAGGGTGGCCGAACCGAAACGATTACGGGAAGACGACGCGGGCCGCTGACGTGTCGCCCGTTACTTCCTTCTGAAGGATTCCGTTCGTGTCGTAGAATTTCTCGTCGAAGGTGCCCGAATAGGTCGTGGCTTTACGGTTGAGCGTCAGGGACTCGTCGTCGACGAGGGTGCCGGTCGGATTGCCGCTCGTATCGAAGGTCCAGCCGATGTGATGCAACTGGACGCCGCGACCGCCGACGGACTTCCAGACGCCGGCACAAACATTGCCCACGATGGGATCCTTGTCGGCGATCAGGAATTCGTTGCCGTCGCCGCTCCAGGTGTCGATCGTGTTGAGAACGACTGTGCCGCTGACGCTGTACGACACCTGCCAAACACCGACGATCGAGTCGAATTTTCCAGGTGTCCGAAGGGAGGAAGGCAGTTTGATCTGGGGCGTCCACTGAACATGTGCGCCGGTCAGGTCCAACTCGCAGGCCTGAGCGGATATGACGCCCGCCATCAATGTGACGGCCGCGGCAGATAACAGGATGAAACGATACATCACCAATGCTCCTTGCGTTGAAGCGCCGCCGATCGGCGCTTTCGATGCGAACCCGCGCGGCTGGCCGGACATTCAGGCAAAAACTTCCCCGTTGGCGTTCCCGTTAGGCACGCCTTGGACTAAGATGATCCGGCCGCCACTGGTGGCCGAAGGGTGACGTCGGGGATGTCCAAGCCGCTTGTTTTGGCTCCTGTTTGCCGGTCCGGCATGCGCCGGTTCATGCGGCGATTGCAGCTTCCTTTCGCGCGATCCGAAAGGATTGCGGGGCGACGGCAGGCTCACGGATTGCCGACAAAGCCACTGAATCGCCGATGAACTACAGCTCGCGCAACGTGAAGGCCGCCCCGGCGATCAGTCTCGCCGAGGAAGAGGACTTTTCGCTTGGTCCGCTGCGCTTGCTCCCTTCGGCCAGGCAGATTTGCCTCGGCGATCGGAGCGAAACCGTCGAACCGCGGGTCATGCAGGTGCTGGTGGTGCTGGCGCGCGCCGAGGGCCAGGTGGTGTCGCGTGAACAACTGATTGACCGCTGCTGGGGCGGCCGCATCGTCGGCGACGATGCCGTCAACAATGCCATCGTCAAGGTGCGCGCGCTGTCCGGACTTTCAGAGGAGCCGAGCTTCGAAATCGAGACCATTCCGCGCGTGGGCTATCGGTTGCGGCGATTTCGGCCCGAGCGGGCGAACCCCGCCGCGGACCCTGGCGCTTTGCCGGCTGCGCCCTTGCGCCGGTGGTCCTGGCGCCGGACAGCGCTCGCCGCCGCCATAGTGATTACATCGTGCGCCGTTGCGGGCCTTTATTCTTATCTGCACCGCGAACCCGAATGGATCGTCGCCGATTCGCAACAACCTTTCATTGGTACGCCTTCCATGGAGGACGATCCGGCGTTGGCGCCGGACGGAACGATGATCGCCTATTCCGCCGGGCCAGGCATAAATAATCGTCACATCTATCTCCGCCTGCTGAACGGCGGCGATCCGATCCGGCTGACGCAGGACGCCTATGATGCTGGCGCGCCGGCGTGGTCGCCCGACAGCAGGATGATCGCCTATGTGATCTTCCAGGCAGGTCATCCCTGCCGGATCATGGAAATTCCCGTTCCCGCCGGGCAACCGCATCAGATCGGGCAATGCCGCATCAGCGAGCGGTCCAATCTCGCCTTCGATCCTTCTGGCCACGTCCTGTTTTTTTCCGACGCCCCCGTTCGTGGCACGGCGGACCGTATCCTCAAACTCGATCTCGACAACGGGCATGTGTCCGCCGTGACGCATCCGGGGGGCAATGCCGTTGCCGATGGATCGCCGTCGGTCTCGCCGGACGGCGGCGCGCTTCTGTACGACCGCGATCTCGGCGAACAGGGAAGTCAGATTCGCCTGATGTCGCTTTCAGGCGGGGCCGACCGACTCGTTGCGGCATTCGATAGCGGCGACGCAAACGCGACCTTCTCGACCGACGGAAGCAGCATTTTCCTTTCGCGCTCCCATGATGCCGACAATTCGCTGTGGGCATATCCGGTGCAAGGCGGCGAGCCCTGGCGGATTATCTCGAGCGGCGAGCACCTTGGAAGACTCTCGGCCGGCCCGAACGGCCTCCTCGCAATCGAACTGGCATATCCCGGCGGCCAGCTCGTTGCGGTGACGCCGCATTCGGACCAGCCGCCCAGGCCGATCAACAGCGGCGGTCTCAGGACCTGGTGCGTGGACTATGCGCCCGACGGCACGTTTCTGGCGACCGGATGGCATTCCGCAACATTCGGCATCTGGATTTCCGGCGCGAACGGCCCGTTGCGTGAATTGCTTCGGCCGGAGGGCCTGGCATGCGCCATTCGCTGGTCGCCGGACGGAACGCGCTTTGCCTTCGTAGAGTGGCGCGGGCATGGAATCGAAGTGCCGGTGATGACACGGGGTGGCGAACCGATCGCGCGTCTCCGTTATCCCGGCTTCGGCAGCGGCCTCCTCGACTGGACCGCCGATGGCAAGAGCATCCTCACCAGCCAGCAGGAAAAGCTTGGCTGGCGCATCTGGCGAACGGATCTCGCGACGCCCGACAAATCCGCTCCGATCACACCCTATGGCTGGCTGAGCCCGCGCGTGCACGGAACCATGCTGTTCGCGGAGAAAGATGGCGTCCCGGGAATTTGGCGCATCGATGGCGTGCCGCGCCGCGTGACGGATGGCCCCGTCCCCGAGGCGTCGGATGTGTACACCGTCGCCGGAGACCGTCTGATCTATTCCGACACCACCGATCCCGACCATCCGACGTTTTCGGCGCAGAATATCAACGGCGGTCCGAAGGAGCGGCTGGCGCCATTGCCCAACGGACAGGTCGACTTCGTATTCGGGATCGAACCGAAATCCGGCGCCATCGTCTATACGCAAGGCTTGGACGATATCGACATCGGCCTGCTGCGTCTGGTGAGACGATGAAGCAGCAATCGCCGGAACTGCACGGACCGCGCGAAGGCGTCGGCAATCCGTCCGGCCGGTAGGAATCGCGAACGATGCATGGTGCGCGCGCCCGGCATAGAGACGTGTCTGGCCATCGCGATCGATCCCATAACGCGCCGGTTGTTTATAATCACCTGGAGCACGAAGATTATCGTGGGAATAATATGTATTTGGATGTGAGCGCCAGAAGCTGTGACACAGGAAAAAGGACGCCGGCGCTGCCTGCGGCAGCACCGGCAATCCTCTCTCACTGAGGCCTGGTGAGGGCCGTGCGAGTCCTGAAGGGCTCAATCACCCGTAAATCGTTCGGCCGACATATCACCGGTAACCTCGGTCAGGAGGACACCGTTCACGTCGTAATATTTCTGGTCGAACGGCCCGGTGTAACTCATCCCGTCTTTGCTGAGTTTCACATCCTGAACGAGCGTGAAATAGCCGCTCGGATTGCTGTTTTGATCGAACGTCCAGCCGAAATGATGCTCCTCGACCTTGCTGCCTTTGCTTGACCATACGCCCTGGCAGACATTGCCCTCGATCGGCGGCGCGTCGATATTGTCGTATTCCGTGCCATCGCTGTGCCAGGTGGAGATGCTGGTCGCGACAACATTGCCGCCGACGATAATCGAGTTGGTCCACATGCCAACGATGGAGTTCTTGCCTTGCGGAGCAGCCTCCGTCGCGAACAGTTTGACGTGAGGGGGTTTGTTGATCACCCCTGTCTTGCCCCCAAGGGGGGCGCCGCAAGATGCCTGTGCCGAGATGCTGGCCGCCATCCAGGCGATGGTTGCCGTTGAAATGAGAATTGTACGGTACATCACCAATGCTCCTTCGCGTTGAAGCGCCGTCCATCGGCGCTTTCCTGCGAACCCGTTCGTGCCGGCTGGCGAGAGGCAAAAAGCTTCCCCTTGGCGTTTCAGCGCGAAACGCCTTCCTGTAAGCTGTTCCGGCCGCCATAGACGGCTGGGAGGCTGAAGTCGGGGATGTCTAGGCCGTTCTCTTTGCTCTCGTCTGCTGTTTCGGCATGCGCCGGTTCGTGGCGCGATTGCAGCCGGACGCGGCGGGATTCGAAAGGACGGATGCCTGATGAATCGCCGATGATTTGCCGAGAACGGCCGCCATGAACCAGCGGCCAGTCCTTTTGAAGCCGGTGGGGCCGGCCAGCCTGGCCGACGAGGGCGGGTTTCAGCTCGGCTCCATTTCGGTGCAGCCGTCGTTGTGCGAAGTCAGCGTTGGCGGCGCGCGCGAGCGGCTCGAGCCCCGGGTCATGCAGGTCCTGGTGGCGCTGGCACGGGCCAACGGCGCCGTTCTCTCGCGCGATGACCTGATCCTCAAATGCTGGGGCGGACGCGTTGTCGGCGAGGATGCGATCAACCGCAGCGTTTCCCGGGTCCGTCAGCTGGCCGCGCTCGGCGGCGGTAGAGCCTTCGAGATCGACACCGTCCCACGCGTCGGTTACCGGCTGCGCCTATTGCAGGAGCAGCCGCCGGAAGCGCCTGCCGTTGCTACCCCTTCGCCCACCGCACGTCCCGCAACGACCAGGCCGTGGCGGTGGGCCGGCCTTGTCGGCGCAGCGATCGCGCTTGCGGCAGGTTCGGCGGCGGCGGTTTATTACTATCTGCGCCCCCAGCCTCAATGGATCGTCGTCGAATCGCATTTGCCGTTCATTTCCACGCCCGCCATCGAACGCTATCCGGCGCTTTCGCCGGACGGGACGATGATCGCCTATTCCGAAGGCAGGCTTGTCGGCGATCGCCACATTGCGCTTCGCCTCCTGCACTTCAGCGATCCGATCCAGCTCACGCATGATTCCTACGATGCGAGCGCGCCAGCGTGGTCGCCCGATGGCAGGACGATCGCCTATGTAATATTCGAGCGGGGCCATCCCTGCCGTATCATGGAAATTCCGGTTCCGTCCGGACAATCGCATCAGATCGGCCAGTGCCGTGTCAGCGAGCATTCCAGTCTCGCCTTCGATCATTCCGGCCGCGACCTGTTTTACTCCGATGCGCCGCGCCGCAACGCGCCCGACCGCATCCTCAAGCTCGATCTCGATACTGGACACGTGTCAGCCATAACGCACCCGGGTGGTGGCGTCGACGGGGACAGTTCGCCCTCTGTCTCACCGGACAACAGCGCATTGCTCTACGAGCGAGATCTTGGAATGGAGGGATCCCAGATTCGCATTTTGTCGCTTGCGGGTGAAGAGGACCGCCTTGTTGCGACAGCTCGCCCGGATGGGGGCGTCAGCGCTGCTTTCGCGCTCGACGGACGCTCGATTTTCGTTTCGAAGTCGCAGGGTAGTGACAATTCCCTGTGGGCCTACCCGCTACGCGGCGGCGACCCCTGGCGGATTCTCTCAAGCGGCGAGGATATCGGGAGGCTCTCCGCGGGTCCGAACGGTCTCCTTGCAATGGAACTGCAATATCAGGGAGGGCAATTGGTCAGGGTGACGCCGCATTCCGACCAGCCCCCGCGGCCCATCGATGCCGGCGGTCTCAAAACCTGGTGTGTAGATTATGCGCCCGACGGAACGTTTCTCGCGACGGGGTGGCATTTCGATACCTTTGGCATCTGGATTTCGGGCGCGAACGGATCGCTGCACGAACTGGTCCGGCTCAAGGACGGCTGGGCCTGCGCCATTCGCTGGTCGCCGGACGGAACCCGCTTCGCGTATGTCCAGTGGCGACCGTATGGATTCGACGTGCCGGTGATGACCAGGGCCGGGCAGACGGTTGCACGGCTGTTCTATCGGGGCAAAGAAAGCGGTCGTCTCGACTGGACTGCCGACGGCAAGAGCATCCTGACGAGCCGCGTGGAGAAAGGCGGCTGGCGCATATGGAGAACCGATCTCGCAACGCCAGACAAATCCGTTCCTGTTTCAGCCTTCGGCTGGCTGAGCCCGCAGGTACACGGGACCATGTTGTTCGCGGAAAAGGATGGCGTGCCGGGCATCTGGCGTATCGATGGACCGCCACGGCGCGTAACGGATGGCCCGGCGCCCGAGGCTTCCGATGTTTATACCATCGCCGGAGATCGCTTGATCTATTCCGATACGACCGATCCTGAGCATCCGATGTTTTCCGCCCAGAACATCTATGGCGGTCCAAAGGACAGGCTCGCGCCCTTGCCGCACGGACAGTTCAACTTCGTATTCGGCGTTGATCCGAAATCCGGCGACATCGTCTACACGATAGGAACGGACGACACCGACATCGGCCTCCTGCGCCTGGAAAAACGATAAACAGCAGCCGCGGCGTTGGTCTTTCGCTTGGCCATGCATTGTTTCAAAAGTCCGTGGACATGCTCAGGGGTCGCCACCTGGTGTCGGCCCGGGATTTCCTTGCGTCGGCGGCTTCGACCAGGCCGACGGCGTCGCTGCCAAGCAGAAGACGAAGCGGGGGTTCGCTCAAGCCGGCGATTTTGAGAATGGCCTGCGCAGCCTTGTCAGGATCGCCAGGCTGCTTGCCGTTATAGTCGCGCTGAAAACGGGCGGCCGCGCCAACCGTCGAGTCATATTCCGGACGAACATCCTCGATCTTCGTCGAAGAACCGGCGAAGTCGGTTCGAAAGCCGCCCGGCTCAATGATTGTCACCTTGACGCCGAGCGGCTCCATCTCTTTCGCCATGACTTCGGAAAAACCCTCGACGCCGAATTTTGCGGCGGAGTAAGGCGCGCGTCCGGTCGAGCCGATCCTTCCGCCGACGGACGAGAACGTGATGATGTGGCCCGAGCGCTGTTCGCGCATGACCGGAATGGCGGCTTTTGACATGTTGATGGCGCCGAAGAGATTTGTGTCTATCTGGGCGCGGAACTCCTCGATGCTGGTATCTTCGATCGGACCCAGATTGCCGTAACCGGCGACGTTGGCCATAACATCCAGCCGGCCAAAAACCGCAACCGCCGCCGTGACGGCGTCACAGGCGGCAGGGAAGTCGGTCACATCGAGGGCGCGAATGCTTGCGCGATTGCCGAACCCTGCAACCAGCTCGTTCAGTTCATCGGCGTTGCGGGCGGTCGCGACCAGATTGTCGCCGGACTCCAATACCGCCCGGGAAAGTGCCCGGCCAAGCCCGCGGGAACACCCCGTGATCAGCCATGTCTTTGACATCGTATCTCCATCTCGATTCATGGTCAGGGTTGCGATGACGTTGAGGTCTGCAGCCCGCACCGGGACCAGCGCACAGGAATTTCACTTCTATCAGGCTAGTCGTCCGGCAACGATTGCTGTTCCTCCCATTCAACAAGTCGTTTCCGGCGCGCCACCAATGATGTGGTCGCTTTTGGCAGCACCGGGGACAGGCCGTTACGTGGTCGCCCATTCCTCCGCGCATAGGCCGCGCGCGCGGCGTCGATATGCTTTGCGTTGGTCGCCACCCAGCCGGCGAGGCCATGGACGGGCACCAGAAACTTTCGACCGAGCCTGGTCAGCTCGTACTCGACTTGCGGCGGCACCGTGGGCGTGACGGTGCGGGAGACAAATCCGTTTTCTTCAAGGTCGCGCAAGGTCGAAGACAGCATTTTCTGACTGATTTCGCCGACCGCGCGACGCAACGCGTTGAATCGCAACGGTCCATTGCCCAGCGTCCTGACAACGAGAATGGTCCATTTGTCGGCGATGCGCGAGAGCACGCGGCTTATGTGCTCGCAGGTGGCGGTATCATGCTGGTTACCTGGTTTCCCGCGCGTGCCTTCTTGCGTGCTCATTGAAATCCTCCAACATGGTAACGATCGGAAACCATGTTACACGAGGAAACCATGACCGGTAAGCCAAGAGTCGCCCTCATCGTCGGCTCGACCCGCCCCACGCGATTTGCAGACATACCGGCACAATGGATGCTCAGGCAGGCACGGGCGCGCGGGGACATGGACGTGGAGCTGGTCGACCTGCGCGACCATCCGCTGCCCTTCTTCGACGAGATGGCGACGAACAGGTGGATGCCGAGCAAAAATCCGGAGGCGGTTCGCTGGCAGGAAACCGTGGGCGGCTTCGACGGCTTCATCTTCGTGGTCCCGGAATATAATCACTCCATCCCTGGCGTTCTCAAGAACGCGCTCGATCAGGCCTACAACGAATGGAACCGGAAACCTTTCACCGCCATCGGCTATGGCAGCGTCGGCGCGGCGCGCGCGATCGAACATCTGCGGCTGATCGGCATCGAGTTGCAGATGGTCTCGACCCACGCCGCCGTTCATATCGGCGGCGGCGATTTCATGGCCGTCCACCCGATGTTCGGCAAGAAGCCGATCGAAGAGATCGAGGCGAACCTGTTGCCTTCGGCCAAAACCGCCCTCGATGAGTTGGTCTGGTGGGCCAGGGCGACAATGGCCGCGAGGGCCGTTTCGGCATGAGCGCCCCGGAGGGAAACGAGATTCGGGGTTCAGAGTTGGGATTGTCCTCATGTGAACCAAACAAGCGTTCGTCGCAGTAAAAAAAGGAAGCCAGAGTCATTTTTGGCGGTTGCTCCGGCTGATGCGAACCGCGCCAGAAGTAAATCACGCTGGCACCTTTTTTTGGGTTCGGCACATCCGTCTGGGGCGAAAACCCGAATATCAACAACGGTTTGCCCTGTCTGCTCGCCAATCCGCCGGAGTAATCAGGTAACTCACATTCGTCATGGCCGGGCCACCCCGGTCATGACGGGTTTGGAGGAATGCGGGCATTCCAGGCAATCGCGCCGCGTTCAGCCGCGTCGAAAGGAACAAAATAACAAAGCAATTGGATGGGCGAGGGCGATGGCGTGCTCCGGCCCGCTTTGTGTTCGGGATGACAAGTTTGTTTGGGGTTACGCGCGA
>DATAYG010000165.1:0-24955 GCA_036272695.1 Rhizomicrobium sp. | reverse complement strand
CGACGGGGTCGACCGGCACTTATGCGACCGCCATCAACGACAAAGGCGATGTCGTTGGTTACTACAATACGTCTCAGGCCGGGGCCCAGCACTGCTTCCTGCGCACCGCCAGTGGGAAAATCGAAAACTGCGATCCTTTGAACAACTGGCAAGCAACACCTTCCGGCATCAACAGCAAAGGCACGATCACGGGAAACGTTTATACAGTCAGCGGCGTTTCCGAGGGTTTCACGGCCTCCGTGAGCAAGAAGGGTAAGGTAACGTCCACGGAGTTCTCTGCTCCGAACGCTGCAAACAGCACCTTTGGCACCGGCATCAACAAGAGCGGTACGGTCGCCGGGTATTCCTTCGATGTCGACGACGTTACTCGCGGTTTCGTGTACGCCTCGAACGGTACAATCACGCCGTTCAGCGCCGCAGCGGGAGCGCCCTGGACGTTTCCCACGGGCATCAACAACAAGGGGACAATCGCAGGCTATTATACCGATTCCAACAATAATGATAACACCTTCGAGATGACTTCCGACGGAGCCATCACGCAGCTCAACGACCCCGATCAAGGCGGGGGATATCTGGGCACGCAGGCGATGAGTATCGATGCGGCGGGGCGACTCGCAGGGTACTACTACGACAGCAAGAGCGTTCCACACGGTTTTCTGTATAGCAAGTAACGCCTATCCCGTGCGGCGGGTCGCCTCCGTTGAAAGGCGACCCGCGTACATCTTGTGCCTGCCCTGAGAGGAGTAAGAAATGAAAGCGGTTTCCGTTGCCCTGTTTGCGGGCGTCGCCAGTCTTGCCTTTGTCCACCCCGTTTCTGCGGGCGCCAAAACCAAGGAAAGCGTTCTCCATTCCTTCGGCAGCGGCACGGACGGCCAGTACGCCGTCTCCGGTCTGCTCGATGTAAAGGGCAAGTTCTACGGCACGACCGAGCGGGGCGGCGCCTCGGGCAATGGCGCGGTCTTCGCGCTCGACCCCAGGACCGGGGCGGAGACGGTGCTTTATTCCTTCTGCAGTCAGCAGAATTGCGCGGACGGCCAGTTCCCCTATTCCAGCCTGATCGATGTCAACGGCACGCTGTACGGCACGACGCAGGCCGGAGGCGGCGGCAACTGTTCGCAATTCGGTTCCGACGGCTGTGGCACGGTGTTCGCAATCGATCCGGGCACGGGCGCCGAGACGGTGGTCTATTCCTTCATCGGCGGCGACTCCGGCGACGGCTGGCAACCCAGTGCCGGCCTGATCGACGTAAAGGGCACGCTATATGGCACAACGTCTCAGGGCGGCACGCATGCCCAGGACACCCATGGCTACGGTACGGTGTTCGCGCTCGATCCGACCACCGGCAAGGAGACGGTGCTCCATGCCTTTTGCAGCGAGCAGAACTGTGCGGACGGCGGGACTCCTCTGGCCGGTTTGATCGAAGCTAATGGAACGCTGTATGGTACAACGAATTGGGGCGGCGGCGTCAGCAACAACGGTGCCGACAGCCTGGGCGTGGTGTTTGCGATGGACTTGAAGGCCGGCGGAGAGAAGGTGCTTCACGCCTTTTGCTCAACCGGGTTTCCCTGCACGGACGGTGCGTATCCCGCAGCCAGTCTGGTTGACGTGAATGGCACGCTGTACGGCACAACGACCGCCAGCGGCTCCGGAAGCGGCTGCCAGGCGTATCAGGGTTGCGGCGAGGTGTTCGCGGTCGACGCGAAGACCGGCAAGGAGACGGTGGTCTATTCCTTTTGCAGCCAGACGGATTGCCGGGACGGCGAGTTCCCCTATGCCGGTCTGATCGATGTCAAGGGCACGCTGTATGGCACGACAGAAGAAGGCGGCAAGTATGAGTCCGGCCTGGGTACGGTGTTCGCGGTCGACGCGAAGTCGGGTGCGGAGACCGTGCTCTATTCCTTTTGTAAGCAACAGCTTTGCGTGGACGGCCAGAACCCCGATGCCGGCCTGATGGATGTGAAGGGCACGCTGTATGGTACGACAAAAGAAGGCGGCGCCGCCGGCCTGGGCACGGTCTTCGCGATCAGGAAGTAGCTCCGATCGCGCGCATCATGTTTGTCGCGGTGCGGTTCCCTGGTACCCCCGGGACCGCACCGCGGGGCAAGAAGCAGTCTTCACCCGATGTTACAGGCTCGGCCTTCCGCGGCGCGGCGGGCGAGCCGGAGTTCGAGATGGCGCCGCACGTCGGGCCATTCATGGGCAAGGATGCTGTAGATGTGCGTATCGCGCGCCGTGCCGTCGCGGCGCATCGTGTGATGGCGGATGACGCCGTCCTTCTTCGCGCCGAGCGCTTCGATCGCCCGTTGCGAGGCGAAGTTGAAATTGTCGGTCCGCAGACCCACCACCTTGCAGCCCAGCGCGTCGAAGGCATGGGCGAAGAGCATCAGCTTGCAGGTGGTGTTGACATGGCTTTTCTGGCGGCTCCTCGCATACCAGGTGTAGCCGATCTCCACGCGGTCGGCCGCGGCGACGATGTCGTGATAGCGGGTGCTGCCGATGATCGCGCCGCTCGCGAGGTCGCGCACCGCCCATGGGAGCATGTGCCCGTCGGCCAAGCCGCGTAACGCCGCAGTGACATAGGCTTCGGTCTCGTCCGGAGCGGGAACGGCGGTGAACCACAGCGTCCACAATTCGCCATCTGCCGCGGCGGCCCTGAGACCCGCAACATGTCCTTCATTCAAGGGCTCGAGCCGGATCATTCCGTGTTCGAGAACCACAGGTGCGATTTCGATCATGCATCTTCCAATTCCGACATCACGGCCGAGTCTGACAGCGCACAGCAGCGAATTGCAGCGGGGAGGCGGGAAATCGCCGTCGCGCAACCAAGCGCGGCCGCCGCCCAGTTGGTGCGTGTAGCTCCGCTTGCCGTTTTGTCGGCCGAATTGTACTATCTATCCCAGGTGGAAGTCGCGCACCGCTTAAAATCCTGGGCGGTCCCGGGTAAGATATCGTCCGGCGGCGCGGCGGGCACCGGAGGGGTGGGCGCGTCCATGCGCCCGATACATCGAGGGGAAAATACATGCACAGATCAATGTTGCTTTGCGCGACGCTCGCCATGCTTGCGATATCGCTGCCGGCCTTGTCGGACGACGTTCACGACCAGCAGCAGAAGGGCGAAGCCCAGATTCCGAACTGCACCCACAAGGTCGGCTCGCTCGCCATCCACGAGCCGCAAAACCGGTGGTGGACGGGCTACGGCCTCGAATCGCCGGAAGCGCTGATCAAGGTATTCGTGATGCGCTCGGGCTGCTTCACGCTGGTCGATCGCGGCCAGGGCATGCAGGCCGCGCAGGAGGAGCGCGCGCTGGCCGGCGGCGGCGATCTGCAGCTCGGTTCCAACATGGGCAAGGGCCAGATCAAGGCGGCCGATTACGTCCTCGTTCCCGACATCGTGTCGCAGAACGGCAATGCCGGCGGCACGAATATCGGCGGCATGCTGGGCGGCCTTGTGGGACACGGCTTCGGCGCCGTCCTCGGCGGAATCAGTCTGCAGAAGAAGACCGCCGATGTGGTCCTGACGCTGACCAATGTGCGCACCACGGAACAGGAAGCCATGGAAGAGGGCCATTCCGACAAGACCGATATCGGATTCGGGGTTGGGGGCGGTGGCGGCACCTGGGCGGGATTTGGCGCCGCCGGCGCGAGCAGCTACGCCAACACCGAGATCGGCCAGGTCGTCACGCTGGCGTATCTGCAGGCCTACACCAAGCTCGTCGGCGATGTCGGCGGCTTGACGGGTGGCTCCGCGGCGCCGGCGCAGGCGGTGACCATGACGAAGCCCGGCGCGCTGCGCATGACCGCCTCGGAGCGCGCCAAGGTCGTGCGCATGCTGACCACGGGCATGATGCTCTACCCCACCGGCAACAAGGACGGGCTGTGGTGGGAAGTCTCCGACGAACTCGGCAACAAGGGCTGGGTGTCCTCGGTCCTGTTCCAACTGTCGAAATAGGAATTACTCCGCCACTGCCTCGCCATGTTGATGGCGGGGCAGCCTCTCTATTGCCGCACGGCAGTGAATAGAGTTTGCGCGGAGGTGCAGCGTCTCAGATCAGCTGCAGCGGTCCGTGATCGTCGCAATGGCCGGCATGCGGGTGATGCATCCGGCCGCCGACGACGTAGTCGACATGATCGCCATGCGGAACCGGATCGTGGCCGCAGCCGGGTTCGTGCGCATGGCCTTTGCACTGAACATTCGGCGTGCAGCGCACCGGCGTGCTCTCGGTCACGCCGATCCTGTGCTCGTCGACATGGCCTTCGTGCGGATGGTGCAGATGGCCTTCATGCAGATAGTCCGTATGGCCGTTGTGGGGCACCGCCTTGTGCCCGCAATTTTCGCCGTGCTTGTGGGGATGGGCGAAATGGTGGTCCTCGTGGCATGACATGGCGGGTTCTCCTTTCGACACGTAGCAGCCCCCGGTCGCAAGACACGGCAGTCACTGAGAGAATGCGGGGGCGCTCGGTCGGGCTCCGCTTTCGTTGATTGCGGCTGTGCCGTGACTTCCCGCTTGTCTTTCGGACAATTTTGTCCGAAACTGCCGGCAGGGGAAACGGGGCTCCGGCTTGCGAAAACGTGACAGGTTTATTGCCGAACTGCGGGACGAAGCCAAAAAGCGGGGCATTCCGTTTCGGATCGAATCCTGGCGCGGGAAAGGCGGTCACGCGATGATCTGGTTCGGCGACAGGGTAACCACGCTGCCGTCGCGGGAGATTGATCCGAAGACAGCCGCGAAAATTCGCAAACACTTGGGAATCGATTGAATGCGAGGATTGTCATGAAACAGTTCGTCTACCGGGCCCGCTTCGAGGTCGGCGCGAAAAAGGGAATTGTCGTCACCTTTCCGGACGTGCCCGAAGCTATTACCCAGGGACGCGACGCTCAGGACGCGCGTATACAGGCGGCGGAAGCCTTGGGTCTTGCTCTCCTCAGCTACCCGCTGCGGGATTTAAAGCTTCCGCACCCACGAGCGCGCGCCAGCGGTCTTGTGCCGATCTCGCCCGAGGCCGACGTGGCGGCCAAGCTCGCCGTGCTCGACGGATTTCGCGACAGCGGCATGTCGAAATCGGAACTCGCCCGCCTTCTGCATAAGGACGAAAAGGAAGTCCGGCGCATCCTCGACCCGAGACATCCGACCAAACTTCCCCTCCTCAGCGCGGCCCTCGCGGCCCTCGGCCGACGGCTGGTGGTAGGAGTGGAAAAGGCTGCGTGAGCGCGGGCCTTGTCGAGCGGGGCGTTTTGGACTTTCGCTCGGACAAGAGAAGGTATCTCATTCTACACCCTACGAAGGGCTTGCCCCATGAAAAAGACAGAGAAGCAGCCAACACAAACGAACCGCAAGCTTGGTGACTTCAGAACCGGTCGCCAAGCGTTGGCTGCGATCCGGACTTGAAGGAATTCGACAAGAAGCTGGGCAAGATTGCGAAGTCGAAGCCAAATGAGGCCAAAAAATGAATCCGGTCACGCCGTGGTTCGCAGCAAGTATCCTCTTGGCGCCTGAGCCGAGTGTAGATTGCCAAAAACTGGCGGTATGGCCGATGATTCACTATCTCAAAGTGACGCACGGCAGTCATATCGAATGGGATGAGAAAGATATTTCGATGAGTGAATTTACTGCCTACCTGAATCGCGAGAGTGTATTTGCCAGAAAGCACCAGCGGGACTTCCCCGACTTATTTCTGGTCCGCCGTGATCGCAATAGTGCATCTGTGGCGGAACTGGTCGTGCGCGAGATTAAGGGGGCTGGACTCAAGTTCGACAAAAACTGCCCGAAAGCCGTTGATTAAGTGCAGGGTTTGTCAAGTGCAATATCCCCTTGAGAAGGGGATTGCGGGAGACCGGTACCTACGCCGCCCGGACGACGACCGACATGTGGCCGGGCTTTCTCGGAGCGGGTTTCACCGTAACCTGCACGTCCTGGCCGAGAATGGTCAGGAATTCCATCAGCCTGCCGACGGAGATCGCGACCGGGCGGCACCGCATGAGCTCCGATACCTGCGCCTGGGTCGTTCCGAGTAGTTCGGCCGCTTTGCTCTGCGTCAAGCCGCGCGCCTTGATCAGGCGATAGATTTCCACCGTCAGTTTGGCCTTGAGCAGTTCCTGTTCGGAGTTCGGCAGGCCGAGATCGGCGAACACGTTCCCGCTGCTTCGTTCGTATCGCTTAGTCATAACTCATCTCCCCATGCAGCCGTTCGGCGGCCTTCAATCTTTCCTGGATGCGTTCAATGTCCTCGCGTGGCGTGGCGATGCCACGCTTTGATTTCTTCTGGAACGCGTGCAGCACATAGACCTTTGTCGCAAACCGCACCGTGTACACCGCCCGATAAGTGCTACGGTCGAAATCATCGATCAGTTCGAGCACGCTTGCGCCGCCAAATCCCCGGAGAACCTTCGCTTCGGGTGGCTTCTCTCCGAGCTGCGCCACATACAGGGCGATAAGGTGCGCCGCACCGTTTGGGGAAACGATCGAAGATCACGTCGGCTCGAGCCAACCCAGATCAGATCAGTTCCCGAGGTTCGCGCGCGTGCATTATACTCAGTTATATAGATATTTGAATATACAGGTCAAGCGGTTGTTTCACCGCACCCCCGCGGCGAGCGGCAGGAGGAGCGCGCTGGCGCGGGCGGTGTCGTGGAACAGTTTGATATGCGCCACGCGTGCGGTCCTCGGGTCTTCGTAGCCGATGCGGCCGCCGGTGTTGTAGTTCTTCTGATAGTTCGGCGAATTGAGCGGCATGAGCACCAGCCGAAGCCGCGCGCCCTTCGGAATCCGCCACGCCAGCCAGTTGAATTCGAATGGAATGGTGACCACCTGATCCGGCTTCAATAGTTCCTGTCTGAAGAACCCGTCGCGGAAGCGCGCCCGGCGCATATCCTGCCCCAGCGTCACCGCGGAGCCGTCGGGCTTCACCAGCTGCACCTCCGCCCACAGATCGAAGTCCGGCGCATCGGATTGTATAATCAGCTTCAGCTGCATCTGCCCTGCAATTTCAACATTTTCCGCCAGCGGCCCGGACTGGAAAACGATCGCATCCTTCTCCCTGGCGCGGAACTGACTCAGCAGATCCTCGCCCGCAAGCTGGTCGGCGACCGCGAGCTCGGGCAGCGTGCGCGGATCGCTGATGATCATGGCCGGCGGTTCCGCGGCTGGCTGCGATGTGGCAAGCGCGCCGGGATTTGAAAGATTTCCCGGCGTGCCGTGCGGCGTCTGGAGCCAGAACGACAAATTCTTTCCTGACGACGCAGCCTCCAGCGTGTGCGCAGAACGCCATTGATCCGCGCCCATCATGAAATAGGTCACGCGGTCGCGCAGGAAGACGGGACGCGGGCCCCGGCCCAGCACCCAATCATACCAGTCGGCATGGAGTTTGTTCATGTCGAGCACGGCGGCATCGGGAATGGCGAGGCCATTGATCGTCTTCGCCGGATGCTGCGTGCCCAGATGATCCCACGGTCCGATCACCAGCAAATGCCGCGCCGCCATTGCGGGCGGCGCGTAGGTGAGATGGCGCCGGTAGTATTGGAGCGCGCCGGGCTGGTCGTCGTCGAAGAAGCCAGTGGCCATGAGCACCGGGAAGTTCATCCTGGCGAAATCGGCGGGCCTGGGCTCGGCGGCGAGGTTGAACGCCGCATCGCCCACATGGTCGAGCCACAACTTCATCAACGAAAGTTTTTGGCCGCGATTGTCGGTCATCCACCAATCGTCCTGCGGAATGCCGATGGCCTCGTCGAGCGTGCCGAATGGCGCCTGCGCGGCGTAATGCTCCAGCATTTTCTTCTGCCAGTAATCGCTGCCGATGAAATCACTGTTCAGCGTGCGCCCGGCGACATAGCCCAGGATCACCGCTGTCCACGCCTGCGGGATCCCGTTGGTGTTGGGCACGTCCCATCCCGGATAGATCGGCACATAGGGTGCGATCCCCGAAAGATGCGGCGGGAGCTGGGCTGCGGTGTGCCACTGCGTCATGCCGACGAACGAGCCGCCATACATGACCACGTGGCCGTCGCTCCAGGGCTGGGACGCGATCCATTCCACCGCGTCGCGTCCGTCGCGCCCGACGGTCAAGCCGAGATTGTCGCTCTTCTCGCCGCCCGAGCGGCCGCGCCCGCGCACTTCCACCTGCACGAACACATAGCCGCGCTGCACGAACGTCTTGAAATCCTGATTGCGCCCGCCGTCGATGTCGTATTGCGTCAGCTCGAGAACCGCCGGCGCCTTGGCCTTCAGTTGCGAAGGCTTGAAGATCCAGGCTTCGAGCTTCACGCCATCGCGCATGGGAAGCATCCGGCTCATCTCGATGTCGTAGCCGGGCCCGACCCCGCCGCTTCCGCCCGGCGCCGGGGCGGCGGCTTGGGCCGACAGCACAAACGCCAACACGAGACCGGCCATACGAATCATGCGAATCCCCCTCCGGGATACCGAAGCGGCAGGTTAGCGCGAATTTCGACCGGATTGAATCAATCTCTCACGCTCCACAATGGCCACGCTCGGAGAAGCAAAAATTACGCTGCATGGACATCAGATGCGATGTTGTCTAGCATCACGCATCATGCGAACCACGCTCGACATCGACGACCCGATCCTCAGGGACCTCAAGCGCCTGCAGCGCCGCGAGGGCAAATCACTTGGGCGGTTGGTCTCGGATCTGCTTGCGCAGGCGCTCGCGACCAGGCCGGTTGCTCCGCCATCGCCGCCGCCGTTTCATTGGATTGCGAAGCCGATGCAGGCGCGCGTCGATCTGGCCGACAAACACGCTTTGCTCGACTCAATGGACGATACCGGGCAGTGAGTTTCGGCATCGACGTCAACATTCTGCTCTACGCATCGGACGAAAGCAGTCCGCTGCACCGCAAGGCCACGGACTTTCTCTCTCGCTGTGCCGGCAATCGCGAAGTCTTCTGCCTGGCGTGGGTGACGGTGATGAGTTATCTGCGCATGTCGACGCATCCGGCGATCTTCACGCGGCCGCTCACCCACGATGAAGCCTCGCGCAATGTCGAGACACTGCTGAACCTGCCGCATTGCCGAACGATCGGCGAAGGGGACGGTTTCTGGGACACCTATCGCAAAGTGACCGCCGAAGTACCAACACGCGGCAATTTGGTGCCGGATGCGCAGCTCGCGTCGATCCTCCTCGGCCACGGCGTGCCGGCGATTTACACACATGACCGCGACTTCCGGAAATTCTCCTTTCTGGACGTTCGCGATCCGCTGGCCTGAGGGGCTGTGGGGCCGAGACGGAACGGCAAATCCGGAGAGCCACCGGTTCGGGGCACATTCGGAGTCTGACCCCGATCCTCCGCGCCCTCCATGGCGTGGCTTCGACCCGGCCATCCAGCCGCCGTTTGAAAAGCTCGCCACGCGCAAGCACGCTCAGGTTAATGACTCCAGGCCAAGCAATCGTGATCGTTGCATGGGTCGATGATCCTTGCTTTGTAGTATGGGCTCCCTCACAACTCGTCCCGGAATAAGTGACATCAAAGTCAAAGGACGTTTGTGATGCGCATCTTGCCGGCTTTCGTGGTCGCCACCGCCGTTACACTGGTCCCCAACCTCGCGATGGCCGGTCCGGCGCAACCGTGGACCCCCAGTCAGCTCGCAATCGCGGCATCCACAGCGAACGCTGTTCCGTCAGTGCACGCAAGCGAAGCGGTGGTTGTGACTGGCACGGCCCAGAAAGACGATGTCGCTGCCTTATCCGATCGCGTTGAGTGCCGCTTTGAGCTTCCCCACACGGACACGCGGATCGGCGGATCGCGCGTGTGCGTCACAGTCCGGGCATGGAATAACCGCCAGAAACAGTCGCAGCGCGGACTCGACACCCTTCTGATGCGAGGAAACGCTTACTTTTAACATGGCGTGCTTTTGGAGTCTCTTTTGAGTGAGAGTCGAATCTGGCGGATCAGAATCGGAACCCGCGTGATCTTTCAGCTGCTTTAGCGCCCGGATCCACAGCGCGTTCATTCCGCCGCATGAAGTGTCGGTATTCGGGCGATGACGTCGCGGAGTTCGGTTTCGGCCGCCTCGCGATCATGGACCTGCTGCATCCGGAGCCAGATGTCCGGCCCGTCGCCCAACAGCTTGCCGAGGCGCACGGCCAGATTGGCCGTGACCGGCTGTTTCTCCGAAAGTACCTCATAGAGCGTCTGGCGCGAGATGCCGAGCAGCCGGGCAATTTCCGCCTTGGATTTCCCAAGCGCCGGCAGAACGTCTTCGCGCACATGCTCTCCCGGATGCATGGGCCTCAGGCCCTTGAGAAGGGGATTGCGGGGCATCAGTGAAAATCCTCCAGGTCGACTTCGACGGCATCTTTCACCGACCAGCCGAAGGTAACGCGATAATTCTCGCTGGCCCAGATGCCCGCAATGATGGCGATCGGGCGTCCGGTCGGGCGGACACGTTGCTCCAGCAGGTGCCTTTCAGTTGGGATGCGGTTCTCAATCTTTCGCTCGACATACGCCGGGCGAGCGCTGCGAGTGGGGGCGCGGCTGTGCCGACGGGGCCTGAATACGAGGCATCGCCGGATTGCTGAAGGCGCTGGACTTCAAGTATAAATAGCGGCTTCGCGGCATCGGGAGTTACATGCGTTCGATCTGTCTGGCTGTGGTGGCCGCGGCCGCAATGCTGGTATGCGCGTCAGCGGCTGCGAGCGCGCCGGCTTCGCTCATCGCGCTCGATCCGTTTCTCGTGGCGCCCGATCATCTCGGCAATATGGAGCTCGCCTCGTTTCTGGCCGGCAATCCCGATCTTCAGTCTTACGCCGCCAGGGCAATATCGGCGGATGGCACCTCGGCGGCCATTCTTCTTTTCGAAACGGATTCGAACAGTCCGGTCACCGTCCAAACCAGCGACGCCGCATCGCTCGTTGCCTATGCCGACAATTTCCTGACCACGCCGCCTGCGGCCGGAAAGTCTTCGCTCAAGATTACAAAACTCATTCAGTCCGGCTCGAACTGGTTCGCGCCGGTGCTCGTGCAGGGGCCGCTCGGTAGTTATTCGTCAAACAATGTCATCGAACTCAGCGCCACCCAGGGCACCGGTAATGCCGGCCTGAACGTCGCGCTCGTCATTCCGCCTGTCGTGCTGGTGCATGGGCTGTGGGGCAACAGGAAAAGCCTTTCCGAAGCCGAGAAATTTCTTCAAGCCAATGCGCCCTGGAACAGCGCACCGGATTTCGTCGCGCCGATCTGTTACTCCAAATATCTGCGCTTCGACGCGAAGAATGATCCGCTTTCCGGCCAGGGTGATCCCTGCGAAGTCACATCCAAAGCCGCGCTGCAGACGGAAATCGATTCGCTGCTGGCGACGCTGGACTCTGACCAGATCGTCGGCGCCCGCGTCGATCTTCTGGTGCACAGCATGGGCGGTCTCGTCGCCCGCAACTACGCGTCGCAGAAGAAATATGAATCGCTGCGCAACCGCATGCAGGGGCAGTTTCACGCCATCGTCACGCTCAATACGCCCGAGATCGGCTCCAGGCTCGCGCCGGCGCTGATCAAAAAACGCGACAACAGACGCAAGGCGCCGCTAACGACATTCCAGGGCCTGGCATGGGAAGCGCTTTGCGGCAACGCGACGTTCGGCAAATGCTTGGCCGCGAACGGCGATCCGATCAATGCGCCCGGCCTGCCGGTGAAAACCGGCGCGGTCTATTCGCTCGATCCGAACGGTCCGGCGCTGAACAATCCAAATCTTTCCGGTCCGAACATCGCCAATGCCACCTGGCGCGCCGTCAGCTCGACACGGCCGGGCAACAGCGCGCTCGCCTTCGCCATCGATACGCTGATCGCGGCGCTCTACAAAAACCCGGACGGCAGGAACGTGCCGACGGTCGATTCGATTCTGGGAAACGTACCCGATGACGCGATCGTGACCGTCAAGAGCCAGACCAACGGCGCCACGAGCAAGCAACTTTATACATTCGCGAAGCTCTCCCACACCGGTATTCCAAGAAAAATTCTTCAATATCTGGTGGGCGTCAACGATCACAGCGTGGTGCATGACCCGTCGGGCGAAGTGGAGCAGCTTGCCGCCTGCTGGATCGAAACGACGGGCGCAGATTCCTGTCTGCCCGCAAAAGCGGAGATTGCGGCAGAGGAAGCGGCGCCCGCAACGCCGCAATTTCTCAAGCCGCTCGCAGGAATGCACGTCGCGGCGCCGCTCCGTGCGACGCTCGGCACGCCGTTCGAAGCCACGCTCCATCTGCTCGTGTCCCGCCCACCCGTTTCGATCTCGGTCTGGCAACAGGGAGAATCGGATCGCACCACACGCGAAGTAATAACTCCCTCATGGGCGAACGGCGCAGTTCGCTTGCGCATGACGCCCAAACTTCTCGGGCCGGTACAATTCAACTTCCGCGCCGAATTCGCCGACGGCGCGGTCGCGGCGCGCACCGTGCAAATCTTCACCGCGCCACCGGCCGCGCCGCCGCTGGCCTTCAAAGCGAATGATTTGCCCGTCCTCGTCCTGACGCTCGATTCCGATACCGCAAGCGCAACGCCGCAACCCACTGCCGTCTATCCCGCGCCGGTGGGCCAGCTGGCCCTGAATCCCAGGTTTGTAGAATGGCTCGCGCCCCAACCCGGTGCCCCCGTAATTCACGTCGACCGCAACGGCCTGATCCAGGCCCTCCGCCCCGGCGAAGCCCGCATCGAAGCCCGCTTCGGCCGGGCAACCGCCGTGCTGCGTGTGATCGTGCGGACGGCACAGCAATAATCGAGAAATAATCTGCTGAAGTTCGATCGCGAATGGAGCTAACCATCATGTCACGCCTCCTCGTACGTTGCGTCGGCGTCTCGCTCGACGGCTTCGCGGCCGGTCCCGATCAGGATCTCGAGCATCCGCTCGGTGTCGGAGGTGAGGCTGTGTTCCAATGGTTTTTCCACACCCACACATTCCAATCGATGCATGGCGGGACCGGCGGCGTAGCGGACGCGGACGATGCGTTTGCGCGGCGCGGCTTCGAGAATATCGGCGCGTGGATTATCGGACGTAACATGTTCGGTCCCGTCCGCTGCGGCTGGGGCGACGAAAGCTGGCAGGGCTGGTGGGGCGATACCCCGCCCTATCACGTGCCCGTGTTTGTGCTCACGCATCACCCGCGCAACGACTTGGCGATGAAGGGCGGCACGATTTTTCATTTCGTGACGGGTGGGATCGGCGAGGCCCTTTCGCGCGCAAAAGACGCAGCGAACGGCAAGGATGTCCGCGTCGGCGGCGGCGCCTCGACCATTCGGCAATATCTCGCAGCGAAGCTGATCGACGAGTTGCATCTCGCCTTTGCGCCGGCGCTCCTGGGCAAGGGCGAGAACCTGTTTGCCGGCGTCGATCTTCCGGCGCTCGGCTACGCCTGCACCGGTTTCACCGCGTCGGACCACGCGATGCATGTAACGATCGCGCGGCAAGGGGCTGCGCAGGGCTAGTGCGGGTTCTCGTGGCAACCGGGAGGGGCCTGTCAGTGCCGCTTGAAATACTGCACGGCGCGTTCGTGCTTCTCGGCGGCACCGCGCGAAGCGAAGGTGCCGAGGTTGCGGCGCTTGCCGGTCTTCGGGTTCTTCTTGCGCGAATAGAGCCGGTACTCGCCGGATTTGAGCTTGCGGATCATGCAAAGGAAAACGGCGGCCGGTCGGGCAGGTTCCCCACGGTGCATGAAGCGCAGCTTACGTAAGCAAGATTTTCTGCCATGCCGCGCCAGCAAGCTCGTTGATAGCTCAACGATGGCGACGGATCGACCGTGTCCGCGTTCGGCGGCGAATGAATTCCCCGAGCAAAGGCAGGAAAAACGCCTTGCTGAAATAGCCCGGCGGCGGCTCGAAGCTCAACCTTCGTCGCCCTCGGCCGCACAGGATTCGACTGCAGTACTGGCCGGCGTTCCTGAGTCTCGCCGCCATCTTCTGGCCGATGATCGCCAGGTCCGGGTTCAAATAACAACCCGGAACCGTTGTTTCACGTGAAACATTCGGTCGCAGTTTGGTCCTGTTATCCCGTATTCGTTCCTGTTATGCGGGGCGGCGCGCCTGTTCCGCCAATAACAGGATTCGCCGCAAGTCACTGGCAATCAGGCCAAATTTGCAGCGCGGCGGCGTTTTGTACCGCCGTTCCGCGAAAACTCCCTGCAATTGCCTGATATAACAGGCGGAGCTATTGCGGCGCGGGGCCCTCGCTCGCGCGGACCAGAGCGTCCGGCCTGATCCACTTCCGGAATGCCGTCTGCACCTGGGCGGGCGTCAGCGCGATGTAATGTTGCGCGGCGATGGTCGGTTCGTCGAGCGGCAGGTTGAGATCGCGGCGGCCGGCGAACCCGCGCGCGATGTCGTTGATGCTCGATTCTTCGAGCGGCATGGCGCGCAGCAGGATCGCCTTGGCGCGATTGAGCTCCGCATCGCCCACCAATGTGGTCTGCATCTTGCGCGCATCCTGCGCGGCGATCCGGGCGGCGCGCGTCACCTTGTCGGGGTCGCAGGCATAGTTGATGAGCCAGGCGCTGCGCGTGCGGCCGGATTCGAGGCTCGAATCGACGGAATAAACCAGGCCGCTGGTTTTCCTCAGATCGATGCTGAGCCGCGAGGCGTAGAAGCCGCCGGCGAGCACCGTGTTGCCCAATTCGAGCGCGTAATAGTCGGGATCGGTCCGGGTGAGGGGAATGTTCTGCGCGAGATAGACGATGTCCTGCACGCGGCTCGCATCGGGCACGGCGAGCGCGGCGGTCTTGTTGGGCGGCGCCGCCGGCAGATCGGTATTGGGCTTCGGACCGCTCGACGTCCAGCCGCCGAAATATTTTTCGATCATGCGTTTCGCCTGATCGGGATCGACCTGTCCGATGACGACGATCGTCGTCAGATCGGGCCGGAAGACGTTGTTATAATAAGCTCTGACGTCGTCGAGCGCGAGCCCGTGAACCGACTGCTGCGTCGCTTCGCGCGCGCTGGGATCGTCCTTGCCGAACAGCGCCTGCCGCAAGCCCCGGACCGTCAGATGGGCGGGACTCTTGTCGGTCTGCGCGGCGACGAGCGCGGTGCGGTCGCGCACGATGCGGAAGGCGTCTTCGGGCAGGCGGGGATGCAGCTCACTGTCGGCAAGCAATTGCGTACCGCGATCGAAATCCTTCGTGAGGACCTGGACGGAGAAATCCGTTCCCGACACCGCCTGCGCGCCGATCTCGTCGAGCGCCCGCTCGAAGCCCACCCGGTCGAGCGATTGCGTGCCATAGGAGAACAGCTGGCCGAGCACCTCGGCCACGCCTTCTTTTCCGGGCGGTGTCTCCGTCTCCGGGCGGGTGCGAATATGCCCATAGACGGTGACCGTATCGCTGACGCTTTCCGGCTGGACGATGAGCGTGATGCCGTTCGGAAGCGTGCTCACCACCGGATCGAGTGTCGACGGAGGCACCTGCAGCCGCGACAGCGCACTCTCCGCCCAGGACGGCAAGGCGGTCGGCGTTGCGTCCCCGAGCGAGATATTTTCCCCGCCGCCATAGCCCCCGGCGGAGGCGACCGGCGCGCCCGCGCCGGCTGGCGTCAGGATGGCCGTCGAGGCCTTGGACACGTCGAGATATTTGCGGGCGACGCGGTTCACATCGGCCACGGTCACTTTTTCGATGCGCACGAGATCGTCGCTTGGCGATTGCAGGCCGTAGAGCGCAACAGCATCGGACCAGACATCGGCGAGCCCCGAGATCGAGTTCTTCTCGAAGGCGTCTTCGCGCCGTTCCTCGAGCTTGGCCGCCGCCACGAGTTCGGGCGGCACGCCGGTCTCGGCGATATGGGCGAGGATATTCTTGACATTCGTCACCAGCGCCCTGGGATCTGGACCGCCGGGAAATTGCACATAGGCATAGGCGAGGCCCGCCTTCGGCAAAGGCGCGAGCGCAAAGCTTGAGTCGATCGCCTCGCCTTTGGGCACCAGGCTGTAAAGTTCCGAGCGATGATTGCTCAGCACGTCGGACAGAACCTCGAGCGCGGGGAAATCCGCGCTGTCGAGGCCGGTGGTGCGGAACGCGACCAGAAGCGTGCCCTCCGGCTGATCGGTGGGCGAGGTGAGTGCGACCGGCTGCACCGGCGCGAGCTCGATTTTCGGACGCGGCGGAAGTTTCTGTGCCGGAATCGCACCGAAGAGCGATTTCACTTCGCTGAGGGTAGCCTCGGGATCGACATTCCCGGCGATGATCAGAATGGCGTTGTTGGGTGCGTACCACGCGTCGTGAAACGATTTGAGCATCGCCGCGGTCGTTTTGTCGAATGACGGCCGTGTGCCCAGCGCGTCGTGTTCGTAAGGCGTGTCCTTGAAGAGCGCGGCGCGCAGTTTGGTGTAGAGCACATAAACCGGGCTGGAGAGATCCTGCGCGACTTCCTGCTCGATGGCACCGCGCTCGAGGTCCCACTGTTTCTGGCTGTCATCGACGCCCGCCATGCGCGCAGCTTCGATATGGAGCGCGACGTCGAGGTCTTCGGACGGGACGGTGTAAAGATACTGGGTCAGCGCCTCGCGGGTGTTGGCGTTGAAGCTGCCGCCCATGGCGCTGCCGATATCGGCGAGCTGCTCGGCGGTCAGTCCGGGGCTGCCGCGGAACATCATATGTTCCTGGGCGTGGGCGGTACCAGGAAAGCCCGCCGGCGTCTCGTCGGAACCGACAAGGTAGTTTACCGCTGTCGCCGCCACCGGCGCGAGCGTGTTGCGCACGATGATCACGCGCAGGCCATTGCCCAGCGTGGCCCGCAGCACCCGTTCGGGCGGCGCGGCGGTGGCGCAGGGGCCCGCGCCCGAAATGGCGAGCAGTGTCCCTGCCACAAGAGCGCCCACCAGAAATTGCGCCCCACGCCGGCCGATATCGATCATTGTCTCTCCAGAAAGATGAGCCTCAGAATCGGACGAACCGCAAGAACGGTTCATCGCAACCCCGCCCCGGGCGGGCGGGCAGATGAGGGTCAGGAGAAAACCACGCCCACCGCCCGAAGGCAAAGTCATATCGGCGTGTGCCGTCCTCCAAATTCACCGCGCAGACCACGAAGCCTTTATGTTCTTCGTGGTCTGGGTGGTGAATCCAATGCTCAGGCAGCGCGGGGAAGGGCGTCTGCTCTTGCAATCCAGCCGCCGCCGAGGACGCGTGTTTCGTCATAGAACACGCAGGCCTGCCCCGGCGCGACTGCGCTTTCGCCAAGGGGCAATTCCACCACTGCCCCACCGTCGGCCGATGGCCTCACCTGCGCGGCGGTCGGCGCGCGGGTCGAACGGACTTTCACCGTACATTCGATGCCGTCCGCATGATCGGCGAGCCAGTTCACGTCGCGAAGCACGATGCTCCGGACACGGAGCGAATCTCTCCGGCCGACGACCACGCGTGCGCGCGGCGCATCGAGTGACAGCACATAAAGCGGCTCCGCCTCGCCGGATAATCCCAGCCCTTTGCGCTGGCCGACCGTGAAATGAATGATGCCCTCGTGCCGCCCCAGCACGCGCCCGCTTTCATCGACGATATCGCCGGGCCGCACCGTATCCGGCGCAAGTTTTTTGATCAGCCGCGCATAATCGCCATCGGGCACGAAACAGATATCCTGGCTGTCGGGCTTGTCGGCGACCGCAAGCCCGAGCTCGGCAGCGACATCGCGCACCGCCGGTTTGTCCATCTCGCCCAGTGGAAAACGCAACATCTCCAGCTGCGCGCGCGTGGTGCGAAACAGGAAATAGCTCTGGTCGCGCGGACAATCGGCAGCGCGGTGCAGCTCCGGACCGTTCGCGCCTTCGACGCGGCGGACATAATGACCGGTGGCCAGCACATCCGCGCCAAGATCCTGCGCCGTCGCGAGCAGATCGGCAAATTTCACCCGCTCGTTGCAGCGCACGCAGGGAATGGGCGTAAGCCCCTGGGCGTAGGACGCGGCGAAATCGGCGATCACGCGTTCGCGGAACCGGCCCTCATAGTCCAGCACATAATGGGGAATGCGTAGCCGCTCGGCCACCCGGCGCGCATCGTGGATATCCCGTCCGGCGCAGCATGCACCCTGCTTCCGGATCGCCGCGCCGTGATCGTAAAGCTGCAGGGTAATCCCGATGACATCGTAACCTTCGCGCGCCAGCAGACCCGCAACCACCGAGGAATCGACGCCACCCGACATGGCGACGACCACCCGCGTGTGGCGCGGTTCCTTTGCGAGTCCGAGGCTGTTTGGTGCAGGCATCCGCGAGCCTATAAAGGGGCGCAGGTGACGGGACAAGCGCCGCATCGGGATGTGGCCCGCCAGGGCATTTTAACCAATGATGGTGCGACCGCGCGTTAACAATATACTGCCTTTGCTTTTCGAAGCTTATGCGTCCCGCTTATCCGAAGATTTACCCTCGCTTTTGTCGTTTTTTTAAAGCCGGGCGCATTAGCGTACGGCACAGAAAGCGAGCGGAGCAGCATTGATGGATGACCGCAGGGGCCGTGTAAGCTATGTGATCGGGCCGGATGGCAGCCCGCTCACCATGGCCGATCTTCCGCTTCCGGGCACCAAGCGGTGGGTCATCCGCCGCAAGGCGGAAGTCGTCGCCGCGGTGCGTGGCGGTCTGCTCAGCCTCGACGAAGCCTGCCGGCGCTACACGCTGACCGTGGAAGAATTTCTTGCCTGGCAGCGCGCCATCGACCGCTTCGGGCTGGCGGGACTGCGGGCGACACGCGTCCAGCAATACCGGCATTGAGAGCGGAGTGCGGCTGTCATGGGTGTCTTTGATTTCGGAAGTGTGTTCAGCCCGGCCTTCGGCACATTCGACGCCTATACCGTGCTGATGCTGGTTTTTGTCGGCATCGGCGCGGCCTTCACCATGCGCAGCATCGGTTCGATCGTCACGGCCACCATCGCCGCGCTGGTCGTTTTTGCGACCGCCATTTTCATGCGCGGCGTCGTCTCCACCGGTTTTTCGACCGGAGAAGCCGCGTCGTTGATTCACAACGACTGGACCGTGCTCTGGACCATGCAGTTCGGGACGCTTTGCGTCTACGCGCTGGTGGTGGCGTTCATCATCGCAACCAGCTACGGCGTACTGCTGCTCACCCGCCAATAATGTTCAGCGGAAGAGTTCCGGGCTGCGCAGGCGCAGTGTCTGGACGAGGCAGAACGTCTTCATGTCTTCGATCCGGCCCTCATCGGCCATTGCTGCAAGCGCGGAAAGCGGCAGTTCCTCGATAACGATTTCTTCGTGCTCGCCGGCGTTGCCGCCGCCGCGGCCGACGCGATCGGCTGCTTCGTAGCATGCGAGATACAGGTCCATGCGCTCGGTGGAGATCCCGGGCATGGTCCAGACAGTCGCCATATGGTCGAGCTTTTTCAGCCTAAGGCCCGTCTCTTCAAAGGCTTCGCGCAGCATGGCACGCTCCGGCGCCTCGCCATCGGTGAGCCCGGCCACCGCCTCGAGCAGTTCCGCCCGGCCAGAAGTCGTAAACACCGGCGCCCGGAACTGGCGCACCAGCATCGCGAGCCTGCGGTCGGAATCATAGGGCAGCACGCAGACGCCGGGCCCGTGATCCTCCATCAGGCGCTCGAAAGTTCCGCCGTTGTCGCTTTCCACGGTCGCGATCGAAATATTTGACCAGCCTTCATAGACGGGCCGCACGCTTAGCACTTTGGCCACACATAGCTCCCGGACGACGGCGCGTTCAGCGCGAGAATTTCTCCGATAATATAATGGACGAGACCGTGCGTGCGACGCCTGCGGCTTTGCCGATGCGGTCGATCACCACATCCATCCGCGCGGGCGTATCGGCCTCGACGATGGCGATCATGTCGTGCGATCCGGAAACGGTCGAAAGCGCCCGCACCTCCGGCATGCGCTTCAGTTCGGCGCCGATGCGGTCGGCCTGTCTGGGATCCGCCGCCATCATTACGATGGCGCGCAGGTGCTTCGCCTCGCCCGAATCCGACAGGATTGTCGTATAACCCTTGATCACGCCGTCGCGTTCGAGGCGGGCGATGCGTTCCTGCACCGTGGAGCGGGCAAGGTTGAGCTTGCGGGCGAGCGACGCGACCGGCTCGCGCGCATTGGCTTTCAAAAGGGCGATAAGCCTGCTGTCGGTTTCGCGCATCGGCAGTCCGCCGGAAGACCCTGCGATTCGCCGGATGCTAGCCGATTTTCCGGCAGTTCGCCGTCTCGCTTCCGTCATCGCGGGTGTTTATCTCCAGCCTTGGAGATCGAGTGAGGGAACAGCGATGAAAAAGATTGCGGTCGCGGGCGGCGGAAAAATCGGAATTGCGATTGCGGAGCTTCTCGGAGCGACGGGCGACTACCGGGTCACGGTTTTCGACCGCGACGCGGAGGCGCTGGAGCGGATGCCGCAGGGCAATGTCGAGACGCGCCGGTCCGACATCGCCGATGCGCGAGATTTCGCGCGCCAGCTGGAGGGCCACGATATCGTGCTTTCCGCCACGCCCTATTCGCTGACGGCAACGGTCGCGGAAGCCGCAAAAAGCGCCCGCGTGCATTATCTCGACCTCACAGAAGATGTCGAAAGCACGCGCACCATCAAGCGGCTCGCCGAAGGCGCCGAGACAGCCTTCATCCCGCAATGCGGGCTTGCGCCGGGGTTCATCTCCGTTGCCGCTTATGATCTGGCGCAGAAATTCGAGACGCTGCGCGACGTGCAGATGCGCGTGGGCGCGCTGCCGGTGTTTCCCACCAACGCGCTCAAGTACAATCTCACCTGGTCGACCGACGGGCTGATCAACGAATATTGCAACCCTTGCGAATCCGTTCGCGACGGGGTGCGCAGCGAAGTGCCGGCGCTGGAAGAGCTCGAAGCCTTCTCGCTCGACGGCATCACCTATGAGGCGTTCAACACCTCGGGCGGACTCGGCACGCTCTGCGACACGCTGGAAGGCAAGGTCGAAAACCTCAACTACAAGACCGTGCGCTATCCCGGCCACCGCGACATCGTCAAGATGCTGGTGCGCGACCTGCGGCTCGGCAT
Source organism: Rhizomicrobium sp. (assembly GCA_036272695.1). GTDB lineage: Bacteria > Pseudomonadota > Alphaproteobacteria > Micropepsales > Micropepsaceae > Rhizomicrobium. The sequence goes on along the minus strand of DATAYG010000165.1, from coordinate 4,024 downwards.
GCGCCGCGACGTGCTGAAGGACGTGCTCGAGACCGCGATCCCCATCACCTATCAGGACGTGGTGCTGGTGTTCGTCACCGTGTCCGGCCGGATGAACGGCCATCTCACCCAGGAAAGCTACGCCAGGAAAATCTACAGCCAGACGGTCGGCGGGCGGCTGATGAGCGCGATCCAGATCACGACGGCGTCGGGCATCTGCGCGATGTGCGATCTGCTGGTCGAAGGCAAGCTGCCGCAGAAGGGTTTCGTGCGCCAGGAGGAGGCAAAGCTCTCCGACTTCCTCGCCAACCGCTTCGGGCGTTATTACGCTTAGGAGTAAACCTACCCTCCCCTTGAGGGAGGGTCGAAATTCTTCTTTGAGCGCAGCGAGAAGAGGAATTTCGGGGAGGGGTGATAGTTGAGGCATTCCCCCTCCCCGAAATTTGCTTCGCTGCGCTTGCAAATTTCGACCCTCCCTCAAGGGGAGGGTGAAAGGAGACGAAATGCACTCCCAGGATATTCTCTCGCAACTCGGCCTCGATGCCCGCTCGGGCGAACATGTTGTTCACTCGCCCATTGACGGTGCCGAGATCGGCCGCGTCGATTTCGACTCCGCGCAATCGATCGAGTCGAAGGTCGCCGCGAGCGTTGATGCGTTCCATGTCTGGCGTGATGTGCCGGCGCCGCGGCGCGGCGAGCTGGTGCGTTTGTTCGGCGAGGAATTGCGGGCGCACAAACAGGCGCTCGGCCGGCTGGTAACGCTCGAGAACGGCAAGATCCTGCAGGAGGGCCTCGGTGAAGTGCAGGAGATGATCGACATCTGCGATTTCGCGGTCGGTCTCTCGCGCCAGCTCTACGGCCTCACCATTGCTTCGGAACGGCCCGGCCATCGCATGATGGAACAATGGCATCCGGCGGGGCCCGTCGCCGTCATTTCCGCTTTCAACTTTCCCGTCGCGGTCTGGGCGTGGAATGCGGCACTGGCTTTTGTCTGCGGCGATCCCGTGATCTGGAAACCGTCGGAGAAAACTCCACTCACCGCACTCGCAACCCAGGCGTTGTTTGCGCGCGCAGCGGAGAAATTTCATCACGCGCCGCCCGCACTGTCGCAGATCGTTCTGGGCGCGCGTGACGCCGGAGAAGCTCTGGCACGCGACCATCGAATCCCCGTCATCAGCGCAACCGGTTCGACGGCGATGGGCCGTGCGCTTGCGCCCGTTGTGGCGGCGCGTTTCGGCCGTGCCATCCTCGAACTCGGCGGCAACAATGCGATGATTGTTTGTCCGTCGGCGAAACTCGATCTGGCATTGCGCGCGATCCTGTTTGCTGCGGTCGGCACCGCCGGCCAGCGTTGCACATCGCTGCGCCGTTTGTTTGTTCATGAAAGTATCTACGACAGGCTCGTCGAGGCGCTGAAGTCTGCCTACGCCAATCTTTCCATCGGCGATCCGCTCGCAGACGGGAGGCTGGTCGGGCCGCTGATCGACGCCCGCGCTTTCGAACAGATGCAGGCGGCGCTTGCCGCCGCGCGCGACGAAGGCGGACAGGTCACGGGCGGCGGCCGGGCGCTCACGGAACAATTTCCGCGCGCGCACTATGTGAAACCCGCGATCGTGGAGATGCCGGCCCAGACGGCAATCGTCGCCCGCGAAACATTTGCGCCGATCCTTTATGTGATGCGCTATCGCGATTTCTCCGATGCGCTCACCCTGCACAACGCCGTGCCGCAGGGCCTGTCCTCGTGCATCTTCACGCAGGACATGGCGGAAGCCGAACGCTTTGTGGCAGCCGCCGGCTCCGATTGCGGCATCGCCAATGTCAATATCGGACCGTCCGGAGCCGAGATCGGCGGCGCCGTCGGCGGCGAGAAGGAGACGGGCGGCGGCCGCGAATCCGGCTCCGATTCCTGGAAGGCCTATATGCGGCGGCAGACGGCCACCATCAATTATTCCGATGCGCTGCCGCTCGCCCAGGGAATCCGTTTCGACCTATAAATTAACCCTTTATTAAGCTTAGGCTTCCGCCGCGTCTTTGGCGCGTTAGGCTTCCTGTCGAGAGGCAGGACTGGCGGGAGCGGGCGATGCCGCGCAACGCAGCGCAATGGACGGGTTTCGCGGTTACCCTCATCATCGTGCTCGGCCGCGATGCCGATATCTTCGCGGCGATCCCGCTCGGGCTTGCGGCGGGCATTCTCGCGAGCCTGTTTGCCAATATTCCCGCCGTGCCCGAACTGGTGCTGCGCCGCATCCGCCGCGATTAACCCGGTAGCGCCTTGGGCGCGCTATAAGATCAGCCGCAGACTTTGCCGCCATCGGTCGCCGTGCCGGACATGCCCTTTCTCCATCGCGCCACCCTCGCGCTCAGTCTTTCGGCCCGCGCTCACTGGACGCCTGTTTGCTTCGGCACCAATGCGGTCGTGGAACAGGCGGATGGCAGGGTGATCCTGGTGCGTCATCGCTATATGCCGGGTCTCTGTTTTCCAGGCGGCGGTGTCGGCGCCGGCGAGCCGCCGCAACAATCCATGCTGCGCGAATTGCGGGAGGAGATCGGCGTGACGCGGGTGGGCAGCGTCGAATTCCTCGGTCTCTACACCCGCAAGATCTGGTGGACGACCAATGTCATCACCCTGTTCCGCGTGCGCGGCGCCGAGATCAACTTCAAGCCCAGCCTCGAAATCTCGGAAATCGTCCTGGCCGATCCTCATGCGCCGCCGCCGGACACCTCGCCCGGCGTGCGCCGTCGCCTCGCCGAGCTGACGGGTGCGGAGCCGGTAAGCCCGTATTGGTGATCGGCGCGATTGCCGGCGCCTGATTTTCTCTTTCCATGCTTTTTTCCCTGCAGCAGGGAAGATCGTTCGTCGTTCGGATGCACCGCCGATCATGGCCGGCTCAGCAGTCGTTTCGATCCAAAACCCTCACCATGGCCGGGCTTGACCCGCCCACCCAGTAGCGAGCGTCCGCGAGCGGAGTGATACCAGCGGCCTCGGACTACGACCCGTTCTCCAACCTTGTCATGGCCCGCGAATGCGGGCCACCCAGTTGAAATCCGGCACTTGCATTGAAATCGTTGCAAGAAATCCCGGCGCCGTTCACATGTCATCTGGGTGGCCCGCATTTGCGGGCCATGACACCGTAAGGGTGAATATTCAAGGCCGCTGGTATGACTCATTTGCTGGGCCGCCGCGCGGCCGCTATTTTTCCCCTTCCCTGCTTTTTGCCCTGCAGCAGGGAAAATCATTCGCCGTTGGGACGCAGCGCGGATAATTCCGGACAGGCTTCACTGCCGGGGTGAGTAACGCAGGGTACCTCTGCCGAAAATTTTTTCTTTCCCTGCCTTTTTCCCTGCAGCAGGGAAACTTGATCCCGTTCGGGCTCTGTGCAGACGCGGGGCTTGAAAGGCGGCCTGATACTTTTCGATTGTCACCGACGACCGGATAGCATCATCCCATGGCGAGCGGAAACCGACCACCCTACATGAGCTGGCTTCTCAATGTTTGGCGGGTGGTCGCGCCTTATAGTGCTGCTGGGACCCTAATGTTAGCCTGCCTCCTTATTTGGCAGGGTCACGCGCTTTGGCAGGTAGCGTTTGGCAGGTAGCGGTCACGACCGTCTTCTTTTTCGTGGCAATGATGTTGGCACCGACTTTGGGGGCGTTGATCGTGATCGCGATTGTTGCGGCGTCGCGCTTCCGGCTCTAGCGATCTCGCCTTGCTGGAGTTCGCACGATAATACCGTTCCCTGCTTTTTTCCCTGCATCAGGGAAAATCGTTCGCTGTTCGGATGCACCAACGATTATGGTCGGCTTAGAGTCGTTTCGATCCAAAACTTCCATCATGCCCGGGTCGAGCTCGGCCATGGTGAGAACCAAAAAGACAGCCTGAAATTCGCGCCCGCAATTTTTGCGTTCCCTGCTTTTTTGCCCTTCTGTAACGGGCCTTTGGAAGTCAATCCCTTTTGCCTTTGTCCGTTCGCCGGGGTCCCGCTTCTGTCCGTGGTCGGCAGATGCCGCCTACATGATGGAGTCTGAAAGGCAGATCGACCCATCT
>DATAYG010000164.1:0-7229 GCA_036272695.1 Rhizomicrobium sp. | reverse complement strand
TCGCCGAGACCTGCCTCAAGGACACGCGCGTGCGATGCGTGCGAGTGAGGGTGGAAAAGCTCCACGCGGTCCCTGGTGCCGAGTCTGCCGGGGTCGAAATCGAGCGTTGCCCCACCCACCGCTGAACGCGATATTATATTTACGTGATGGGAAACATTCCTTCGCCGGATGAAAACGCGGCCGTCCCTGCGCCGACCGGGCCCGCGCGCATTCAGGCGTATCTGAAGACACTTCCCGATGCGCCCGGCGTTTATCGCATGCTCGATGCGAAGGGGAATGTTCTTTATGTGGGTAAAGCCAAGAGCCTCAAGAAACGCGTCGCATCCTATGTGAAAACGGGCGGACACATCGATCGCATCGCACGGATGATCGCCGATACGGCCGAGATGCTGTTCGTCACCACGGCATCCGAAACCGAGGCCCTGCTCCTCGAATCCAATCTGATCAAACGACTGAAGCCGCGCTACAACGTTTCATTCCGCGACGATAAGTCGTTCCCCAACATCCTGCTGCGGGAAGATCACCTCTTCCCGCAGATCCTGAAACATCGCGGCGCGAAATCGGTGAAGGGAGTCTATTTCGGTCCCTTCGCATCGGCCGGCGCGGTAAACCGCACGCTCAGCGCATTGCAGCGCGCCTTTCTGCTGCGTTCCTGTTCCGACAGCGTGTTCGAATCGCGGACGCGGCCTTGTCTGCTGTTCCAGATCAAACGTTGCAGTGCTCCCTGCACCGCGCGGATCGGAACGGAGGATTACCGCAAACTGGTGGATGAAGCGGAGGCCTTTCTCACCGGCAAGAGTCGCACGGTGCAGGCGCGGTTGGTGGAGGAAATGAACGCCGCTTCCCAGACGCTCGACTTCGAACGCGCCGCACGATTGCGCGACCGACTGCGGGCCATGAGTCATATTCAATCGCGCCAGGGCATAAACCCGTCGACTTTTGAGGACGCCGATCTGTTCGCGACGTATGCGCAGGGGGGCCATGTCTGCATTCAAGTCTTCTTCTTTCGCGCCGGCCAGAACTGGGGAAACAAGCCTTACTTCCCGCGCGCCGATCCCGACCTCTCAACCGCAGAGGTGCTCGAATCATTTATCGGGCAGTTCTACGACGAGCGCATGGTGCCGAATCTGATCCTCGCTTCCGAGGCGATGCCGCAGAAGGACTTGCTCGCCGAAGCGCTGTCGCTCAAGGCCGGGCGCAAGGTCGAGATCCTCGTTCCGCAACGGGGCGAGAAGCGCGACATTCTCGATATGGCGCTCCAGAACGCGCGGGAGCAACTGGCAAGGCGGCTGGCCGAAAACAGCGCGCAACGTGAATTGCTGGAGGGTGTGGCCGAAACATTTGGACTGGAAGCGCCGCCACGGCGGATCGAAGTTTATGACAACTCCCATATCCAGGGCGCCAATGCGGTTGGCGCCATGATCGTGGCCGGACCGGACGGATTCGAGAAAGGCGAATATCGGAAATTCAACATCAAATCGGCCGACCTCGCGCCTGGCGACGACTACGGCATGATGCGCGAGGTGCTGACCCGCCGCTTCTCGCGGCTGGTGCGCGAAGCCGAAGAGGTCAGGGCCAGATGGCCCGACCTCGTGCTGATCGACGGTGGTCCGGGTCAGCTCGCGGTCGCACACAGCGTCCTCGAAGACCTTGGCGTCGAGGACGTGGCTCTGGTCGGCGTCGCCAAAGGACCGGAGCGGGACGCCGGGCGTGAACATTTCCACCTCAGGGATCGCGAGCCTTTCCGCCTCGATCCCAGGAGCCCCGTCCTGTACTACCTTCAGCGCCTCCGAGACGAGGCACATCGCTTCGCCATCGGCAGCCATCGCAAGAAGCGCGCGAAGGCGCTGGGCGCCAATCCGCTCGACGAGATTGCCGGCGTGGGCGCTTCCCGCAAACGGGCGCTGTTGCAGCATTTCGGATCGGCACGGGCGGTGGCAGGTGCGAGCCTCCCGGATCTCGAAGCCGTCACCGGCGTGAGTGGCGCCTTGGCACGGCGGATTTATGACTTCTTCCATCCCGGCGCGACCGGAGGATAGCAGGAGGTGTCGCTGCCCGTACGCGAACTGTCTAGACTGCGCGCATGTTACGGTTGCCCAACGCGCTGACGGTCCTGCGAATCCTGCTTGTGCCCGTGTTCGCACTTGCCTTCATGGTGCCGGGTGAAACAGGACGGCTTAGCGCCTTCGCGATCTTCTGCATCGCGGGCATCAGCGACGTACTTGACGGGTTCGCTGCCAGGAAACTGCAGGCGAGCTCGGAACTCGGCCGCATGCTCGATCCGATCGCCGACAAGATACTGGTTTGTATCGCTCTGATGATGCTCGTCGCGCGCCATATCCTGACGGGATTGGAGCTTGTGCCTGCGCTTGTGATCCTCGCCCGCGAAATACTGGTTTCTGGCCTGCGGGAATTCCTGGCGACCGCGTCCGTGAGTGTGCCGGTGACGCGGGTCGCCAAGTTCAAGACCGTCCTGCAGATGATCTCGATCGGCGCCATGATCCTCGGACCTTCGGCAGAGAAAATCTGGCCGCGGGCGATCGATGTCGCTTACGCCCTGCTTTGGACCGCAGCCGCCCTCACCGTCTATACCGGGCTGGCGTATTTCCGTGCCGGGTTCGCCCATGTGCGCAACCTCCCGGCCGCGCCGCAACCACGTCCCGGAGAATTGTCTTGACCATTCTCTATTTCGCTTGGGTCCGGCAGAAGGTGGGGACGGGCGAAGAACATATCACCCTGCCGCTTCAGGTAACGACGGTTGCTGACCTTGTGGAATTTCTGCGCCTGCGCGGCGGCGGTTTTGCTGAGGCATTCGGCGATCCGGCCCGGCTACGGGCGGCGCTAAATCAGGAACACGCCTCGTTTGATGCAATTGTTGGCGATAATGACGAGATCGCCTTCTTTCCACCGGTGACGGGCGGATGAATATTATCCGCGTACAAACGGGTGATTTCGATATTTCCGCCGAATGTGATGCGTTGGTCCATGGCCGCCCAGATATCGGCGCGATAGTGACGTTCACGGGATGCGTGCGCGGCGATGAAAGCCTCATTGCGCTGACGCTCGAGCACTATCCCGGCATGACCGAGCGGGAAATCGCAAAGCATATTGCGGAAGCCGAAGCGCACTGGCCGATTCTCGGCGCGACCATCATCCATCGCATTGGTCGGCTTGTTCCCGGCGAGCGGATCGTACTCGTCGCTGTCGGGAGCGCGCACCGCGAAGCCGCATTCCGTGCAGTAGAATTCCTGATGGATTATCTGAAGACACAGGCACCGTTCTGGAAACGGGAGCAGCGCGGCTCGGAAGCGAACTGGGTCGAAGCGCGGGAAAGCGATGCGAATGCCGCGCTCAGGTGGCGCCAATCGTAACCGTCGTGCGCACGTCGTTGGCGTAGTCTTCCACCATTGTTTCGGTCAGTCGGCCGGGTGTGAAATTATATGGTCCCACCTGCGAAACGGGCGTCACTTCGGCCGCAGTACCAGTTAGAAAACATTCAGTGAAGCCTGCCATTTCCGCCGGCTCGATGTGCCGTACGAAGACGGGAATCTGTCGCTCCCGCGCCAATGCAATGATCGATTGGCGTGTGATGCCGTCGAGGAAGCAATCGGGTTTCGGCGTGTGCAGCGCGCCGTCCTTGACGAAGAACACATTGGCGCCCGTCGCTTCCGCGACGAAGCCGCGATAATCGTACATCAGCGCGTCGGCAAAGCCCTGATCTTCGGCGGCGTGCTTGGAAATCGTGCAGATCATGTAAAGCCCCGCCGCCTTGGCTTTCGTCGGCGCCGTATCCGGGGCCGGCCGCCGCCATTCCGCCACCGTCAGCCGGATGCCTCTGCGCTTCTCCTCCGGCGAGAAATAGGACGGCCAGGGCCACACTGCGATCGCCACGTGGATTTTCGAGTTCGGCGCAGCCACCGACATCATCTCGCTGCCGCGGAAAACCACCGGCCGCATATAGCCGTCTTCGACCCCTTGAGCCTTCGCCGCCTCCATGCAGGCGCGGTTGATTTCATCTTCCGTGTACGGAATTTTCATGCCCATGATCCGGGCGGATTCGAACAGCCGCCGCGTGTGCTCGGCGAGCTTGTAGACCCGACCTCCGTAGAGGCGCTGGCCTTCGAAGATCGATGACGCGTAATGGAGCCCGTGCGTGAGCACGTGGGTCTTCGCTTCGCGCCACGCAACCAGCCGGCCATCGTACCAGATCCAGCCATCGCGATCGTCGAAGGGAATGATTGCCATCAGAGCACCTTGCAGGCCGGCCTGGGTGTGGCCGGGCGGAGAACAGATTGGGCGGCCGAAGAGGGCCAGTCGAAGGAAACGGGTAGACCCCTTCGGGGCTCCGTCTATATCTTCGGCCGCCTGAAGTGAAGCGGGCAACGTGAGCGGCGCCATCCAGGATTCCCATCTCCTCGTCGTCGACGATGACGAGCGGCTGCGTGCGCTGTTGCAGCGCTACCTCACCTCCCACGGTTACCGGGTCACGGCCGCGGCGAATGCCGCCGAAGCCCGCGCCCTGATGAAGGGAATGGCGTTCGACCTCCTGATCGTCGATGTGATGATGCCGGGCGAGTCCGGCCTCGCCCTCACCAAAGCCATCCGTGGCCAGACCCAGACGCCCATCCTTATCCTGACGGCCCGCGGCGAATCAGACGACCGCATTGCCGGCCTCGAGAGCGGCGCGGACGATTACCTCGCCAAGCCCTTCGAGCCGCGGGAACTTCTTCTGCGCTGCGCCGCACTTCTCCGTCGGACCGCGCCGCCGTCCCGTTCGCCGCACCGGGAAGTGCGAATGGGACGCGCAGTTTTCGATCCGGAACGGGGCGAACTCCGGCGCGACGGCCGGCCCGTCCGGCTCACCACGTCCGAAAGCGCGCTCCTCCGGCTCTTTGCAACCAATGCCGGGCGGCCTTTTTCACGGATGGACCTGTGCGCGCGCCTTGGTGTCGCGCTGGAACGCACCATCGACGTCCAGGTGACCCGGCTCAGACGCAAAATCGAAGATGACTCCAAGCTGCCGCTCTACATCCAGACTGTCCGCGGCGTGGGTTATGTGCTCGTGCCGGACCGGGTGGACTGATCGCCGATGCCGCGCACCACCCCCCTGCGCCTGCTCAAGCAGATTTCGCCTCGGGGACTGTTCGGTCGCTCGTTAATCATCATTGTGGCGCCGATGGTGGTGTTGCAGGGCATTGTGACCTACGCCTTCTTTGTGCGGCATTATGACATCGTCACGCGGCATATGGCGCATAGCGTGGCGGGAGACGTCGCGTTTCTTACCAGTATCGAGGAAAGTTATCCCGCCGGCCCCGCACGGAAGCATCTGCTCGACATGGCGGCCCATTCGCTGGGCTTCGGGATTTCGCTCGAACCGGATGCAAAGCTGGACACGCCGTACCGCCATTCCAGTATCGATCTCAAACACGCGATGGACGCGGTGTTTGCAAATCGGCTTGGCGCCGCCCACCCCTTCACCTCCGACGCGATCGGAAACAGTTTCGATCTGCGCGTCCAGGTGAAGGATGGCGTGCTGAAAATCGTCATTCCGCGCGATGCGGTTGTCGCCTCGAATGCCGACATCTTCATACTCTGGATGGTCGGCTCCTCGCTCGTGCTGATCGCGGTGGCGATTCTATTCCTGCGCAATCAGGTGAAACCCATTGAGCGGCTTGCCGCGGTTGCCGATGCATTCGGCAAGGGTCGCGCCGTTCCCGACTTCAAGCCTTATGGGGCAACCGAAGTGCGCAAGGCCGCGCAGGCATTCCTCACCATGCGGGCGCGCATTGAGCGTTATGTGCAGCAAAGGACGGAAATGCTCGCTGGCGTAAGTCACGATCTGAAAACTCCGCTCACGCGATTGCGCCTGCAGCTCGCCATGATGGGTACTGGCACGGAAACTGTATCGGCGCTCGAAGACGTGCGCGAGATGGATCACATGCTCGATGAGTATCTCGATTTCGCGCGCGGCGACACCGGAGAAGATGCAGAGGCTGCCGATCTCGGCGAGGTGGTGACCGAAGCCGCGCTTGCCGCAGCTCAAGCCCGTTCGGCCGGCGCCGACCGCATCCACGTCGAGGCACCCCGTGGCATTTGCCTCGCCGTGAAACGCAATGCGCTCAAGCGCTGCGCCACAAATCTCATCGACAACGCGCTCAAGCACGGCAAGCACGTGGACGTGGCCGTCGCGCAGCACAGCCGATTCGTTGAAATTCTGGTTGACGATGACGGTCCCGGCATTCCCGAGGCGCGACGCGAAGAAGCGTTCCGGCCGTTCCACCGCCTGGACGAAGGGCGTAATCTTCAGGTTGGCGGGGTGGGCCTGGGGCTCGCTATTGCGCGCGACATTGCCCGTGCGCATGGCGGAGAGATCACGCTTGGCACGAGCCGCCTCGGCGGCTTGCGCGCCGCAATCAGACTGCCGCTGTAATTATTTCAGCGCGGCCGCGGTTTGCGGCGCGTCTTCCGCTTTGGCTTTTCCCTCGGCCAGAGGAATCGTTCGATGCGGCGGAGATCGTGATCGATCTGCGCCATGGTTCTTCCCATATCCTCATCATCCGAGAGCCAGACCGGTAGCGCATGTGCGACCAGCCCGCCGATGCAGGCGGCACGCACGGACGAGGCAGCGCCGGCGTCGGCTTCAGCAAGTGCGAGCAGCCATTCGGCGCTCGCGACAAATTCCCTGCGCAGCGACAGGAGCGTCAGTGGCTCCCGCCTGAGGCCCGTATACAGCGCACGTACCGCTTGCTTGCGGGCACTTTGTACTTCGAACCAGCTCATAATTGCATCGAATACGCGTTCGCGCGCATTCTGTGTGGCGCGGTCGGGCCTGTAGCGCTTCGCGGTATCCGCGGCGGCCCGCCGTAACATCACGGGAACCAACGCGGCGCGCGAAGGCGCTATTTGGAGCACTTCGTCCCAGGGAACTTTCGCCGACTTTGCCACCGAAGCCAGTGTCGTTTCGGTCCATGGCTCCTTTGCAAGGATGCGGAAAGCAGCGGCGGCAATCCGGTCTTCGGCATCCGGTCTGGGCATGCTACTCGACCTTTCCGACTAGAGCATCGGACTGTCAATAGGAATCCCGGGGTGGATTCCCTTGGGGTGGCAAATCATGATTCACCGTTGTCGGAGGTGGACCATGGGCAAGCCGTACTCCCTGGATTTGCGAGAGCGGATCATCGGATTTGTTGAAGCTGGCGGGTCGCGGCGAGGAGCTGCGGGCCATTTCG
>DATAYG010000163.1:0-14090 GCA_036272695.1 Rhizomicrobium sp. | reverse complement strand
CCGCTCTGACTCTCGTTCGCCCATATATGAAAGCTGCCTTTCGGAATGACAACCTGCCAGCGAAGCGCAACGGGCTTGCTCGGCGCGCACTGAGGTTCGTCCGGATGGTGGCACCCTGAAGGCAACGGCCCCGCGCGCGCGGGGCTGGTTCGTGGGTTGAATAATATTCGTGCGCCGCTCGAAACCGCGTGCAAAAATTCGTTGACGGTTACTACATAACCGAGGTTGCTATGCGTCCCTTGTCACCTTGATATCCGAAAGGGATCAGCGCTCGCGGGTAATATGGTTGAGCCCAGCGAAGTTGTCCTGCATTCCCCTATATCCCACCGCGCAGCCATTATACCATCACAAGAATTCCGCCCAGTCCTGCCGCATCCCGTGCCGATCGTTTCTCACGGCCGACGGCCGGCGTCCGAGAACGCGGCGGAACCTCCGGTTCATGTGACTTTGATCGCAGAACCCGGCTTCCGCCGCGATGCCGGCGCTTGACAGGTCGGTCTCCCGCAAAAGCCGCGCGGCGCGTTCCACGCGAAATCGGGCGGCTGTTTCCAGAATCCCTTCGCCGGTAGCGCGCCTGTAGGCAGCTCCCAGCCAGGAAGGATGGCGTTGGACTTCGCGGGCAAGGTCGCACACTTTCACTGTCGTGCTTTCGCGCAAGCGGCGGATAACGGTATCAACCCAGATCGGAGTTTCGCGCTCGCTCTCGCGGCTCGCCTTCTCGATAAACCGTTGCACGATCACGCGAAGGCGCGGCTCGCTTATCTCCCGGCTGCAGATTTGCGCGAGAATGCGGACCTCGCGGGCAGTGCGACCGCCTGTCCAGTGTGACACGGGAGCGGTGGGAAGCAACGCGCGTCCGAGCCACGCAGGATCGAATTCGAGTTCGATCTGTTCGAAGCCTGACGCCGCAATCCTGTTTTCATGCGCGGCTCTCTCGCGATAGAGAATCGCGGAAGGCCCGGCGATGAATTTCCGCCCGAGCTCGGTGCGGTTCCAATAACCGCCGAGCACAAAGACCGAGAGCAGGGGCCAATCATGGGCGTGTTCCGGGACCCGGGCATCGCTGCGATCGATGACCCTTCTGATCGATACTCCGCGAAATCTTTGCAACATCTGCAATGGAGATTAACTCAAAGCTCCTGATCCTTCAGATGGGGCGGCGGCGTCCCCGATCCAGCGCCCGCGACGGAATGCGGTCTGCCTTGAATCGGTCCAATACATGGCCCGGAATCGGTGCTACAGCCGCTTCGGCGAATATTCCGCCGCCCATAGAATATGTGGCGCGACAGTGAAAAGGAGAAGCAGCGCATGGTGATGGACCGGTCGGGATCGGCACCGGCGATGCGCTCGTACGGTTTGTTCTGCTCCGGCACAGCGCTTTGCATCTTCCTTCTTGCAGGAGTAGTCGCGAGCCCGGCGAGCGCAGCGGACTGCCATATCGGCACGTATCGGCTTAGCGGCGGAGCCGCTGTGGACATTGCGCCGTCGGAAGGCGACACGTTGCGCTGGCGCCTGTTCACTGGCGCGACCGGCCAGCTTCACCCACAGAAAGACGGCACCTGGACGGGCACGTATGGATGGACGGGCCGTCCTGACGGGAAAACAGTCTCATTCTCCGACTGCGCGAAAGGCCAGATCACTTTCGGAAAGGAAACGGGCAAGCGCATCGTTTTTGACGTGCATGACACGGCGTTCGAGAGCGGCGGCGTAAAGCTCGCAGGACGCCTGGTCATGCCGGAAGGGACTGGCAAGGCGCCGGTCGTCGTCCTTGTGCACGGGTCCGAACACGATTCCGCCCTCGATAGTTACGCGCTGCAGCGGATGTTTCCGGCGCAGGGCATCGGCGCCTTCGTCTTCGACAAGCGCGGCACCGGATCATCCGGCGGGGTCTACACCCAGGATTTCAATGTGCTGGCGAGCGACGACATCGCCGCGTTGAACGAGGCGAAGCGTCTGGCGGGCGCACGGGCCGGCCGCGTCGGCTATCAGGGCGGCAGCGAAGCGGGATGGGTCGTCCCGTTGGCGGTCAACCGCGCGTCGGTGGATTTCGCCATCATCGGATTCGGCCTCGCGGTGACGGTGCTCGAGGAAGACCAGGAGAGCGTCGCGCTCGACATGTACTTCCATCACCATTCCGCGGAAGATACAAAGAAAGCGCTGGAACTCGCGCGCGCGGGCGAACGCGTGGTCGAAACCCAGGGCAAAGAGGGTTATGACGCCTTCGATGCGCTGCGCCGGAAATACCAATCCGAGCCTTGGTACAAGGACGTGCATGGCGACTTTCTCTGGGCCGTGCTGCCGGTCCAGAAGACGCAGATCGCGGCGCTGGCGAAGGAATTCGATTTCCACACGCCGTTCCGCTACGAGCCGATGCCGGCCTTGCGCACCTCGACCACGCCGCAATTGTGGATTCTGGGCACCGACGACCTGGATGCGCCGAGCGCCGAAACATCAACGCGCATCAAATCGCTGATCGCCGGGGGCAAGAATTACACGCTTGCCGTCTATCCCGGCGCCGAACACGGCATGACCGAATATGAGCTGGACAAGAAGGGCGAGCGCGTCTCCACACGCTACACGCCGGGCTATTTCCAGATGATGGCGGATTTCATTCGCAACGGCCATATCGCCGACCATTACGGCAACGCCGCCATCACACAGCCGCCCGAATCGCGGTGAATCGCGTTTCAGCCGCCCCGACTGAAACGGACGTGGCGGCCGTCACGGTCAAACGAAACCGGTCCGTGATCTAAATCAATTCCGATGCTGCGTGCCCGGTCCAAGACAACCATGCTTCGACCGGCGCGGCCCATAGTTTTGTCGTTGCGCGACCGGTCGACAGGGCCCGTTCTGAGGTTGCGAATTGGGCCCGCGGTCTTGGCCGGGGCGCGGGCCCTTTACTTCTGACGCTCGTTTCCCGACGCGCGTCTACACGCCGGCGTCGTTCCGATCGGGAAGCGTCACCGTACGGCGGCCGAACGAGACGGCGTCGCTCGACCACGCGCCGGGTCCCATCAGGACGAGGGCGATGGCGTCGATCACATGCAGAGCTGCGAGCGGCGCGGCGTCCGTCGATGCGGCGAAACCCAATATCGGGATGAGAAGGCTGGCACCGGCTATGATCCGCGTCCGGAAACCGATGCAAAGACATATCGCCGCGAGAACGGCGAGGAACTGCAACAGATTGGCGCCGCCGAAACGCAAGACGCTCAACATGACGAGCGAACTCGCGACCGCGAGGCGCAATAGCAAGAGGCCGGCGCCCATGGCGCCGCCGGGGTATAAGGCAAGTCCGGATATCATGCTCTTTGGCTAACCGCAGCGGCGCGTGCGCGGAACACCCGGATGGGTTATCGTCCGATAGGCCTTTCGACGCTGCGCGCGCTCGCCCGCCGGAGTAGATATCGAGCGCTTCAGCAACCGTGGAGCGGAAAATTGGATGGGCAAAGGCTCGTCGTTTGCCGGGTTTTGCTGATTTGTCTCTTCGTGGGCTCACTGGCGGGCACGCCGGCGACCGCGCTCGATCCTACACGCTCGATCGCACAGCTGTTCCATCGGACCTATACGCGCGACGATGGATTGTCTGGCCATGTCCATGCCATCACGCAATCGCGGGACGGTTATCTCTGGATCGGCACCGACAGCGGTCTTTATCGTTTCGACGGCGAGCGCTTTGAGCGCTTTGCTGAAGGTCTGCTGCTCTCGCGCGGCATCCTCGCGCTCAGGTTGACGGCCTCCGGCGACTTGTGGGTCAGCTATGCCGAAGGCGGATTATCACGCCTCCACGACGGCAGGGTCACCAACTATTCCACCACCGCCGGGGGCACAGTGCTCACGGCCCAGGGCTTCCTCGAAGTACCGAAAGGCGGCGGACTCTGGGCCGTGGGCGGCTATGGGCCTTACCGCTTTGACGGACGAAACTGGCACGAGATGCCTGCTCCCTGGGTTCCGGCTTTGCAGGGCGGCGGGGTTTGGGCGACAGAACCAGGCCTCGACGGCACGCTCTGGGCGAAGAACGGCGACGGCGTGTTTTACTGCCGGCCCGGCTGCGCACGCTTCGTTGCGGCGCGCGGTTATGCCGGCGGCGTCATGGGGTTCACCCACGATCGCGAAGGACGCGTTTGGACCTCCGATACGCGCGCGCCCGGACACATGTATGCGATGCCTGACCTTACAGGCATCAAAGATACGGCAATCCCGGGACCTGCCTATGGCGGTCTGGTTTCTCCGCGCGTTCACGGCAGAATTTTTCTCGATCATGACGGATCGCTTTGGAACGTGAATGTCCAGCACGGGCTTCTGCGCGTGCGCTCGATCATTGCAGGGCGCACCGATCCGACCCAGGCAGATGCGTACGCCGCTGCGGACGGGCTTTCCTCGGACGCTGTCACCACGTTCTACGAAGACCGCGAAGGAAACATCTGGGTTGGTACTTATAATGGCCTTGATCGTTTCCGCCCGGCCAACGCCGTACTTGAGCGGCAAATCCCCGTCACGGCTTCGACCTACGGGTACAATGGCGCCGCGGTCGGTCACTCACTCTTCATTTTCGCGAGCACGAGCGAAGATAACAGCTCCCCGAACGCGTCCGGTCGTGGCCCGCTATATCGCGTGACCGCCGACGGCCATGCGCAACTGATCATTCCCGAGATGGATTTGCCGTACATCATGAGACCCGCCGCCGATGGCGGCTTATGGGTCGGGCTCTCGCATGGCCTTTACAAGGTGCGAAACGGCGCTTTGACGGCGGAGCAAATGCCCCCCGGCCTTCGCGGCCCTGACGGCGTTCGCGTGCTGGACGTCGCCGAGACGCCCGCCGGAGAACTCTGGATATCGACCTTCAGCCACGGGCTTTGGCGCCGTGCAAACGGCACCTGGTCCCACATCTCAGGTCGACCGGATCAGGAGAACCCGGAATGGCTGATGACGCTGGACGCCGGGGGCGTCCTCTGGCTGATCGATCAACGTACGATCGCGCGCTACGTGAAGGGGCGTCTGCTGGAATTTACCCGGGCGGCGGGCCCAAACATCGGCGCGATCAATACGGCGAAGGCTGACGAACACGGAATGTTGTTCGGTGGCGAATTTGGACTCGCCCGGTATGATGGGCGCGGCTTTCGAACGCTGCGTTCCAGCCGCGTGCCGGCTCTTGCGAATGTTTCGGGCATCGTTGAATTCGAAGGCCAAACTTGGATTGCGAGCCAGTCGGGCATTCTGCGCTTCGACGCGGCCGCGCTGGAGCGCGGCATGGCGCAACCCGGCACGCCGCCGCCGCGGTATGAACTATTCGATCGCAAGGACGGCATTCCGGGCGAAATCCAGCAGGGCCCATATAACACCAGCGTCAGCAGCGCTTTCCTGGGCCCCGATGGCCGCATCTGGTTCCTTACCGATCGCGGCGTCGCCTGGATCGATCCGCACCACATCTATCACAATGTGATGCCGCCGCCTGTTGCCATCCGCTCGCTCACTGTCGATGGCCGCACCTACACGTCTCCGCAGCAGCTCAGTCTTCCCGCCGGCGCCTCCAATCTCGAAATCGATTATGCGGCACTTTCTTTCGTCGAGCCCAGCCGGGTGCGCTTTCGCTACAAGCTTGACGGTGTCGACAATGATTGGGTCGATCCCGGCGAGCGCAGGCAGGTCTTCTATACGCGGCTCGGGCCTGGCAATTATAATTTCCATGTCATGGCCACCAACGATGCGGGCATCTGGAACCGCACGGGCGCCACCGTCAATTTCGCGATTGCCCCGACCTTCGTCCAGTCCATCTGGTTCAAAATCCTGGCCGGGCTTGTACTCGCGGGCCTGGCATGGCTCGCCTACGCGCTGCGCCTGAGGCAGGAAACCGCGCGCCTGCAGAGCCGCTTCAACGTGCGCATCGCCGAACGCGAAAGGATCGCACGCGAACTTCACGACACGTTGCTGCAGGGATGCCAGGGATTGCTGCTTAGGTTTCAGTCGATCGCCAACCGCGTTCCTCCCGGCGACGCGTTGCGCCATGACATCGACGACGCGCTCAATCGCACCGATGCCGTCCTGGCCGAAGGCCGTGCCCGCGTGCGCGATTTGCGGAACAGCGCGGCGACGGGCGATTTTGCGCAATCGCTCGCGGAGGCGGCGTTGAACATCATTGCCGGCGATGCGCCGCGCTTCCATCTCACGGTCGAAGGAGAGCAGCGTGCGCTCAATGCGCTGGTCGGCGAGGAGGCGCTGCGAATCTTCGAGGAGGCCATCCGCAACGTGCTGAAACATGCGAACGCAAAAAGCATCGATGCGCTTCTGACCTACGGCCACCAGGCGTTACGTTTGTCCGTGCGGGATGATGGCACCGGAATGTCCCGGTCGAAGCTCTCGGGTGGCGGCGATGGCAGGGGGCATTTCGGTCTTATTGGCATGCGCGAACGCGCCGAGCGCATCGGCGCGCAGCTCCAGATCGCCAGCCGCGAAGGCCGTGGTACGGAAGTGGTCATGAGTGCGCCGGCGCACGTCGCCTACAAGAGACGCCGGCTGTGGCCGCTTGATCATCGTCCGGCAGCTCACGTGGGAGAAATCGCATGACCGTCGGCGAGCATCCGATCCGCATCCTCGTGGTGGACGATCACGCGGCGCTGCGCGAAGGCGTGGCGGCGATGGTGGCGTCGGAGCCCGATATCGTGGCGGCGGGGGAAGCGGCGAACGGCGCCGAGGCGATCGAGATGTTCCGGGCCTTGCGCCCGGATGTGACCTTGCTCGACATGCAAATGCCCGTCATGGGCGGTCTCGAAGCACTGGCCCGGATACGCCAGGAATTTCGGCAGGCGCGAATCATCGTGCTGACCACCTATGAAGGCGACGTGCATGCGATGCGCGCGCTCAAGGCGGGGGCGTCGGGCTATCTGCTCAAGAGCTCGCTCAGAAAGGAGATGATCGACGCAATCCGCAAGGTCCATGCCGGCCGGCGCTACATTCTCCCGGAGGTGGCCGAAGAGATCGCGATCCACGCCGCCGAGGAACCGCTGAGCGAACGCGAGGTGGTCGTGCTGCGGCTCGTTGCATCGGGCAAAGCAAACAAGTCGATCGCGCGCGAGCTGTCGCTCTCGGAAGAGACCATCAAGGCGCATCTGAGAAGCATATTTTCCAAGCTCGAAGTGGGCGATCGCACCCAGGCCGTCACAACGGCGCTGCGCCGCGGGATCATCACGCTGTAGAGCGGCGGCCCTGCAGAGCATTTGACCACGAAGAACACGAGGAACACGAAGACAATGTTACGCGCGGAATGCGCGCGGGCGCCGTGTAGTTTGTGTTCGTCGTAATAGAATCCGCTGTCCCCGGCTCACCTCAGATTCGGAGTCGTTCCGGAGGGCGGTTGAGAGCGGGGGGCGGATTTCAGGATGGTTTTGTCGAACAGTGCGGGACTCTGCAGAAAATCATCAAAGTCATCCGACGACGAAAAATTGGCCAGTTTGTATGTGCCGCCGTCGCGAACGACATAGGAGTAGGTCAGGCTGTCCGGCGGCCAGTTGCTCCCATTACCGGCCGCCTGAAATACCAGAAAGACGGGCGAAGCATCGAGCACGAATTTGACGTTGGACGCGAGAACCGCCTGCATTCCGGCGGTAACCGGATTCATACCTGCGACCGCTGTCGAAGCAAAATTTGTTGCCTGGTTGCGGCGCGCGCTTGAATCGAGCCATTGCTTCACCCGTTCCCCACTACGCGGCGTGAAATCGCGGGAGAAAGCATCGTTCCGGCCGTTTCGCGCGTCGCGCGCCGCCTTCCTCATGGATGCCAGCAGCGGAGTGGGCGGCGACACCTTTTCGTCGCCAACGGGGAAATCCATGGGCGTTCCGTCGAATTCGAGATAGACGGGATGCGTCCCCGGATTGCGATTGCCAGCGAGCGGAATCGGATATTGATAGGGGAGATGGACATTCGATGATGCTTCAAACGCTCCGTTCGCCGTTCCCTGGGCATCGAAGGCCGACTTTATCAGCGACAGCACCGGGGAATTGCTGCTCGCGATGCTCAGCCGCGGCCGGTTGTTCTTGTCGAAGCCGACATAGAAGGCGTCCCGCCGGATTCCGGATTTCGTGGACGCCTCCCAGACGAACATCGTCTCCGACCCGACCAGGACTTCGGCAACGACATTGAGATGATCGAAATCGAAATTGCTTCTGGCCGCGTCGGCCCAGTTTGCGGCGCTGTTGTCGGTCAGGGTCACTGTCGTGGTCTGACTGAGCCGCTTCATCTGGTCCGGTGAGGTCCAGACGCTTGCGAATTTCGCCGTGTCGCGCTTCCGTATCGCCTCTACCGCCGTCACAAGCATCGTCTGCGGTTTGTCCAGCGGACCGGCAGAGAATTTGTCGAACGGAATATTGTATCGCTTCAACTCGACGTCCAGATAAAGCGGGCAATGCACCAGAGCGCCGTCGACCTCGACGGGAACGGGCAGGCTGACACGCTCGAATTTCTGGGCGAACCCGCGGCCGGGAACGGCGGCGAGCAGAACCAGAGCCGACGCCGCGGCCAGCGGAGTCCTCACCGAGCTGCGGGAAATACCGGGCATTGAAGCCTCTCTCAGGAATGTAACGACGAGACTATGGACCGTCCTTGCCTAACAAATCATCTCCTGCCGGGGCTGTTTTCGGCGGCGGCATCCCGGTGCCCGGGCCGCACCCTCGTCGAAACGACAGCAATACTCGTACAAAATAGCTGAATGGCGCCATTACAATTTGAATGGATCGGCGATCTATTGTGAGCCGCACGCGATCACTGCGCATCGGGATCCGACGCCCATGAAAGCGGCCCTCATCACGCGTTATGGATCGCCCGACGTTGTGAAGATATGCGAAGTGCCGAAACCCGCGCCCGAGGCAGGCGAGGTCCTGATCCGGGTCCGCGCAACGACGGTCAACCGGACGGATTGCGGCGAACTTCGGCCGCATCCCTTCTTCGCCCGGCTGTTCTACGGATTGCGCCTGCCGAATCGCCCGATCTTCCTGTCACGCCGGAGGATATCGTTTCACAATTATGTTATGGTCGATGCTTCGTCGGGGACGTAGTCAATGCCTAAGGGCCAAGAGACAATTGGTGGAAAGACCCGCGTGGAGCGAGCGCTCGAAAAGAGCGAAATACGCTTCCGCCAGGTCGTGGAAGCTGCGCCGAACGCGATTGTGATGATCGGTGTGTCGGGACGCATCGAAATGATCAACGTCCAGGCGGAAAGGGTCTTCGGCCATTCCCGCGCGGAAATGCTCGGCCAGCCCGTGGAAATGCTGATTCCGGAGAGGTTTCGCGCCCATCACCCGGGACATCGTTCAGCGTTTTTTGAAGCGCCGCAATCGCGACCGATGGGCGTGGGGCGCGAGCTTTTCGCGCTGAAAAAGGACGGCAGCGAGTTTCCGGTCGAGATCGGCCTCAGCCCGATCGAAACCGACGAAGGATTGATGGTTCTGTCGGTCGTCGTCGATATAACGGACCGGCGGCAGAAATTTGTTCAGACGAGTTATCTGGCGGCGATCGTCGAATCTTCCAGCGACGCGATCATCGGGAAAAATCTGGACGGCATTGTTACGTCATGGAATCCCGCGGCCGAGGCGCTGTTCGGCCACGCGTCGCGCGAAGCAGTCGGCCGGCACATCTCGTTCCTTATTCCGCCGGACCGGCTGGCCGAGGCAGACATGATCCTCGACCGGATTCGCCGCGGCGAGCGGGTCGAGAATTTCGAAACCATGCGCCGCAACAAAGATGGTTGCGAAATCCCGGTTTCGCTGACAGTTTCGCCGATTCTTGGTCCCGGCGGCACAATTTTGGGCGCTTCGAAGATCGCGCGCGACGTAACCGAACGCCAGCGGGCGGCAGACACTCTCCGGCTGAGCGAAGAGCGGTTCCGGTCGATATTCGGCGCCGTCGGCGAAGGCATTTTCATCACCGATGCCGAGGGGCGGTTTATCGAGGTCAACGGGCCGGGTGCTGAAATGTTTGGTTACAGCACGGACCGGATGATCGGTCTCGACATCCAGTCGATTTCTTCCGGCATGCCGCCCTACACGCAGGCCGAAGCGATCGAATGGCAACGCAAGGCCGCAATCTCGGGCCGCCCGCAAATATTCGAATGGCATTGCAAGGCCAGGAGTGGCCGGCTTTTCTGGGTCGAAATTTCGCTGCGACAGGCTTCAATCGGCGGAGGCGCCGTCGGGCTCGCGATCGTTCGCGATATATCGGAACGGCGGACGATCGAAGCCCAGTTGCGTCAGGCACAGAAGATGGAGGCCGTAGGTCTCTTGACCGGCGGTATTGCTCACGACTTTAACAACCTCCTTGCGATAATCCACGGCAACCTCGAACTGATAAGGGACGCGTCGGCCGACACTCCTGAAGTCCATGAGATGACCGAGGATGCGCTTCGCGCGGCGGCGAGGGGCGCCAGTCTGACGCATCAGCTGCTGGCCTATGCCCGGCAGCAGCCGCTGGCGCCGAAAGTCGTACTCCTCGAGCAGCTGGTGTCGCAGGTCGCGCAGTTGATCCGGCGCTCGCTGGGCGAAACGATCGAGATCAGGACAGTGATCCCGAAGGATCTATGGGCAACCCGGATAGATCCCAACCAGCTCGAGAACGCACTCGTCAACCTTGCGGTCAATGCGCGGGACGCAATGCCCGATGGCGGAAAATTGACGATCGAGGGCGCCAACAAGGAGTTCGACGCAGATTACGCGGAAAGCAATCCCGGCGTGGTGCCAGGCTGCTACGTCCAGCTTGCGGTGAGCGACAGCGGGCCGGGCATCCCGCCTGAAATTATCGACCGCGTCTTCGAGCCGTTCTTCACCACCAAGCCGTTGGGAAAAGGTAGCGGTCTGGGCCTCAGCATGGTCTTCGGCTTCGTGAAACAGTCCGGAGGCCATATCAAGATTTACAGCGAAGCCGGGCGGGGCACGACATTCAATCTGTATCTTCCCAGAGCTTCGGAACAATTGGATGATTGCGTGGCGGCGGACGATTCAGGGGCTGTTCGCGGTCGGGAAATGGAAGTCATTCTGGTTGTCGAAGATGACGAGCTGGTGCGAAAATTCACGGTAAGGGTGCTCCGCGGTCTCGGCTATCGGATAATCGAGGCCGGAGACGGTCATGAAGCCCTGCGATTGCTGAACGAGGCGGGCCGCGTCGACCTGCTCCTGACGGACGTGGCGCTGCCCAAAGGAATGAGCGGTCCCGCCATCGCCGCGGAAGCCCGGAAGCGACGCAGGGAGCTCAAGGTGCTGTACATGTCCGGCTACGCCAAGGATGCTATCGTCAACAACGGGGTTCTCGAGGAAGGCGTTCAACTGCTGACAAAGCCCTTCCCGAAAACCGAGCTCGCCAGAAAGATCAGGGATATGCTTGATGAAGGAGGCGCGGCGTGAGCACGGGTCGACTATTGATCGTAGATGACGAGGCGGATTTCGGCGCCTTCGTCCGCCGCGTCGCCCAGAAACTTGACTTCGAGGTCGAGGTTACGACGACGGCCGCCGGGTTCAAGGAATCGTATTCGCGCTTCAAACCCACAATCGTCGTTCTCGATATTGTCATGCCGGATGTGGACGGCATCGAGCTTATCCGCTGGCTCGCGGCGGCGCACTGTGCGGCGCGTGTCGTTATCATCAGCGGCTTCGACCCGTACTATGCCATGGCGGCGGAAAAGTTCGGCGATATCGGCGGCCTTACCTCAATACAAAGATTGACGAAGCCCGTTTCCCTCGCCGACCTCGAGAGCGCGCTCACCGCACGAGGCCCGGGAAAAGCCTAGACATTCATGATGGAAATTTGGTGACGGTGCTACATAGCGTTCCATAGCGTTCATTCGGCTCGTAACCGCGAAGTTATTGGTCAGAGTTGCAATTCGCCGTAATCCGGGCTGCAGAAATGCGACGAGAAGGCGACATTCGTGAAGCAGATTGCGACCCCGACCCCGGGCGCTGAAATAAATGCTCGCGCATTGGCAGCGACCCGCGCCCGTTCGAGCCGTCGGCGAGCGGTTATATCGCAAATCAGGGTGTCAGCACGAAGACCGTGCCGTACTGGCCGTGTGCGCCGCCGTCATGCGTTGTCCCGAATAGATTGCCTTGCCCATCCAGAAGCACGGGCGTTATGGGTCCCGAACCGTTCGTGCAGGGATTTCCGCCGGGGCAGAAGGAATAGAGCACGGATTCATTGCCGCCCGGGGCGAGTTCGAATACCTCGCCTCTCCCCTTGGCGCCGCCCAACGGCGTCGTGCCGTACAGGTTGCCGGCGTTGTCGGCAATGAGGCCGCCCTGGGGCTCGTCGCCGTCGCCGCAATTCGCCAGCGAGCAGAAATTGTAGATCATCTGGAAGCCGCCGCCTGCGGGATGTTCGAAAACAACGCCACAGCCCGATTCGTTGGTGCAATTGGCGCCGCCGAGATATGTCGAGCCGTAAATATTGCCGGCGGCATCTTCGGCCAGCCTGCCCTCGGGTCCGTTGCCGTCGGTGCAATGTGCCTGCGCACAGAAATAGTGCAGTACAGTTTCCGTCCAGGCGCCATTGCCCTGCGGCGCAAGCTTGTACATCAGGCCGCCGCCATTTTTCCCGCCGGTTACCGTGGTGCCATACAGATTCCCGCTTGCATCGGGAAGAATTTGCTGGGGCGCCTGACTCGTCCCGAACGTGTGGATGACCTGCCAGAACCAGATCTGGTTGGTGGTGATTTCGTAGGCAACGCCATTGCCGAAGCCGCCGCCTTCCCCGCCCTCTGCGGTGGTGCCGTAGAGCGGCGTATGCATGTCCCAGGGCTGGCCGGAGTCCTGGCCCAGGTAGGAAAGACTTTCCGTCGGATCGGCCCCGTCGCTACAATTGTTCTCGTTGCAAAAATTGTGCAGGACCGTGTATTTCCATCCACCCGTCACGGGCGTCATTTCGTAGAGAGTTCCCGCATTGGCTTTGCCGCCCAATTCCGCCGATCCGTAAAGGTTGCCGTCGACGTCGATGATCGGCGCGGCCAGCGGACCGGCCCCGTCCGGGCAGTTGGCTTTGGCGCAGAAATTGTGAATGACGTGCTCGGTGTATTTGCTCTTGTCGGCATTGGGGATGAGCTTGAAGACGACTCCCTGGCCATATTTGCCGCCCTCCTCGGTTACCCCGTAGAGGTTGCCGGCGGAGTCCTCGAGCAGGCCGTAGGGTGCCTTGCCGTCGGTGCAATTGGCCTGGGTGCAGAAGGAATGCAGCGTCCGATGCGTGAGGGCAGAGGCGCCGCCCGAGAGCGCCAGCATGAAAACTGTGGCTGCCCCGGCCGTCAATGATGACCGCAAGAGCGGATTTTGAGAACAGCGACGCATGACATCGTCCTCCTGAGTTTCTCGCGAATTGCCCAATCCGCGCGTTCGAGGTCTCGCCGGTTCGGACATGACTGCCCTTCCAAACGAAATTGACTTCGCTCAATGATATCGCGCGCCGGCGCGGCTTTCTTGGACTGGAGCGAAATACGACCCGGACAAAAACGAAGGAAGCGGACGCCCGCTGGGCCACCTCCCATGGCCGCGTGAGAATCATAAGACCGAATTGGTTTACAACGGCTCCGGGTTGGTGATATGTGGTCAGACCTTTAATTTGGCAAGTGCGCGATGAACCGGATCCGCATGAAACCCTGCCCGGTGGAAGTGCCAGGCGGAACGCTGCCGGCGCGCCGGGCGAAACGAACGGGAACCATTTTTCCCTGTTGCAGGGAAAAAAGCAGGGAAGCGAGAAAACCATGGGACCATTCGGGCGGACGAATGACAGGACGGGGATGTCAACGAAACGTCACCCGCTGCCGGCCCCGCCGGTATGGAACAACCGCAATCCTTTTCCCTGCTGCAGGGAAAACAGCAGGGAAGCGAGAAAATGCGAGGAACAAATTCGGGTGGTCAATGACACAGACGGGATGTGAACGAACGTCACGCATTGTCGGCGCGGCCGGCGTGAAACGAACCGCAATCTTTTCCCTGGTGCAGATGGGGTAACGGGGCAAGTCTTGGATAGGCCTGGAAAGGCAGTCGTCCCTCAGAATGATGGTGTCATCAACAACGGAGTCTGGGGTTGCCAGCTCCAAGCATCATCGAGGGACGACCATGAGACAC
>DATAYG010000162.1:0-6269 GCA_036272695.1 Rhizomicrobium sp. | reverse complement strand
GACGGCGCACACCGGACACTTCCGCCGGCGGCGCGGGTCGCCATGCGGCCCTCGGGCGGTATCGATGTCGGTGCCGTGATGCGCGCGCTCATGCGGGCGCCGCGCCAGCTGCCGGCGCTCATCCGCACGGCATGGGAAGCCGAGATCGCCTTCGCCGCCCTATTTCGCTGCCGCCACGCGCTCGACGGCGGATTTGTGCGTGCGGATATCGGCAAGCTTGCGCTCGACATGGGCTGAAAACACGAACTGCGCCGGCCGCTGGCGGTCGAGCGGGATTTCCGGCGCCATCGCACCTTCGGTCTTCACACCCTTCATCATCACGGCGAACGCGGTCAGCGGCCGCTTCACGCTGTCGATGACGGCGGTCGCCTCGAAGCCGCAATGCACCATGCAATTGGCGCATTTCTCGTAATTGCCGACGCCGTAGGAATCCCAGTCGGTGCCTTCCATCAACTCGCGGAAGGTCTGCACATGGCCTTCGCCCAGCAGATAACAGGGCTTCTGCCAGCCGAACACAGTTCGCGTGGGATTGCCCCAGGGCGTGCAATGGTAGGTCTGATTGCCGGCGAGGAAATCGAGGAACATGGCGGACTGGCTGAACGGCCAGTTCTTGCCGCCCTTGCCGCGCGAAAGGATGCCGCGGAAGAGATTCTTCGTGCGCTCGCGATTCAGGAAATGTTCCTGGTCCGGCGCCCGCTCATAGGCATAGCCGGGTGAGACGGTAATCCCGTCGAGCCCGATCGCTTTCATCTCGTCGAAAAATGCCGCGACGCGCGCCGGATCGGCGCCGCTGAACAGCGTGCAGTTTATGGTGACCCGGAAGCCTTTCGACTTCGCGAGCTTGATCGCATCCACCGCTTTCTCATAGACGCCGGCGAGGCAGACCGATTTGTCGTGCATCGCCTTGTCGCCATCGAGGTGGATCGACCAGTTGAAATCCGGATGCGGCTCGTAATCGTCAATCTTCTTGGCGAGGAGCAGCGCATTGGTGCAGAGGATGACGAACTTCTTCCGCTTGAGAAAACCGCGCACGATCTGCGGCATTTCGCGATGCAACAGCGGCTCGCCGCCGGCAATCGAGACGACCGGCGCACCGCATTCGTCGATTGCTGTCATGCATTGGTCGAAGCTGAGCCGCTGGTTCAGAATCTCGTCGGGATAGTCGATCTTGCCGCAGCCCGCACAGGCGAGATTGCAACGGAACAGGGGCTCAAGCATCAGCACGAGCGGATAGCGCTGCCGCCCGCTCAAATGCTGCTTCATTACATAGGCTCCGACGCGCGTGGCCTGTCTCAGCGGTATGCCCAAATCATCACTCCACGGTCGCAGCCTGGCGTTTGCGGTTTCTGAGTTCCGCCGGCAGGCGGAATTCGATCTTCTCTTCGACACCGGCCATTTCGGAAACTTCGACTTCGCCCAGGCTTCTAAGCGCGTCGATCACATTGCGCACCAGCGTTTCGGGCGCGGAGGCGCCGGCGGTGAGGCCGATGGTCTTTTTCCCGGCAACCCAGGCCGGATCGAGTTCGCTGCCGTCGGCGATGAGATAGCTCGGAACGCCTTCTTCAAGGCCGATTTCGCGCAGGCGGTTGGAATTGGAACTGTTCTTGGCGCCCACCACCAGAATGATTTCAGCAATCTTGCAGAGTTCGCGCACCGCCGACTGACGGTTCTGCGTGGCGTAGCAGATATCCGAGGTGTCGGGTCCCACGATGTCCTTGAAGCGCCGCTTGAGCGCCGCAATGACGCCGCGCGTGTCGTCGATGCTGAGTGTGGTCTGGGTGACATAGGCAAGCGGCGCGCCATCGGGAATGTCCAGTGCCTGCACATCGGCCTCGGATGAAACGAGGTGAACCGGGGCGCCGACCTGTCCCATCGTGCCTTCGACTTCGGGATGGCCGGCATGCCCGATGAGAATCAACGTCCGGCCCTTGGAAACGTAGCGTTTGCCCTGCGCATGGACCTTGGAGACCAGCGGGCATGTCGCGTCGAGCACCGGCAGCTCCCGGCGGGCCGCTTCGCGGACGATCGCCTGCGGCACGCCATGGGCGCTGAACACCGTCACCGCGCCCTGCGGAACCTCGTCGAGTTCTTCGACGAATCGCGCGCCTTTCCGCTTCAATGCGTCGACCACGTGCCGGTTATGCACGATTTCGTGGCGGACATAGACGGGTTCGCCATATTTCTCGAGCGCGTGCTCCACGATGTCGATCGCTCGAACGACGCCGGCGCAGAAGCCGCGTGGCTGTGCAAGTATGACCCGCATTTTCGGTTCCGCCATCTGTGCCGCGTCCTATTTTCCTGCCTACGCCGCCACGCTTGCCAAAGCAGGCCCCCGCCTATAGCCGAAAAGGCGGAGGCGGCGAAACCCTCCTGCTTTATGTAAAGCCGGAACCGGGGAAGTTCGATCCCGTCTCGAGGAACTTCTGTGTCTGAGGGAACACGGACGGACGGAATGGATTCTGCAACGGTCTGGCAGGAGCGGCAGGATGACGCCGGCGCGGTTTCGCCGCGATTTCGGCGCGCCTTGGGTATTCTTGCCGGGCTCGGAGCGCGCAGTGCGCGATGGCCGCTCGCGGCGCTTTGCGCCTGCGCCGCGCTTTTGGCGCTTCCGGCCTGCATTGCGCCCATGCCTGCCATGCCCGATTATCCCGCACATCTTGCGAGCTTCTATCTCCTGGCGGGCGGCGCGAAATTGCCGCTGCTCGCCCATGTCTATCGCGTGCGATGGGCATTCGTGCCCAACCTTGCCGCGGAAGCGATTGTCCCGTTTCTCGCACCGGTGCTCGGACTGTCGGGTGCAACGGCACTTTTCCTGGCGGTCGCCGTGCTGCTCTGGGTATTGGGCGCAGGCGCGGTGCAATGGGCGCTTTACCGGCGTATCGGCATCGCGCCGCTTTTCGCCAGCGTATTTGCCTACAATGCAAATTTGATGTGGGGCTTCATAAATTATTACTTCGCAATGGGGCTGGCGCTTTGCGTATTCGCCGGCTGGATCGCCACGGAGCGAAAACGCAAGGCATTGCAGATTGCGTGTTTCGCGACAGCCGTGCTTGTCGTCTATTTTTGCCATGTCTTCGCCGCGGCCGTTCTGCTGCTGCTGATCGGGTGTTATGAGATCGGCGCCGCTGGCCGGCCCGTTTCCCTTTCGCGGATTGCACCGCGGCTCGTTCCTCTCGCAGCGATGTCTGTGCCGGCAATCCTCGCCTATGTATTTCTCAAGCCGGCCGGCGAACGCGGTCTCGTGGAATTCAATCTTCTCGATACATGGGACGATCGGCTGAGCGCCGCCGTTCAATTCTGTTTCGACCGGCCCGCCTGGGTCCTGCTGGCCGCGCTGGCCGGGCTGTTCGGGGTCGCGCTGTGGCGGAAGAAACTTATCGTTCATCCGCGCATGCGGTTCCTGCTCGCGGTGCTCGTAATCGTCTGTGCGATGGTGCCGGAATGGGCGATGGGCGGCTGGGGTATCGATCTGCGCCTGCCAGCGGTTCTGGGCGCGCTCGCTTTTGCATCCGCGGAATTCAGCTTTGGTCCCCGGACTGCGAAAGCGCTCGCGCTCGGCATGGTGGCAATCATCGCTTACTGTGCCGCGACGCTGGCCGGGAACTGGCTCTATTACGACCATCGTTTCGCTGAATTCCGTTCCGCATCCCGGATCCTGCCCGCCGGGTCGAAGATCGTGACGGTGCTGGATGGTGATGCCCTGGGTCTCGCCTCCGACCAGCCCTATTGGCACATGGCCGAATATGCGATCATCGACCGTCAGGCCTTCACGCCGCTGCTGTTCACGACGGCAGGCCAGCATGTCATCCGGCTCCAGCCCGCCGTCGAACATATCGCCGCGCGCTCGGCGCAGGCCGGCTCGCCGCCCGATATTTCCGAACTCGACGATCTCGCCGCCGGCAACGTCAATGACGATCCGGATATCCGGAAGGTTTTTCCCTATCTGATCCGTTTCCAATGTAGTTTCGACATGGCTCTCGTTGTTCATTTGGGGGGTCACAGGAGCCCGGTGCCGGATATGCTGAAACTCGAACATGCGGGAAGCTTCTTCTCGCTCTATAACATCCGGCGCGACGGGAATTGCACGAACAAATGACCGTCGCGGCGGCCGGGCGCGGACGCCGCATGAGCGCATTCGATCATGCCGTCGCGCCGGTTCTGCCTATCCTGCTCGCCATCGCGGCACTCGGTTGCCTCGCCGGAATTGTCCGCGCGGCCGCCATGCTTCCGCTTCACGTTCCGCTCGATCCGAACGAAGGCTGGAACGCCTATCACGCCGCCGCAGCCATGTCGGGGTATGGACTTTATCCTGCCACCGGCAGTTTCATGATCAACAATTACCCGCCGCTCTCCTTTTATCTCGTCGGACTGCTGGGACTGCTGACCGGCGACCAGATCGTTGCGGGCCGGATCGTCGCGCTGGCTTCGTTTGTCTGTATCTGTGGGTTCGCAGTGCTGAGCGTGCGCCGCCTGGGCGCCGGCCAGCAGGGCGCGCTGTTCTCTGCGGTTCTGCTCGCCGCAACGTTGTTCCTTACATCCGATTATGTCGGCATGGACGATCCCCAGCTCCTGGGGCACGCCTTCCAGCTCGCGGCACTCCTTCTGGTGTTGCGCGAGCCGCGGACGGCGCTGAGGGTCTTTGCGGCATCGGTGCTGTTTGTCGCGGGCGGTTTCGTGAAACACAATCTGTTTGTGCTGCCGCTCGCGACCGGGCTCTGGCTCGCACTTTTCGACCGCCGCAATGCGATTCGGCTTGCGCTCTATGGTATCGGGCTGGCTGTCTGCGGCCTCGTGATGATTCGCCTGTTGTTCGGCTTCAATCTTCTTGGCCGGCTTGCATCGGCGCGCCTCTGGTCCTTCGTGCAATTCGTGGACAGCTTTGCAACCTGGCTGCCTTTCGTCCTTGTTCCGTTGCTCGGCCTGGCAGCCCTTGTCATCTGGCGCCCGAAGAATTCGTCCCCCATATTTGTTGCGATCTATGCCGCACTCGCCGTCGCTGCGGGCGCTTTCATGGCGGGCGGCGCGGGCGTCGATGTGAATGCGATGTTCGATGCCGACATCGCGCTCGCCCTGGGCGCCGGACTCGTGCTCGCGCGAATGCTCGAAGAGCACGCGCCGCTGCCCCATCTGCTTGGCCTCACATTCGCGCTGGCGGCGCTCACACCCTTCGCAGCGCTGGCGGCGCAGAGTCCCGATTGGCGCGAGGCGTCGTTCTGGCTGCATCCGATGCGCGACGAAACAGCACTGGCCGCGCGGGATATCAAATTCCTTCGCGCCCACCCGGGCCCTGCGATCTGCGAATCGCTCGCCTTCTGTTATTGGGCCGGAAAACAGGACCCGGTCGACGTCTTCAATCTCGACCAGCAGATTCGGACCGGCGCGCACGATCCGGAACCGCTGCTCCGGGCGATCTCGGCGCACCATTTCGCCGCCATCGAACTCGACGAAACCGACCCCTTCCCGCTGCCGCGCACGGTGCAAAGCGCAATCCTTTATAATTACCGCATCGACCACACCAACGACGAAGGCACATTCCTCCTCCCGCGCTGAGTGGTTCCTCGCGTGTACCTCCGAAGCCGCCAAGCCTCATCCTTCACCATCGCCGGGTCACGCCCGGCCATGGTGAAGGATGTGTTTATCCCTCCACGAGCTTGCCGCCGATGCGGATGGCCGAAGATATGGATGGCACAAAATTCCCTGAGAATTGTGCGGGCGATGGGTTTGGTGCCGCTTGGTTCGCACGCTCCGCCGCAAGTTGGGCGCGCTCCTGGTTCTCCCGCGCAGCATCCGCGGCGCGCATGAAGCGTTCGAGCAGTTCGTCGCGCAACGCTTCGGTGCCGGCTTCGCGTTCCACGTCCTGTTCGCCAGGTTTTTCTCGCGTTCTGAGGAATCCCAGCCGGTCGTCTCGTCCCAGTCCCATTTCGGCTTTTCGGCGGATTCGGGCTCCAAAATTCCCTGAGAATTGTCACCGGCCTCTTCCGTTCGCGCTTCGGTACGCGGCAATTCCGCTTCGTGCGCGAAGTCGAACACCAGCCGGATCGCATCGCACCGCGTCTCTTTCTCCTGGAATTGAGCGAGGAGAGATATAAACCAATTCGGTTATAAATTCAACCCTTAAAAACGGCAACTTCCGGCGGCCGGCGCCCCGCCGCTCAGCTCTTGATCGTCACCGCGACAAATATCGTGCGGCCCAGGGCGTCGTAGGAGCCGGGATAGACGTTGACGTTGCTGAACTCCGAATAGGAGGCGATGCCGATGTTCAGGCTGTC
>DATAYG010000161.1:0-42323 GCA_036272695.1 Rhizomicrobium sp. | reverse complement strand
CAAACACTCGACTGTTCCAATGATACGTCAATTCCGGCATAGTGTCTCATGGTCGTCCCTCGATGATGCTTGGAGCTGGCAACCCCAGACTCCGTTGTTGATGACACCATCATTCTGAGGGACGACTGCCTTTCCAGACCTATCCAAGACTTGCCCCGTTACCCCATCTGCAGCAGAGAAAATGATCCCGAGCCGTTTCGCTCACATGCGAGCCTTATTTACGCCGTGAGCAGCCTAGGTTGAACCGCAGAGGCGCAAAGGCGCAAAGGAAACGCGGCGCGCGTTCGCGCAGTTCTCTTCTCTGCGTCTCTGCGTCTTTGCGGTTTCCCTTCTTCGCGCGCCGCCGCTTCTATCCCTCCACAATCCTTCCCCCGATCCGGACCGCGCCCGCATGCGGGTCTCGCGCCGCGGGCGGAATATTCCTTGAGAATGGCGCCATGGCCGTTTCCAGCACAGCGGTCCTGCCCTCCCGTTCCAGCTCGAGCCGCACCCGGCGTTCGGTATTGATCCGCTCGGCTTCGAGTGCCCGGCGGAAGAGATCGCCGAGTTCCGCCCTGAGCGCCTCGGCGCGCGCCTCTTTCTGTTCGGCTTGCTGGCGCGCCGTCTTATCGTCCGCGCGTTTGGTCGAATCCCGTGCGCCGTCTTCGCTCCAGTCCCATTGCGGCTGCGGCGGCAATTTCGGCTCCGAATTTCCCTGAGAATTGTCGACCGGCTGGCCCGCCATCTCCGCCGCGCCGCCGCTCGGCTTTCGCTCGTTTTTCCATCTTCCCTGCTTATCTCCCTGCAGCAGGGAAAACTGTCCGCTCCATCGGGACTCCTTTCTCTGCGACTCCCGCCGTTGTTCGTTTCAGACGGCCGATCCAAAATTTCCCTGAGAATTGCACCTGGTATTTTCCGTTTCCCTGCCTTTTTCCCCGCAGCAGGGAAACCGGTTTCGTTTTGTCCAGCCCTGCGCCGCCCACCGAAACCAAGGAAAGGACTTATAACCCAGTTCGGATGTAAATGCAACTGAATAGGTTATTACGTTTCGCCTTCATTGACTTGCGATCCGCGTTTATCGGCGCACGCCGCCACTTTTTCCTTTTTCGTACAGTTCCAGGAATTTGGCTTTTATCTGCGCGAAAAGTCTGGGCGGGATGAAACCGTAACCGAAACTTTCCGGCCGTCCGGGCAACGGCGCGAGGCCTGCATTCGGCCATTCGTCGACATTATGCTCGGACACGATAATCCAGCTCCGCGCATCATCGAGGCCAAGTGCTGCTTTGACCCTGGCTGGAATCTCCACGCCGACGGTTTGCGCATCGGGCGGCGTATGCGTGATCGGAAGAATGACGACGAAGCGTGGCGACCTGACAGGATCGGTCGCGGCGACAAGACAGGCCGGGCGCTCTTTTCCCTGATCGCGGCCGACGGCGGCTTCGCGGCTCGAGAGATAGTCGTAGCGGATTACGAGCCCGGGCCTCGGCTCGGGAAGCGGCATGGCCGCGATCTCACTTCAGAAGCTCGTCGAGGCCCGCGTGCTCCGGGTCCATTTCCGCCCGCCGCACCGCATCCGCGATGGCTGGAACCGTGGCTGCAGTCTGGTGCATCCGACGGGCGGCGGCCACAAGCCAATCGTAATGCTCCGCCGACATCAGCACCAACTCGCGACGCCCATGCCGCGTGATTTCCAGCGGCTCCCGCTGGGCCCGATGCTGAAACTCCCCGAACTTGCGCTGGAATTCCAATGCCGTGGTCTGCGCCATGCCGTCCCTTATACGGATTATCCGTATAATGCATAAACCGGCGACAGAATCAAGCAGCCCAACGGAAAACGCGACGCGCCCTAACCCGCCCGGGTTCGGATTGGCCACAAGAGTTGGACCGACTGAGGGCTACTCGGCAGCGATCTGCTTGCCACGCTGGAGGATTTGCAGCGCCTCGGCGATCACGTCGGGATGCTGGCTGGCGAACTGGATATTGAAGCCGATGGGCTGACCGTCCTCGCCGATATCGACGACGAAGTCCCGCTCGTCGTGAGCGATGGAATCGGTGACGCGGCCTTCGCGCAGCATGACATACATGCTGTCGGTGCTCTGATCGTAGATGACGGGCTCGCTCATGGCCTGAAGTTCCGGTCGAGAAAAGCGTTGTGGACGGTCTCTCCGTCGGACAGCGTGACGACGCGCAACCATCACTCAAGCTCTGCGATGCAGCCCCAGGCGGATGCGGCCGTTTTGCTCGCGTTCTCTCCGGGCCGGAGCGCTCAATATGGAAATTATCATGTCGGAGGTGATCATCCAACGGTCGGGCCGCTGGCCGACAACCCTGTCGAAATACTGGGGCGCCAGAAAGGCGGGGGAGGCAAGCGTTCGGGTTCCGTGTCGGCCATTGCCGGCGATGGTTCTTGGATCGGACAACCGCGGGATATGAACTGCATTTCCTACGAACCCATGGGAAATGCAGTTCATGTCCCGGGAATTCCGCGCCGCGCGCGGCCAGGATGCGAACTGCGTTTCCAATTGACCTGTGTAAAAGTAGTTCATGTCCCGCTATTTCATCTGTATAATACACATATCGACGATGAAATCAGGCAGTCCAATGGCGCACCGCCTCGTCTCGAAATTCTAACTCTGACCCCGAATCACACTAACTCTGACCCCGAATCACACGTGACCCCGAATCACACGGGCCCTAAGGCGTCACCTCGAACACTGCGCCATTGCCGTATGCCCCGCCCTCTGTGGTCGTGCCGTAGAGATTGCCTTGGCTGTCCATGACCATGGCGGCGACAGGCCCGTAGCCATCCGCCCCATTCTCGGCGAAGGTGTGGAGAATCGTCAGAGTCCTGGATCGCGTCAACTCCCACACCGTACCCCCCTGCGTGCCGTCTGTGGGATTGCCGCCGTGGTTCACGCCATAGAGATTTCCCTTACGGTCCATTACCACGCCGGCGTAAGGATTGTACCCGTCAATCCCATTGCCGTTGAACTGCCAGAGAACCTTTTCTTTTCCCGCTGGCGTCAACCGCCACACTGCGCCGCCAGCGGAGCCGTTGTCGCCGCTATGGCAGGTGCCGTAAAGGTTTCCCTTCTTGTCCATGACCGGAGCGTCGTTGGGATCGTCGCCGTCCTTGCTGTGATACGGATTGAAACTGTGCAGAACAGTCTCTGTCCCCGACGGCGTCAATTCCCATATTGTGCCTCCATAGGGCAGGATATCGCCGCCACTGAAACTTGTGCCGTAAAGATTCCCGTTCTTTGCCAGCATGAGGCCCTCAGGTAACGACCCATCCGTCCCGCTCCCGAAATTCCAGAGAACCGTCTCCGCCCCCGACGGCGTGATCTTGAACACCGTGCCCAGATTGTAGGCGCCGCCATAGAGTGTCGTGCCGAAAAAATTTCCTTCTTTGTCGGGGACCAGCCAAGGTGGAGAGGGGTTTGCTCCATCCTCCCCGTTCCCGAAACTCCACAGAACCGCCTCCCCCCCCGACGGCGTGATCTTGAACACCGTGCCCAGACTGTAAGCGCCGCCTTGATAGGTTGTTCCGTAGAGGTTTCCAGCCTTGTCCATGACAAGGCTTGAGACGGGACCGGACCCATCCGTCCCGCCACCGAAACTCCAGACAACCGTCTCCGTCCCCGACGGTGTCAGCTTCCAGACTGTGCCGAGCCCGTAGGTGCCGCCCTGATAGGTCGTACCGTAGAGATTCCCCGCCTTGTCGAACATCGGCGCCGAGGCCGGGTCCGCCCCGTCGGAGCCGCCCTGAAAACTGTAGAGCACGGTCTCGGTTTGCGCGAGCGCTCTCTGAGCGCCACCTGGCAGCAGCGCGGAAAGCACCGCCAATGTGAAAGCAACGCGCGTCGCGGTTGCCGTGTTAACTGCTGGATGCATGGTCCCCTGCCGGCTCTAGTCTCACGTTCCCCCATGTGAACACCGCACCGTGCGGAAGTCTAGCGTCCAGACTCATCACATAATTTGTGGTCAATGTTGGAATACGGTGTCCGATACTGCCGGTTTCGGGTCGCGCTGACGGCCCAAAGCCGAACTCCGGAGCGCGGGGCTCGCCCTCCGCAGTCCGTTCTCGCGGGGCGCTCCATCAGTCCAGCTCGCCGCGTTCCTTCATTCCCTGCGCGACCTGCCGGAGAAATTCCAGAACTTCCGGTTCGAACGGGAGGGGCTCGGACCTGGCGTGTGCCTCGGCTGCCGTTTTGGCATAGGCTGAGAGCGAGCGCGCGGCCGATCCTGTCCTGCTGGGCCTTCAGGCTTTCGCGTTGCAGCCGCAAGACCTCCGCCAGCCGGGGTTGGCTGCCGATGAGCGTCCTGATCGCTTTGAGGGGCAGGCCGAGATCGCGCAGCACGATGATCTGGTGCAGGCGGGCGATTTGCGCCGGGCCGTAGAGGCGCCACCGCGATTGCGCGCGGCGCGGGACGACGAGCCCCTGGCGCTCATAGACCCTGAGCGCCTTGGTGGTGACGCCGAGCCGCCGGGCCGTTTCCCCGGGACCGAACCATTGCTCCTTTTCGCCGGTCATACCCGACCTTCCGTTCCGGACCCCGCCTCTGTAAGGGCGGCCCCAGGGTCCGATGCAAGAGTTGACTACCCGCCCTTGAGGGCGGGTCGAAAAATGCGGAGCATTTTTCGGGGCGGGGTGATTTCTCCGCAACAAAGAAGTCGCAGCGTGCTTGTTGCAGCATTCCCCCTCCCCGAAATTTGCTTCCCCCGCAACAAGTGCGGGGGAAGCAAATTTCGGGGGTAATATAACAAATTACCTGAGCGTGCCGTCGCCGCCGCGGCGGGTGAGGGCGGCGGGGAGTTCGACGTAGAATTCGCGCGCCTTGATCATGATCTCATGTTGCCGCGCGGCTTCCGCCTCTTCGCGCGTCGCGAACATTTCTCCTGCAAACAAAAAGCGCGAGACCGGCGCGCCGGTGCGTTGATCTATGACCGTCGTTTCCGTGACGACATCGACCTGTTCTTCCGCAAGTTCGATCGTGTGTTTGTAATGCGCGTTGCGATCCTGCCGGTCGCGGATTTCGGCGACCTTCCGTGCCGTGTTGCGGGCGTCGAAGCGCGCCAGCAGCGCCACGAGCGGCCGGTGGAAGCGATAGGCGATGATGGCTGCCAGTACGAGCCCCGCCGTTGTGTAAAGACCGTGCATGGGGCTACCCCGCGCTCGCGCGGACGTTGTCCCTGTCCGCCGACGACCGTGCGCGCCGCAGATAATCACGGCTTTGCATTTCGAGAAGACGCGACGCCGTACGGCGGAATGCGCCCGCGTCATCCTCCTCGGAATAGAGTGCGCCGGGCGGGGCCGCAGCCGAGCAGATCAGCTTCACGCCCTCGTCGTACAATGTGTCGATGAGAACCGTAAAGCGCCGGGTTTCGTCGCGGCGCAAAGGCCCAAGCAGGGGAATGTGGTCGATCAGGACGTAATCGAAGCGCCGCGCGATCGCCAGATAATCGGCTGCTGCAAGCGGCCGCCCGCACAGCTGGTCGAACGAAAAGCGCGCCGCATGCTCCGTGGCGCAGGGAATGATGAGCGTGTGGCCGAGCACGGTCATTTTTCCGGATGCGGGCGCCGCGTTTTCCGTCAGATGCGACCAGGCCCGATCGAGCGCGGCATCGGCGGCGGGACCGAGCGGTGTTACATAGAGATCGAGCCCCGCAATCCGCCCCAGCCGGTAATCGGGTCCGCCGCCCAGTTCCACCACGTCGAGCCTGTCTTCGATCAGCGCAATGAAGGGCAGGAAAAGCTGGCGGTTGATGCCGCCTTCATAGAGACGGTCCGGCGGTGTGTTGGATGTCGCCACGATGACGACGTCGAGCGCCAGAAGTTGCTCGAACAGGCGGCCAAGGATCATTGCGTCTGCGACGTCGAGAACCTGGAACTCGTCGAAACACAGAAGCCGCGCCTCCGCGGCGATGGCGCGCGCGATGGGCGGAATGGGATCGTCTCCTGCTTCGCGCAAGAACTCGGGCCGGCGCGAACGTGCCTGGGGATCGAGCCCGCGCCATTCGTGCAGACGCGCGTGGGTTTCGACCATGAACGCATTGAAGTGCACGCGCCGCTTGGGCGCGATTTCCGTGCGCGCGAAAAACCGATCCATCAGCATGGTTTTGCCGCGGCCGACATCGCCCCAGAGATAAATTCCGCGCGGCGGCGCAGTCCTGCGGCCGAACAGCCCGGAGCGCCCGGGGCGCCATTTCTGCAGCGCCTGCGCGAGCGCATCCAGTTTCCGGGCAACGGCCTCCTGGGACGCGTCGAGAATCGCTTCCTTCATGATGGCGAGGTTAGAGGCGCGGAGACGCGCGTCAGCCCCCCTCGACATCCTTCGCCGGCCCGCAGCGGGCTTCAGGGGAAAGCACGGCTGTCAGGCCCGAATCGTCGATGCAGACGCACGACCACATCGACGCGCGCGACTGCCATGCCATCGGGCGGTTTGGGAACCCCCAGAACCGTAATGGCGTCGCCGGGAATGTCGGTGAGCTGCCCTCGCTCCTCGTTATAGAAGTGCTGGTGCGGCGCGGCGTTCGTGTCGAAATAGTTCCGCGCCGAATCAACGACCACCTGGCGCAGCAGGCCCGCCGCCGTGAACTGGTGCAGCGTGTTGTAGACGGTGGCCAGCGACACGTGGCAGCCGGATTCTTCAGCTTCCTGATGCAGGAGTTCCGCAGTGACATGGCGGTCCCCGCGGCGGAAAAGCAGGTTCGCCAGAAGGCGGCGCTGGCGCGTGGGGCGCAACCCGGCGGACCGCAATCTGACCAGCGCATCGCCGGGGACATCGGCACCTCGTCTCTGGATTACCATAATCGTTTCCGGCTCTTGCGCGTTTGTCGCCCGCGCCTCATCTTTGCTAGGCTGGCGCTTCAGGCCTTACAGTTTTGGAATTCTTCTAATCTGTAGGACAGGATAAAGTGGCTTGGCTTGTCAAGGGGCCGATAACGGATGGTGGAAATGCCCGGACGGAAATCCAGCTTCGATTTGCAGGGGCTGCTCGCCTGCGCGCGGGGCGAACTCTTTGGTGAAGGCAATGCAAAGCTGCCCCTGCCGCCGATGCTGATGTTCGATCGCATCACCCATATTTCGGAGCATGGCGGCAGTCAGAACAAGGGCGAGATCGAGGCCGAACTCGATGTGCGGCCGGATCTCTGGTTCTTCAAATGCCACTTCCAGAACGATCCCGTCATGCCAGGCTGCCTGGGCCTCGATGCCATGTGGCAGATGGTCGGGTTCTTTCTCGGCTGGCTGGGCGGCCTTGGACGCGGCCGCGCGCTCGGGGTCGGCGAAGTGAAATTCTCGGGCATGGTGCTGCCGAGCGCGAGGATCGTCAGCTACTACATCGATCTCAAGCGGGTCGTCATGCGGCGCCTGGTGGTGGGCGTGGCCGACGGGATCATGCGGGTGGACGGCAAGGTGATCTACGAGGCGAAGGATCTGCGGGTCGGGCTGTTCACCGAGCAGCGGCAATCCGCCCTTGCCGCCGACGCGGTACCGGCGTGAATGCGGCGTCTCAGCCTCGCATGCCTTACATGAACATCAGAAGGAATCCGGAATGAGACGCGTCGTCGTCACCGGCATGGGCATCGTGTGCTCGATCGGAAACAATACGGGCGAAGTCGAGGCCGCGCTGCGCGAAGCGCGCTCCGGCATAACCTTTGCCGATGTCTATCACCAGATGGGATTTCGCTGCCAGGTGCATGGCAGCGTGAAGATCGATCTCGAGACCGCAATCGACCGGCGCGCACGGCGCTTCATGGGCGACGGCGCGGCCTATAATTTCCTCGCCATGGAACAGGCGCTCGCCGATTCCGGGTTGGAGGAGAAAGATATCGTCAATCCGCGCACCGGATTGATCATGGGTTCCGGCGGCCCGTCGACGCGGGCCATCGTTGCAGCGGCCGATACCGCGCGGACCGAACCGGTGAAGGGTCCCAAACGCGTCGGACCTTTTGTCGTGCCCAAGGCGATGTCGTCCACCTGCTCGGCGGTGCTTTCCACCTGGTTCAGGATCAAAGGCGTCAATTATTCCATCAGCTCGGCCTGCTCGACGAGCGCGCATTGCATCGGCAATGCCGCCGAACTGATCCAGTGGGGCAAGCAGGACATCGTATTTGCGGGCGGCGGCGAGGAACTCGACTGGACGCTGTCGGTGCTCTTCGATGCGATGGGCGCGATGTCCTCGCATTATAACCAGACGCCGGAGCGCGCCTCGCGGGCCTTCGACAAGAACCGCGACGGCTTCGTCATCGCCGGCGGCGGCGGGGTTGTGGTACTGGAAGAACTCGAACATGCAAAAGCCCGCGGCGCGCGCATTTACGCGGAAGTCGTGGGCTATGGCGCGACCTCGGATGGCTACGACATGGTGGCGCCTTCGGGCGAAGGCGCGGCGCGCTGCATGCAGCAGGCGCTCGCCACCGTGAAGGGCCCCATCGACTACATCAATGCGCATGGCACGTCGACGCAGGTGGGCGACGTGCAGGAAGTCAAGGCGCTGCGCGAAGTGTTCGGGTCGCACATCCCGCCGGTCAATTCGACCAAATCACTTACCGGCCACTCGCTGGGCGCCGCGGGGGTGCATGAATCG
Organism: Rhizomicrobium sp.; assembly: GCA_036272695.1. Lineage (GTDB taxonomy): Bacteria > Pseudomonadota > Alphaproteobacteria > Micropepsales > Micropepsaceae > Rhizomicrobium. The sequence goes on along the minus strand of DATAYG010000161.1, from coordinate 33,755 downwards.
ATTTATTCGCTGCTGCAGATGCGGGGCGGCTTCATTGCGGAGAGTGCCAATATCGACGAGTTGGATCCGGAGATCGCCGATGCGCCGGTTGTGCGCTCGCGCATCGACGGCGCCGGCCTCGAACGCGTCCTGTCGAACAGCTTCGGCTTCGGCGGCACCAATGCGACACTTGTATTCGAACGCTATAACGGCTGAAGCGCGGGCGGCGGACAGATATGATGAGCGAGAGGGGCTTGATGAGCGGGCGGCGCGGCCTGGTGATGGGGGTCGCGAACGATCACTCCATCGCCTGGGGCATTGCGCGGACGCTGGCCGCCAATGGCGCGGAGATCGCATTCACCTATCAGGGCGAGGCGCAGGCGCGGCGGCTGAAGCCACTTGCGGACTCCATCGGTTCGCGGATCGTGCTGCCGGGCGATGTCGAAGACGATGCCCAGCTCGATGACGCGTTTGCGGTGCTGCGTTCGGAATGGGGCACGCTCGATTTCCTCGTGCATGCGATCGCCCATTCCGACCGGAACGAACTCAAGGGCCGCTACGTCGATACCAGCCGCGCGAATTTCCTCCGCAGCCTGAGCATCTCCTGCTACTCTTTCACCGCGGTCGCGCAGCGCGCAGCGCAGATGATGATGCCGGCACCGCTCGGCGGGCGCGGCGGTTCGCTGCTTACGCTCACCTATCTCGGCGCCACGCGCGTCACACCAAATTATAATGTCATGGGCGTGGCGAAGGCGGGCCTCGAGGCAAGCGTACGTTATCTGGCCGCCGATCTCGGACGCGACGGCATCCGCGTCAACGCGATTTCCGCGGGGCCGATGCGCACGCTTGCCGGCTCGGTGATCGGCGAGGCGCGCGTGGTCTTCCGCTGGAACCGGGCGCATAGCCCGTTGAAGAAGAACATCGAGCTCGAGCATGTCGGCAATGCCGCGCTCTATCTGCTGAGCGACATGTCGGCAGGCGTCACCGGGGAAATCCATTTCGTCGATGCGGGCTTCAACATCGTCGGCATGCCGCCGAGCGGGGATTTGCGGGGCTGGATCGCACCCGAGAACGGCGATCACGAGGCCGCAGAAGGGGAAAAGGAAGATGCGGAGGTTTAGCGGGATTGCTGCGGCGATTGCCGTGGCGCTGTCCATGGGCTCTGCGGCCTGGGGCGGCTGGCAGGACCAGGCTTCGCGTTTCGACGCCAACCGGCTGGCGAAGCTCGACGAGGCGCGCGCCAAGGGGCTTTCGGAAGCGCAGGCGGGACGGGATATCGGTCTTATCCGCGCCGTGCTCGATACCGAGGCAAGGCCCGCTTCCGCGGGCGCGCTGGAAGGCGACTGGCGTTGCCGCACCCTCAAGCTGGGCGGCATGAGCCCGGATATCGTCTATTCGTGGTTCCGCTGCCGCATCGGCCGCCGCGGCGACGGGCTATACTTCTCCAAGCTCAACGGTACCCAGCGGCTCAATGGCGTTCTCTACCCCCACGAATCGGGCGGTTATGTCCTGCTCGGCGCGCTTTCCGCCAAGGGCGAACCTCCTCACCGCTATTCCGGCAATGGCCCGTCCGCCGGGGCCAGGGCCACACCGGACGATGCCGTGGGCCTGCTCGAATCCACCGGCCGGTCCTCGGCGCGGATCGAGTTTCCCTACCCGGTCCAGGAATCCACCTTCGATATCATCGAGCTGAAGCGCTAGCCCGGCTCGATTTCCCGTGGCCGGCTATTCGGGCACGCCACTCGCGAAGAAACTCGGCATCGGGCCGGGCACGCGGCTCCATTTGATCGCCGCGCCCCCGGAATACCGGGACTGGCTTGCGCCCCTGCCAGACGACGTCGTGTTCGAACCGCGTCACGGAAAGGCGAATTGCGACGTTGTGCATCTTTTCGTGGAGTCGCGCGCGGAACTGCGCCGCGCTTTGCCCAAAGCGCGGCAAACGATTTCGCCTGCCGGAGCGATCTGGGTTTCCTGGCACAAGAAGTCGTCGGGAATTCCGAGCGATGTCACCGAAGACATTGTGCGCGGCCTTGCGCTCGACACCGATCTCGTGGACGTAAAGGTTTGCGCCGTTACCGACATATGGTCGGGGCTGAAACTGGTTATACGTAAGCATCTCAGGTGAGCCGGCGACGGCGCGGCTGATAATCCGGCTGGTCTCAGCAAATATTATCAGGCAAAAGACCGCCCGCGCTGGCCGGGGGAAGCCGTTGTCTGCAAAAAAAGTTAGGAGACTGCGGCGGCGCGATTTGCCTATAAGGGGACGAATTCTGGGGCTTTGTAATGGCTTTCTTCAAGACTGACGATCATTCGCGCGGGACTCGGAACTGGTTTTGGCCCGTATTCGCACTGGCGGTGTGTGCCTTTCCCGCCGCCGCCCAGCCGCCGAACGGATTACCGGCCGGACCAGGCGTACCCGGAAATGGGGTCGGACCGCAGGCTGGACCGGGCCAGCCCGGCGTCGGCAATCAGGAGGGGCCAGGTTCGCGCCGATTCCGCCGGCCCATGGGCCCGGGACAGACTTTTCCGCCAGCCGCCCAGGACCAGAGCGCCGGCATGCAGGAATCGCCTTCGGGCGGCATCACCCTCAACTTTGTCAATGCCGATGTGCGCGACGTTGCCAAGGCCGTGCTCGGCGATTATCTGCAACTCAATTACGAGATTTCCGCGAATACCAATGGCGTGGTCACCATCCAGACCAGTAAGCCGCTCGAAAAGACGCAGGTGCTTCCCGCGCTCGAGCAGGCGCTCGGACTCGCGGGACTCGCACTCGTCCATTCCAACGGCATCTATGAGATCCTGCCGCTCGCAGATGCTCACAAACAGGCCGGAACCAACGCGCCGGCGCGTGAAACAAACACGCTGGGCTACGGCATGGAGGTCGTGCACGTCAAATATGTCGGCGCGCAGGCGCTGGCGAAGCTGCTCGAGCCGATCTCCAATGCCGAGGGCACGATCCGGGTCGACGCCACGCGCAACGATCTCATTATCGAAGGCACCGCCCAGCAGCGCGAGACGCTGCTCGAGGACATTGCGTTGTTCGATACCGACTGGCTCGCGGGCATGCATTTCGAGCTTATCGAGCCGAAATACATGGATGCGGACGAACTGGGCAAGGAGCTCGGCGATCTGGTCGGCGGGCAAGAGAGTCCCGTGGCCAATGTGGTGCGATTCGTCCCGCTCGACCGGCTGAACGCCGTGCTCGTCATATCGCCCCAGCAAAAATACGTCGACGAAATGAGGCTCTGGGCGGCGCGGCTCGACAAGCCAGGTGAAGGCAACGACAAGAAGATCTATGTTTACCGGGTGCAGAACGGCCGCGCGAGCGACATCGCGGCAACCCTGATCAAGACACTGTTCGGTTCAAGCTCCACCGAGCAGCCCCCACAGCAATCTCAGGGCAGTACCTCCCAGCAGAGCGCCACCTCGACTTCGAGTTTCGGAAACAACAGCTCCGGCGGCCTCGGCGGCAACAGCTTCAACAATTCGAATTCCGGCACGTCGGGCACGGCCGGCACCAGCAATTTCGGCGGCTCCAGCTTCGGCCAGAGCAATACCGGCAGCAGCAACACCGGCACCAACACGGGCACGGGCACGAGCAACAGCACGAATGTCGCGAACCGCGCCAACAATCCGGCGACTCCGTTCCAGCCCGTCACGACACCGCTCAATCAGGGGGCAGCCAGCTACGGCCGGTACGAAACGGTCGGCGGCGTATCGCGCGAGAACTTCGGTACCGTCAACATCACGGCCGATGAAAACAACAATGCGCTGGTGATCCTGGCGACACCGCGCGAATATTCGGTGATCCAGGACGCGCTGCGCGAGCTCGACATCTCGCCGCTACAGGTGCTGCTCGAGGCGGCGATCGCCGAAGTCACCCTCGACAACACCACCCGGTACGGATTCCAGTATTTCTACAAGCCGAACAGCACGCCGAACAGCACCAGCACGGTGACGCTGACCAACGGCACGACCAATGTCATCTCGGCGTCTGCGCCGCTCACGCCCACGCTGCCGGGTTTCTCCTACATGTTCTCGAACGGGAACAGCCTGCAGGCGGTGCTGAGCGCCATCGCCACCGTCACCCATGTGGATGTGCTATCGGCTCCGGAGGTTCTGGTGCTCAATAACCAGACCGCAAAACTCGACGTCGGCGACCAGGTGCCCATCGTCACCTCGACCGCGACCAGCACCATCGACACGAACGCGCCGGAAGTGAACAGCGTGCAGTACCTGTCCACGGGTGTGATCCTGCAGGTGACGCCGCGCGTGAACAAGGGCGGCATGGTGATGATGGATATCGACCAGCAGGTGGCCGAACCGCAGACGACCACGACGTCGAGCATCAACTCGCCCACGATCCAGCAGCGCGAGATCGCGAGTTCGGTTTCCGTCGCCGACGGAGAGACGATTGCGCTCGGCGGCCTGTTCAGCAACCAGGTGACCAAGAGCAAGAACGGCATTCCGTTCCTGCAGGACATTCCCTATCTCGGTCATCTGTTCACCAATACCAACGACGAGGTACATCGCGACGAACTGATGGTGCTGATAACGCCTCACGTCGTCGATGACATGAAGAAGGCGCGCGCGGTCACCGATGAGCTTCGCCACAAACTTCCGGAAGTCCAGCCGATCTTCGACCAGAAAGGCTGATCCCGCCCCGGGGCCGGACCGCCGCCGCGAACGCGGCTGGGCGCTGATCTCGGTGCTGTGGACGACGGCCATGCTCGGCATGATGGCTGCGGCAACGCAGGACCTCACCGTAACATCTGTACGCACCGAGCGCCGGGCGCTGACGCGTGCCCACCTCGATGAAGACCTGGAAGCGGCGACCGTTCGCGCCGTTCTGGCGCTCGACGACGCGCGGCCGGGTTCGCGCTGCCGCATCGACAGCCAGCCCTTTCCGTTTACCTATGACGGCGTGGCCATGACGATCACGGTCCAGGACGAGGACGGGAAATACGATCTCAATCAGGCCGACGACGATACGCTGGCACCCCTGTTTCAGTCGGTCGGCGTGGATCAGAAGACCGCGAACATTCTCTCCGATCGCATCGTGGAATGGCGCACGGAAGCCAACAGCGACGACACCCATACGCTGCATGGCGGCACCGACGCGGATTATGCCGCAGCGGGCCTGCCGTGGCGACCGCGGCATGACGATTTCCAGTCCATCTCCGAACTCCGGCTGGTGCTCGGCATGACCCCGCAGATCTATGAACGGGTGCGTTCGTCGCTGACGGTTTATTCGCGCAACGACAGTCCCGACGAGGATGTGGCGCCGCGTTATGTCCTGAACGCGCTCTATCCCGGAAATCCTGGCCAGATCGACAAGATCATGGGCCAGCATGCGGGGACCTTCGCGCAGGCCGATGTCGATACCAGCGACACGACCGGAGACAGCAGTGGCGCGACGATTTCCTCCGGCACCGATCTTTCGGGCCGTTCGTTCGAAATCGACGTCGAAGTCAATTACAATGGCCGCCACCAGATCCGGCGCACCGTCATCCTGATGACCGGGGATACGACCAGGCCCTATCTCGTCGAGCACTGGGAATAGAAATATGCCGGCCGGGTTTTTGGCCGCGGAACTTGCCGCGCGGGACGAACGCCGGTAGTATTCGCTGCGGGGGCTCAACCGATCCATCCGGAAAGAATGCGATGTCGCGGAAAGCTATCGGACTTGCTGCCGTCCTCCTTGCAGCGGGCATGATCTCCGGCTGCAACCAGAATCATCAGAAGAACGCGGAACAGAAGCCTGCCCAGCAGGAACTCGTGCGCGGCGGGCACCACGGGCTCCGCAAGGCCTGCGCCGACGACATCCAGAAGTTTTGCGCGAACGAGGACCGCAAGAAGCGCTGCCTGAAAGACCATATGGACCAGCTCAGCGACACCTGCAAAGCCGCCGTGGCGCAACATGGCGGCGGCCACAAACGCGGCAAGGACAAGGATAACAACAGCGGCGACGATAACGACAACGATTGACAAGTAATTGTCATCGTAGGCGCGGGTGTCGGTAGTACGCTCTGCGGGCCGCCCTCTGGGCGCGATGCCGGACGGTGGCCGCGTTTTATTTCCCGCGGCGCCCCGTCCAGCCATCCGCCATGCCGTTCAGCGCCGCCGCTCCGTGCCGAGAATCCGCACTGCGGCGAAATAAACGAACGAAATATTTCGTGCACCGACTGGTCGCGGAATGTTTCGTCTGGATATTTCTGATCGGTACCGGCGGGATTTACTTGCCGCCCCCGAGTGTCCTGATAGGACAGCATCCGACAGATGGCTCCGCGCGATAACGAGACCGCGGGCGCGCAAGCGGCCGGTTACGGCGTTCTCAGGAAACCGTGATAGACGCGCTCGGCATCCTGGTAAGACCCGGTGATCATGCCTTTGTCGTTGATGCCCTGGGCGCTGGTGTACTTGCTCGATCCCGGCACGTCGAACGTCTTGATTGCGTCATCCTTTGCCCGGATGAAGCCGTGGTAGGAGTTGTTGTCCCTTTCCCAATATTGCCCCACGATCGTGCCCTTCCTGTTGATGCCTAGGCCACCGGTACCGTCCGCCCCTGGCGCATCGAAGTTGGCGACCGTCCCGTCAGCCGCGCGCACAAAGCCGTGCACGACTCCGCTCTGATCCTCATATTCACCCGTCAGCGAGCCGCCGTCGTTGATGGCAGAAGGCCAGGTGTTGTGCGCTTCGGGTGCAGCGAAACTTGTAATCGTGCCGTCCGGTGCACGGAGGAAACCCAGATTAACGAGGTCTCCGACCTGATAGGTGGCAAAGCTGCCAGTCACCGTGCCGCTGTTGTTAATCCCGGTCACGAGTGTGCCGACCGAGTTTGGCGGATCGAACCTCTCGAAACCACTGCCCTTTGCACGCACAAAGCCGTGCTCGCCGTTATTGCCGGCGACGGTCTTTGCGTTGTCGATGCCGGCCGGCCGGAGGTGATCGTTGGCGGGATCGAAGACGGTAATCGTAGCATCGGTATGCCGGATGAATGCGTACCCCTTGGTGCCGTGGATTTCTCCACTGTGCTCGAAAAACCCGGTGATCGCGCCGGCGCGATCGATCGCCAACGCTTCGGTGTATTTCGACTGCGGAGGATCGAAGCTCGTGATCGTGCCGCCCGCGGTCCGTGCGAAACCGTGCACCCGGTCTTTGCCGTCTACGTAGTAACCGGCGATCGTGCCCGCATCGTTGATCGCGGCGCACACCGTTGCGGTCGAACCCGGCGGATCGATGGTCGTGAAGTGCGGACCCGCTGCGGCTGGCTGCGCGAACGAGACGCCCGCGAGCATCGACGCGACGCACACGGACCGGAACAGTGATTTCCGGGTCACGGATCGTTCTCCCGAACGAAGCCCGCCAAGATGGGCGGACAAGCTGAATTCTACGCTCATACCGGCAGTGCGGCAACGCAGCCATACGAGCCGCCCGCCGAAGTCCCCCCGCAAGTCTCAAATCGGCAGAGACAATTTTCGGGGGCTCATCGACGCAGACTCAAACACCGGCCAGGCGGCACTGCGGGCAAATAGCGCGACGGGGCATCACCGCGGTGAAGAAAGGGAACCCCTGCCGCTGTCACGGTATTCACCCTCCCGCGGATTCCGGGAAAAGCATAGAAACTGGCTGGTCACACACTCCGGATCTGGTTCGACCTCGCCATCGGTGCAGCGCTGGCCATCGCCGTTGAAGGCCTCTGGCACTACGAATGGCGTATTGTGAGCGTCTTGATCCACTCATGCAATGGCTCATGGCATGGATGCGCCGCAGAGCGACGACGCCTGCGCCGAATGAAACGAACCCCCGACGGTTCTGTCGTCGGGGGTTCCACTTTCGGTGCGGCGATTTGGGAATCGGCGCAAGTAACTCGAACCGGATTACCTCAGCTTCAAAATCATGCTTCCGCCGGGCGGAATGGCTTTCTTGGATACTTTCAGCGGAGTGAAGGGAGAATTGGGTTGACCGGGGACGGGCATGGCTACTTCATTCAGCTGTTCAAGTGCGGCCTGATTGGCCGCGCATTGCGGCGATTTGAGGCAATCGCCGTCATGCGGCGGAGTCAGGCCGAGTATGTAGCCGGCAAGTCCGATCGTGATCGGCGCCTGGCTGCCGTTGAACAGGTTGATCTTCACTGGTCTGCCGGTCTTGGGAGACATGACGTTGACAAACTGCCAGCCGCCGGTGCTGTGATCCGCTGCTTCGATGTAAACAGCAGCCCAGGACGATCCCTTGCTGCCTTTCTTGAATGATCCGTCCCACGACGCATGGAGGAAGGGGACCTGCCCGCTCGTGCCGTCGGCGTAGAGCCAGCGCTTGGACACGGGAGTGAGGGGGGTCGGATAGGAGCACTGCCACCCCAGATTCTCACCGAAGTGATAGGAATTGCCGTAATAGTCCGGTGCGTAGGTTCCCCAATTGGCCGGCACGGGGTTTGGCAGCTGTCCCTGACTGGAGAAGATCAGCCGGGTGAGGTTTGCCGTGGCGTCGTAGGTGACCGTGGTTGGGTTGACCTGGCTCAGACCGTCCCAGGCATCCAGGCCCGCAAATGCATTGGTCATGGGATCGACCGTCACCTGCGCCGGGATCACGCCGGTGACGTTGCCGGCAAAATCAACCTCGTAGCCGGACGGATTGCCGACGGGAAGAACCCACCAGTTCCCTACCTCGGCCCCCAGATCGGGAACGGTACAGCTGGCCATGGCCGGCGCTGCCGTCATTAGCGCAGATGCCAGCAAAGCCGCCGTCAGAGCAGCATGCCTGGAGCACGCAACCGGAGATTTGCCGGCGCCGGTAAGTCCAAAAAACGATGTCATGTCAGTCTCCATCAGATGAGGTCGAAGCGACCATCGCTGCGACCGGTGGCGGCCATCTGGGGTCCGATCGCGAGTGCCCGAAAGGACGGAAACCTGACGAATTGCCGGCAAAATCCTGACAAACCGGCGAAAACCTGATAATTGAGCGGTCCGGTGACGAATGCAGGACTCTTATTCTGGGTTTCGGAGCAGAGCCGCGAATGCCGATGCCTTTAGGGCGCTGCATCGTTAATTTATAACGTTGCCGCTTCTGGGCGCCGATCGGGCAGTGGAACTGCAAGTTGCCGCCGCCAACCTCTACGCCCACGCCGGATGGCAGGCCGTGACGCCGCGCAGTCCGCATGATTGCCTTATCGCCGCCACCGCCCTGTTTGCGGACATCCCGCTGCTCCACGACGACTGCGATTTCGAACGGCTTGCAGGCGTCGAACCGAAACTGAAACTGATCCGGCGTGGATGAGGGAGGCGGATCGGCGACGCCGCACCCAAACCGTTTACCCGCCTTCCGTTCGGGTCTATCTTTGGCCCTGCCGCGCGTGAACAGGGGCGGCGCGGGAGGGAAACAGGATGTTTGATCGAGCTTCATTGTTGAAACTGGCGCTGATAGTATTCGGTGCGGTGTTCTGCCTTGTCTATCCGCTGGCGATCATCTGGCCTTCGGGGTGGGCATGGCATGCGGGCGCGCCCTACGCGTCCGACTATTTCATGATGATCGTGGGCGTTTATGCGACGCTGGGCATATTTCTCATCATGGCCTCCCGCAATCCGGAAGCAAACAGGACGCTCATATTGTTCACGATCTGGTCGAGCCTCGTGCACGCCGCCATCATGGCGTGGCAGGCCTTCACCATGCCCGAGCATATGGGTCACCTGTTCGGCGATGTCCCGGCCCTGGTGTTGGTAGCGATCGTCTTCTATGCCCTGCTTCCACCGGCAGGCAAATACGCGTCCGCGGCGGCATAGCTACGAAGATGAATTTTCTGCACGTGAACCCTCGATCTAAAGGAATACAAAGAAATACCGTACCAGGACTAACATTGACCCGGCAAGAACCCGTAATAGGGAAGGCTGGTCCATGTTGCGTATCGAGGAAGATAGAAATACAGATCGCGGGTAGGGACGCGCATTGCTACGCGCCCCCCGCACAGAACCGTACGGGCGGCTTTCCCGCATACGGCTCCCGCCTTGGATGTTTGGCGATGAAGCGCTCTGTTGGCCAGGGATGAAGGATACGCGGTTTGGGGAGCCATTGGTCACCCAGCCTTGTCATCACGTCCCACGTCGTATGGTCCTTCTGGCTTCGCCGTTTGAGCACGCGTCGCCAGATTTCCAGGATGTGGTGGTGGAATGCTTCGAGTGAGTGATAGTTGGTCGGCACGGCATGATAGTTGAAGTAGCCTTTGACGACCTGCCGTAGCCATCGGCCGTGGTCGGCGATGCCGGCATGCATGCACCTGCGCAATTCCTTCCCGACCTCTTCGAGCTTGACCCGCATGCGGTCGCGGCGGCTTTTCCTTTGGACGAGGAATCTGCCGTTGCGTGCTTTTCCGCAAATGAAGGTGAAGCCGAGGAAGTTGAAGGTCTCCGGTTTTCCGAGCCCGCGCTGCTTTCGTCGTTCCGCTGCGAAGCGGCCGAACTCCACGACGCGGGTCTTGTCCGGGTGAAGCGCAAGGGCGAACTCCGCAAACCTTGCCCTTCAACGCGTCGAGGAAGCGTGAAGCGTCCTCCTCGCGCTCGAAACCGACAATCACATCGTCCGCATAGCGCACGATGATCATGTCGCCTTTGGCCTCGCGCCGTCTGTAGCGTTCGGCCCAGAGATCGCAGACGTAGTGCAGGTAAATGTTGGCAAGCTGCGGCGAGATCGCCGATCCCTGCCCCGTTCCCCTGTCACTGACGCTCACGACCCCATCTTCGAGCACGCCCGCCTTCAGCCATTTGCGGATGAGACGATGACGCGCTTGTCGCCGATGCGATGTTCGAGGAAACGGATCAACCATTCCTGATCGACCGAATCGAAGAACGACCGGATATCGGCGTCCAGTATGAAGTTCACCTTCCGGCTGGTAATCCCCATCACCAGTGCGTCCATGGCATCGTGCGCTCCCCTTCCGGGCCTGAACCCGTAAGAGAAGCCGAGGAAGTCTTCCTCGTAGATGGCATTGAGCACCGTGACGGCTGCGCCCTGGACAAGCTTGTCCTCCAGAGCAGCAATCGCCAGCGGTCTTTGGCTCCCATCGGCTTTCGGGATGTAGGTCCTTCGGGCCGGCTGAGGGCGATATGCACCACGATGGACGCGGCCGTGCAGGTCCTCGATTCGTGCGTCGACGTTCTGCTCGTACTCTTGCCATGTCATTCCATCCACGCCTGCCGCCGCTTTGCGCTTGAGCGCGTAGAACGCGAGCCTCAGGGAATCAGGATTGATATGGTGGAGCAGCGCAGTGAACTTCTCCTTCTTCTTCTGCCTTGCTCTTTCTCGCACGCGCGCAAGCGCATGTGTCACGCGCTCCCGGCTCAAGGTCCGGAGCGTGTTTTGCCCGCCCGCGTTCTCCTCGGCCCCGGCCCTTGGCTCCATCGCCTCCGCCTCCGCGAGCGCGGATTTGTTCGACGACTTCCCAGCTACTATGGCCGGGTCTGACTGCTTGCGACCGTTCATCGCCGGCTACGGCTCATCGCCTTCCCGGCGCGGACCGGAATGGCGAAAACCATCCGGCCAGTCACAAGCGCTCCCACGTTCCGATGCGATCCTTTCGTGCGTGATGGGGTCTTCGACCACGGCAGAGCGGCGGTGCCTCGCATGACGGCACCGCTCATGTTGCCTTCGGCACAGGTAACGACCTCGGCCTCTGCGGTTAATTGGTCTTTCGCGGCTCAATAGCCCACCCCGCAACGATTGCTGTGTACGCTTCGCGACGGTCGTCACCTTCCGCCCCGCAACACTCACTACCGGGCTGACGCTACTCACTACCCGGGCCGGACTTCCACCGGCTGGATCGCACCAGCTTGCGTGGCGCACTACCCGGACCAACGTTCACCCAACGAGAAAACGTGATGGGGAACGCTGGTCCAGGTGCCGAATTTGACGGGCCGGGCTATTTAGTCCGGATGAACCCGTGACCGCCCGATTTGTTCAAGTATGAGCCCGTCACGGCGCCGCTCGCGTTAAGTCCCCCACCGGTCGTATCCGTTGCTTTGGGATAGTCGTATGCCGTGCTCTTTCCGGCAGCCGACCGGATAAAGCCGTGAACGGAGCCTGCGCTGTCAATGAAGAATCCGGAAATTACATTTTTGTTGTTCACGCCGGCAACGCGTGTTTCGACCGATCCCGGGGGATCGAAGGTGACAATCGTGCCATCCACGGCGCGGACAAAACCGTGCACGACCTGCTGGTCATCGTAGAAAGATCCGGCCACCACGCCAGCATCATTGATATGCGAGGCAAAAGTGGAAACCGCGCCGGGAACGTCGAACGTCGTCACGTTGCCATCGGAGGCGCGGAAAAAGGCGTGTATCAGTCCCTGGTTGTCGTCGTAATAGCCGCTGACCGTTCCAGACTTGTTGATTCCGCCTCCAAACGTGTCCACCGCGCCGGCGACATCGAACGTGCCAATGGTTCCATCCGCCTTGCGGGTGAAACCATGATAGATCCCGCTGCCGTCTGCGAACGATCCGGCAATCTCGCCCTTGACGTTGATGTACAGCGGCTCGGTGTCGGTCGATCCGGCGGGGTCGAAAGATGTGATCTTCCCATCGGCACTGCGGACAAAACCGTGCGACATTCCGTTCGTGTCGTACCAGTCGCCGTCGACAACACCCTTGTCGCTGATTCCCCACGAATAGGTGGTGGTCGAACCGGGCGGATCGAATTTGGCGATCGTTCCGTCCGCGCTCCGCACGAAACCATGCGCGGCGTTGCTCGCGTCAAGCCAATACCCGGTGACTTCGCCCGGCGCGTTGATCTGCCGGGGTTCGGTATCGGGCGACCCTTTTACATCAAAGGAAACATAGGTCGTCTTGGCGCTCGCCAACCCGCCCATGAGCAGCACGCAGAACGTGGCGCATAACAGGCTGGCCGGCCTGCGGATTCCCTGTGCGGCAAGCCTCACAGGCTCGAAATGTTCAGTTTTCATGATTGCTCCCCTCGGGTCGATACGCCCACGATTGTTTTAAGAGAAATACAGTATCAGGACCATCGTTCACCCGGCAAGAAACGCTAGCGGAGAACGCCGGTCCGGTACCGAGATCAGCCTGGCCCGGAGAGAACCGCATACGGGCGGGCGCCAAAACGGCGAATGCTGTCACGCCTCCGCGATCATCGCGATCGAGACTTTGAGGCCCGGAACGCGGACCGGGAGCTTTGCGCCCTGCCGCGCGGGGGGATTGGATGGAAACCACTTCAGCCATTCCTGGTTGACGGCGGCGAAGTCGTCCGGGTCGTCCAGGATAATCGTCGCACTTACCGCCTTTTCGAGGCTCGATCCTGCTGCTTCGAGAATCGCCGAAATGTTTCTCAGGCACTGGGCCGTCTGCTCGGCCGCGTTGCCCGCGACGAGCTTGCCCGTCACCGGGTCGGCCGGCGCGGTCCCCGACACGAAAATCAGGCCGGCGGCCCTGACCGCCTGGCTGTAGGTCGCCGGAGGGCGGGCGGCGTTCGACGTGAATATGACATCGCGCGACATGTAGATGTCTCCGTTTTGTTTCATGGCGAAGGCGGGGAGCGGGGTTTATTAGTTATCCCTGTTATTCGCTGTTAAAATCGCTGTTTTAGGATTTGGGCGCGTTTTGGTCCGGCCCCTCCCAGCGGCGGACCGCGCCGGTTTCGATGCCGAAGAGGTCGAGCAGGCGACCGGCGGTCTGGTTGACGATGTCGTCGACCGAAGAGGGGCGCGGATAGAAGGCGGGGGCGATGGGGGCGATGATGGCGCCCATCTCGGCAAGCGTGGTCAAGGTGCGCAGGTGACCGAGATGGAGCGGCGTCTCGCGGATGGCGAGCACGAGACGGCGGCGCTCCTTGAGCGCCACATCGGCGGCGCGGGTGAGCAGCGTGGTCGTAACCCCGGTTGCAATCTCGCTCATGCTGCGGATTGAGCAGGGTGCGATCACCATGCCCGTGGTCGGGAAGGAGCCCGACGAGATCGCGGCGCCGAGCGCGCCTGTCGCGTGATGGACGGTTGCGAGCGCGCGGACGTCCTTCGCCTGCAGATCGGTCTCATAGGCGAGCGCCATTTCGGCGGCCTTGCTGATGACGAGATGGGTCTCGATTTCGCTGTTCTTCAGCAGCTCGAGCATCCGCACGCCGATGACGACGCCCGAGGCGCCGGTGATGCCGATGATCAGGCGTTGCTGGCTCACGGAAATCCCGGTTCTGTGCTAATCGTTGATACCGTGTTGCGGGGGATGCGAACAGGGCGGCGGATGAGCGAAAAGCCGGCGATCCAGAGCGATCCGGAGCTGCAGCGGCTCCGGGACAGCATCGACAACATCGATGCGGCGCTGATTCACATCCTGGCGGAGCGCTTCAAATGCACCAAGGCGGTGGGCGAGCTGAAAGCCGCGCGCGGTTTCGCGCCGGCCGATCCGGCGCGCGAGGCGCAGCAGATCGCGCGGCTCAGGATGCTCGCCCAGAATGCGCGGCTCGATCCGGATTTCGCCGAAAAATTCCTGGATTTCATCGTCGCCGAAGTGATCCGCCACCACGAAGCGATCAAGAACGGGCGCGGGGCTTAATCACGACTTGCCCAATCGACATTTGAACGGCCAAGGCGCCTGCGCTATAAGCGGCCACCGCAACCGATGGAGCAAACGATGTCCCTGAAGATCGGCGATACCGCCCCCGATTTCGAAGCCCAGACGACCGAAGGCCCGATCCGCTTTCACGAATGGCTCGGCGACAGCTGGGGCGTCTTGTTCTCCCATCCCAAGGATTTCACGCCGGTGTGCACCACCGAGCTCGGCTACATGGCGCGCATGAAGCCGGAATTCGACGCGCGCAACGTCAAGATCATCGGGCTGTCGGTCGATCCGGTGGGCGATCATTCGCGCTGGGCGGAAGATATCCGCGAGACCCAGGGCGCCGCGCCCAATTATCCGCTGATCGGCGATTCCGATTTCAACGTCTCGATGCTCTACGGCATGTTGCCGGCTTCCACGAGCGGCGATCCCTCGAAGCGCACGGCGGCCGACAATCTCACGGTGCGCAATGTCTTCGTCGTCGGGCCCGACAAGAAGATCAAGCTGATCCTCGTCTATCCGATGACGACGGGGCGCAATTTCGACGAGGTGCTGCGCGTCATCGATTCGCTGCAGCTGACCGCGAAGCACAGGGTGGCGACGCCGGCCAACTGGAAACCGGGCGAGGATGTCATCATCGCGGGCTCGGTGTCGGACGAAGAAGCAAAGAACATCTATCCCGACGGCTGGAAAGCCCCGCGCCCCTATCTGCGCATCGTGCCCCAGCCGCGCTAGGCGCTTCAAAATCATTGTCGGCGCGGCTCGCAAAGGCGGGGTTGCGAGAACGAGACAGCCCGGCGGATTACTTTCCGCCGGGCTCGCGCGGCAATTTTGCCGGGAGGCCGCTGCGCCCGTCCGGCATTCCTGACGTTGCTATTTGACCGTCATTCTGAAGAGGACGCCCTCATCATGGGCACCGCCGCTGTTGGTCGTGCCGTACAGCGTTTTATTTCCGAGGAAAGCCACGCGGGCGTATGGGTGCGCACCGTCGGTGCCCTTGAAGGCATGAAGCACCGTCTCGGTGTTGCTGTGCGGATTGAACCTGAAAACCGTTCCGAGATCGCTTGCGCTGCCGCCATTTATTGTGGTGCCGTAAAGACGCCCCTTTTTCACGACAAGTCCGCCCACGGGAAAACTGCCGTCGCTTCTTCCGCAGCAGACGCCCTTGAAGGAGTAGAGCAGGGAATATTCGCCGCTGAACGGATCGATCTTGAAGATGGTGCCAAGCCCATCCGACCCGCCATAAGTAGTCGTTCCGTATAGAATTCCCCCGCATTCCACCAGCGTTCCCTCGGGATTGGCTCCGTCGCCATTGCCCGCGAAGGGATGAATGACATACGTGTCGCCGTCGGGTTCGATTGCGGTAACCGTGCCCAAATTGTAGGCGCCTCCGTCCGCCGTCGTGACATAGACATTCTGCCTGGCGTCCTTGCTGAAAGAATTGGGGGTTGCGTAGGGATTGGCGCCGAAATCCGCGTCAAAGTCATGAACGACGGCGTAGGAATATCCATGTTCATATCCTCCGAATTTGAAGATCGTACCGTCATCGTTTGCATCGCCGCCGCCACGCGTAGTGCCGTAGAAATATTCATCAGTCATATTCCTTCCCAAACCGCCGGTCGGCTCCCTTCCGTCTCCGGACTGACTGCCCTGGAAATCGTACATGCGTGCTTATTCGCTGCCGTCGATTCCGACATAGAATATCGTTCCATAGTTGGGCTGGCCGCCATAGGCGGTCGTTCCCGCGACAGCGTACGTACCGTCGGGGTTGAATTCGAAACAAAGGGACCCTGCGGGATACGCGCCGTCGTACGGATCCGCGTGGCCGAACGAGTGCAGGATCGTAACACTGCCGTCATTCCCGACCATGGAGACGGTCCCCTCGCCGGTTTCGCCCCCCATATAAGTGGTGAGGTAAAGGTGGTCGCTATCCTGTGGCAGCACCTCGTTCGGAAACGCGCCATCGCTGCTTCCCCCGGCGAAATGGTGGACCACTTTGAATCCGCCGGCCTGGGCTGCCGAAGTCACGGCGAGCGCGAGCCCACAGCCGAGCATGCCTGTTTTCACGACATCGATACGTTTCGTCATCGCAACCTCCTGTGAACTGCGCTGCTGGCGCCGGATGCGGAGGCCGAGTGCGCTCAGCGTATAGCCAATAATGCCCGTTTTGAAAGCAGCGGAAATCCTGTGCATGTCGCGTCTCCGATTTCTGTTTCGATGGCGCTGAGGATGTCCGTGCGTCCCTCATGCGCCGGGAGTCGATTTTGCGATGCCACAGCCGGGCGCTCATGACACAAATGCGTCATGAGCCGGCAAACTGCAGCAGCGCGATCATGGTGCGGTATTTAAAGGCGAACTGATTGGGTCGAAGAATGCGGGGCCGGATTTTTGGGCATGCTCAAGCCTGGGCAGCTGGAGGGGGCTGGAGTAGCTCGCGGAACTGGACCTGCTCGGCGCGACCTCGCCGGAAGCCTGTGGCGCTCACCATGCTCGGCGTTACGCAGCGCGCAGCGGCAAGAATGGTTCACACAGAGATGGGAGGCGCGGAATTGGAAAATTTGACCACAAAGCATACAAAGCGCACACGATGACGATTGCGCGGGAAGCGCACTACGTTTCTTAGTGCGTCTTTGTGCTCTTCGTGGTAAAGAATTCCGCGGCTCCGCGTCTCCGCATGAAAATTTTTTTGAGGACGTTCGAAACATGACTGGGTTGCTGTTCGAGAAGTCCGGCATGGTCGTCACGCTGACGATCAATCGTGCCGAATCGCGCAACCCACTCGGCGAGGAAGGCGACGGCGAGTTGTTTGGTGACGCCGCGGCGCGCATCAATGGGGATCGCGAAGTGCGCTGCGCGATCCTCACCGGCGCCGGCAAGGCGTTTTCCGCCGGCGGCAATCTCAAGGCGATGCGCGAACAGACAGGGCCCTTCGCCGGCCCCGGCGTGCTCATCCGCGAAGGCTATCGCAACGGCATCCATCGCATGGTCCGCGCTTTGTGGGGCATCGAAGTGCCGCTGATCGCAGCTGTCAACGGCCCCGCGATCGGGCTCGGCAACGATGTCGCGTGTCTCGCCGACATGCGCATAGCAGCTGAAAACGCTGTTTTCGGCGCGAGTTTCCTGAAGATGGGCCTGGTGCCCGGCGACGGTGGCGCCTGGATTCTTCCGCGCCTCATCGGTCAGGCGCGCGCGGCGGAATTGTTTTTCACCGGCGACACGATCGATGCCGCGACGGCACGCGAATGGGGGCTTGTTTCCAAAATCGTGCCGGCGGTGGAGCTGATGAAAGAAGCCGAAGCCCTCGCCGCCCGCATCTGCCGCCAGCCACCGGATGTGCTGCGCATGACCAAACGTCTGATGCGCGATGCCGAGCGCGTGAGTTTCGAAACCCTGATGGAAATGTCGGCCGCGTTTCAGGGGCTCGCGCATCTGACCGCCGACCACAAGGAAGCGGTCACCGCCTTCTTTGAGAAGCGGACACCGGAATTCAAGGGCGAGTAATCACCTCACCCGGCCACGGGCTCCTGCGCGCGCTCGAAGATTTTGGCCACCTGCTCGCCGCCATTGACGTAATGCTTGGCGCCGCCGAAATCGGAAATATGCGACCAGTGCGCGGCGACGCTGTCAGCCGTTGCGTCATGGCCCAGATTGATGCCGCTCGTCTCGACCATCTGGGCCGCAGAAAACACACCCGCGCCTGCCGTGAGAATTACACCGGTCGGCGCCTCCTCGCCTGCGAGAAAGATCACGCCCGGCGTGACATATTCCGGCTTCAGCATCTCCATCATCTGCGGCGGGATGACATTCGCCGTCATACGCGTGCCGGCTACCGGGCAGATGGCGTTGACGCGGATGTTATCCTTCGCGCCTTCCAGTTTCAGCGTGTGCATCAAGCCGACAAGCGCCGATTTCGCCGCGCCGTAATTCGCCTGGCCGAAATTGCCGTAAAGCCCGGTGGACGATGTTGTTACGACGATGCGGCCATATTGGCGCTCGCGCAAATGCTGCCACACGGCGCGCGCCGGCTTGACCGTGCCCATCACATGCACGTCCATCACCGCTGCGAAATCGCCGATCTCCATCTTGCCGAAGCTCTTGTCGCGCAGGATGCCGGCATTGGCGATCAGGATATCGATCCGCCCGAAGGCATCGAGCGTCTGTGCGACGAGATGTGCGACCCCCGCATCGTCGGATACCGAGGCGCCGTTGGCGATCGCGGTTCCACCCGCGGCCTTGATTTCGGCAACGACATTCTCCGCCGCCTGCGAAGAGCCGCCGGTTCCATCCACTGCGCCGCCCAGATCGTTGACGACCACTTTCGCGCCGCGGCGCGCGAATTCGAGTGCATGGGCGCGTCCCAGCCCGCCGCCGGCGCCGGTGACAATCGCCACCCTGTCGTCGAAACGAATGGTCATCTCAATCTCCTTCGAGCGGAATAGCGTGCGGCGGAGTGATGGCGGAGCGGCCTTGGGCGGTCAAGCCGAGCCCGGCTTTGTTGTCGCCGCCCCCAAGCCGGCGAAGCACGGCATTTGCAGGCCGCTCGATCAGCATGAACAATAATGCACCCCAGGCAATGGCGGCCGTGACCAGAAGCGCCGGCTCGAGCCAGTGCCAGAACGGTGCCCACGCCGCCCAACTGCGGCCCAGCACGATATCGCCCGGCGCCGGATAGAGATGCAGCTGTGCATGGCGCAACAACTGCAGCAGCGGCGTCTGGCCGATATAGATCGCATAGGACCATTCGCCCAGAACGAGGGGAACCGAAGTGGCGAGCGCCTTCGCAATCAACCCGCGATCGAAGGACAGCACGAAGACGAGCGCGATCACAGCAAGCGCCGTATAGATATCCGCGCGCGTGTGCGACCAGCCGGTGTTGTAGATCGCATAAATCAGGCACCCGAGCACGGTAAGCTGCGCGAGCGTAAACGCGAAGTCCGGCAATCGGGCCGCACCGCGCGCCAGCGCCGCGCGATGAAACACTGCGAAACCGACGCCCATTGCGAAGGCTGCCATGCCGCGCCAGATGCCGTTGTGAAAAGTGAGATCGAGCCCGTAGCGCGGATGGGCGAGTAGCGCGAGGCCGGCGGCGCCGCTGACAATCAGCAGAGTGGCGATCTTCCAACCGCCGCGCGACACAGCAAGATAGAGTGGGAACAACAGGCAGAGGAGGAACTCGACGCTGACGAACCAGGCTGCGCCATTCCAGGACAAATAAGGAAAAATATTCCACGCCTGCACCAGGAACAGATTGGCAATGAAGGTCGGCGTGTTCACGATCGGGTGCCATTGCTCGTCATAGATCGAAACGTAGCCGCCGCGGGCAGCCAGCCACCGCAAAGTAATCACCATGCCGAGAATCAGCAGAAGCATGGCAAGATGGAGCGGGTAAAGCCGCGCAAGCCGCGACTGAAGAAACCGTCCATATCCGCGCAAGTGCCACATTTCACGCAACCGCGGCGCATAGACGAATGTCAGCACAAAACCCGAAAGCGCGAAGAAGAATTCGACCCACAGATAGCCACGCGCCACCGGCAAATCGAACCACCACGCGCCGCGGTAGCCATGTCCCTCGCAATAATGAAACAGCACCAGAATCAGCGGCGGCAGCGCGCGGGCGCCTTTGAGGGCGCGAATTTCCGGCGGTCGGGATGTCTCGGTCATGGGCGAATCATAGTACGACTGGATGGCGTCCCGACAGCAAGGGGGTGTCTTATTGCTCTACCACCTGCAGTCCCTGCCCGGAATTGTCGTGATCCTCGCGCTCGCCTGGCTTTGTCAGAGAACCGGCGCGCCTTTCCATCTCGGACGGTTTTTGCGGGGCCGGTCCTCTTGCCGGTGAATTGACGCTGCGAGATATGAGGACCTGCCCTGCAACTGCGCGAGAGCCGGGACATTGTGAGTAATGACCTTGCCTCACTTCTGGACGAAATCCGCGCCTGCCGGATTTGCGAAGCGCATCTGCCGCACGGCGTGCGGCCCGTGCTGCAGGTCACCGCGGCTGCGAGGCTCTTCATCGTCGGGCAGGCGCCGGGGCTGCGCGTGCATGAAAGCGGGCTGTCATTTAACGATCGCTCGGGTGACCGACTGCGCGAGTGGATGGGCGTCGATCGCGCGACTTTTTATGACGAAGCCCGCATCGCAATCGCCGCGATGTCGTTCTGCTTCCCGGGTTATGACCAACACGGTCATGATCTTCCGCCGCGCCCCGAATGCGCGAAGGCGTGGCGCACAAAGCTCTTCGCCGCCCTTCCCCAAATCCCGCTGATCCTGCTTGTTGGGCGCCACGCCCAACTGTGGCATCTTGGGCCCCGCGCCAGGCCCACGCTCACCGAAACGGTGCAGGCTTGGCGCGAATATGCGCCACGGTACGTTCCGCTGCCGCATCCGTCCTGGCGCAATACCGGCTGGCTGAAGAAACATCCATGGTTCGAACGCGAATTGCTGCCCTCCTTGCGCGCGTGCATCGCTCGGGCGCTGTCGCGTTGATATTTCTTGCCTTCGCATCCTGCGCGCCCGAACTGGCGCCGCAGGGAGATTCCGAAAGTACTGCCACGATTGCGAACGACATCTTCGTCACACGTGATGGCCTCCGTCTGCCGCTGCGCCATTGGGATGCCGGGAAGCCGCGTGCGATCATTGTCGCGCTGCACGGCATGAGCGACTATTCCGAAGCCTTCGACCTGCCCGGACCGTGGTGGGCGGCTCACGGCGTTTCCGTCTATGCCTATGACCAGCGCGGCTTCGGCGCGGCACCCGATCCCGGCCTGTGGGCGGGCGCGACCACCATGCGCGATGACTTCGACGACTTTATCGAAGCCATGCACGCGAAATTTCCCGGACTTCCCGTCTATGCCCTCGGCGAGAGCATGGGCGGCTCG
Source organism: Rhizomicrobium sp. (assembly GCA_036272695.1). Lineage (GTDB taxonomy): Bacteria > Pseudomonadota > Alphaproteobacteria > Micropepsales > Micropepsaceae > Rhizomicrobium. The sequence goes on along the minus strand of DATAYG010000161.1, from coordinate 12,352 downwards.
GTCGTGCTCACCGCGCTTGCGGGTCAACATCCGCCGCGGGTCAAAGGAGTGATACTGGTGGCGCCGGCGGTCTGGGCGCGCGAGGACATGCCGTTCATTTACGGCACGGTCTTATGGATCAGCGCGCACATTGTACCGGGCATGCATGTCTCTGGCGAAGGCCTGCACATTCTGGCGACCAATAATTTTCCCGTGCTGCGCAAGCTCTCCCGCGATCCGCTCTATCAGCATTCGGCACGCGTCGATCAGGTTTATGGGCTCGTCAATCTGATGAGCGAAGCGCGCGAGGCGCCGCAGCATTTGACCGACCCGCCGCCGATTCTTTTTCTTTACGGCGGAAACGACCAGATCATCCCGGCCAAGCCGACACGGGCCGTGGCAGCGGAACTCGGGTCCAGGGCGACCGTCCTGCGCTACCCCGGTGGTTATCATATGTTGCTGCGGGATCTGGAAGGCCCGGCCCGCTGGGCGGATGTGCTCGCCTGGGTCGACAAGACGGATGCCGCCACGGCTGCGCATTGAATCCCGCAAACGCAACAGCACGCCCGGTCAGCCGTTATGGTTGCGACACCAGCACGGAGCAGGAGCGATGCGCAAAGAAAAGCAGACGGAACCGGCGAAGAAGATAAAGCCGCTTCTCGACCCCAATCAGCCGCGGGAAGACGTGACCGAAACCGGTGGCGAATATGCGGGCCGCTACCCCACCGACAACGGTCCCGGAATCGTGAGCCCGGGCACCCACGTGCAGGCCGACGGTCAGACCACGCACGAATAAGAACGCGTTCCGATCACCAATCAGCCGATTGCCATGGCCCGCGCATTCGGGCCGTGACAACCGGCGTCTTGTTTACAGCAACGAAATTACCTCGGGCGAGGCAGCTACTCTCGCCCGGCCGGAAAGCCGCCGACCCGGCGTTTCGGCGCCACGATTTCGCCGGTCGGCGCCACCGCCGGACGGATTTCCGTACCGGGCGTTGCGGGCGCGAACATTCCGCTTTTTCGATCAGTGTCTGAAAATCCATGACCAAATGCCGTCGTTTTCGGATCGAGCGTGCCGGTCTGCTGCATCCTCTTGCCATTGTCGCGCGCCGCAGGTCGCATAGGGAAACGGGCAAAACGCAAACCCGTATCGCACGTTCCGCACAACAAAGGAGCAAATGGCCGGGTCGCACGTTTCCGCGTCTGGGATTCATTGTTGGTCCGGAGAGAAGACGATGCCGCGCAAGGAAATAATCGAGAAAGCAAGAGAGGACGCACGCGAGGGAAAGTCGCCGAGCACGCAGGCGGGCGAATTCGTGCGCGACGAAATCGACAAGATCCGCCATGGCGAGCATGGCGCAAGATCGCCGCAACAGGCCATCGCCATCGGCCTTTCCGAGGCGCGGCGCGCGGGAGTCGATCTTCCTCCGCCAGGAAAGGGCAAAGCGAAGAAAAAGACGCGCAAAAGCGCCCGCTACGCCTATGAGGAAGGACAGGGCCGTCGCAAGACAAAGAAGCGCCCGCGAATCGCCCGTGCTGTAAAGAAAGCGCTCAAACGGGAGCCGACGAACACGGTGTCAAGGAGCGCGCTCTCCAAACAGGCCAAAGGCACCGCCTCGCGCCGCTCGGCTGCATCCCGGTCCGCGGCTGCAAAAAAGGCGGCGCGAACCAAAGGCGCCAAGGGTCGCTCCGCCGCAGCAAAGAAAGCCGCCCGCACACGGGCACGCCGCAGCTGAGCAATCACGTCTTAAAGGGTTCGCCGCCGCCTCCTCGATTCAAAGGCATCCTTGGCCGTCACCGATGTCTTCCAGTGGGTGATACTCGTCATTGAGGCTCAGCCGCTATACATGAGCGGTATGAACAATCATCGCTTCTGCGTCGCCCCCATGATGGAGTGGACGGACCGGCATTGCCGGTATCTGCACCGCCTTCTGAGTGCCCGCGCGCGGCTCTATACCGAGATGGTGACGGCGGAGGCCGTGATCCGGGGCGACCAGGCACGGCTGATCGGTTTCGACCCGTTCGAGCACCCGGTGGCGCTGCAGCTCGGCGGAGCGGAACCGGCGCGGCTCGCGCTCGCGGCGCGGATCGCCGAGGAATTCGGCTATGACGAGGTCAACCTCAATGTCGGCTGTCCCTCGGACCGCGTGCAATCGGGCCGCTTCGGAGCCTGCCTGATGCGCGAGCCCGCACTCGTGGCCGATTGCCTTGCCGCAATGCGCAACGCCGTGCGCGTGCCGGTAACGGTAAAATGCCGGCTGGGCGTGGACGACCAGAATCCCGAAGAGAGCTTACGGACCTTCATCACCAGTTGCGCACAGACCGGAGCGACGACCTTCATCGTTCATGCGCGCAAGGCCTGGCTCAAGGGACTTTCGCCGCGCGAGAACCGCGACGTGCCGCCGCTCGATTACGACCTCGTCTATCGCGTCAAACAGGAAAATCCGGGCCTCACCATCGTAATCAATGGCGGTGTAGCGACATTGGCCGAAACGGAGCATCATCTGCAGAATGTGGACGGGGCGATGATGGGACGCGCCGCCTATCAGTCGCCGGCGCTGCTCGCGGACGTCGACGCGCGCCTGTTTGGCGAGGAACCGCGCGATGTCGGCGAAGCCGTCGCCCGGTTTGCAAATTATATCGAACGGAAACTGGCTGAGGGTGTGCCGTTGCACGCGCTGACGCGCCATTTGCTCGGCCTTTTTAACGGCCGGCCGGGTGCGCGGCTGTTCCGCCGTTATCTGAGCGAACATGCATCGGCGCGGCACGCGGATATCGGCGTGTTGCGAACCGCGCTTGCGCAACTTGCGGCCCCGGTTCACCGTCCCGCCCCGTCCCTGCACGCAGCCGCCTGAAACCGTGGACATATTGCACGCAATTCCTCCGGGCGATCTCGGCGTTCTGGCGCTCGGCCTCGTCATCGCGGGCGTAGTCGGCGGGCTCGTGGCCGGCGTGCTCGGTATCGGCGGCGGCATCGTGATGGTGCCCGTACTCTACCATGTACTGGCAACTATCGGCCTCGATGAAAGCATCCGCATGCATGTGGCGGTGGGCACATCGCTTACGTCGGCCATTCCCGCTGCCCTGGCGCGCTTGCACGGGCATGAACACGATATCGACTGGCTCACCTTGCGCAAATGGTTCCTGCCCCTCGTCGCCGGCATCGCTTCCGGCAGCACGCTGATGGCGCTGTCGAACGGTCACGTGCTGGCGCTGATCTTTGCGGTGGTGGGTGTGCCGGTGGTGCTGGAGCTGGCGTTCGGGGACCGCCTTGATCGGTGGATTGCAGCTGCGGCCCGAGGTGGACGAGGATTGTTCCTTCCGGCTGTCCTGGGTTTCGCGGCAACGATCACGGGAATGGGCGGGACGACGCTCACACGCCCGGCATTGCGCGCACAGCCGCTTCCGCCGGCGCGTGCGGCTGCCACAGCGTCTCTGTTCGGACTCGTGGTCGGCATGCCGGCCAGCATCGGCGCCGTGCTTGCCGGCTGGCATGCGCAGTTTCTGCCGCCGGTATCGCTCGGTTACGTGAACCTGCTCGCCTTCGCGCTCATCGCGCCGATCCTGCTTCTGCTCGAGCCGGCGGGCGCCATGGTCGCGCATATGATCGATCTCAAGCGCCTGCGCCTCGCATTCGCGATCCTCATTGCCATCATCACCGCCCGCATGCTCTGGGACGCGTTGGCATAGCCTGCATCTTAATCTCGTCGATCAGATCTTCTGGTCGTACTCGCCGACTTCGGGGTGTTTGGTAAGCCTCGTGTCGAGATCCTTGAACATCGCGCGCATGTTGGCTTCCGACGTGGGGCTTTCGACGACCACCACCAGCGACGGCTTGTTGGAGGATGCGCGGACAAGACCCCAGGTCCCGTCCTCCAGCACCACGCGCACGCCGTTGACGGTGATGATATTCGCGATGCTCTGGCCGAGCAGCTTTTCGTCGCGCACATGCAGGCCCTGATATTCCTTCGTCAGCGCGTCAACCACCGCATATTTGCTTTCGTCCGGACAGTAGGGCGCCATCGTGGGCGAACCCCAGGTGTGCGGCAGGCTCGCGACCAGCTCCGACATCTTCCTTCCTCCCGCGCGGTCGAGCATTTCGAGCACGGCAATGGCAGCGACGATACCGTCGTCATAGCCGCGGCCGACCGGCGGATTGAAGAAGTAATGGCCGCTCTTCTCGAAACCCGCGAGCGCATTGAGCTCCGCCGTTCGCCGCTTGATATAGGAGTGGCCGGTCTTCCAGTAATCGGTGACGACGCCGCGCTCCTTCAACACGGGATCGGTTTCGAACAGCCCGGTCGATTTCACATCCACCACGAATTTCGCATTTGGATGCCGCGCAGAGAGATCGCGCGCGAGCAGCACGCCCACCTTGTCGGCGAAAATTTCCTCGCCCTTGTCGTCCACCACACCGCATCGGTCGCCATCACCATCGAAACCGATGGAGAGGTCGGCATTGTGGGCACGCACGGCGTCCGCCATCGCGTGCAGCATGTGCATGTCTTCGGTATTCGGATTGTAGTTCGGGAAGGTGTAATCGAGCGCGCAATCGACCTCGATCACCTCCGCGCCAATGCGGCGCAGGGCTTCCGGCCCGAATGCGCCCGCCGTGCCGTTGCCGCAGGCCACCGCGACGCGCATCGGCCGCGACAGGCGATGACCGGTAGTAATGTCGTCGATATAGCGCCCGCGGATATCGTGCACGCGGGTGAAGGAACCGCCCTGTCGAGCAACGCCCTTGGCTCCAAGCACAATCTCCTTCAGCCGCAGCATCTCGTCCGGACCGAAGGTCAGCGGGCGTTGCGCACCCATCTTCACGCCCGTCCAGCCGTTTTCATTGTGGCTGGCGGTGACCATCGCCACGCAGGGCGCGTCGAGCGCGAACTGCGCGAAATAGGAAACGGGCGTCGTCACCATGCCGATATCGATCACTTCGCAGCCCGCACGCATCAGGCCGATGGCAAGCGCCTGCTTGATCGACAGCGAATAGGATCGATAGTCATGGCCGGTAGCGACCTTCGGGACGGCGCCGCGCTCGTGAAAATAGGTCCCGAGCCCGAGCCCGAGCGCCTCCACGCCAAGCAGGTTGATCTCCTTTTCGAACAGCCAGCGCGCGTCGTACTCTCGGAAGCCGTTGGCGGTAACGAGCGGCTCGGTCTCGTAGTCATAGGTGTTTGGCTTCAGGTCGGAACGCGGCAGGGTCATCGCTCACTCTCGGGCCGGCGGCGTTGTCTTGAACGGCAATCGCCTTGGAAGGTCAAGACAGGGTGCACAGGGCGCAGCCCGCATTGCCGCGTGCAGGCCGTCATAACTCCGCGCGTATTCCCGCCCAGGCGCCGAATGGCTGAGCGGGCACGATAAATCGCGGATTGGTGAATTGCGGAAACGCGCCGTCGCCTGTCGGATCGCCATGGAGCCCGAACGTCGCATAGCGGTTGTCGAGAATGTTTTCGCCTTCGACATAGAGGAGCAGATCCTTGCGAATCTCGTACGCCGCCTCGGCATTCACCACGGCATAGCCTGGCAGCTGCGCCTGCAAATTGGCTTCGTCGCCGCGCAGATATTGCGAGGACTGAACAATCGCACCGAGAGAAAGATGCAGGCCCGAAAGTGGTGTACAGCTCAGATCGATTTTCGCCGTGGACCGCGGTATGCCGGGCGCACGGTCGCCGGGTACGACGAAGATATTTCCATTGGCATCGGCCGCCGGATTGTTCGCACTCAAATCGGTGAAGGCGGATTCGAATGTGGCGTTGACGAAGGCGTAGCTCGCACGGAAATCGAACATGTCCCAGTGCGCATCGGCGCTGAGTTCCGCGCCGATGCGCTGCGTCGCGCCGATATTGGCGAAAAAGCCCGAGCCGATAAACGCGCCCGAACTTTCGAAAATAATATCATTGTCATTGCGCGTTACATACGCGTCTGCAGACCAGTCGAGCGACACAGGGGCCGCCGTGCTCGTCCCTTTGACACCGCCCTCGACGGTGCGCGCCACGACCTGTTTCAATCCCGGATCGGAGATAAAGCTCAGCGGAAACAGACAGGGTTGGGAGGGATTGGCGCAGCTCAGTTCCGCCGCGGTCGGCGTGCGGTTCGATTGTTCGAATTCCGTGTAGACGCGTATCGCATCGGAAGCTTGCCAAACCAGCTCGGCACCGGGATTGATTCCGGAATAGTCATGATTGCCGGTCAGCGCGGTGCCATAGCGGTCGGTGAGATCGATGCTGTCGAAATGAACCCGGCCCGAGACTTCAAGTGAGAGGGCCGAAGCCAACGCAAGCGTATCCTGTGCGTAGAGCCCGTCGTCGACGTTTACCGATCTGAGGCGGATGTTCCATTCCGGACCGCCCAGATAGATGCCGATGGGATCGGTAGTCGTTCCGCCCTTCTGAAAGGTGAGGTTGCCGAGCAGTGTGGCGGAGCCGAAGCCCGTCGTTGCATAATCCACCGCATTTCCAATCGCGAAGCCGTTGCCGCGACCGAACAAGGAGCCGGACCCGTCGATTTCCGCCGAACCACCGAGCGCAGTCGTCGTGACGATTTCCACGCCATCGGTGCCGTCGCCGCCGACACTCGACGGAATCGGCGCACCATGGATCGTTTCGACCGGATCGCCATCATCGTCGCAGAGAATGGCGGGGTTGGATGTGCAGGCGTCGAAATCCGACGCTTCGCCATTGGCGGTGGCGATGTGCGTGGAGCGCAGATAAAGTGAGCCGCGCAGATCGAGCCCGCTGTCGAGTTTGGTTTCGCCGCGTCCCTGTAACAACAGGTCACGATTGCGGGCCGTGTCGGGTATCGCAAACGCTGAGACGGCTTCGTCCTGTACCGGCACCGCGCCGTTCTCGTTCAATGAATCAGCGGCAAGGCTGAGGGACACGCCCGCGCTGGCGTGGGGCGCGCGCACGGCAAAATCGCCATAGGCCTGGTAGACTTGCGACTCGGAGCTGCGCCGCCAGCCGGAATCGTCCGTTGCCGAAGCGCCGAGATAGTAAGCTTCGTTTCCGAGCTGATCGGCCAGCTGCGCCACGAGCCGCGCGCGGCCAAAGGACCCGCCGGACAGATCGAGCTGCACACCCGGCGTCGCGTCGAAACCGGTCTTCATGTTTATTGCGATTGCGCCGCCAAGTGCGTTGAGCCCGAATACGGGATCGGAACCCGGTATGACATCGAGGCGGTTGATGGCAAATGACGGCACCATGTCCCAGAGAACGGTATCGCCGAAACGCTGATTGATCCTCGTGCCGCCCTGATAGACGGCAAGACCTTCCGCCGTGCCCAGCACAGGCGACGCGTCGAAGCCGCGGAAATACAGGTCTTCCTGGAACGGACTGGATTCCGTGTCGGAAAGAAACGCCGAGGGAATATTTGCACCGAGAAGGTCGGTGGCCGTCCAAGCATGGGAGGCGGACACCGTGTCCGGCGATATGGACTGGACGTCGGCCGGCCTCGTACCTATGACCAGCACGCTTTCTTCGTTCGGACTATCGGCTGACGCCGGGAGGCAGCCAGCAGCAAACAGAACGCCAGCACCGAATGCGCCCGCAAACAGCGGCGCACGACGCCGCTCCCGACAGCCACGATCCATACTGACGCCCCCACTTCTTCGCCTACCGCGCCGGCAAAAAGCCGCCCCGCCGCGCAGGCAACTCGCTCATGATCCGCCTGCGTTCCGACTCGCTCATCGTACCCCAGCGCGCGATTTCGTCCAGCCTGCGCGCACAGCCCCTGCACAAACCGCCCGCGGGATCGATTTCGCAGATCTTGGTGCAGGGCGTTTCGATGGTTTGCATATGGCTGCCGCAAAGCACCCTTTTAACCGCCGCTTAACAGGGGCCGTCTATGTTGAATCAGCAATAACAGGCGGTTCCTCATGGCGAAAGCGCAGTTCCACAAGAACCAGCGCGTCTATGTGAAGACGGTGGGCACCTGGGCGCTGATCGAGCGTGTCGTGCCGCACTGGGCGAAGGGCATCGACGAGCCGCTGCGTGTCTATTACGACGTGGGGCTGGGGCGCGAATTCGCCGCCGACGAATTGCAGGCCGAGCAACCGACAAACGACGTCCGGCACCGCGAAGCGGATGACTGGCGCGTCATGCGGGCGCGCAACAAATGGCAGCAGAGCGAGGATTGCGCGCGCCATCCCGTTCCCGGCACCTATCCCATCGTGCTCACGGGTCAGACCGAATGGGGCGGCTGGCGTGTGCCGGGCGCGGAATATGACCTTGATCCTTACCGGATCGAACGCCAGGCGCGCCTCATCGCGCACGCGCCGCGGCTTGAAACCTTCGCCCGCGAACTCGTGGACTGGGCGCGGAAATCCGGCGAGGAAATGCCCGCCTCGCTGGCCGAACTCGCCCGCGATGCGCAGGACATCATCGCGCAAGTGGAACAGAGCGACAGCTGAGCCTGCGGGCTTGGTTCCGTTCCCCGTCGAAATGGCATAAGACGGCCCGGATTCGATCCGAGGACCGTCATGCGCACCGAAGAACCGCGCGCCGTTCGCCTGAAAGATTATCGTCCGCCCGATTATGGCGTCCGCGAGATCGCGCTCGATTTCATGCTCGACCCGGACGCCACGCGCGTCACGGCGCGGATGCAGGTGGAGCGGACAAGCGAGGCTGCGGGGCCGCTGGTGCTCGACGGCGAAGAACTGAAGCTCGTCTCGATTGCGATCAACGGCCGGCCGTTAGCCGTAAGCGAATATCAGGCCGGAGCGGAAACGCTGACACTACACAATCCACCGGCGCGCTTTGCCCTGGAGATTGTCACCGAGATTGCGCCCGCGCGGAATACGGCGCTCGAAGGACTCTATCTCGCGAAGGGGATATTCTGCACGCAGTGCGAAGCGGAGGGCTTCCGCCGCATTACCTATTTCCTCGACCGGCCCGACGTGCTCGCGGTCTACACGACGCGCATCGAAGCGCCGAAAGAGGCCCTGTCCGTGCTGCTCTCGAACGGCAATCCCGTCGAACGGGGCGATCTGCCGGGTGGAAGGCATTTCATCGTCTGGCACGACCCGTACCCCAAGCCCTGTTATCTCTTCGCGCTGGTGGCGGGCGATCTCGGCCATATCGAAGACGAGTTCCACACCATGTCGGGCCGGCGCGTGCAGCTGCGCATCTACGTCGAACGGGGCAACGAAGACCGCGCGCTCTACGCGATGGATTCGCTCAAACGCGCCATGCGCTGGGACGAAGAAAGATATGGCCGCGAATACGATCTCGACATTTTCATGATCGTGGCGGTCTCTGCCTTCAATTTCGGCGCGATGGAGAACAAGGGTCTCAACATTTTCAACGACAAGGTGCTGCTTGCGAGTCCCGAGACGGCGACCGACGACGATTACGCGCGCATCGAAGGGGTTGTTGCCCACGAGTACTTCCACAACTGGACCGGCAATCGCGTCACCTGCCGCGACTGGTTCCAGCTGTCGCTGAAAGAGGGCCTCACGGTTTTCCGCGACAGAATTTCTCGGCCGACATGCGCTCGAGAGCGGTGCAGCGCATCCAGGATGTGCGGCAATTGCGCCTCAGGCAGTTTCCCGAAGATGCCGGGCCGCTCGCCCATCCGGTGCAGCCGCAGTCCTATATCACCATCGACAATTTCTACACCGGTACGGTCTATGAGAAAGGCGCCGAAGTCATCGGCATGCTCCGGACGCTGGTCGGCGATGAGGGGTATCGCAAGGCAACCGATCTCTATTTCGCGCGTCATGACGGCCACGCCGCGACGGTCGAGGACTGGGTGAAGTGCTTCGAAGATTCCTCCAGCCGCGACCTGAAACAGTTCCGGCTGTGGTATGCGCAATCGGGGACGCCGACGGTCGAAGCCACGGGCGATTATGACCCTGACCGGAAGTTATTTTCTCTGACCCTGAAGCAGCATCTGGGCCCCACACCCGGGCAGCCGCAGAAGAAGCCCATGCAGATTCCCGTGCGTCTCGGAATGCTGGGCGCCGATGGCCGCGCATTGCCACTGACGCTCGAGGGCGAGAATGCGACGGGACCGGATGAACGCGTACTGGAGCTGACGGACGCCGAACAGCGATTTGTGTTTGTCGACGTTCCGGAGCAGCCGCTGATCTCGATCGGCCGGCACTTCTCCGCGCCAGCAATCTTCCGGACACCGCTCAGCCGAAAGGATCACGCGGCACTGATGGCGCGCGATCCCGATGGCTTCAACCGCTGGGAAGCCGGCCAGACGCTCGCGCGCGCAGTGCTGCTCGAAATGGCACAGGCCGCGTTTGCAGGGCGCACACTCGCGCCCGACGCCATTTTCCTGGATTCGATCGGCGAAGTGCTGGCGGGCGCCGAGGCGGACCGCGCTTTCGCGGCGCAGATGCTCGTACCGCCGCTCGAATCGGAGCTTGCGCTCGCGATGCAGCCCGCCGATCCCGACGCGTTGTACGCGGCACGCACGGCATCCCTGCGTGCCGTGGCGCAAGCGCACGGGAACGCGTTCCGGCGTCTCTACGAATCGCTTGCGGATGCGGGGCCGTTCGATCCGGATGCCCGATCTGCCGGGCGGCGGGCGCTGCGCAATGTCTGTCTGCGCTATCTCACTGCGGCGGACGACGATGATGCGGCCAGGTTGGCCGATGCCCATTACCGCGCCGCAACGAATATGACCGACATGATGGCGGGTCTTGCCCAGCTCATGCGGATGGATTCGCAGCGGCGCGATGCTGCGTTCGCCCATTTCCACGACCGCTTCCGCAACGACGCGCTGGTGCTGGACAAGTGGCTGGGGCTCCAGGCGTTCTCGCCGCTGCCGGGCACGGCGAATGGCGTGCGCGCGCTGATGCAGCATCCGTTCTTCGACATCAAGAATCCCAACCGCGTCCGCGCCCTGATCGGCGTCTTCGCCGCAAATCATCTGCGCTTTCACGCGGCGGACGGCGAAGGCTACCGCCTGGTGGGAGAAGTCCTGCGCACGCTCGACGGCATCAACGCCCAGGTCGCCGCGCGGATGGCGGGCGCGTTCGAGAACTGGCGGCGCTACGACACGAACCGCCAGGCCCTGATGCGCGCCGAGCTCGAAGCCATGCTCGCCATGCCCAACTGCTCCTCGAACATGTTCGAAGTGGCGACCAAGATGCTGGGATAGAAATCCGCGAAACTAGGGCGCCGCCCGACAGACACGGGGCTGAAACGCGTTCATGCTCCTGGGGCTGGCGGCGCAAGGTCACGAGAATCTTCCCCATACCCCCGAGCGACATAGTAGTATCAGCAGACCCCGCCGCTGTCGGCCAGCGGCGGGGTTTATTATTTGTCCAAAACGGCGCCGGCGACCCATAACGGCGAATTCGCACTCGGCACGCCGCGTGTGAACAAATCAGAACCCGGCCGCTCCTTGCGGGGCGCCGGGCGCGACAGGCCTACCTGCCAAAACTGCTATCACAAAAAAAGTCCAGCAAATCTCGGCGACCAATCCGCGAACGCGGATGCTTGTACGTAGTGGCCGAGTCGTTCATCGCGTCGCGCACCATTCGGCTCCCGGTCTTAACCACGGTTCGTTACCGTTTTGGTTTTTTTTATTTCCGTTCTGGACATTTGATTGTGTTCCCTCTATGTTCTATGCTGAAACCACAGGACGGGGACACCATTGGACCGTGAATTCAGGTTGGCGCCGGCCGGTAGCAGGCGCGGAGTTTCCTGCGACCATGATGGCGCATTCGTCGGCAGCATACCGCTGCTGAAGCGATCGCAGGCCGGCGGCGATTGGGAGCCGCGCGATTGTGCAGAGCTCTCCGAACGGATCGGCGCGGAGTTCGGCCTGCCCGTCGACATGACGTCGAAGGTGGGCGGGCTGAACGCGATCTCCCGCGCGCTCAACAACGGCGACATCGCCCGCGCGCAAATCGCAACCGTGCTGCTGGGCATTCCCGAACCGCCCTCAAAACCGAGCGAGACGACGTCGCATCCCGAATTTATCAAATTCCTCGGCGATCTTTATTGGACCGGTCTGATAAGGATCGGCGACCAAAACGATTTGCGGAAGGCGGGTTACAATCCGGCCGAACCACGCGACGAATGCGGACAATGGACCTGCGGAGGCGCCGGTACAGCGCGCCTTGATGATGGCGTTTATCATCCAGACAGCGATCCTACGCATCTCGACGAGATTGGGGATCCGAAACAACTACTTCTAAATCAGTTGACACACCAGCAACAAGTCAATCAGGAGGTTGCCGAATGGCGGAAGAAGGGGTTCGAAGTCACGACAAATGTGTGGTTCCGTGCTGCTTAAGACAGGAACCCCCATCGTAGCGGACTATGTCATTTCCATCTGGGTACCGGATCCGGCTACACTCTTTCTCTTGCCAAAGCTGGAACCGATCCTGGCTCGTGATGTGAAGACCGGAGAT
>DATAYG010000160.1:0-21380 GCA_036272695.1 Rhizomicrobium sp. | reverse complement strand
CGGCGGCGGCATGGAGATATTCCAGCCCGCGAAATACGGATTGTAATACTTATTCGGGAGCACCTTGAACCTGGCGGGCGGTTTCTCGTGGAAGCCGGTCAGAATCGAATAAACGTAGTTGGGTCCGCCAGCGCGCGCCTTGATGATCAGCGAGAGATCCGGCGGCAGCGCCCCGTTATTCGCCGTGCGTGCCGCCTGCTCATTGGGGAAGGGCGGCGGGAAATGATCCGCCAGCGTGCCGGGCCGGGTCAGCCGGTTGCCGCTGGAATCGAACAACTCGCCCTTGTCGTTCGGCTCGGCCGGAATCTTGTAACCCGCGGCGATCGCCTTCACCTGCGCCTCGGTGAAACCGGGTCCGCCGGGCTCGTCGAGATTGTGGAACGCGATGCGGTTCAGGCTGTGGCAGGCGGAGCAGACTTCCTTGTATATCTGGAAGCCGCGCTGGAGGGCCGCGCGATCATACGTCCCGAACGGTCCTTCGAACGAGAACGACACGGTCTTGGGCGGCAGCGCGTCGGTCGAATTCTGCGCCTGCGCGGCACCTGCGAGAGCGACGAGGCTGAGCGAAAGGGCGGCGAGAAAGCTTCGCATGGCGATGGTCCTCATTCCGCCGGGGCTGCGGCCGTCGCGGCCGCGCCGTGTGGTCCAAGCACTGCTTTCGCAATGCTGTCCGGCAGCGGCAAGGGCCGCTCGATCAGCCCCACAATCGGCAGGATGAACCAGAAGAAGGCGAAGTAATAGAAGGTGCCCAATCGCGCGACCAGAATCAGAGGGATCGAAAACACGCCAAGGTTCCACGCCGCGTCGACCGATTGCGAACCGCAATAGCCGAGCAGAAGACAATCGGCCAGGAAGACCCAGAAGAAAGGCTTCAACATCGGCCGGAATCGCGTGGAGCGGACATTCGAAGTGTCGAGCCACGGCACGAACAGAAGCGTGGCAATGGCGCCGAACAAGACCAACACGCCGAACAGCTTCTGCGGGATGGAACGCAGCATCGCGTAGAACGGCATCAGGTACCAGTCGGGAACGATATCCGGCGGCGTCACCACCGGATTGGCCGGCGTGTAATTGTCGGGATTCCCCAGTACATCGGGCGCATAGAACACGATGCCGGCGAAGAAGATGCAGAACAGCGACAGATAGAATGCATCCTTCACCGTGTAATAGGGGTGAAAGGGCACGGTATCCTGCGGGCTCTTGACGTCGATGCCGAGCGGATTGTTGTTGCCGGGCACATGCAGCGCCCAGATGTGAAGTCCGACCACGCCCGCGATCACGAAGGGCAGCAGGTAGTGCAGGCTGTAGAAGCGGTTCAGGGTCGCATCGCTGACGCCGAAACCGCCCCACAGCCAGGTGACGATGGCCGTACCCAGATGCGGCACCACCTGATCGAGCGAACTGAAGAGGTTGGTGATGACGGTGGCCGCCCAGAACGACATCTGGCCCCAGGGCAGCGTATAGCCAAGGAAGGCCGTCGCGATCATCAGCACGAAGATCAGCACGCCCAGAATCCACAGCACTTCGCGCGGCGCCTTGTAGGAGCCGTAGTAAAGCCCGCGGAACATGTGGAAATAGACGGCGATGAAGAACATCGAGGCGCCGTTGGCGTGCACATAACGCAGCAGCCAGCCGTAATTCACGTCGCGCATGATGTTTTCGACGCTGTCGAAGGCGAGATCGGAATTCGGCACGTAATGCATCGCCAGTACGATGCCGGTGACGATCTGCACGCCGAGGCAGAAGGTGAGAATGGCGCCGAATGTGTACCAGATATTCAGGTTCCGCGGCGTCGGGAACGTCGTCATCGTGTCGTTCGCGAGCCGGAGGATCGGCAGGCGCGAATCGAGCCAGCGGGTGAATTTCGACGCCGGCGTATAGGAGGACGGATGCGACATCGGTCTATCCCACCTTGACGCGCGTATCGGAAAGAAACGCGTATTTTGGCACTGCGAGATTCTGCGGGGCGGGGCCTCTTCGCACCCGGCCGGCCACGTCATATTGCGAGCCATGGCAGTGGCACAGCCAGCCGCCGAAATTGCCTTCGAACGCCGTGGGCGTGCAACCGAGATGGGTGCAGACGCCGACGAGGATCATCCATTCGGAGCGCGTCTCGCGATTCTGGTCGGTCGCCGGAGCATTGTCGGGAAGATTCGCATTGCGCGCGATCGGGTCGATCAGCGCCGAAACCGGCACGGCCCGCGCATCGGCGATCTCCTTCGGCGTGCGGCGGCGCACGAAAAGCGGATGGCTGCGGAAGGTGAACACCACCTGCTGCCCGGGCTTGATGGGCGAAATATCGATCTCGATGCTGGACATTGCGAGAACGGAGCCGGTGGGATTCATCTGGTCGATGAAAGGCCACGCCGCGAAGGCGAGACCGACCGCTCCCGCCGCCCCCGTCGCGATATAAATGAAGTCGCGCCGTGTGGGTTCAGGCGCTGTTACATCTGCCACGGTTCACCTTCTTGAGGGAGTTCACGCGTTCCGGACGAGAAGCACGACACGCCGCCACCCGAACCGTCGGCGCATCGCGAAACGCGGCGTAAAATAGAGAGTCGGGTCCGGAGGGTCTTGCGGCACGATGCCGCATAAAACGCGAGCATTTTCACGGTGTTGTGCGGATACGCGTCAGCATGCAATGGCGCTCAGATAGCCCTGAGTTCCATAGTCGAGGAGAGCCCGGTCGCGCGTCAGTACCGTGAATCCAAATTCCCGCGCCGTCGCCGCGATGATGCGATCGGCCGGATCGCGCGGCGGCGATCCTGGCAGCAGCGAAGCCTCCAGCAACACGCGCGGCGGGAGTTCAGCCAATCTCACGTTGGGTGTTTCAAGCAGTTGTTGCAGCCATTTCTGCGGCGTGAGGAACGATTTGAAGCGACCGCTTGCTGCGAGCAGGCCAATTTCCCATGCGGTGATGGGTGAAGCGTAGACGAAGTCGCCGCGGTCGAAGGCGGCGTCCATTGCCTCGACCGCGGTCGACGTGAGTTCTGCATTCTCCATGATCCAGATGAGCGCACATGTATCCAGGAGAAACGTTCGATTCACTTGCGCTTCTCCGGGCCGTATTTCTCGTCGATAAGATCTGCCCATTCCGGCATGGCCGGCTGCGTTAGGTCCCAATCGGGATCGATGGTGAACGTCCCCTTCAGCGCGCCAAACAAGGGATGGCGGCGCGGCTTCTTTTCTCGTTCCGGGCTGTCCTCATGCTTATCCCCATTATTAGTGGCGGGCGCAACAACAGGAGAGGAGTCCGGTTCCGGACTGCCACGCAACCGTTTGAACACAAGCTTCTTTGCTGCCATGTCGACTCGCTCGGTGCGGAAGCCGGCCTCTAGCCACACTCTCGTCATCGCACTGTTTGACGGATTGTTGCTCCACCATGGACGATGCGCATAAGCGGAATGCGGCAACGTGCTCCCAATGACTCTCTCTATCTCAGAAAAGGAAAGGGGTACCTCGTTTGTAGGTTGCCCCTTCAGGAATTGGCCCAGAGCCTCGTATTTTCCCATGACGTCTCCTCAGCCAGATCGTTTACAAATTGAAATATGTCAGGAGTGCTTCTGTAATGCTAGTACCTATTCTACATATTAATGACCATTCTGGCGCACCATGGAACGGATTTGGTAATAATCTTTCAAGGAAAACCCGATGCGGCTCGCCCTTTTTGAACCTGACATTCCCCGGAACACAGGCGCGCTTGTTCGGCTTGGCGCGTGCATGGGGGTTACGATCGACATCATCGAGCCGTGCGGCTTCCTGTTCAGCGACGCCGGATTCCGGCGTGCGGGAATGGACTATGCGGACAGCGCGGAGATCGGGCGCCATATCTCCTGGGAGGCGTTTCTCACCAGCCGCTCGGGCCGGCTCATCCTTTTGACCACCAAGGCGGACGAACCTTATACCCGGTTCATGTTTGCGCCCGACGATACGCTACTCCTTGGCCGTGAATCGGCCGGCGTGCCCGACCATGTGCATTTCACCGCGGATGCACGGCTTCGCATTCCGATGCGGCCCGGCTTGCGCTCGCTCAATGTTGCCCTGGCCGGCGCGATAGCATTGTCCGAGGCGCTGCGTCAGACGGACGGTTTCCCGAAATGAGCGATGTGGACGCGCGCAAGGAATGGGCGCGCCTCTGGTTCGAAGAGCTGCGAGACCGGCTTTGCCGGGTCAGCGAAGATATCGAAAACGAGGTTCAGTTCAATCCGTTCGACCACGCCGCGGGCCGATTTGAGCGCACGGCATGGACGCGCCCCGGACATGATGCCGAAGCCGGGGGGGGGGTAATGGCAGTCATGCGCGGCCGCGTCTTCGAAAAGATCGGCGTCAATGTCTCAACCGTACACGGACAATTTGCCCCGGAATTTGCGCGTGAAGTGGAAGGGGCAGCCGAAGATCCGCGCTTCTGGGCCTCGGGTGTTTCGCTCGTCGCTCACCCTCTCAATCCGCACGTGCCTGCAGTGCATATGAATACACGCTTCCTCGTAACCACAGGGGCGTGGTTCGGCGGCGGAACGGATCTCACGCCGATGTTACCCACTTCGCAAGATGCGGAACTCTTTCACGCTGCATTGCAGCGCACCTGTGACCGGCATGATCCGGATTACTACGCCCGCTTCCGCAAATGGTGCGATGAATATTTCTATCTTCCTCATCGCGGCGAGCCGCGCGGCGCAGGCGGAATCTTTTTCGACGGACTTGCCACCGGCGATTGGGATGCCGATTTCGCCTTTACCAGGGATGTGGGTCTCGCATTTCTGGATATCTATCCCCAGATCGTGCGAAGACACATGAACGAGCCTTGGACGGAGTCCGAACGCGAGCGCCAGCTCATCCGCCGGGGGCGTTACGTCGAGTTCAATCTTCTCTACGACCGCGGCACCCGCTTCGGTCTCAAGACAGGGGGAAATGTGGAGGCCATCCTGATGTCGCTGCCGCCGGAGGCGCGCTGGCCCTGAGCCGCACCCATGGATCTACCGACATTGCACATTCTTCCTCCAGCACTGGCCGCGCTTCTTCAGGTCATCCTGATCGATATCGTGCTCGCGGGAGACAACGCGGTCGTTATCGGCGTATCCGCCGCGCGGGTCCCCGAATCGGACCGGCGACGGGTGATGTTCTGGGGCCTCGCCGCCGCCGTGATCCTGCGCCTTATCGTGGCGTACGCCGTTCTTCTGCTGCTGCGCACCACCTTCTTTCTTGCCTTCGCCGGTGGCGTGCTTTTGCTGTGGGTGGCGTGGCGGCTGTATCGCGAGATTCGCCCGGTCCCTGATGAACACCGTCTCGGCATCGAGACGATCTCGGGGCTCAATCTCAACACGTCCCATGTCCGGCTGCCTGGCGCTTCGCCCGATGTGCGTCGGGCGGTGTTTCGGATAGCGGTCGCGGACCTTTCCATGTCGCTCGACAATGTTCTGGCCGTCGCCGGTGCGGCGATGAACCACGTCTGGGTGCTGGCGGTCGGCCTGCTCCTTTCCATTGCGCTCATGGGCCTCGCTGCATCGCTCATTGCCAATCTGCTGCACAAAATGCCGTGGATCAGCTATGCCGGCGTCATCATCGTTCTCTATGTCGCGCTGCGCATGATGTGGATCGGCGCCATGCAGATCTATTATGCCGTCTGAGCGGGCACTCTGTTCAGTCCGTCTGTGATTGTGCCAACGCCAGCAGGCGTTGCAGAAGCGACGGACGATCTTCCATGAAATCGCCTTCGAACCAGATTTCTTCGAGTTTTGAATATATCGCCCCGACCCGCGGACCTTCCGGAACTCCGGCCGCAAGAATATCTCGGCCGCTCAACGGAAAGGCTGGCTTTTCCCAGTCTTTTGTCACATCGAGCAGATTTTCCCAACCGGTATCGTGCGCGTCGTCCACATCTTCCGACCAGCGAAGCAGGATGCTGTCGCGAACGTGTTGTTTGCCCAGCCGGTAGAGCAGTTTGCGCAGGGCAGCGTCCGGCATCGCCGGCGCAATCTCTTCCTGCGCGCCAGCGAGGCCGAGGAGCCGGTTACGGTTCTCGTTCGAGAGCCTTAGTCGTTCCGCAACCGTTGTTGCGAGATCCGGGTCGGAAGGCATCAGCGCCGCCAAGCGCAATATGGAGTCCGCGGCAACGTCGCGATTGTTGTCGATAGCTACCAGACGTTCGATTCTATCCAGTCGGATTGTCCCCGTTCTTGCCGGAATTATATGCGCAAGAACGTGATCATTTGCCATGACTCGGAGTGACGGAAGGGGATTTCGCGCCTCCAACAGCCGCAATGTTTCCTTCTGAAGGCGTTCACCAGAGAGGTTTTGAAGACCCGCCTGCTCATTGCGTGCAGCAGCGCGGGCCTGCTCGTCCATTGCGCCCTGCCCATACCAGGCGTGGAAACGGAACAGACGCAGGATGCGCAGATAATCCTCGCGTATGCGCGCGACAGGATCGCCGACGAACCGGATACGCCGCGCCTCGAGATCTTCGAGGCCGCCGGTGTAATCGAACACTTCGCCGTCCTCCGAAGCATAAAGCGCATTCATGGTGAAATCGCGCCGCGCGGCATCCTCTGCCCAGCTGTCGGAGAAGGCTACGACGGCGTGCCGGCCATCCGTCTCCACATCGCGCCGCAATGTCGTGACTTCGAAGGCGCGCCCATCAGCGATAGCTGTAACGGTCCCATGCCCGATCCCCGTTGGCATCGCCCTGATCCGACAGGCCTCAAGCCGACGCACGACCGCGTCCGGCAACAGGGGCGTGGCAATATCGATATCGTCAACCTTCCGGCCGAGCAGCGCATTGCGCACCGCGCCGCCGACAAAACGTGCAGTTCCGCCATCCGCGGAAAGCGCCTTCATCACGACACGGGTGCCGGCCGCACGCATCCAACTTTCTCGCGAAAGATCAAGCCGTCTGCTCATGGAATTCCTTCGCCGGAGCTTAAGTCACAATTATCAATTCCCATGACAACTTGTCGTCAAGTTCAGCAGAATTCTCTGTAGCAACGTGAGGTTCAGGCCTTCAACCTGTCGCGAAAACTCACCAGGATGGCCGCGGTCGCACCCCAGATGTAATGCTGTTTGTAGCGGAACGCATAAAACGTGCGCATCCGGCCCTGCCATTCGCCGGTTCCGCGTTCGCAATTTGCGGGATCGAGAAACATGGCGAGTGGAACCTCGAATATCGCGGCGACTTCCTGCGGGTTGGGCCGGAGAGAAAATCCCTCTTCGATGACCCCGATGACCGGCAGAATCGCAAAGCCGGTGCCGGTCTCGTAGGCCTCGAGAAATCCGGCGACATCGACCAGTTCGGCGTCGATCCCCGTTTCCTCGCGCGTTTCGCGCAAGGCGGTGATGACAAGGGACGCATCATCCACATTCAGACGGCCGCCCGGAAAGCTTACCTGCCCGGCGTGGCGCACCAGGTGCTCGGTGCGCAGGGTAAAGAGCACGGTAGGATCGGCGCGCCGCACCACAGGAACGAGCACCGCGGCCGGAGCAAGTTCGCGCACCGCCATGCGCTCGAAACCGGGATTGAGATCATAATCGCCGCGCCTCGGAGAAAGCGGCAGAACCGGCGGCTCGGCCAGCAGCCATGGCCGCAACGCCCGGGCCCCATTTTCGGCAATGAGCCTTGCGACTTCATCTGGCGAATTTTGTCGATTCTGCACTAAGAACGGCCCGCTTTTGCGGAGACCGACAGTATGCGGGCCTCACGGCCTTGTGCAGTTCCCCGGATGCAGCGCGAACATTGCGCAGTTGCACGCGCGAAGCCGGAATGCCACATAAACGCTTTCCTGATGGGCACGGTCGAGCATAAGGACCGTCCCCATGTGCCGCAACCGCAGGCTTGAGCGAAGCTCACATCACGAACAGCTGAAATCGCAGGATGAACGAAACGCAATCTGTTGATGCCATCGAGCTGATCGATGAAGCGCCCGTTGCGCAGGCCGAAATGTATACAGAATTGTTCGGCCGCGTGCGGGATGGGGTGGCGCGGGTCATTTTCGGCCAGCACGATGTGATCGACCAGGTCCTGGTCACGCTCCTCGCCGGCGGCCATGGGCTCCTGATCGGTGTTCCCGGCCTCGCCAAGACCCGGCTCGTCGAGACCCTGGCGATGGTGCTCGGGCTCGACTGGAAGCGCATCCAGTTCACGCCCGACCTGATGCCCGCCGATATTCTCGGCTCGGAAATCCTCGAGGAGAGCGAGGCCGGCCGCCGCGCCTTCCGCTTTCTTTCGGGCCCCGTGTTTACGCAGCTGCTGATGGCGGATGAAATCAATCGGGCAAGTCCGCGCACGCAGTCCGCGCTCCTGCAGTCCATGCAGGAGAAGCATGTAACAGTCGCGGGCCAGCGTTACGATCTGCCACATCCCTTTCATGTTCTCGCGACCCAGAACCCGATCGAGCAGGAGGGCACATATCCCCTTCCCGAGGCCCAGCTCGACCGCTTTCTTCTGCAGATCGATATCGCCTACCCGGAGCTGGAGGCCGAGCGGCGCATGCTGATGGCGACGACTTTCGGTGAGGAAGCGCCGGTCGAACGCGTTTGCGATGCAAGCGCGCTTCTCGGCGCGCAACGCGTCGTCCGGCATCTTCCCGTCGGCGAGAAAGTGGTCGAAGCCATTCTTCGCCTGGTACGTGCGGCACGGCCCGACCAAAGCGGCAATGACGCCTTGCGCGGCTACGTAGCCTGGGGACCGGGACCGCGCGCGAGCCAGGCTTTCATGCTTGCGATTCGTGCCAAGGCCCTGATCGAGGGGCGCTTCGCGCCTTCCGTCGAGGATGTGGTCGCGCTCGCGCATCCGGTTCTGCGCCATCGCATGGCACTGAGTTTCGCCGCCCGCGCCGAGGGCATTCAGATCTCGGAGATCATCGACCGGCTGTGCCGGAGCAATCTTTGATGGAAACACGCCAGGCGGCGCGGCAACCCAAGGCCGCAGCCTTGGGCCTCGAAGCCGAGGCATTGGCGGCGCGTCTGCCACCCCTGCTTGTGGAGGCGGAACGTCTTTCTTCCGTTGTCGGTCTCGGCGTTCACGGCCGGCGAAAGGCCGGGACCGGCGAAACATTCTGGCAATTCCGCCGTTACGCGCAGGGCGACGGCACCGGCATGATCGACTGGCGCCAATCTGCGAAGTCTCAACATCTCTTCGTACGCGAGCGTGAATGGGAGGCTGTGGAAGCCGTGTGGTTCTGGTGCGACGCGTCGGCAGGAATGCGCTTTTCCTCCGACCGGAGCCTTCCAACCAAATTCGGGCGGGCATGTCTGCTTGCGCTTGCGCTGGCGTCGTTGCTGGTGAGAGGTGGCGAACGCATCGCACTTTTCGGAGGCGGACGCGCGCCGTCCGGCGGGCGTGTTGCACTCAATCACATGGCGCATATGCTTGGAGAAATGCCGGCAGACGCCGAAGCTCTGCCGCCCGATCTTGCAACTGGAAAAAATGCGCAGATCGTCTGGTTCGGCGATTTTCTTTCGCCGCTTGAAGATATCGACCGTGCACTTCGCAAATTTGCCGGCGCCGGGCTCTCAGGTCATCTCGTTCATATCATCGATCCGGCCGAACAGGATTTTCCGTATAGCGGCCGCACGCGCTTCGAGTGGTCGCCAGCGCGGCTGAACGAATTGCTCGGGCGCGCCGAAAGCGTGCGTGAAGAATATTGCCGCCGCTTTCGGGCGCAGGCGGAATCGGTAAGCGCGCTGGCGCGCAGGCTGGGCTGGACCTGGCTCGCCCACCGCACCGACCACCGACCCGAAACAGCGCTCGTCGCCCTTTACGCGACATTGGGCGGCATTCCCGCAAATAACATCGGCACACACGCCACAACGTAATGAGCGTCTTTCCGGCTCTCTCTTTCGGCGCCCCCTGGATCCTCGCGGCACTCGCTGCGCTCCCCGCCATCTGGTGGCTGCTGCGAGTGACGCCTCCTGCACCGCGGCGCGTGGAATTCCCGCCGTTGCGGCTGCTCGCCGGCCTCGCGGCGAAAGATGAAACCCCGGCGCACACGCCTCTCTGGCTGCTCGCCCTGAGACTTCTCGCAGCTAGTTTGGTCATTGTCGCGCTCGCACAGCCGAAACTCGGCGAAGGGCCGCCGCTCCCCGGCAGGGGGCCACTTGTTCTGTTCGTCGACAATGGCTGGACCTCAGCCGAGAACTGGAACATGCGCCATGCCGCCATCGTCACGGCACTCTCCGCCGCAGCTTCCTCGGGCCGTCCCGTTGCCATCGTGTCGACAGCTTCCCCGTTGCAGAGTTTTTCGCTGCTGTCGGCCGGCGAAGCACAGCGCCGCGCCGCCGAAATCCTGCCGCAGCCCTGGCTGCCCGACCGGACGCGAGCCGTCACGGCACTCGAGAAGGCAAAGCTTGGCGCCGGGCCGGAAATATTGTGGTTGAGCGACGGCCTTGATTACGGGGACAGTACACGGATCGCGGAAGCGCTCGCCCGCCGCGGCCGGTTGCGCATATACGCGGATGCTCCCGGAAAGAGCGTTCTCATGCTTCGTTCGCTACGCAACGAAGCGGATGGTTTCGTCGCGCATCTCGCGCGGAGCGCAAACGCTGTCGCGCAGGAAGGCGATGTGGCAGCGCTCGGCGCACAGGGCGAGATGCTCGCATCCGCGCATTTCCGCTTCCCGCCCAATATCGCAGAATCATCCGCGAAAATTCCTCTCCCGCTCGAAATCCGCAACGAGACGGCGCGCGTCACCGTCGAAAATCGCGACTCCGCCGGTACGGTACAATTGCTTGGCAGCGGATCGCGGCGCCGGGCCGTTGAAATCGTTTCCGCCCGCAATGCGCAGGACGAACAGCCGCTGCTCTCCGACACGTATTACCTTCAGCGTGCGCTTGCCCCTTATGCCGATGTGCAGAAAGGAACCATCGGTGACGCGCTCAGCCGCAATGTTGCAGTAATCGTTCTGGCAAACATCGGCACGATTGCCGGTGCCGATCACGATCGGGTCGCCCGCTTCGTCGAGCATGGCGGCCTTCTTGTACGTTTTGCGGGCGGCCGCATGACCACGAACGTCGACGATCTCATTCCCGTGAAGTTGCGCGTCGGAGGCCGCTATCTCGGCGGCGCGCTGGCGTGGGCCCAACCGCAACATCTCGCAACGTTTCCGGATGCCAGCCCGTTTCGCGGTCTTTCGGTGCCCCCGGAAGTAACAGTATCGCGCCAGGTTCTGGCGGAACCTTCCATCGAGCTCGGCGAACGCAGTTGGGCGCGGCTTGCCGACGGAACGCCGCTCGTGACGGGTGCGCCGCGCGGCAAAGGCTGGATCGTGTTGTTCCATGTCACGGCAAGTCCGGCCTGGTCGAACCTTCCTCTCTCCGGTCTTTACGTGGAAATGCTGAAGCGCCTGCTCGACCTGGCCGGTGGTGCGCAGCTCGCACAGCTTGCATCCGACGCCAACGCTGTCTTTCCGCCGGCCATGACACTCGACGGCTTCGGCCGGTTGATCAGACCACCTGCCGATGTGCTTCCATTGCGCGGCTCCGATATCGCGCGCACAACGCCCTCGCCCGCCCATCCTCCCGGTCTTTACGGACGTGGTGGTGCCGAGATCGCGCTCAACGCGGGCAATGATTTGCTGCAGCTCGATCCTCTCCGCCTCGCCGGCTATCGCGTGCAGGGATATTCGGCGTCGACGGCTCTGGATCTGGAGGGGCCGCTTCTTGCGTTCGCGCTCATGATCCTGCTTGCGGATACCTGTATCGGCCTGTGGCTGCGCGGCTATCTGCCTTCGCTACGCCTGGCTGGACGCGGCGCGGCATTGCTAGCGTTGGTCATGCTGCTTCCGCCATTGCATGCGCACGCGGACGACACCTTTGACATGAAGGCCGCGCTCGACACGCGGCTTGCCTATGTGAAGACCGGACTTCCCGATGTGGACGCGATGAGCGCGGCGGGGCTGACCGGTCTCGGCCTGGTGCTGAAGGCGCGCACATCCTACGAACCGCTGGATCCGGTCGGCGTCGATCTCGATCGCGACGATCTCAGCTTTTTTCCGCTGCTCTACTGGCCGATGGATCCACGCGAGCATGATCTGTCGCCGCGCGCGATCAGCAAGATCGCGGACTACATGCGCAATGGCGGCACGATCCTGTTCGACACGCGGGATTTGACGGTCGGCGGCGCGCGCGGACCGCAATCGCCCGGCGAGCAGACGCTGCGGCGGCTGCTGTCGAAGCTCGACATGCCGCCGCTCCAGCCCGTGCCGTCCGACCACGTGCTGACGAAGACATTCTATCTGATACAGGATTTTCCAGGCCGCTGGACCGGCGGAAAGGTATGGGTCGAGGCATTGCCGCCGCCTGATCCCGACTCCGGACCGGCACGTGGCGGCGACGGTGTGTCGCCCGTCATCATCGGCAGCAATGACTGGGCGGCGGCCTGGGCCGTCGACAGCCAGGGCCGGCCGCTTGCCGATGTAACACCCGGCGGCGACGAACAGCGCGAGATGGCGTATCGCTTCGGCGTCAACGTCGTGATGTATGCGCTGACCGGCAACTACAAGACCGACAACGTACACGCACAGGCGCTCCTCGAGCGGCTCGGGCGTTAGGCGGCTGCGGGCGATGCATTTCTCCATCGATTTTGCTCCGTATATCGGCACGGGCTGGATCTGGCTGATCGCCGGCGCGGCCGCGGTGCTTGTGGGTTATGCGCTTTGGCGGCGTGCCCGCGGCGCGCTCGCGCGGGCCCTCGCGTTCGCTTTCGGCTGTCTCATGCTCGCCAATCCGCTCATCGTGCGGGAGACCCGCGAGCCGTTGCCGGACATCGTGGCGCTCGTCGTCGATCATTCCGGCAGCATGGATATCGATCATCGCCGCGCGGAAGCGGATAAAGCTGCTGCCCAAATCGCGCGACGCCTTTCATCCGACAGGAGCATCGAAGTGCGGCGCGCCGAGGTGCTGTCGCCAGTGAACGAAGATACCGGCACGCGGCTTCTTGCCGGTGTTACATCTGCGCTCGCCGACGCGCCGCCCGAGCGTATCGCGGGCGCCATCGCGATTACGGACGGAGAGGCACACGACGCGCAAACATCAAGCGCCACGTCGCTGCATGGCCCCTTCCACGCATTGATCGTCGGCCATCACAATGAGCGCGACCGCAAACTGACCGTTGTCAGCGCCGCCCGCTACGCCATCGTCGGCCAACCCGCCGATATCGTTGTCCGCGTCGACGATTTCGGTTCCGATGCTGCCGGCGCTGCGCAGGTTCATCTGCGTGTCGGCGGCGCCGACGCGGGAACACGGTTCCTGCCGACCGCCAGGAATACGACGATCCATATTCCCGTTCTCCACGGCGGCGAGAATGTGGTGGAGATCGAGGCGCGGCCGGGACCTTCCGAACTCACTCTCGCCAACAACCGCGCTGTGGTCACGATCTACGGCGTGCGCGACCGGTTGCGCGTGCTCCTCATTTCCGGTCAACCGCATGCCGGCGAACGCGTCTGGCGTTCCTTGCTGAAGGCCGACCCGTCGGTCGATCTCGTGCACTTCACGATCCTGCGGCCGCCCGACAAGCAGGATCAGACACCCATCGATCAGCTCTCGCTCATCGCATTTCCCACGCGCGAACTGTTCGTGGATAAGCTCGAACATTTCGACCTGGTGATTTTCGATCGCTACAGCGAGCTCGGAATCCTGCCGATGGAGTATTTCGAGAATATCGCGCATTACGTCGAAGACGGCGGCGCGCTGCTCGTGTCCTCCGGGCCCGAGTTTGCGTCGGCGCAGAGTATCTTTCGCACGCCGCTCGCTGCCGTGCTGCCCGCCCAGCCGACCGGCGATGTCATTACTCAACCCTTCAAGCCGGCGCTGACGCCGGCAGGGCAAGCCCATCCCGTCACGCGAGGTCTTCAGGGCGCAAATGAGGGAAACGCGCCGGCAAGCTGGGGCAGCTGGTTTCGCATCATCGGAGCAAACAGGGTGGCGGGCGAAACGCTGATGTCCGGCCCCGACAATCGCCCGCTGCTCGTGCTCGACCGCGTCGGCAAGGGACGCGTCGCCGAAATTCTTTCGGATCAGGGCTGGCTTTGGGCGCGAGGCTTCCAAGGCGGCGGTCCGCAGGCCGAATTGCTGCGCCGTCTCGCGCATTGGCTGATGAAAGAACCGGAGCTCGAGGACGAGCGCCTGTCCGCCGCCATCTCGGGCGGACAAATCGAGATCGACCGGCAGACACTTGCCGCAACAGCAAAGCCCGTGACGCTGACTTATCCTTCGGGCCGCGCGGTGACGCTGCCGCTCACGCGAGTTCAACCGGGACTTTGGCGCGCGAGTGCGAAAGCCGATCAGCTCGGTCTTTATCGCGCGACCGACGGAATATTGAGCGCGGTGACTGCCAGCGGCCCGCTCAATCCGAAGGAAGTGTCCGACGTCCGTGCGACTGGCGCCATTCTTCAGCCCATTGCGCACGCGACGGGCGGATCCGTGCACTGGCTGGCCGATGGCGGCGTGCCGAAGATCCGCCGCGTGGGCGCCGGAGAATCTTCATCTGGCAGCAACTGGATCGGCTTGCGCGCCAACCATGCCTACCGGGTCACGCAGGTCGAGCAGGAACAATTACTCCCGCTCTGGCTCGCGCTCCTGCTGACTGTGGGTTCGCTGCTTCTGGCGTGGCGGATGGAAGGGCGATAGGTCGTTACACACCTCCCGACCATAATAGCAGCGGTGCTGCATATTACCCTTACGGTGTCATGGCTCGCGAATGCGGGCTACCCAGGTGACGTCTGAATAATGGCAGGAATTCTTGTAACGTTTTCGATGCGAGTGCCAGATTTCAGCTGGGTGGCCCGCATTCACGGGCCATGACAAGGTTAGCTATCTTTGCAAGCGGCCATTACCTACCGCCTCGCCGGAAATCGCCCATTTACCCAAATAGGCCGCGCCGTGATGGCGGCGGGCGCGTTGGCCCATCCAGACATCGGCAACGCTGCCGATATCGAGCGCAATGCCGCCGCATTGCTTGACCCGGTTGCAATAGATCTTGCCCAGGATGCCGGCGGCGACGAGCACGAGTTGTCCCTCCCTGATATCGCTCAGCGACTGCATGACCTTTTCGAAGATGTCGGGATAATGCGGGGGAACCGGTCGTTTGCCGGTGTTGGAAACCTGGTTGGGAATCGGAAAAAACGTTACATCTTCCGCTCCGAATGCTGCGCGAAGCCTGGTGGGAAGTTGGGAATGGCAGCTGATCAGCCCAATTCTGGATGTACCCCTCAATACTTCCCTGTAAAACGGCAGCAGGCCGCGGTGGAACCAGCAACTTGTGATGACGCGATCCGGGGAGGCGGATGAAAGAGCTTTATGGGCGTAGCGGAGTGCGTTGATTGTTCCGCACGCGCCGCGTATGTCGAACGGCACGGCGCGTTTTGCGTCTCGCAGCTTTCGATCAAGGGACCGGATGCGGCCGGTGCACGGCACGCCGATGACATCGGCATTCGCGACCGCCGCGAATGTCGCGCGGCTCAGCGTTTCGAGCGCCGAACCGCCAAGCCAGCGGCCCAGATGCATCTCTGCCGCTTTCTGGGCGCAGAGCCGTTGCAGGTTGCGGAATTCGCCATCGCAAGCCCCGAGCAGATTGCCCTCGCCGTCGCCCAGACGGAGGCACGAGGCGGGACGTCCGGCTTCAATGACCGCGCGGATGCGCCGCGCGAGCAGGGGTTCGTAAGCCGGCACCGCGAAGGCATGGCTCCCATTCCGGGCAAGCAGCTCCTTGAGCCAGCCCTTCATGGCACTCTGATCGTAGCGGGCTGCGAATCGCTTCAGCTCGGCGAAATCGAAATGCCTGACCGGCTGCATTGGCCTTCATCGGTTTCTGCGGCAATCATTCTCGGGTCTTTTCGCAGCCGTCTCAATCGGGCCCGACCTTCGCAGGATGATCTTCGAGCAGCGCTCCTTTTCGGAAGATGCGACGGCCGCCGGCTATGAACGGCTGGAGCGTCACGGCTTCGTCGCGATCTGGCGCGGGTTCCTGTTCGTAAGAGGCGAGGTTGCGGGGCGAGACAGTGTTTGCGCCCTGCTCTCTTCCTTTCGGCGTCTGGGCCCTGAAGCTACATTGGCGCTTGCGAAGGGCTCGTTCCTTTTGGGCGTTTTCGACTGCCGCTCGGGTGAAATCTTCGCCTGCGTCGATCCGTTCGGATTGACCCGCCTGTTTGCTACAAATGAGCTCCTGTCGGACGATTTGTTCGAACTGATTGCCCGAAGCGGATATGACGAGAATCACCTGGATTTGACGGCGCTCGCATTCTTTCTGCGCTTCGGCTTCTATGGCATGGGCCGCACGATCGACCGCCGCGTGCAATTCGCTGCCGGCGACGAGATTGCCCATCTATCTTCCTCCGGCGATCTCGATTGGCTGCGCAAGACACTTCCGGATTTTCGCAACGTGTCACAGACATTCGACTTCGACGCGTGGCTGCGCGACGTGCGCATCGCGGTGCGGGAACAGCGCATCTCTCTCGACCTGACCGGAGGTTATGACAGCCGGCTGCTTGCCGGTTGCTTGAAAGAGTCACTTGCGGAAACGGCGACGACCGGCCAGCCGGGAAATCTCGATGTTGCGATCGCGGGCAAGGTCGCGGCGGCGCTGAAGCTGCCGCACATCACGACGCGACATGACATTTCCGGCTTCGCGGAACGTGCCCCGGCCCTGCTGCGTCTCACCCATGGCCAGACGGGCCTTCTCACTTACGATCACGTGTACCAGCTGACACGCGAGCGGCAGGCGCGCGGCATCACGCTTGTCATCGCCGGCATTGGTGGCGAGCTGTGGAAAGACATATTGTGGCTGCAGGATTTTCCGTTCCTTTCCGGGCCGCCGGATTTCGAGCGTCTTTTCCGGATGCGGCTGGAGCCGCGTGCGCTGCAGGCTGCGCCACTCGAACCCGAATTCATGCCATCGTTCGCTGCGGCCAAAGAGATTTATCTCCGAGAAATCAAAGCGCGGTTCGGTGAGCTTCCACGCACCGCTGCCTATGATTCCGTCTACGCGTTCCTGCGCATTCCCTATACGGCGGGGCCATCCGTTACAGCGGGCATCCGGATGGGCGTGCCGACATTTTCGCCGTTATACGATCCGGAGGGTGCGCTGGCATCGATGCGCAAGCTGCCACGCGAGCGTCTGTTCGCGCGCTGGCACCGACACAACATCGCCCGCTACGCGCCGGAGATTGCGAAGCTCAGGGCCGATGACGGATTTTCCGCGCGCAGCGGGCTCGAGGCGCTGGCGGATATTCCTTCCTACCTGGGCAACAAGGTGCTCCGCGCCGCCCAAAAAATCGCGCAGCGTTTTGGATTGCCGGACATCCGCCATCTGTCGCTCGACGATCCGGCCACTCTCGCAACCGCGCGCGCATTGCCGGTCGCAATCCCGGCACTCGACCGGATGCGCGAGCTGCACGTGCTGGCCCGGGGCGCCGACGCGGCGCAATGCGGGCGCGCGTTATTCGACCGCCTGCTCACCAGCGGGATGACGCTCGACGAACTCGCGCGGCGCTAACGGGGCGCCCTCGGCGCATACGGGTTCGTCGATCCAGGGGCGGCGCACTTCGCCTTTCAGCGCATCGAGCGCGCCGGGAACCAGCGCGAGCCCCAGAATGCGCGTTCCATCGACCGGACCCGGAAACCGCACCTGTGCGGGCGCAAGCGGCGCAAAACCCGCGCGCGCGTAGTAAGGTGCATCGCCGACAAGTATCATCGCGCGATGTCCACGCGCGCGCGCTTCCTCAATTCCGCGCAGCATCAGCGCGAGGCCGATCCCCTGGCCGCGCAATGCCGCATCGACCGCCAGCGGACCCAGCAGCAGGGCCGCGTCATTGCCGATCGCGACCGGCCAGAAGCGAACGGAGCCCCGCAGCGTTTCGCCCTCGGCGGCGACGAAGCCGAGCCCGTCAATGGCGCGCACGCCCTCGCGCAGCCGCCAGGCCGATTTGGCAAAACGTCCCGGTCCGAAGCCGTTCGCGACCAGCGCCTCGATATGCGGCGCGTCGCGCGGCTCTTCCGGCCTGATTTCCCACATGCGAGGGCTCCGTTCTTTCGACTTCCTCTTTCACACCACAAGCGGCGCCGCTAGGGTTTTTCGGTAATCAGCGGAGGATTTGTGCGGATGGGCGTACTCGAAGGCAAGGTCGTTCTCGTCACCGGCGCGGCCAACGGCATCGGCAAGGAAAGCGCGCTGCTCGCAGCGAAGGAGGGCGCGCGGGTGGTGGTGAACGATCTCGGCGGCGCGGTGTCGGGCGGCGACGAAGGCTCCGCCGGGCCGGCCGAACAGGTGGCACAGGAAATCCGCCGCGCGGGCGGCGAGGCCGTGTCCAATTCCGAAAGCGTGACCAGCCGCGACGGCGTCAAGCGCATGATCGAGCAGGCGATGGACAGCTTCAAAGGCCTGCACGCCGTGATCAGCCCGGCGGGCATCCTGCGCGACACCATGTTCCACAAGATGACCGATCACGACTGGGACGCGGTGATCGAGGTCCATCTTCACGGCAGCTACAATGTCTGCCGCGCGGCAATCAATCACTTCCGCGAGCAGAACGAAGGCGCGTGCGTTCTGTTCACCTCCACCTCGGGACTGATCGGCAATATCGGCCAGGCGAATTACGCCGCCGCCAAAATGGGGATCGCGGGCTTGTCGCGCATTATCGCGATGGAAGGCGCGCCGAAAAATGTGCGCTCCAACGTCATCGCGCCGTTCGCCTGGACACGGATGATCGCCTCCATTCCCATCAAGGACGAAGCCTCGGCCGAACGCGTCGAGCGCATGCGCAACATGATGCGCGCCGATCAGGTCGCGCAGCTCGCCGTGGCACTGGCCTCGCCCGCTACCAAGGACGTTTCGGGCCAGATCTTCACCGCGCGCGGCAATGAGATTTTCCTCATGTCACAACCCCGCCCCATCCGCGGCATCGGCAAGAGCGAAGGCTGGACACCGCAGAGTATTGCGGAGCACGTCATGCCGGCACTGAAGCCGGACTTCTACGATCTGGGACCGTCGGCGTCGGTGTTCAGCTGGGATCCAGTGTGAAACAACAATCAAACTCTTACATCATCAGCGTCGGGACGCTTTGGGTAAACATGCCAGTGTTCGCCATCATGTTCGGCGGCTGGTCTGTACCACTTGTCATCGTGCACTTTTTGCAGAACGGCGCTTATCTCAGTCCCTTTTTGGCGATGTTCTTGGTAGTGCTTTGGATTGTCGTACAGTTTTCTCTCGCTTGGCTTTGGTGGTCCTTGAACATTCCGAGATGGCGAATATGGGCGCTCCAGCGAACAAATGATTGGTCCGCACTTGAAGAATCTGCCATTGCCGCTGGCCTCATTTGGAGCGAAAACTCGGTACTCGGACGTCTGTTCTCGCGCACGGAAATTTGGTCAGGGCAGAATCGGCAACTTGAAGCCAAATTGAAGTCGAAGCATTCACGATTTCGATTGCAATCACCAATACGGATTTACCGGCACGGCACCCGTGAGTTCTCGATGCTGCCGACGCAATACGGCAGCCGGAGTAGCGTTTCGCCGCTCGGTGAGCGTTGCTCCTGTCACCAAATTCAGAGTCCGATAGACACAGCGAAGCGGTCCCAGTCCTTGACGCGGTAGTGATCGAAGTTATTCAGTTCTCTGCCGGGGCCTTTGTTGTCCGATCCTGTGCGCTCGATAAATGGTTCGATCTTGTCGAACGTGGCGGCGTCCCAAGACGCTCTTTGGCGATTGATGTGCAGCGGCGCATGCTGCGTGGGTGCCACGCGCGGGCCGTAGAGGACAGCACAGTTTCGGTTCTGCGGGTATAATTGCACATAGATATTTTTCTTCCACAGCTCCTTATGTTTCTCGCCGCGGCTCACCAGGCCCAGGAAGACCTTCTCGTGGTCCCACGGACGCCCTAAGACTATCGACGTTGGAATTTTGATCGCATCGTAGTCGGAGAGAAGGTGCCTGACGCGCGCGATATCATCGTCAGGTGCAAGCTTTCTGCCTTTCTCGATAGGTTTATCAGGGATGAACAATTCAAGCGCGGCCAATAAATCCGTTGCTGTGATGGTCCGTGACTCAATTCCGAAGTTGGCAAGCTCCAATTCAGTGGCCTTCGGAATCGTGTTGGCGATCACGATTAGGCGGCGCCGGGGTTGCCCTGGATAACTAGCTTGCCAGCATGCGGCATAGTCAAGAATCTGATTGCGTACATGGGGCATTGGTGGTGTGCCGGCCTTAAGTTCGATGATACAAGCACACCCGTCTTGAGTTTGGAGCAAAAGGTCAATCCGCCGCCCCAACAAAACGGCCTGCTGAGATATCTGATAGCCGGCGCGGTGCAGATCGGGCAGCAAAAGCGGAAATGCCCGACAAATGGCGGCTTCCAGCTCCCCTTCAAGCATTACGTCGTCAGTAATAAGGTGGCGGGAGCAGCGTTCACCGGTTGGCGCGCATTTCTCCTTTCACCAAAGCTTATACTGGATAGGTGCATCGCAGGGTAGTGTGCTAATTTGGGTTTTTCAGCCAAGGGGCCAGCTTCTTGCCCCATAAAAGGCACGCGCCGGTCCACGCAACCAATAGGACGATGATAGAAGCGCAGGCGTATACGTCGCCGAACATCAAGCCGCCAGCCAAGCGCGCCGATCCGTGGAGGACCATGCCGACAGCAAGCACCAAAAGCGGATATCGAATCCAAGGCGACAGCATCTTCACTCCTCTGCCCTCCCTTCCGCCACGATAACCTGCCTTATGGCGTCGGTTGGGCTCTTAATGCAGTGCAGCCGCAATTGCTATTCCGATCAAGACCCCTATCGTTGGGGCGAGCAGAAGCGCTCCGAACGCAGACACGGCGGTGGCGGCCGTAGCCCAAAAGGGATGTCTCTGCCAAAGTGGATTCCGGCAAGCCCTATCGCTGCGACGCCAGCGAAGGGGGCTGCTCCCCGTCATACTTCGAAAACCCCGCGCCAGAGGGGAGGCATCCGATCAGTCGCCACGGCGGAAATCTAACCGGACACCCACGGGCCCCAAGTGCGGCTCAAACGTCTTCGGGATAAATCCGGTTGACATATAAACCGTTTCGGTATAGAATTCGTAGCCGCTCTTTGACAATCGAAATGTGGTCCGGTCGCCGTCGACGAGACGGTGGCTGCACTGAATGCAAACGCGAGCCATTTTCCCTGCTGCTGGGAAAAAGGCAGGGAAGAAGAAAATCCCGATGGGGCACGTTCTGCAATTCCAGACTTCAACAATGGCCGCGGTTCCGGGATGGTCTTCAGCGTCCAACCAGCGAACGATTTTCCCTGGTGCAGATGGGGTAACGGGGCAAGTCTTGGATAGGCCTGGAAAGGCAGTCGTCCCTCAGAATGATGGTGTCATCAACAACGGAGTCTGGGGTTGCCAGCTCCAAGCATCATCGAGGGACGACCATGAGACAC
>DATAYG010000159.1:0-20936 GCA_036272695.1 Rhizomicrobium sp. | reverse complement strand
GACGCCCGCGGTCCCAGGAGCAAATTACTCTGGCGCCGGTGCCGTTACGTAAATCTCCGAACCCTGCGCGCGGAATTCTGCCGACTTTTTCTCCATCGCCGCGCGGATTTCTGCCGTTGACAGTGTGTCGTTCTGCCCGCGCACGGCGTCGCGGACTTCCTGGCTGATCTTCATCGAGCAGAATTTGGGGCCGCACATCGAGCAGAAATGCGCGACCTTGGCGCCGTCTGCCGGCAATGTTTCGTCGTGAAACGTCTGCGCGGTCTCGGGATCGAGCGCCAGCGCGAACTGGTCCCGCCAGCGGAATTCGAAGCGCGCCTTGCTCATCGCGTCGTCCCAGATGCGCGCCGCCGGATGGCCTTTGGCGAGATCGGCCGCATGGGCTGCGATGCGATAGGCGATTACGCCCGATTTCACATCGTCGCGGTCGGGCAGCCCGAGATGTTCCTTCGGCGTCACGTAACAAAGCATCGCGGTGCCGAACCAGCCGATCATCGCTGCGCCGATGGCGCTGGTAATATGATCATAGCCAGGCGCAACATCGGTGGTTAGCGGCCCGAGCGTGTAGAACGGCGCCTCGTCGCAAACCGCGAGCTGCCGGTCCATGTTTTCCTTGATCTTGTGCATCGGCACATGGCCGGGCCCTTCGATCATCACCTGAACATCGTGCCTCTGGGCGATGCGATTGAGTTCGCCAAGCGTCTCCAGTTCGGCGAATTGCGCCGCGTCATTGGCGTCAGCAATCGAGCCCGGCCGCAACCCATCGCCCAGTGAGAACGACACGTCGTAGCACGACAACAGCTCACAAATATCCTCGAAATGTGTGTAGAGGAAATTTTCCTTGTGATGCGCAAGGCACCATTTCGCAAGGATGGAGCCGCCGCGCGATACGATCCCGGTGACGCGCTCCGCAGTCAGCGGAATATGGGCGAGCCTGACGCCCGCATGCACCGTGAAGTAATCGACACCCTGCTCACACTGCTCGATCAGCGTGTCGCGATAGATTTCCCAGGTGAGCTCTTCGGCGACTCCGCCGACTTTCTCCAGCGCCTGATAGATCGGCACCGTGCCGATAGGCACCGGTGCATTGCGCACAATCCATTCGCGGATCGTATGGATGTGCCGGCCCGTCGAAAGATCCATCACCGTATCGGCGCCCCAGCGGATCGACCAGACGAGCTTCTCCACCTCCTCGGCCGCGCCCGATGTAACAATCGAGTTGCCGATATTGGCATTGACCTTGGTGAGGAAATTGCGGCCGATGATCATCGGCTCGGATTCAGGATGATTGATATTCGCCGGGATGATCGCCCGGCCGCGCGCCACCTCGCTGCGCACGAATTCGGGCGTGATCTCATCGGGAATAGCGGCGCCGAAGCTCTGCCCGTCGCGGATGAATACGCGCCCGAGATTTTCGCGCGCGGCAATGTATTTCATTTCTTCTGTGATGACGCCGGCCCGGGCGTAATGGAGCTGGGTAACGTTGCGACCGGCTTTCGCGAACAGCGGCTTGAGGCCCGTGCGGTCGAATTGCGGAACCGAGAGAAGTTCTCCACGCCGCAGCCCGTCATCTTCCGGCTTGCGCGCCCGGCCCTCATATTCCTCCACATCGCCGCGCGCGAGAATCCATTCGCGCCGCCGCGACGGAAGCCCTTGTTCGATATCGATATCCGCAGCCTCGTCCGTATACGGACCAGAAGTGTCATAGAGTCTGACCGGCGGCTCGCCGCCCGATAGCGCCACCTCGCGAAACGGTACGCCGTCCAGATAGACCTTGCGCGAGCCCGGCAGGCTACCGCGCGTGACGACCTCGTTGGTGACGGGTCGTGGATTCAAAATTGGCTTGTTCATTCTCGCCTCTCCCTACGCCGGTCCGAACCGGATCAGGTTCAAAGGGACTCGCACCGCGCGATCTCAGCCCTAACGGGCGCCCCTGGGATCGGCGATCTTGTACCCGGCGGCCGCCATGTCAAGCGGCGGCATAGCTCGCGATCTAGTTCAGGCGATTATGCCTTGCTCGGAATTAGGGCGAGGCCAAATGGTTTTCGCAATGGCGAAGAGGTCCTCTGCGCGCTGCGCGATGCGGGCCTCGTTCCAGTCGTCGAAGTCCACAAGCGCCTTGTTGAGGAAAAGGACGCTGTGTTCGTTCAGCCGCTCGCGTTTGCCGCCATCCTCACTTCCCGGGTCGGTCCAAGGCCGGTTTGACTGGTGCGGGTTCAGTTTGTCGTTCAGCAGGGTCAGATTGCCGATGGTATGAATGATGCGATCGCGTTCGTTTGCCGGCGTGGATTCAAGGGGCCAATTCTCTTGCCAACCCTGGGGCATGATATGCTCGATCGTGAGGTCTGGCGGTACGGAATTCGTCTCGGCGAACTTGTTCCGAAGGCCGGCTTCCATGGCCTCCAGCAGCATCCGCAGACGCGGCCGCGTCAGGTTTTCGTAAAGCGGGTTCTCTATCCAGGCTTGCTTGAATTCCTCGTCCGTGGGCCACCGGTCGCTCTCGGCGTTACCCTTGAGCAGAAAGCTTCGAATGGCGGACTGCACATCGTCCATGTCCGCGACTGCAGCCGCGGTCAATGCGGCAAAGATTTCGCCGTAACCGCGGGTGCTTAGCCGGCAAACAATTCGCCTGACAAGATAAGATTCCAGGTCAATCAGGGCGGATTCGGTCACATCCGTCTCGTCCTCCCACCGTTCGAAAAGAGCCAGGAGGAATGGCCACGCGGTAGTGACATCCAGAATTTGCAGACGCTGAAAGAACGCGTCGATTCGAGCGACAGGATAGGGGTCCTGAAGGCGTCTGTAGATTTTGCCGTAGGTGGAAAACTTCTGGAGCCTGAAAGTCGCGCTCCCACCATTCTCCGACCGGGCGAAATCACGATAGGCCGTGTAAAGGTGACCGGCGCCGACAGTCCCTCCGCTCAGCAGCGTCAACGAATGCAGCAGGAAGGTTTCGACACGAGCGCGTCGAGCGTGACCGCGCCCTACCTCCTCGCGCCAGAATCCGGCATCGTTGTCGAAGACACACCAGTATTTCTCATAAGCCGCATCCACGTCGCCTTTCTCAGCCTGCAGCTCGCTGAGAAGGGAGTTCTTTACAAGGTCCGCAGATAGAAGCGGCGTTCCGCGCGCGTTGAGGGTCTCGAAAATCAGTTGTGCGTCGTCTTTGTCGTCAAGATCGATAATCACGAGACGCACATTGTCGCGAATGGCGCTATAGAGCACGGCAATGCGCGTGTCGACGGCTGACTGGTCTTCGGCCAGCCAGGTGTCAATGACTTCAGAAAAATACAGATAGGCATCGGGTATCGGTCGCCCGACGCGCCGGGCGCTCTTGCTCATGTCCAGCGATTTTAAGAGCGAGATCCGGTTCGTCGCGTCCATCACAGAGGTGTAATCGTGGCGGTCGGCATTCGTGGGCCAAACCTTGAATTTCTGTTCTGCCAGTGTCGCGAGCGGATGATTGTTGCGGATCAGCTTTTCGAGGGCGCTGGCGTAAGGTCCGTTTCCCTGCGCCGCGACGAGATCGTGAAAGGCCTTCAGCAGCAACTGCAACGTGGTCAACCGTTGTTGCCCATCGATCAGAACGCGAGTTTCGATTTGCCCGGGTGGCATGGTCGGTCTGTCCTGGACCGACGCACCCATGAAATGCGTGCGCACGGACTTGCCTTCGAGAAGCGCAGCCGCGAGCGCTTGGAGGTCTTCCCACAGCGGCGCCCATTGCTCCGCCTCATTCCAGACGTAAGGCCGCTGGTAGAGCGGAGTCCTGTAGTGAACGTCCTTTTCGAAGATGTGTTGAACTGCGAGAGTTCCGACTTGCATGTTCAGCCCCCAGTTAATGGCGTCGAGATGCCGTTCCACTCCTTAAAAGTCACTTAAGTTTACGTCGACAGTGTAGCTATTTCTTCGGAAGCCTGGCCAATTTCGGTTATTGGCAGACTATGATGCGCTGCGAGATGCAAACTCCTCACGTCATCATTTGCCAGAGACACCGAGCGCCTGCTTCAACTCCGCGTAGTTCCTGAAACCCGTCGCCGGGGTGACTGTCTCGTCCCACGCGGCATCGAGCAGCGCGATGGCCTCCGGCGGCATTTCGCGCACGTGGCTGCCGACGCGGCCTTCGCGCACCTTTGCCGAATCGCCGCCCTGCGGTAAGCCAAGCCGCTGCTCGGCCATTTCGCGCATCATCCTGTCGTCGAAGAGATGTTTGTGCGCGAGCATGAAGGCGAGCGAGCTGCGTTCGAGCGTCAGCTCCAGAAGCGCATCGTCGAGCGGAATGCCGCAAAAATCCGCGATCCGCCGAATGGCCGCCGGCCGATCGGCACTCATCTGCTCATAGGTCAGCAGCAGAACATCCGGATTGTCGCGCTGGGCCCACCAGGTGACGAGATGATGCCAGTAATCGCGGTGGCTGGCGCGAAGGGACATCCGGCTCGCCACCAGCTCCGTGATCGACACCGCGCCCGGCTCGAGCCACCAGCCCTCGATGAAGCGCAGAAATGACAGCGCCGCGTCCCTGGGATCGCGAAAGGAAACGATATAGCGCGCGCCTTTGGGAACAACATCATAGGCCAGATGACTCTTGAAGCCGCGCGGTTGCGCTTTCTGCGGCGCATCGAGGTCGATGTCGAGCATCCTTGCGGTCTCGATCCAGGGCACCACACGGCTGATATCGTCGAAATCGAGGTCGCCGCGAGTGCGCAACGTGTGAAATATGTGCTGGAGCCAGGTTGTGCCGCATTTGCCGTATGGCGAGATGATCACATCGTCGGGGCACGGACGACACGACATGATCGACGCGCGCAATTTCTCCGGATCGAAGGCGCGAGCCTGCAATGCGGCAAGTTCCGCCATGCTCTGCGCCAAGCGTGTTATCGCTGCGTTCATAGCCCATCCCCTTTTCGTCGGACCTTAAGTCTATCTATCAACGGCCGACAAGCCGCGTCCCAGGGCGCTCTTCCGACGGGAATGCTTTCCGGCAACAGGTTCGATTGAGAGACGTCCAGGCCGACGCACGCCAAACCTGCGACAAAATTCGCAGGACAAATACTAAACCGAAGCGGGAAACGTACGTTCACAACCTGCGCGGCGGGGTTCGCGCAGATTCGCGGAACGGGCGGGAGCTGTGAGCTGGTCTGGCCGGAAATACGCAGTTTCCGACACGGTCTTCTTCGCCGGAGCGATGCTTGGTCTTTGCTGCGGCGCAGCACAAGCCGCACCGTTGAATTATCTCCTGGGCCATGGCGACAAGGCCTATCCGGTCGTCGCGCTGACCTGGGGGGTGCTGCTGATCGCGGTCGCCGTCATAGCGATTATTTCTCTGCTGGTTGCCGGCGCGATCTGGCGGCGCCCCGGCATCGGAATGCAGGCGCCTGGAACGCGACTGGAATTGTCCGGAGCTGAAGGCGGCGCACTGTGGATCTGGATCGGTGTCGGAGTTTCAAGCCTGGTGCTGCTCGCCTCCGTCGTGTGGACCATGCGCGTGTTGGCCGATGTTACCTCGCCGTCGAAACGAGCCGCGCTCACGATAGAAGTCACTGGCCGGCAATGGTGGTGGCAGGTGCGTTATCTGAGCGACGATCCGGCGCGCATTTTCGCCACGGCCAACGAAATTCACATCCCCACCGGCGTCCCCGTGAAGTTCAAACTGATCGGCGGCGATGTGATCCATTCGTTCTGGGTGCCCGCCCTGAGCGGCAAAACCGACACCATTCCGGGGCAGACCAACGAAACCTGGATGGAAGCAGCCAAACCAGGAACGTATCACGGTCAATGCACGGAGTACTGCGGCGTCGAACACGCCCATATGGGGCTGCTGGTCGTCGCCCAACCATCGGCGCAATTTCGCGCCTGGTATGAGCACCAGCTCCAATCGCCGGATCCCGTCGGCGGGCAGCAAGCTGCCGGCCAGGTGGATTTCAACGTTCATTGCGGCTCCTGCCACGCTGTACGCGGCACCGATGCGGCAGGGGTTCTGGGGCCCGACCTCAGCCATCTGATGACACGCAAAACGATCGCCGCAGCGACGCTCGCCAATACGCCGGAAAACCTTACGCGCTGGATCTCCGACCCACAGGGCGTGAAGCCGGGCGCGTTGATGCAGCGGCCGGAACTGTCGGACTCCGAACTCGCCGGCATCCGTACCTATCTGCAAACGCTGAAGTGAGGAGCGCGCATGACGATTGCCGAATATGAACGCGCTCCCGCTGTGGCGTCGGCGGATCAACAGGGATTGGCGCCCAGGTTGCTGCGAATCTGGAAGACAGAGCCGGGCATCGCGGGCTGGCTTTCGACTACGGACCACAAAGAGATCGGTCTTCGCTACATCGTGACGGCTTTCGCCTTTTTGATTGCCGGCGGCGTCGAAGCGCTTATTTTCCGGCTGCAGCTGGCCGGACCAAACCTGCATCTGCTGACGCCCGAACAATACGACCAGCTGTTCACCACGCATGGAATGACGATGATCTTCCTCTATGCGGGGCCGGTCTTGTCGGGCTTCAGCAACTATCTGTGGCCGCTCATTCTCGGCGCGCGCGACATGGCGCTCCCGCGGCTGAATGCGCTATCCTACTGGATCTATCTCTGCTCCGGGATATTCCTCTACGCCGCCTTCGCCTGCGGCTTTGGGCCGAATGACGGGTGGTTCAACTACGTGCCCTATGCGGCGCGCGCCTATAATGGCGGCCCGAATATCGATTTCTACGCGCTCGGCATCATCCTGCTCGGCATTTCGACCACGGTCGGCTCGATCAATTTCGTCGTTACTTTCCTCCGCCTGCGCGCGCCGGGCATGTCGATCAACCGCATCCCGATTCTCGCCTGGGGAACGGTGACGGCGTCTGCCGCCAACATCTTCGCCATTCCTGCGGTCAGCCTCGCCTTCTTCCTGTTGTGGATGGACCGCAATTTCGGAACGCATTTCTTTGATGTGCCGGCCGGCGGGCAGCCGCTGCTGTGGCAGCATCTGTTCTGGATGTTCGGACACCCCTGGGTCTATGCCATCGTGCTGCCTGCGATGGGCATGGTATCGGACGGCCTGCCCGTATTCTGCCGCCGTCCGCTCGTCGGCTACACCGCCGTGGCGCTCGGAACGGTCGCAACCATGGTGCTGGGCTTCGGCGTCTGGGTGCACCACATGTTCGCGACGGGGTTGCCCAACGTCTCGCTCTCCTTCTTCAGCGCCGCGTCCATCATCATCGCCGTGCCGAGTGCGGTGGCGGTGTTCGCCTGGATCGCCACGATCTGGAACGGCCGGCCGGTTTTCACCACCGCCTTCCTGTTCTTCGCGAGCTTCATCGTGCTGTTCACGATCGGCGGCGTATCCGGCTTCATGACAGGCTCACTTCCCGTCGATTGGCAGTTGACGGACACGTACTTCGTCGTCGCCCATATCCATTACGTGCTGATCGGCATCAATGTATTTCCCGTCGTGGGCGCGATTTATTTCTGGTTCCCGAAATTCACCGGCCGGATGCTCGACGAGCGTCTGGGCCACTGGAATTTCTGGACGATGTTCATCGGCTTCAATCTCGGCTTCTTCCCGATGCACATTTCCGGCCTGCTCGGCATGCCCCGGCGCGTCTACACTTATGCCGACGGCATGGGCTGGGATTGGCTGAACCTGATTACAACCTTCGGCTCCTTTGTATTTGCCGTCGGCATTCTTCTACTCATCGTCAACGTTGTCGCGAGCATGCGGCGCGGCGCGCCGGCAGGCCCCAATCCCTGGGACGCGCCGACACTCGAATGGTCGGTCAGTTCGCCGCCGCCGCCATACAATTTTGCAGTGATACCAACCGTGGGCAGCCGGCACCCGCTCTGGGAAGGGCGTGTTCCGCCACAGGAAGGTGATTCAAAGAGTTACGTCGAAGGCGGGATGGTGCTGGACCATGGCCGCGAGACTGTAGGTACATCGCCACTCGATGCCGAGCCCGGCATCATCCTCAAAATGCCGCAGGATTCGTTTGCGCCAGTACTCCTGTCTTTGGCGCTTACGGCTTTCTTCGCCGGCCTCGGCCTTCATATCTGGTGGCTTGCGATCGCAGGGCTCGTGGGTGCCGGCCTCGATATATTTGGCTGGCTGTGGCCGGAGCGTTCGCTGGGTGAAACGGCGGAGCCCGCAAATGTCTAGCGCCACACCCGCCTCGAAGCTTCCCGTCGGCGCCATCGACACGCGCGCCACCGGCTGGTGGGCGATGATCTTCGTGGTGTTCACCGAAGCCTCGCTCTTCGCCTATCTGCTGTTCAGCTACTACTACCTTGCCGTCCAGCCGCATCCAGCCGGCACCTTTCCGCAGGGCGGCACGCCGTCGCTTTCGCTCGCTCTGCCCGACACGATCATCCTTCTGCTATCCAGCGTTGCCGTCGCCTGGGCGCAGTTCAACATCGAACGCAACGACAAGCGCCATCTGGTGTGGGGCCTTGGTATCGCCGCCGTCCTCGGAATGATATTCGTGGTGATCCAGTATTTCGAATGGGCCGGCAAGCCGTTCACGCTTGCTTCCTCGCCTTACAGCTCGCTCTACTTTACCGTAACGGGCTTCCACATGGCGCATGTCGTCGTCGGCGTGTTCATGCTGTGGTCGCTCTTTGCGTGGGCGGCGATGGGTTATTTCAACCGCATCCGCTACGCCCACATCCATATCGGCGCGCTCTATTGGCATTTCGTGGATGCGGTGTGGATCGCGGTGTTCTTCACCTTCTACATCACGCCGCTGCTGGGGCTGAAATGACAGCCGCGATCATCACAAACAATCGGCCGCGCGCGAGTCTCGCAGCATTGTTGTTCGGCGCTGCCGCCGCTCCGATCTTCTGGCTCGGCCAATTGATGCTGAGCTATCTCGTATCTGCGCTTGCCTGTTACGGCAGCGACCACCCGACCACCATTTCTTCGGATGCCATCCTCAGATCCACGCTGTATGCCTTCGACGCAGTAGCCATCGCGGCCGCCATTGCGGGCGGCATCGTCGCCCTCCTCTGCTGGCGTGCCGTGCGCGATCACGAGACCGATTCGCGGACGACCGCGCAGACCCGCATCAGCCGCATGCGCTTCCTGGCGATGTGGGGAATGATGTCGAGCCTCTGGTTCCTAGGTGCGATCGTTTTCAACGTCATCGGTTCGGCGACGGTGCGGCTATGCGTGCAATGACGCGCCCGCTCGCGCTGGCCGGCGCGCTCGCGACGATCGCGCTGGTGCTCCTTCCGCCGCTCGGCACCATGGCCGAACAACTGTTTTCCGCGCACATGGTGCAGCATCTGCTTCTTATTGTGGTCGCGGCG
Source organism: Rhizomicrobium sp. (assembly GCA_036272695.1). Classification (GTDB taxonomy): domain Bacteria; phylum Pseudomonadota; class Alphaproteobacteria; order Micropepsales; family Micropepsaceae; genus Rhizomicrobium. The sequence goes on along the minus strand of DATAYG010000159.1, from coordinate 11,657 downwards.
CCGCTGCTGGTTTTGAGCCGAACTCTCAATGGCGAAGACATGCCGTTGCTGCGCCTCCTGTTCATCCCTGTGACAGCATGGCTCCTGTTCGTCGGCACATTTCTGTTCTGGCATTGGCCCGTCGCGTTTCAATGGGCTGCCGGGAACCAGGCAGGCAAGCTGTTCGAACACGGAACGATTCTCTGCTCCGCCTTCATTTTCTGGAGCGTCGCGCTTTCGCAGAACAGCCGGCTGAGCTATGGCGCCCGCGCCCTGTTCGTGATGACGGCGGCGGTCGCCACCGATCTTCCCGGCGTCATCATGGTGTTCGCGCCGCAGGCGCTCTGCACCATGCCGAACGAAAACTCTTTCCGCTGGGGGCTTACGCCGCTCGAGGATCAGCAGATCGCGGGCCTGTTGATGTGGGTACCGGCCAACCTCGCCTTCTTCTCCTTCGCAACCTGGCTGTTCGCACGCTGGATCTCCGGCGACAGCGCTCCGGCCGGATCCTCTTCTCACTCGAGGCTGGTGATCACATGAAGAACAGGCGCACCGCGCAACGATCTTTTCCGCTCATGCTGGCTACGACGCTGCTAATCCCTGGCGTGCAACGCGCGCACGCCGACGACCTGCAGGCGATGATGCAGGACGACAAGCAATGGGTCATGCCCGCCAAGGACTATGCCAATACGCGCTTCAGTGGTCTCAAACAGATCAATGCGTCAAATGCCGGACAGCTTCGCGTCGCCTGGAGCTTTTCCGTCGGTTCCAATCACGGCCAGGAAGCCGCGCCGATCGTGATCGGCGACACGATGTATGTTGTCGGCGCCTATCCCAACGAGCTGTTCGCGCTCGACGCGACGACCGGCGATCTCAAATGGAAATATTCCCCGCGGGTCGATCCCTCCTCGCAGGGCGAAGCCTGTTGCGATGTCGTCAATCGCGGCGAGGTCTATGACAACGGCAAGATTTTCTACAACACACTCGACGATCACACCGTAGCCGTGGACGCCAAGACCGGCAAGGAAGTCTGGGCGACCAAGCTCGGCGAAATCACCCGCGGCATGACACTCACCATGGCGCCGATCGTCGTGAAGGGAAGAATCCTCGTCGGCAATTCCGGTGGCGAGATGGGAATCCGCGGTTGGGTCACTGCCGTCGATGAGAACACCGGAAAGATCGCCTGGCGGGCTTTCAATGTCGGGCCCGACAAGGATGTGCTGATCGGTCCCCGTTTCCATCCTTATTACAAGAGTGCGCAGGGCAAGGATCTTGGCGTCACCACATGGCCGGCCGGGCGCTGGCAGACCGGCGGCGCGCCGGTCTGGGGCTGGTTGAGCTATGACCCGCAGACCAATCTCGTATTCTACGGCACCGGAAATCCCGGACCGTGGAATTCCAACCTGCGTGAAGGCGACAACAAATGGACAACGACCATCTTTGCCCGCGATGCCGATACGGGCGAGGCGATCTGGGCCGATCAGCTCAATCCGCATGATCTCTACGATTACGACGAAATCAACGAAAACCTCTTGCTCGACCTGCCGATCAACGGCCAGACGAGGCACGTGCTTGTCCATCCTGGCCGCGATGGCTTCATGTTCGTGATCGACCGCCAGACGGGCCAGATCTATTCGGCGGACAAATACGACACCCAGACCTCGATGTCGTCGTTCGACATCAAGACCGGCCGGCCGCAGATGGTCGCCGCGCTCACCCCGCTACTGGGGAAGAATATCACCGGCATCTGTCCCGCCTCTCCGGGCGCCAAGGACTGGCAGCCCGTGGCGTGGTCGCCCATCACGCATCTGCTCTACATTCCACACCAGCATCTGTGCATGGACTACAAGACGGGCGATGTCGGCTATATCGCCGGAACGCCTTATGTCGGCGCGACGGTCAACATGTATGCCGGGCCGGGCGGCTATCGCGGCGAATTCGCCGCCTGGGATCTCACCAAGCGCAAGAAAGTCTGGGCGATTCACGAGAATTTCCCTGTCTGGACCGGAACTGTTGCGACGGCCGGAAACATTGCCGCGTATGGAACGCTGGACCGCTGGTTCAAGGTCGTCGACGCGCGCGACGGCAAGCTGCTCTATAAATTCCATGGTCCGAGCGGCTTCATAGGGCAGCCGATCACCTATCAGGGCAAGGACGGCAACCAGTACATCGCCATTCTTTCCGGAGCCGGAGGGTGGGTTGGCGCGCTCGCCAACGCCGAGATCGATCCGCGCGTTCGAAACGGCGCTCTCGGCTACACCGGCGCGGTCAACGATCTGCCTGCCTTCACAAGCGGCGGAAGTTCGCTTCTCGTTTTCGCGCTGCCTTCTGACAAAGCCGATGCGCGACCATAGAACGTTTCCCAACCATGCCGCGCCTCTGAAAGAGTTGCAGGGAGCCTTTCATGGATAGTTTCCATCGCACGGTTGCAATCATTGCCGCGGCGATCGTGATCGTTGTGGCGGCCGCGCTGGCGCTGATCGTTATGCCCGGCTCAAGCCCGAAAGCGCCTCGGCATCTGGCAAACGGTTATAGCGGCGTGATTCCGGCGGGCGCGCTATTGCGCGTTCCCGTAACGGGAATCTATCCGGGCGGAACGCCTGCGGGGCTCAATCCCAATATGCAAAATCCCCTGGCCAACGATCCGGATGCTGCGCAACGGGGCATGAAGGATTTCGATGCGTTTAATTGCTCGGGGTGCCATGCGGCCAACGCGGGCGGCGGCATGGGACCTTCCTTGAGCGATGACAGATGGATTTATCGCTCCTCGCCCGCCAATATCTATCTGACGATAGTTCAGGGCCGCTCCGCGGGCATGCCCGCCTTCGGTGCCATGCTGCCCGACCGCACGGTGTGGGAACTCGTCGCCTACATCCAAAGCATCAGCCAGAAGCCCGGAAAGGATTTCGGCGACACGACTTCGCTCTCGCCGCCCTCGCCCGGCTATGAGCAGGTGCCCGCCGGCCAGATTCGGACTGCAACACCATGGAAATATACCGAGCCGATGCCGGCCAACGGCGCAAAGCCTGGAGGTTAGGGCGAATACTCGATCAAAGAAGTATTATCAACCATGTCCAAGCTCACGAAAATTCCTGCGGTCGATAAGGAGACAGAGTGCCCTTACGCAATCGTGGAAACCCCGAAGGGCAGTCATCACAAATATGATTATAACCCTGAGTTCGGGTGCTTTGAGCTGAATAAGACCCTTCCTGAAGGAATGACGTTTCCGCTCGATTTCGGCTTTATACCTTCGACGCTTGCCGATGATGGCGATCCGGTCGACGTGCTCGTGGTCCTCGATTTTCCGGCCGCTCTCGGAGCGTTGGTAAAGGTGCGTTTGATCGGCGCAATTCTCGCGGAGCAGCGGGAGAAGGACGGCAAATGGGATGAGAACAACCGCCTTATCGCGGTTGCCGAACGTAGCCGGACCTTCGCCAAAATCAAATCGCTGGGAGACCTCCAGCCCGATGCGGTTCCGCAGCTGATCGCCTTTTTCGAACAATACAACAGGCTCGAAGGCAAGGAATTTCGCACGCGGGGCACTTGCAACGCCAAACAAGCGAGAGCTGTGATGCAGGCGGGTCAGAAGGCGCTTGCAAAGAGGAAGTAGACTTCAAAGCGGCGCTGAAACCCGGCTGGCGACCAGTCTCCAATTGGCATCCAGTAATTGATATTGCGCGTGTCCACCGGCGCTTGCAGCGGTCAAGGCTTCGTCGTGTCCCCCTGGCTTCAAATTACATGGCTTTATCCAGCGACTGGGCCCGGGCAAGGTGCATCTTGAGCGTGGGCAACGTCTTCCGCGCCCAGAGGCGCAGAGACCTGTTTTTTCCGTTGTGTGCATAATCATCAAAAAGACTGACCGCGTCCTTATGACCGCTTACCTGCGCGCTCATATAGTCCGAATCGAAATCCTTGCCCTTCTCACTGCCCAGCTTGTCGAGCGTATCGGCGTGAGTTTGGTCGATCAGATCGTTTGACTTGTGTTTCCCGTCCGGGTCGGGCGCGATCTTTGCGTCGATGTCGGCTTTCGTCATCCCCGAGCCGGAAAGTAGATGTTCCGTCGTGAGCGTATGGTCATGGATCATCAGTTGCGCGAATTCCTTGACGCGCGGGTTGTCGGACTGCCCGAGGGCAATCTTGGACGAAGCAATTTCGAAGGCGTCGCTGGCCATTGCCTGATGACGAAAATCGTCGGCGCTCGGCGCCGCCAAGGTGCCGGACGCGGCAAAAACAGCTAAGGCAAGTCCGCTGGCGAGACTGATTTTCATGGATTCCCTCCCGTCGCTCGATGTGACGAAAAACGCAAGCCGTCGCGCCGGGTTCCCGATGATCGGCAGCAAGGGCGGCGCGCTTGGCGAACGGTGCCGAACCCGCGGCAGACCCCGGGGAAGTGAACCCGCTAAACCGTAGTCACGAATAACGAAAAGCCATGTCCGGAATGCCTAGGCTCGACCACGCATTCGAATGAATAGGGGGAAGCCAAACCAAAGCGCCGCAAGAACCAGAAGGCTCGCGGCCCCACCGGCGAAGGCGATCTTGTTCGCCACGGTTTTGTCCTCGATGGCCTTCTCGAGCGCGACGTAGACGTCCGCCGCGACGCCGAGGGCGAGCAATCCAAGAGCGGCCGTGACCAGGAAAGTTCCGATATCGTGAACCTGCTCCGAATCTTCGCCGCCAAAGCCCACGCGATGGATAGCGGCGGGAGCGATCAGCAAAATCACTGCCAGCAGCACCGCCCCAAGCCCGATAAAATGCGTTAGCCGTGCCGGTCCTGCAAGCGAGGCAAACGCCGGCATCATCGTCACTATAAACTGAAAACCGAGCAGTGCCTGGGCACCGGGAAGGATGACGCGGGCCTCGATCAGCATCTGATCGATCTTTTCATGAAGCGGTGGGACCTCCCGATCAGGCATTGATTGCTTCCTTCTTTCGCGCGACTGCCGGATGTAAAACCCGAGAACGTACCACAACAGCACTGCGACGATCACGGCGCCGCCGGCCGCGATCAGCGCCACAGCTGTCCCGGCATAAATGTCGAACACGGCGAAGCCGTCAAAGCCGATAGCCAGCGCGTAAGCGGCGAGCGCAAGAGCGGTAAATGTACTTGCCGTCCGCAGCATGCGGCGGGTCGCCACACCCTTCTCCACCAGGCGGTGTTGTGCCGCGGGCGCAAGAAGGAGGCCAAGGGTCATCACGAGAGGACCAAAGGCCACAATATCCACAAGACGGGCCGCTTTCGGAATTCGGGCGAAGCCTTCCTGAAACACGCTTTGCAGTTGGAAGCCGAAAAGCACCTGCGTGCCGAGCATCTGCATGCGCAACTCCTCAAGCGCGGTATGGAGCGCTTTGCCGAGCTTCATTTGCCGATCCCGAGAAACATGTCCGTTTCCAGCTTTCGTTCCCTCTAGCATCATATTTGAACGGCGAAAACACCGCGCGCGCCGAGCGGGAAAAAATCTTCATGATAAGGGGAACGCGTGATAGCTCGCGGCGCTTTTAGAGTTGTTCAACTCGAATCCGGGATCAACTCACCACCAGCGCAACGACATAGCGACGCGGCGCAAAGACAGCGGAAACAGGATTAACCCATGACAGATGCGAAGAAAACAAACGCGTCTCCCAAGGCCAGGACCGAGGCGACGAATTCAGACAACGGGCAAGACGGCAGCGCCGCACCGGCAGGCGACGCGGAAGCATTGCTCCGGAGCGACCATCGGAAGGTCGAGCAGCTGTTCCAGCAATACAAAAGCGCGGACGACGACCAGAAAAAGCGGCAGCTTGCCCGGCAGATCTGCCTGGAACTCATCGTCCACACCAAGCTCGAGGAGGAGATTTTCTACCCGACCTGCCGCGAGAAGGGCGTAGAACACGACATGCTGGACGAGGCCCAGGTCGAGCACGACGGCGCCAAGCTGCTGATCGCCGAGTTGCTCAGGGGCTCGCCCGATAATGAGTATTACGACGCCAAGGTGACCGTCCTTTCCGAGTACATCAAACACCACGTCGCCGAGGAGGAAAAGCCCGAGGACGGCATCTTTGCCGTCGCGCGCAAGGACGGCGTCGACATGGGCGAACTGGGAACGCGTATCCAGTCGCGCAAATCGGAACTCATGGCCCGGAGCGATGCCCTGATGTCCCGAGCACCCCAACCCCGATCGCTCCATAACCCTGCATTCAAAGGCGGGCCACAACGCCAGGAGGAGTACTCAATGGCACGTTATTACAACGACAGGGACCGGGACGAATATGGCCGGTTCACCAGTGATGACGACGGCAGACGCGGTTCGCGCGAGGGATTTTCCTCGCGCCGTTATGACGATGACGACAACCGCGGTTATCGCGGCAACGACCGGCCACGCGACGACGATGGCCGTTTCATGAGCGAAAACGGAGGCCGTTCACGAGGCGGCTACCCGAGCCGGAGCAGCCGGTACGACGACGACGGCGACTATCGCACATCATCATCATCCCGTGGCAGCGGCCATGGTGGATGGTATGGCGATCCCCAAGGCCACTCCGAAGCTTCGGAGCGCGGCTGGGAGCATCGTGATGGTCCCCGCGGCGGTTATTCCTCCCGCAGCAGTCGCTATGACGATGACGACAATCGTTCCTCGCGGGGCGGCAGCCGCGGACACGGCGGCTGGTATGGCGATCCCGAAGGCCATTCGGAAGCCTCGGAACGCGGCTGGGAAAACCGCGGAGGTTCCCGCGGAAGCTATTCATCATCGCGAAGCTCCCGTTATGACGACGACGACGATCGTCGTTCAAGCCGCAGCGGACATGGCGGCTGGTATGGCGATCCTCGAGGCCATTCTGAAGCCTCGCGCCGCGGTTGGGAAAACCGTTAGCGGCTATACCGGAACCGGTGATGGATGATCGCCGGTTCCGGTCCATTTCCAGAAGACCCGACGAAAAGTACGAGCGGCGCGGCTGCTGTGCGTTCCCCCTGCGTGTCCAGGGAAACGCGCGGCCGCCTCGCCGCATTGGCGATTGGCGGGTGGGTGGGTGCCGTGGCATTCGTGCGGCTGGCATGAGCGCGGCGTGAACGAGTTCACTGCGCCACCACCGGCGCGAACCACATCGTGCGTCGGAAAAATTAACTACTTTCCCTCGGCGCTTGCCCCAATCTCTTTGGCCACATCATCCTCCTTCAAGCCGCTGACCGGATGTCCATAGCCAGAGCTGCTTTTGCCCAGCATGCCGATATCGTAGATGATGGCGTCGTTATTTGCCGCGGTAATGCCTGCCGGCACCCTGTCCAACCCCAACCGCTTGCGCACCCGCCACGCGACATTGTGATCGGCGCAGGAGGTATCGCCCGAAACCCCCATTGCACCGACGATCCCGCTTTCGTCATAGAGTGCCAGGCCCCCGCCGAAGACCACGACGCCGCTTGCCTTCTTACCGACCATCGGGTCGCGGCCCGATCCGTAATCGGACGGATCGCCGGCATACATCGTCGCTGTGTCGACAGGATTGGTCGTCAGGATGCCGAACAGAAACCCGCCGGGCTGGGCGCCGGAATAAAGATTGGCGGTCGAAAATGCGAACAGCGGCAGGCTCAGCGCATTGGCGGTATTCGCCTTTTCGATCGCGATGGCGCGACTTCCCGGCCATTGATCTCCCAGGCTGTTCCCGCTGTAACAAACGGCGCGCACGATCCCCAGCCGGTCGACAATTGCCGCCCACATATGATTGTCGAGCCCGCCATTGCTCGGGCCGCCGCCGGGTTTGACGCTTGCTTTCAGCGCGGCAAGCAATGCGGCGTGATCGACTCTCAGAGCACTGGCGGGAAAAGTATCGAGAGGCATTGCAGGACACTCCGGGTTTCAACAAGGAAAGCGCTGCCCTGCCAATATGTTCCTGGGCGCGTGGGTGCCGATCTAACGGCGCTGCCACGCGGAAAAAAGTGGGCCGTCTCTTCCGTACACGGGATCCATCGCAGGAAGCGGAACCGCCTTTATATGAGCAAGAGCTGTTGCGTGTGCGATCTCGCCAGGCTTGGGCTCGTCATATTTCCCACCATTGACGGGATAGGCGCCGACGATCAGCAAATCTTCAGACTGTCTAATGTGCCTGTGCCCCACGCCGGCCGGGATGACAATGACGTCGCCCGCTTTCAACTCGATCTCCTGTCCCTCCCGGCCGCCAAAGCGGGCGGTGAGCGCCCCGCGGGCAATGCCCAGGCATTCATGCGTGCGGGTATGGAAATGATTGAAGCCATACATGGTGTAGCGCCAGCTGTTCTCCCAGCGATGGAAGGCAAACAGCCCTTCGAAGATTGCCGCGGGGTCGTAGCGGGGTTCCAAAACGACTGGCGATCGATACAGGACGAGCGGGAGTTGGGGATTGTTCGGCGTCTCGCCATCGTCGGCGAAGCCGAAAGCAGAGGGCACTGCGGAACGAATGCAGATATGGCCCACCTCCGGTTTTCCCAGACCGGTGATGTTTTCGACGAGGCGTTTGACGTTCTCGTTCATCATTTCATAAACGCGGGGATGGAGTTCGGCGATCCGGACAATCTGGCTCTCCTCCCTTTCCCCAGGTTGCCGGCGATGGTGCGTGTAATGCCCGCGGAACGGCTTGCCAAACAACACACCAAGGAAGCCGCGCGGGGTACATCTAGACCCGGAGCGCGCGGGTCAGCTTTGCAGTGCGAGAAGGCGCCGCAGGTCTTTCACCTGTTTCGCCGAAACGGTCGAACCGCGATTGCCCCAGCCGTTGCGGATGTAAGTCGCGATGTCCGCCAGCTCGGCGTCGGACAGGGCCGCAAAACCGGGCATGGAATACCCCGCAGAATGCCCAGGTGTCGCGGCGGGTTCGGAACCCTGAAGCATCACGCGCAGCATCGTTGCGGGGTCGGCGAATTGCACAACCGCATTGTGTGCAAGCGGCGGATAATCCTTCGTGTTGGCCTGGTGACAGGACGAACAGGATTCGACGAAGCCCGCCTGCCCGCTTCTCATGATTGCGGGTGGCGGCGTCGGTGGCGTGCGTTCCGGTGCAGCGGGTAATGACTTCAAATAGACGGCGATCGCTTTGCGATCGTCGTCGCTCAGCCGGCTTGTCGAGACGAGGACGACTTCTTTCATCGAGCCGACGACGCGCTCGAAACGGTTCGTGCCGGTCTTCAAATAGGTTTCGAGATCGGCCTCGGTCCAGCGGCCGAGCCCGGTGCGCGACGAGCCTGTCAGGTTAGGTGCGTACCAGCCATCGATCAGACCGCCCTGCAGCAAATGGTCATGTTTGTCGGAGAACAGGAAATTCTTTGGTGTATGACAGCCGCCGCAATGGCCAAGGCCATGGACGATCTCGCCGCCGCGATTCCATGCGGTGGCCTTCGCAGGATCCGGCCGGAAATTACTTTGCGGCACGAACAACCAGTCCCAGAACACGATCATCGCGCGGATATTTGCCGGAAAAATAAGTTTATCCGGGGGCGCGGCGTTGTGGACCGGTTTTATGGTTCGCAGATAAGCGAAAAGCGCATCCGAATCCGCGCGTGAAACATGGGTGAAATAGGCAAACGGAAAAGCCGGATAGAGCAATCGCCCCTCCGCGGCTTTACCGCTTGTGAGTGCACGATAGAACTCATCCGGCGACCAGCTCCCGATGCCGGTGTCCTTGTCGGGCGTGACATTGGTCGAATAGACCGTGCCGAACCAGGCATGAAGCGGATAGCCGCCCGCGTAAGGCTTGCTGCCCGCGGCTGGCGCGGTGTGGCAGATCTGGCAGTCGCCGATGGTAGCCAGATATCGCCCGCGGTCGACTTGGGAAGCCGCGGCAGGCGCCGCTTGTATCAGCAGAAAAGCGAGCGCGGCGCTAAGGGCACAAAGCCGCAAATGTTCCTCCCCAAAAGCTTGGAGAAGCCCCCGACATTTTCCGAAACGTGCCAGTCCGGCAAAAGTGCGAGCGACGCCTTGTCCCTGTCAGGCGGCGTCGGCAAAAGCCTGCAATTCGGCGACGAGGGACTTCACCGCGGCGGCGACAATCTTTTCGCCGGCTTGGGGACTAGCCTGGCTGGGATCGGAACCGATCCTGCCATCGGGGAATTGGCGGCGGTAATCGGCGGCATCGCGGATCGAGCCGAGCGGCGCGATCTTTGGTTCCATCGCGACATGCTTCTGCGCTTCGGGAAAGAAGTAATAAGTGACCGAGACCTCGGATGGTGTCGCATGATGCCCCTCGCCCACCGGAAATAATTGCTTGCACACTTCGATCACGCCCGGCAGCTCCCACCAGTTGCGCAGTTTGCAGACTGGCGCGGCGCGATTGGATTGGCCGAGGCTGTAGCCATGCCAGATTTCCGAAAACGCGGCGTTGATCGTGGCGATGTTTCCGCCATGGCCGTTCAACCAGTAGAGCCGCTCAAAGCCGTGGTGAACGAGCGAGCGCGCCCAATCGGTCATCGCCGCGATCATCGTCGACGGCCGAAGCGTGATCGTGCCGGAAAAGGCCATGTGATGCTGCGCCTGGCCCACGTTGAAGACAGGCGCGACCATGATGCCCGCCTCCTCGCCCGCGCGTCGTCCGATCAGCTCCGCACAGAGAGCATCAGTTCCAAGCAACCCGTTCGGCCCGTGCTGCTCCGTCGAACCGATCGGAATGAGAATGGCCTTCGATTTGGCGAGATAGGTTTCGACTTCCGGCCAGGAACAGAGATGCAACTGCATGTTTCTTTACCTCTCCCCCCAACTCCCTGGGGGAGAGGGTTAGGGTGAGGATGCTGCCCGAGCAAGCGCGTTGTTGGAAGAACAGGGGCGGTGTGCGAAATTCTAAGGAGAACGCGGCGGCTGGCCCCCACCCCCAAGCCCTCTCCCCGATTCCGGGAGAGAGGGGGAAAGGCGACATGACCATGTCGGACGAACTTTTACCCGTACGGGAGGAATGGGCGGCGCGAGCGCATATCCGCCGCAGCCAGTATGACGAGATGTATGCGCGGTCGCTCGGCGATCCCGACGGGTTCTGGCGTGAGCAGGCGCATCAGATCGACTGGATCAAGCGCTTCACGCGGGTGAAGGATACCTCGTTCGATCCGGAAAACCTGCACATCCGGTGGTTCGCCGACGGCACCCTCAACGTCTCGGCGAACTGCATCGACCGTCACCTGCCCGACCGCGCCGAGCAGATTGCGATCCTCTGGGAAGGCGACGACCCGAAGGATTCGCGCGCCATCACCTACCGGGAGCTGCATGAACAGGTCTGCCGCTTCGCCAATGTCCTGAAGGCGCGCGGCGTCGGACGCGGCGACCGGGTGACGATCTATCTGCCGATGATCCCGGAAGCCGCCTTCGCCATGCTCGCCTGCGCGCGCATCGGCGCGGTGCACTCGGTCGTCTTTGCCGGCTTTTCACCCGACAGTCTCGCCGGACGCATCAAGGATTGCGGCAGTACGGTTGTCATCACTGCCGACGAGGGGCTGCGCGGCGGCCGGAAATTTCCGCTCAAGACGAATACCGATCTTGCGCTCTCGTCCTGCCCGGATGTCGACACCGTGCTCGTCATACGGCGCACGGGGCACAACGTGCTGATGCATGCTAACCGCGATTACCATTACGACGAAGAAGCCGCGCGCGTGTCGCCCCATTGCGCGCCGGAGGAGATGGGCGCGGAAGAGCCGCTGTTCATCCTCTAGCCCACCGGTTCGACGGGAAAACCGAAGGGTGTAGAGGATGAAC